>NZ_CAJUCP010000014.1:19540-107175 GCF_910585425.1 uncultured Acetatifactor sp. | reverse complement strand
CCACGAACTGCTTCATAATGGAGAAAAGAGATTCGTTCAGATAGGCGGAGATATCCTTCAGCTCATTCTGCATGGCGGACTGCTCCTCCCCCGCACTGCAGCCCGCCAGCATCCTGCTGTCCCCCCGCAGATAATACCGGGCGTAGCCCATCCGCATTTCATGGGCGGACAGCTCGCAGATATAGGACGCCGCATAAAAGGACAGATAGTCCCCCGCGGCCAGGGCCAGGAGAATCGCCGTCCCGCCTGCCAGGATGCCCGGCAGCAATGCGCTCATCCCCGGCCTCCCGGGCGCGCCCAGCATGTCCAGCACATCCGCCAGGAAGCTGTTCCACCACAGGTTCGCTGCCGATGCCGCCACCGTGAGCAGGGCCGCCGCGCAGAACAGGATACGGTGCAGTCCAATCAGTTTCTTCAATACGCCCATCACGATCCTCCTTCCCCCTCGGGATGCTCCTCCCGTTCTTTTCCTCCAGTGTATACTATGTCCCTGGGGCAGGGTCAAGGGGATGGGGGAACTTTTTCTCTGTTCAGGGAACGGGATGTGTGGTATCATATTGATACGCAAAAGCATTGTGCCGACTTTTGATTCCATATGCGCCAGGCCCAGAAAACCATTGTCTTTATTCAGGGTAAGGATTAGCCTCATGGCCATCCCTGCTATGTGGAGCAGTATGGGCGTGCTCCGAACATTCCGCACAATGCAGGCCAGAAAGGATACAGGGCAAATGACGATCCGCCACACTACCCCCGCCGACTACGGACGGATTCAGGAAATATACGCTTATGCGAGAGAACAGATGCGCCAGGCCGGAAATCCCAGCCAGTGGGGACACAACAGGCCCTCCGGGGAAACGCTGCTGCAAGATATTCAGAACGGGCAGAGCCATGTCCTGGAAGAGAAGGGACAGATTTGCGGGGTCTTCACCTTCATCATCGGCGAAGACCCCACCTACCGGATCATCGAGCAGGGGCAGTGGCTCAACGCCGCCCCCTACGGCACCATCCACCGCATCGCCGCAAATGGCACCGGGAAGGGGATTTTCCGGGAATGCCTGGCCTACTGCCTGGCCCAGATCCCCAACATCCGCATCGATACCCACAGGGACAATGCAGCCATGCGGCACCTCCTGGAGAAGCACGGATTCCGGAAATGCGGCGTCATCTATGTGGAGGATGGGAGCCCACGGATTGCGTACCAGAAGTGCCTGTGTTTTTATAGTCATCTTTTGTAGCGAGTTTCATTATAACCATTTTCTCTACTTGTGAGCATGCCTCCGTTTTCGTATAATGGTATTGCTTATCTGGAGCCCCTTTGCACCATTCTAGAGTATCGCGGCAGAGGCCTGACGGCGGCCGCATTATCGGAAATATACCGCAGAATGAAGAAGCTGGGAGCCACACACATGGCTGGCGGAGGCGATGAATTCTATCACGAAATCAGCTATAAGCCAACTGTAAAATAGACGTTTTGGAAGAAAGGATACGCCGTTCGCGGGAGGCAATCCCCAACAGCAAGGAGAATAAGTCTATGGGCATTATCAAATCACATGACGTAACATTATATGGCGGAAATGACGCATATCAGATTATTTTGCGTCCTCTTTCTGATGAGCATTTGCCTTATCTATATAAATGGAACTCCGATCCTGAGGTGCTGTATTGGACAGAAGGAGACGATGTCGAGAGTTATCCTCCTGAGGTGGTCCAGGAAATTTACGGAGGCATATCGCAGAACAACCTTTGCTTTTTAGTTGAGGTAAACGCCAGGGCCATAGGGGACTGCTGGCTGCAGAAAATGAATCTGCCCAATGTCAGAGAGATGTATGCCGACAGTACCGATGTAAGAAGAATCGACATGATGATTGGCGAAAAAAATTATTGGGGAAAAGGCATCGGAACACTTTTTATTGGGATGTTGGTAAAATACGCCTTTGAATGCGAGCAGGTAGACGTCTTACATTGTTTTTGCGAAGATTATAATATCCGTTCAAGGCGTGTCTGGGAAAAGAATGGGTTTACGCTTATTTTTAAGGAAGAGGTTCCGCAACCGCATAAGGGTAAGCTGCAATATCATTGGAAGCTGACAAAAGATGAATATGACGAACGCCGCTTCGCACATAATGATGCCATATGCTCCCCGCCTAAAACCATTTGCCGGGAAGCGTGAGGAAATCATCCCCATTTTCCCGAAAACCGATTTTCTCATAAAATCCTTTTGCCCCATCTGTCTGCACCAGCCATTCGGAGCCCTCGCAGGCTTCCCTGCACCTGCGCACCAGCTCTCTGCCGATTCCCTGCCCTTGGAATGCAGGCAGGACAGCCAGGTCATAAATGACAGAGCGGAAATGCAGGTCGCTGAGAGCTCTGACGCATCCTACCAATCTGCCATCAGCCCAGGCGGAGAAGACAAATGTGGAGTGGAGAAAGCCAACATTGAAATGGTCCATCATATCCTGTGTGGTGGTGCCCTCCGTGGCCCAGCCTACCGCCAGGAACAGGCGGTACAGTTGGTCACAGGGCAAGTCTTTCTGTGTTCTGTATTCTATATACATTTTATGCCCTCTCCTTTTATGTCCCCGGACGCCAATCCCTTTGCCTCGGCTACCCACTCCTCCATCCATCCGGAGCAGTCCCTGCCAAAGCCGATGTCATGCAGGCTCCCGTCCGCTGCCATTTCGGCAAAAATCCTTCCATCCTCTGTCCTCAGATTCCGAATCACCAATCTCCGGGTTTCAATCCACATAATGAACCTCCTTTGAAGCCCTCCCTGTCTGTCCGCTGCGTTTTCCATTCTACATAAACGGCATTTAATTCTTGCCAGCTACATAGTACAGCCAATCATGCCGTTTATCCGGTTTTTGGCAAGATTTAATCGCTACATATATATTTTATACGCAATCCCCTGCCATGTCCAGAGGCCATATCCGAATTCTATGGCCAGTCTGCCACAGGGAGCATCCCGGAGGCTCCTATGATCGAAACCTCCGGGATGCATCGCATGGATTCTATTGGTTCTGTCCTATGGCGTCAGTTGATGCTCAAGCCGGCGCTTGCGTATCCGGCGACAGTATTCAGCAGAGACAGTCCGCTTGCCGTCGCTGAAAATACCAGCATCAGCCGCGTCCGGGCCGTCACCGGAATGTTCAGCCCTGTAAGCGAGCCGTTCAGCAATGTCCCGACGGATATGATTCCGGACAGGGACGGCGTCAGGCTGATCAGCGTTCCGGCAATGGGAGAGAATACATTGTTCGGTGTCACGGACTGGTAAATCTGTGCATTGACCGTGACAGAGGAACCTACCAGGGAAATGGCCGCTGTCGTACTGAAGAATGCGCTGAACGAGGTAATGATGCCTGCCCTCGGGACCTGGAACGCAAAGTTGGAAAGGGTTCCGCTGGCATTGGTGATATCAATCGTGGCCCCCAACAGCGTAAGCCCCTGCGCACTGCTGCCAAAGCCCACAAAGGCGGGGAGGCCCGCAAGACCACCGGCGATTGTCGTCAGAGAGACCGGAAGCCCTGACGCAAAGGGGATGATGGCTCCCGTGCCTGCTACACCGGTGGCTCCGGTGGGGCCTGTCGGGCCTGTCGCCCCATCCGCTCCTGTCGCTCCTGTTGGGCCGGTCGCTCCATCGGCACCCGTCGCTCCTGTCGCTCCTGTCGCTCCATCCGCACCCGTTGCTCCCGTTGGGCCTGTCGCTCCATCCGCACCAGTCGCTCCGGTCGGGCCCGTCGCTCCATCCGCACCCGTCGCTCCCGTCGGCCCGGTCGCTCCATCCGCTCCGGTCGCTCCTGTTGGACCAGTCGCTCCATCCGCACCCGTCGCTCCCGTTGGGCCTGTCGCTCCATCGGCCCCGGTGGCTCCGGTCGCTCCGGTCGGCCCGGTTGCTCCATCCGCTCCCGTTGCTCCGGTCGGCCCAGTCGGGCCTGTCACTCCATCCGCTCCGGTCGCTCCCGTCGGGCCTGTCGCCCCATCCGCTCCAGTCGCTCCCGTCGGGCCCATCGCTCCAGCGGCTCCTGTCGCTCCTGTTGGGCCTGTCGCTCCATCCGCACCAGTCGCACCATTCGCTCCTGTCGCTCCTGTTGGGCCCGTCGCTCCATCCGCTCCTGTCGCTCCCATCGGCCCTGTCGCTCCATCCGCTCCTGTTGCTCCGGTCGGGCCTGTCGCTCCATCCGCTCCTGTCGCACCGGTCGGGCCTGTCACTCCATCCGCTCCTGTCGCTCCGGTCGGCCCAGTCGCTCCAGCGGCTCCTGTCGCGCCCATCGCTCCAGCGGCTCCTGTCGAGCCCGTCGGACCTGTAGCCCCATCGGCTCCTGTCGCTCCCGTCGGGCCCATCGCTCCAGCAGGGCCGGCCGCCCCGGTGGCTCCAGCGGCCCCGGTGGCTCCTGTCGCCCCAGTGGCACCCGCAGGACCAGTCGCTCCCATCGGGCCTTCATCCCCCGGACAGCCCTTCGGTCCCTGGGGGCCAACAGGGCCAATCTCACCCTGAATACCCTGAGGGCCGGTGACGCCCTGAGGCCCCATGGGGCCCGTTGCCCCTGTGGGACCGGCAGGACCGGGAATCCCTCTGGGGCCCTGAGGGCCTATATCACCCTGAGGGCCTGCAGGGCCCACAGGGCCAGCAGGTCCTACCGGCCCCTGGGGACCTATGTCCCCCTTGGGACCCTCACAGCCCGGATCGCCCTTGGGGCCCACATCCCCGCGGACACCCTGGATGCCCTGGATGCCCTGAGGCCCGGCGTAGCCCCTGGGGCCATCGCAGCCTCTCGGACCCGTGTTTCCGGTAGGACCTACCGGGCCTGTATTTCCTCTGGGGCCTCTTGCACCGGGTGCGCCGGGAAGTCCCTGGGGGCCGATAGGGCCCGGTTCCCCTCTGTCGCCCTTGGGGCCTGGGCAGCCGGTATCACCCTTGATTCCCTGAGGGCCCGCAGGCCCCTGGTCCCCCTTAGGCCCGGCGGGCCCACGCTCACAGCAGGGGGGATGGCACTGATTCTGGTGGCAGTTGCACGAATTGCTTTGATTCATTTAAAACACTTCCTTTCTTTTTTCAAAAAAGGCACTTATCATGTCTTTTTCTACAAATAATTTATGCACTGCCGGGAAATCTGCCACCCTATGTCGAAATCCGCCTGAAAAATCCTCCCGGGAAGCCAACACCCCCGCGGCATTCGCCAAATGGATGCTGGCGCATCCGCTTGGCTCATTGCCCGCGGGAATCACAGGCTCCCAAAATACTGTTTATTATAAAGATACGCCTGGGAATAGGGCTTACAGGCGCCCGCCCGCTCATTGTATTCCATCGCCTTCTGCCGGTCCCCCAGCCTGTCATAGCAGACGCACAGCTGCAGAAGAGGGACATAATCATAGCAATCCGGCTGTACGAACCCATCGGAGCGCTCTCTTTTGGGCGTATTCAGCGCCGCCTCATACCAGTAGACGGCGATGCGGCAGTTTCCGCGCTCCAGGAAGTGCTTCCCGATCTCACAGCACAGCTCAGCCCTCGGCAGGTCGTAGCTCATGCTGCGCAGGAGCATCGACAGCGCGGCCTGCTCCTGTCCCAGTCGGTAATAGCAGGCAGCGCAGACGGAACATGCCTCAATCTTGTTTTCAATCCATCCGTCCTCTTCCAGAAGGAACCTCTCGAACACAGAAACAGCCTCTTCGTATTCCCCGTGGTAGTACAGCTCCCTTCCATAATAATACTGCTGCCGCGGTTCCAGGGGCTTTCCCTCCGCGATCATCCCGCGGTATATCCGCAGGTTCCGATCCGGATCCCCGGCTCCCTCCTTCCTGTGGCTGATCGCGATGTCGGAATATATCGTCCTGCCCTTTGGCGGAATCACTTCATGGACGGCGCCCACCCAGCGGAATCCGGCCCGGTTCCTGATCCATCTCTCCCGAAAATAGGAAAAGGACGGCCTGTCGGCCTCGTCAAAGGCAGTGTTGTATTTCATCATCACCATATCCGTATCCGGCGGCAGGGTCTGCTTCAGCTCCAGGAATCCGGCCCGCTCCGCCTCCTCCAGGACGTCATCGGCATCCATCCACATACAGTAGTCCATGGTGGCTTTGGAAAAGGCATGGTTCCTGGCGTCCGAAAAGTCATCCTTCCATGGGTACGAATAGACCCTGGGCGTATACCGGGACGCAATCTCCACCGTCCGGTCAGAGGAACCGGTGTCTACGATGACGATCTCATCCACCAGTCCCGCCACGCTGTCCAGGCAGCGCGCGATATGCTTCTCTTCATTTTTGACAATCATACAAAGGCTTATGGTAGGCATACTCTCCCCCTCTCTTTCCGAGCCTGTCATCTGCACAGCTTTTCTATGCTCAGATACATGTTGATTTTGGATGCGCCCGCGGAAGAGCGCCATTCGAAGAACAGCCTTGATGCTATCGGTATTTCGACGATAAAATACCTTGACAGCACGGCCGCCTCCTTCTGCCTTGCCGCTTTCGCCCATGCGGCATACAGGGGCTGCCTGCAGTCATTGCATATGGGCGTGAGCCTGACGGTGCCATGCCTTTTCATCGTGACGGATATATAATAATTGATGGCATAGTAGCCCGCCGCCAGCTCCAGGGAGCAGCCATTGCAGAGGGATATGTTCCCCGCCGTGTCGGGTATCTCCGTCTTAAGCGGAAGGCTGGCGCACTCCGGCAGGATCAGCTCCCGCCCCGTGAACGTGGCGAATATGCTGCTCTGGGGATAGCCGGGAGGCCCTGCCGGCCCCCGGGCGCCCGGAGCTCCTCTGGGTCCCTGTGGCCCGGTGGCTCCCTGGGGTCCCTGAGGGCCGGTGACTCCCTGCGGACCTATCTCCCCCCGTTCACCGGGACAGCCCGGCGGCCCCGGCTCTCCCCTGGGACCCATGGGCCCGGTCTCCCCCCGTTCATAACAAATGCCGGGCATCCCCGGCATTTTCCCTGGTTCCATCGTACCGGATCCGCAGCAGCAGGAAGAATCGTACCCTTCCGTCTCCGCAGCCCCCGGATGCCGGAAGCCATCTGACGCGGCGCCCTCCGTCCCGCAGCCGTCCTCCGGCGGCGGCTGGCCCGCCCTCTGATTCCGGTTCCTGTCAGGGCACCTCTTCCCGAACAGATTCGGCGGATTGCACTTCCAGTTCCTGTCATAGTCATACAATTGAAAACACCCCATTCATATTTGATATTCAATCATGGTGCATGTGATATGATACATTATATGCATGGGAGATCAATTTGTTTTTCCAGCCAGGCCCTCATTGGTCCGGGACTCTGTAGCGCATGCAGAATGCCCCTTCCCACTCCACGGTCCTCCCGCCGTCCATGGCGATAATCGTCCGGCCACTGCCGCCACTGCCCTACCGGCAGCATCCTCCCCCCGTCCGTGGCGATAATCGCGCTGTATTTCTGCATCAGCCCCTTATAGTATCGATGTGCCCCGAAAGCTCCCGCCCGTTGACCAGAATCCGGCCTGTGTCGTCCGGCCCATATTGGGTGGGCAGCCTGATGATGCCGGATTTCCCGCTTCCGCTCCTGCCCACGATGGCATACTTCCTGCCCAGCCCAAAAGTCAGGTCAATCCCCTCCATGGAAAAGCCCTTGCCGCTTTCCTGCCCCACCTGTTCCAGACGAATCTCCCGGATATCCCCCCAGAGCGCTTCCTTCCCATCGCTCTCCGTCACGAACCTCTTCCATAAATAACAGCGCCTCCGAAGAGACGCTGTTATTTGCCACATTGTCAAGTGATGAATTCAATTTTTCTTGCATATATTTTTACATTATGGCATAATATAAGTAAGAAATTCTTACTGGAAAGGGGCGTAAGCAAATGAACACACAAATATTGACAGTTTCTTCCAAAGGACAGATTTCATTGCCAGTCAGCATCCGAAAACTCTTGTCGATTGATACTGGTGATAAACTGGTTGCATATACTTCAGGGGATGTTATCATGCTCAAAACTTTAAAGCTTCCTTCTGCTGAAGAATTTGAAGCCTCACTCGACGAGGCACAAAAATGGGCAAAGTCTGTTGGGTATAATGAAAATGATGTTAATAATATAATCAAATCAGTTAGAAAGAAGAAACGAGTATGAGAAAATGTGATAGATACAAATGTTTTGATTTCTGGTGTGTTTTTTGGCGGATTTCCGAGAGAAATTCTTCGTGCTGTTGTTTGTCAGAAGGTAACAGCCTGCGCTACGACAGAAATTATTAACGAATATGAAGAAATTGTGCAGGAAATGATTGACAGAAAACAAGGGCATATTAATAGAACAATTTTAAGCCCGCTAATTAAAACTATGGAAATTATCGAACCTGTTACTCATGTCGAAATATGCCGTGATCCTGACGATAACAAATTCCTGGAATGCGCAAAAGATTCTCATGCTTTATACATTGTCAGTGGAGATAAAGACCTCCTCGTAATAGAGCAGTTTGAAAACATTCAAATCGTGACTGCAAAAGACTTTTGTGAGAAATACTTTTCCGAATAAAAAGGAGCTATTACCTTTTCTATTGGAATATTTATAAAATCAAAATTAGAGGATACCTTTTCTCAACAAAGAGAAAAGTATCCTCTCTAATTTTATATAGTGACTACATATCTAAAGCAGCTGGTTTTACAATAAATAACATATCAGCATCTATGCCATACCTGCTGTATCCTGATGAATGGTTCCGCGACATAGGAGCCGGACCGCTGGCCTACACTGTCTGAAGCCCTGCAAGCTGCTCTACTTCAGCCACACTGAGCCCCGTATCCTCCGCGATTTCCTCAACTGTGAGCTTTCCTCTTTTCAGCAGCCTCAATGCTGTCTGCGTCTTTGTTTCGCTGATTCCTTGGCTCTTTCCCTGCTTTATTCCCTGCTTTATTCCCTGATTCAAGATGGTTCTCGCCTCTGTTTCAATCAAAGCTCCGCTCATCATGTCACCTACGCCTTTCTGCACATTTTCATATTTCTGTGCAATCTCTTTGATCACATCGCCGGAAAGCTCTATGATTGTCCGCTTGTCAAATGCCCCAATCACACCCTGCCGTTCCAGTCCGTCAAGCCTTTCCAAAATTTCCTGATACTCGGCCTTCAGTTCCGTCAGCTTCTGCTCATCACTATTATACTCCGGAAACCCTTTCTCATGTGAAAAAATATAAAAAGGAATCAGCATCAGCAGGCCTTTCCCAAAAATATCTTCCAGCGAGTATGTCTGCACCTTCATAATCGGCACATCGTACCGAACCGTCCCGCCCGGTGTGACGATAACATACTTCATTCTGTCCGGGGTCTTTTGATAGGTCCGAAGGTACAGAACCGCCGTATTGGGGAATGTCACGGTCAATGTCTCCTCTGTGACCTCTCCCTCGTCAAGCGCTATCTGCGCGTCATACTCGAAAAGCCTTACGGTAATCTTCCCATCCGGCAGGCTGCTCTCACACTCAATATGGTATTTCTTCGGTATCTTCCCAAAAACAGTAAAATTCGTATCCGTAATCCGTTCTTTGTCCGCTTCGTCCTGCCGGTCTAAAAAATGTTCGTTGGGAAAAAAACTTATTTCTTCCTCTCCTGTATATGTTTCACCGAAAATCTCATTGATCACGGGTATAATCAGCTTCCGGCAGTCATTTAAGATTGTCCGGAATGCACCGTCATATATAGTTGCCATATTTTATTCCTCTCTGAGCCTGTACCCTTATCATAGCATTTTTTTATGGCAAATTCAAGAATAGCCACATTGAACTTTATACTGATGATAAAGTCATGCCTGATCACGCGAAGCACATTCCCTCCATGTCCCATCGGCTGACGGCGCAGCCTTATGAAGCATTCAAATGAGGCCGTAATGAAAAAGCAGGCAACGCTGATATCCATCACAGGCTTCAGCCCAAAAGCCGCATAGAGGACGCCGCCCAGCATGGGCGCGGTCAGATAGGAAACCGGCGCTACCTGGTTCACCACCGCATTCCCCCTGACGATATCATCGCCGGACAGCATCTGGGGGATGCAGGCCTGCACTGTGGGCGTCTCAAAAGCGCCCAGCACGGACAGGGCCACCAGCAGGAGGCTAATGACGGCAATGGCATTTCCCCCGGACAGGGCGGCTGCCGCGCACAGCACAGCCGTCCCTGTCAATTCCGCCGCAGGGTAATCCAGATTTGGCTAATCCCGCCAGTCCCCTCTCACCCGCATCTGCCCGCCAGCTTCCGAAGCCCCTCCAGCGCCGGCTTCTCCGGAAAATATTCCAGCCCGACATAGCCCGTATACCCCGCTTCCCGAATTGCATGGAAAATATTGGGATAGTTCAGCTCCCCCGTGTCCAGCTCATGCCTGCCGGGGCATCCCGCCGCGTGGAAATGGCCTATCCTGGCGATATTCTCCCGGATATTCCGGATGAGGTCGCCCTCCGTGATCTGCTGGTGGTAGATGTCGAACAGCACCTTCACCCTGTCGCTCCCCACTTCCTCTATGATCTCAAAGGCCTCCTCCGAGGAGGACAGATAATATCCCTTATGATCAACAGCCGTGTTCAGGGGCTCCAGCAGCAGCGTGATATCCGTTCCCTCCAGAAGCTCTGCCGCCCGCTTTGCGCCCTGGCACAGAGCCTGGTGCTGCTCCTTCCGCGGCCGCCCCGTATCCGCTCCCACCTGGCTGATCAGCCTGCGGCACCCCAGCCGCTTAGCCGCCTCCATGCTCTCCTTCAGCCCTTCCAGATATACCTCATGGCGGGACGGATCCACCAGGCTGGCGAACTTTGTGCAAATAGCGGCCACCTCCAGATGCAGGCGCTCCCTTTCGGAGGCGATCCTGCCCAAATCCTTGTCCCACCAGGACCAGAACTCAATGGCTCCGATTCCCACTTCCTTCGTCTCCCGAATCCCCTCCAGGACGTTCCTTCCCTGATACAATGCGTCGATGCAGACGGAATAATTCATCTCTCCAAAGCTCCTTCTTTTTGTCCCATTAAGAAATTCTACGCCAGATACGGGATATCCGTCAGCCAGGCATATCTATATCTGGTATCTCTGCCCCTTCCTGCGGCAGCCCCATCTGAGCCTGCCGGACACCGATAGTTTTCCCCTTACGGGCAGATGATATACTTGCCCCTGGCCCGAACCTGGGGGCTGCTCAGTATCTTCTCCAGCTTTTCCAGCCCGCATGTCCCACAGACCATGCTGCTCACGTCCAGGCGGCCCGTGTCAATCAAATCCAGCGCCCGCTTCTGTGTATAGGGATTGATATAGGAAGCCTTCAGCTCCAGCTCCTTCTGGAATATATCAAAGGGCTTCACCGAAATGGTCTCATCCGGCTTCGTCAGGCCGAACATCATCACCACCGCCTTGTTCCCGGCGATGTGGATGGCCTGCTCGATGGTGGCGGGACGGCCCACGCACTCGATGACCGTGTTCACCCAGGTGAATCCGGCTTTTTCCAGCTCCTTCTTCACTTCCGCCTGTAAGGGATCGATGCAGACATCCGCCCCCAGCTTTGCCGCCACCAGCCGCTTCTCCTCCACAGGCTCCAGCAATGCCACCTTTGCCGCGCCCTCCAGCTTCGCAAGCTGCAGCATCAGCAGGCCTATCATGCCGCCTCCTATGACCACCGCCTGGGAACCCGGCCGGATCCCGCACATGTCGATTCCATGGAGGCAGCATGCCACCGGCTCCGCCATGGCCCCCTGTTCAAAGGAAGTCCTCTCCCCCAGCCGGTACACCTGCCTCTCATTCACGGCGCAGTATTCCGCGAATCCGCCGTTTACAGTGGTTCCGTATCCAATCATATGCTCGCAGTAATGGGCCACGCCGCTCCTGCAGGGCGTACAGGCTCCGCAGTAACAGTTGGGATCCACGCACACCCTGTCGCCCGGTCGATAATCCATCACCGCTTCGCCGACTTCCTCCACGATGCCGGAGAACTCATGCCCCAGTATGGTGGGCGGGGTGACCTCCGCCGCGCCCTTGTCCCCCTCATAGATATGCACGTCCGTGCCGCAGACGCCGCAGGCCTTCACCCGAATCAGCACATCCTTCGGCCCCACGGCCGGCATCTCATGCTCCTCAATCCTTAAGTCGTGTTTTCCGTAAAATACCGCGCTCCTCATCTTCTGCCTGCCCCTTTCTCTTCTCCAATCCGCTCTTCCGCACACGTTTATCCCTGACGCGGCCCTGCCTGCCGGGCGCATTACAAGAAGCTTCCGCTTCCCCCAACATGTCCCGCAATATCCCGCAGCCTTAGAAACCAGGCCGGAATCCGCACCGGAATCCTCTTAAATTTGGATTCTATTGTAAACCCATATGCCGCTTTTTTCAATAGCCATCTCACCAGGCGGATATCCACGCTGCAGCAGGGAAGCATAATTTGACGTGCCCGGCGAATTTCAAATTCCACTTGCAAATATAAGTATAAACAAGTATAATAAAACATAAACATGCAAAAACAAGAATCCACCCAAAGGAGCTCATCAGAAATGTTCATGGAAGAACGCCAAAAAGATATCGTCAGAAGAGTAAATGAATCGGGCCGGATCCTGGTATCGGAAATCCGGGAGCTCTACCAGGTCTCCGCCGACTGCGCCAGGCGCGACCTCCGGGTTTTGGAGAGCAGGGGACTGCTCCAGAGAACCCATGGGGGCGCCATTGCCATAGCGCCGGGGGGAACCTTTCCCTCCGCCACCTACAACCCCGTCGATGTGCAGGAGCCCCGGCCCGATTATCTGGCTGTGGCCAGGCGGGCTCTGAAGCATATCAAGGCCAATGAGGTCATTTACATCACCACCTCTCTGGTGGGGTATTATATGGCCCGGGACCTGCCGGAGGACATGCCCGTGACGATTCTGGTGAATTCCGTCACGATTGCGGAGGCCCTGCGGAAAAAGATGAACGTATCCGTCATCCTCCTGGGCGGAGAAATGTCCCACCGGGGCCACTGCCATGACTTCTACACCGTCCAGATGGTGAAGGGCATCCGGATCGACAAAGCGTTCCTGTCCCACGCCGCATTGTCCCTGGATTTCGGGGCATCCATCCACGACAGCGCCGGGGTGGCGTTCGGGCGGGCCGTCATGGAGAGCAGCTCCGTGAACATCGGCCTGTACCCTTCGTCAAAGACAGGGAGGCATTCCGTCCATTCCGTGTGCCGGATGTTCGACTACGATTTCGTCATCACAGACAGCAATGTCTCTGAGGATTTCCTGGTGCAGGGCAGGGAACTGGGGGCGGTCATTGAAGTGGTGGATGTAAAAGGAGGGGAGTGAAGCTATGTACTGCATATTAGTGACAGGAATTCCGGCCTCCGGGAAGAGCACCCTGGCCAGAGCCCTTGGGGAGGAGCTGCGCCTCCCTGTCATATCAAAGGATTCCCTGAAAGAGATTCTGTTCGACCATGTGGGATTCCGGTCCAGGGAGGAGAAGGTACGGCTGGGAATTGCCAGCATGGAAATCATGTATGCCGTCGCAGGACAGCTCATGGGGGCAGGACAGCCCTTTCTCCTGGAGAACAATTTTGAGCGCGCCTCCGAGGACGGCATCAAGGCCCTTCTGGCCAGATACCGGTATCCGGTGCTGACGCTGCACCTGACAGGCGATTACAGCGTCCTCTACCGGCGTTTCCTGGAGCGGGAGTCCAGCCCTGACAGGCACAGAGGGCATGTGGTGAACGATTGCTATCCGGAAAAGGCCGGAGGCCTCCCGGAGGGACAGAGGGCGAAGACGATTTCCTATGAAGACTTTCTCCGCGGCATCGAGACCAGAGGCTTCGACACCTTTGAGGTTCCCGGAGAACAGATCAGGGTAGACACGACGTATTTTTCCACAATCGATATGAAAGGGCTGTTTTCACGGATTGCGGCATGGAGGGAGCGGGCGCTGCATGGCTGACGCACATGTACGCCCGCCCCGATATGAATTGCCATATCTCTACATCTCAAACCACTTGACCTTCATCACGAAGTTTTTTGCATTTCGGTAGCCGGCCTTTCCGTAATATCCCTCGTGCATATCATCATTTACCGCCTGAAGCTCTACACAGGATGCCCCCTTTTCTTTTACCCACTGTTCAACCTCCCTTGCAATCCGTCCCTTTTACAGATACCCCCGTTTCTTTGCCTCTTCTATCAAATGAGGCTGAATGTCAGGGTATGTCCATCTCTCCGGGAACCGGTCTGTTATCACGATTTTGTCAATTTCACTATGCAGCTCTGCCTCAAAGCGCCTGATATCGGCAAAGAACAACATTCCAAAAGATTCTTCTCCATGATTCAGATTATCAGGGGCCGTAACGGAATAGATACAGATGGGCTCTATATCAAATTCCAAAGCCCCCGTTTCCTCATACAGTTCCCGCTTCGCCGTATCCATGATATTTTCCCCGTCCTCCCGATGGCCTCCGGGCACTTCCCATGTATTTCTGTCCCTGTGTCTGCAGAAGACATATTTATTCTGCGTTTTAGCAAAGATTACCGCGAACTTAAGCAGTTCATCCGCTGCATCTTCATAGAACCTGACCTCTGTCATTTCAGTCCCCCTCCATACTTCACCCTGTCTCCAGGTATTCACCCGCTCCACAAATCGCGATTCAATGTCCTAAGTATAGCATATCCTCCTGCAGTTTGCCATAAGAAATCCTGCCGCTATCTGCTGGCCTCTGGCTCTAAAACAGGGCCAAAAGGGGCGGGGCATCCCCGTTTTTATCCAATGATCCTCATTCCAGTTTCCCCGTCGAAATAATGAATAAACCGCTTATCCAACGCCAAATAACATACATCATCCACTTTCAATGTACATGCGGCATCTGTTACGATCCCCAGGCTCCCTATCTTCTGTGCGTTTACAAAAACAACGGTCTCCCGTCCGGTCCACTCTACGGATACCACCTGTCCCCGGATATGGTCGGAATTGTTCGTGATGTGAATATGTTCGGGTCTTATGCCGCAAAATTTATCTCCCTCTTTCCAAATATTCATAGGCGGCGAGCCGATAAAGCCGGCCACAAAAAGATTGGCAGGTTTTTGGTAAAGCATCTGCGGGGTATCCATCTGCTGGACCTCGCCATCCTTGAAAATCGCAATACGGTCCCCCATGGTCATGGCTTCTGTCTGGTCGTGGGTGACATAGATGGTCGTTGTGCCCAGCTTTCTCTGTAGAGCCGTAATCTCCCGGCGCATCTGCACTCTCAGTTTTGCATCGAGATTGGAAAGCGGCTCGTCCATCAAAAATAGTTTTGGAGCGCGGACCATGGCCCTTGCCAGAGCCACTCTCTGCCTCTGGCCTCCGGACAGCGCCCCCGGCCTGCGCCCAAGATATTCTGTCAAATCCAGGCTGTCCGCAATTTCCGCAACCCGGCTTTGGATATCCTCTTTCTTCCAATGGCGCATTTTAAGGGGAAACGCGATATTCTCAAATACTCTCATAGTAGGATATAACGCATAGTTCTGGAATACCATGGCGATGTCGCGTTTTTTGGGCGGAACTGAATTCATCAGCACCTCTCCCATATGGATCGTGCCGCCGTCCACGCGCTCCAGACCGGCAATCATGCGTAAGGTCGTGGATTTTCCGCAGCCGGACGGCCCTACAAATACTAAAAATTCTCCGGGGCGGACGTCCATACTTACCCCCTTTACGGCATGCACATCCCCAGGATACCACTTATTTACCTGTTCCAATGTCAATGATGTGTTTTCCATAGATAAACTCCTTAATCTTTCATCCCGGAAGCCGCAATCCCCGCTTCCAGATACTTCTGGCCAAACAGGAAAATCAGCAGCGCCGGTGTCAGCATGATCACGGAGGCCGCAAGGGAAGCTCCTGCATTTTCCGCGGTTACCGTGGGTAGATAAAGCGACAATGGCCACATGGTCTGGTCTTTCAGAAATGTCATAGGCTGCTCCAATGCGTTCCAATATTCCAAAAATCCCAAAACCACCGCTGAAAGAATGCCAGGCACCCCAAGGGGAAGCCCGAGATGGATGAAAATCTGCCAGGCTCCGGCACCGTCTAAAGAGGCAGCCTCTGTCAGCGCCGATGGTATGGCCGCAAAAAACCGTATCATAAGGAAAACCGGAAATGAACGCAGGCGCGTCCAGCAGTAATTCCACATAAGGTTTTAATGTCGGATACTGGGGCAGAATGGGCCAATGGGCATACCCGGCTTCCTCAGACAGAACCGGTGCCAGGTTATGAACCATCTCCCTGCTCCCCATAAAGGAAGCCGATAGTAACATCCACAGGGGAACCCATACAAAAAGCGCCGCTGCGGACAAAAGCATTGCAATCATCCATTTTTTCATTTTAATCCTCCATGCCGCCTACGGCGGCTCAAATAATCCGTGAGAAGAATGCCTGTCCTTGGCATTCTTCAGTGTGTAACTTAGAAATTCTTAGCGGGCGTACTTGGGCCGCTTAGAATTTCTTTACACACTTTCACCCCTTCCCCATATCATCTGCAGGAAACCAATCAACGCCATTACCACCAGTGCCATCAGCACAGCGCCGGCGCACATTTTATCAATATCCAACCGTGTAAACCAGTTATTGAACAAATGCTGGAGCATATAGATGCTCTCATGGGGATAACTGCCCGAAATGAGATACGCTTCCCGGAATACCTTAAAGGAGTTTAAAAGCGACAGCACAGCGGCTGTAAACAAGGTAGGCATCAGATTTGGAAGCGTAATGCGAAAGAAACACCGCAGGGCTCCGGCTCCATCCAAAGATGCCGACTCATACAGCGACGGTGAGATGGCCGTAATCCCCGACAGCCACAGCACCATGTCATAGCCTGCATTTTTCCAGATATACGTTACCATCAGTACCGTCATGGCCGATCCGCTATTCAGCCAATGAACCGTTTCCATGCCCACACTGCCAAGCAGATGGTTCAGCAGACCGTTTTCATGAAAGATCACCTTCCAAAGCAATACCACCGAAGCTACCGGGATTGACATTGGGATAAGAAAAGAAGTTTTAAATATCCCCCTCTTCTCCTTCAGTGCGTCCACAAGCAAAGCCAGCAACAGGGAAAACAGCAGCAATACAGGAATACAGATCAAGGTAAATTTTGCCGTATTCCCGGCTGCCCGCTGAAACGCTTCGTTTTGAAAAACATCCATATAATTTCTAAACCCTACAAACTGCCCGCCCATAGCCGAAAAGAAGGAGCGCCGGAGTACATCACAAAAGGGAACCAATACCAGTACGCTGACCATCAACAGGCTTGGCAATAAAAATATCCATGGAGTGATGCCATCCAGCTCCGGGGCAGTCTGCCGATTAACTTTCCGTTTTTTCTTCAATAAATACAAGTTCATTCCCTCCCTGATCCAAATATTTACCGGATTCCAGCACCTTGTCATGAAGATCCAGCAGCCACCTTATGGTCATCCATACCGTTGGAAGTATCCATAATGTAACAGACGGGTTCCCCGCCAGGGAATCCTTATTCTTCCATATAATGCAAAGCAGTCCTCCCCACCAGATCAGGCTGATCCGGAGGATGTTTTTGGGTTTAGGCACGGGCAACCGCCTGACAACAAGCCACAAAAGCAAAACTGTCAAAACAGACAGTATGCCGCCAAGAAGAAAGGTTATCCAAAATGTCCTTTCCCATGCCGCAGGGGGCATACGGAAGATTGCCAGGATACCATCCCTGACCTGTGCGCAAAGGCTGCCCCAAAAGGAACCATCCGACCATCTGGTGGGCAGAAACCGATCCGGTACGCTCCACGGGAATCCAACCGTCCAGGAAATCGCCGCCATTCCTGCAAGCATCAGCGGAACAGACATAAGGAACAGAAACCAGGTATAACGAAGTTTCCACAAGCGGCGAGCAATGCAGATAAGAGTCCATGCCCAGAGCAGGAATGCGGGAAGGGCTGCCAGTATTCCGGACAGCCAGACATACAAACCAAGGTCTGTCATGTCTCCCACTGGTAACTGATATTTTTGGAGCATCTGTTCCGCTGCGTAAGTGCCTCCCTGTTCTTCGGAGAGATTTAACCACAATCCCTGAAACATCCTCTCTTCTGTTTCTTCTGCCGGAAAGAACGCCAGTCCATCCCTTCCTTCCACAACGCCGCATACATACCATGTTTTCTCATTCCACTGAATTGTCTGCCCCAACACATCAGAAGAACCCCAAAGGACATGAGCAGTTCCCTCGTCGATCACACAGCCCTTTTCATCTCCCGGCCAGTATCCATACCGGAACCGGCAAAGATGCAGACGGGAAATGTCCCCGTAATACTCGAAAACCTCTCCGTTTACCGGATTCGGGTAAAAGTCCCCATACAATATCTGTTCATAATGGGACGTCCATAATACAAAGGAAGGCGGCACCTGGCTCATCTGTGCCGAAGAGACACCCATGCCGCTTTCCCACCGCACGGAAACGCTGTTATCAAACCATTCCATTTTCTTCTGACAGGCTGCAGAGCCATACCACATAAGGAGAAGGCACAGTCCCAACATACAAAGTCTGAAATATTTAATTTTCCACACGCACCCTGTCTCCTTTCCCAATCGGCTTTGAGGTCTGTATCACAATCTGGTCATCTGGGAAAAATACGCCTTCTACGGCTGCATTTTCCATGCTCTGCTCCTTTATCACAACATCCACCTCTTCTACCGTCTGCTCTGTTCCCAGTACGGATTGTTTTTCACGGACAACCAGGACCACTGTCTTTCCATGGACCACTCTCAGTGCGGAAACAGGCACAACAGCCTGATACCTGCCGCTGTTTTTTTCCAATTCTAATGTCCCGGCAATTCCGCTGGAAAAAGTACCTTCTTCCAGCCAGGCGATGAGCCGGACCTGACCATCTACATTGGGAACACCGATAGACGTAATCGGTAACTGGACAGACTGGGTAATTCCTCCTATGGTATAAAAAAGCTGGCCCATGTCCCCCGCAGACAATTTCTCCGCTGTTTTTTGTTCTACACTGGCAGTAAACTGAAACCTCTGGTCTGCCCGTGACAGGGTGAGTATCGCCCCATTGTCCTGTGTGACAAAAGCTTCCATCACTGACTTTACCGTTCCGTCTACCGGAGCGGTAACGACCCCGCCCTGTATGCTGATCAGCCTTATCTCCTCTAATGTATTCTGTTTCTGACGCAGCTCGTTTTCATACTGCAGCCGCTCCACTTCATTTTGCCTGCGTGTGGCGGCATCTGATTGTTTCGCTCTTTCCAGCTGTTCTTTTACGGACTCTAATTCTATAGCTGCAGTTTCTATCGCTCTCTGAGCTCTCATGATCTGCTCCTCTTTAGAAAGGCTTTCGTTCTCCCATTCACGCACAGCCGCATTCAGTTCGCTCCGTGCGGCATCCGCACTGGCCAGTGCAGACGAAACCAGGGATTCATTGCTAAAATCTGTCTGCTTCTTCGTATCACTCAATTTATTCTCCGCTTCCCAAACATCATCTTGCGCTTCCGAAACCAGCTGATCCTGCCGTGCCTGTATCTGCTCCAAGTTCTCGCGGGCCCACGCAAGCGTGTCTTCTGCATCCGACAGACTGCGTGCCGCCTGATCGGCCTGAACCTGAGCCATCTCCTTCTGAGAGCGTGCTGTATCTACCCGCTCCTGGGCGGCGGCGCGTTCTTCATCAGCAGCGCTCTCTCCAAGGGATTCAAGAGCCTCTTCTGCCTCCTGAAGCGCCTGCTGCGCCTGAGCAAGTTCCCCGGCTGTACGCTCACAGGTGCTTTTTGCTGATGAATATACGCTTTCGGCCTCTGACAATGATTTCCGGGCGGCTGAAACAGCTTCGTCACGGCTGTACTGAGCATCACCCAATGCTTTTTGGGCTGCATCCAGGCCGTTTTCGGCTGTTTCAATCCCTTCCTCTTTTGCCTGTACCTTTGCCTTCTCCAGATCGTTCAATTCCTGATGATATCTGTTCTGCGCCTCTTTCAAATCCTGTTCTACCTGAATGCCGGACGCTTCCAGTGCTGCCACTAATTGCACATAGTCTGCCTGGGCATACCGCAGATTGTTCTCTGCCAGTTGAAGCATTTTTGTATCAGCACTGGGCACTTCATTGGACAGATTTCCAATCTTTAAGTTCAGGATATCAATCTCATTCTCAAGCTGTTCTGTCGCCGCCCGGACATAATCCAGATCCAGCGTCAGGACCTCATCCCCTGCCTTCACGCGATCTCCAGCCTGAACCATCCTGTTGGAAATACGCAGATTTCCAGGCAGGACAATATCCAAAGTGTCCCTTGCCTCCAGTGTGCCCGGTATTGTATAACTCTGGACTAACACTCCCGGTTTTACTGTATCCGTCCTTACCTTGGCGATAGTCAGGTCAGTGGCTATTCTGGACAGTATGGTAAATATCAGCATCATCGCAAAAAATCCGGACAATAAGCGCACTGCTGTCCTTTGCTGGGCACTGGAAAAGATTGATTTTGGCTTTTTCCCGGATAGAAGCATCTCTTTTTCTAATGTCAGCCTTTGCGCGGCAGTTACCGCGGCTTTTCTTTTAATCCCCATAAGGGCCTCTTTCGACTCCGCACTACATTCTATTTGCTTTTTCTTTCTCTTTTTAAACATCTGATTCAATCCCCATCTGTTTATCCGTTTATGCTACTTTTTAGGACAGCTGATGTTGTGTTTATGCAAGGGGCGCATACCTTTCAATCGGAGATACACCCCTTGCATTTTGTGCATTATTCTTTCAAATACAATTCTATCTTTTCCATCACAGCGGCAGCTGCTGATTCTGCTGTGAGAGTTCCGTCCAGCAAGCCCTTCATCTGGCTTTGAACAGCCTCCCTTACCACCTGATCCACAAAAATCGGGGTATTCAACTGACCGCACATCTCACGGAATTTTGTACTGTTTTCTTTGTTTTTTATGGCGTTTTCTACCAGCTTATCAAGAGACCGGCTATTAACCGGGAAACCGTCATACAGATAGACATCCTGCACGGTTTGTGATAAGAGCAGATTTATAAACTGTAATGCCAGCTCCTGCTGCTTGCTGGCGGATGTAATCCCGACAGCCTGCCTTGGCGTGTAGAAAGACTCTCCGAAAACAGGCATCAGGGCATGCTCCGAGGACATTCCGCTACCACTTAAACCGGAAAGAATTACATTTGTAGCATTGTATCCCTTGATCTCCTGGACATAAAACAAATCTTCGTCTGATTCCATAAAGCCCATCAGTTCAAACAGCACAACCTTTCCGTCAACTACGCCAATATCGGTCTCCATAAAATTTGATTCCTGTGCTTTCTGAATACGAAGCATGTCAGTAAAATATTTCGTAAGCGCCGCTTCATCAATCTTACCTGATTCCACAAAATCACTGGAGCAATCTTCATAATAATCCATCATCATCCCTTCCTCTCCATACAGATTATTGGAAGGTGTCAGGAAAGGCGCTCCTCCGTTCCCGCTGCTTTCTGTGAAAGCCGCCAGCTCTTCCAGAGATTTGACAGAACCCAGGGCACTCTGCTCTCCTGCCATTGCCGGAATGGTAAAACGGCTTGGTATCCCATAGCAATGACCTTCGTATTCATATGCTTTGGCAATATTCTCCAAAATCCCACCTTCTGCCATTGTAGTTATCCCATCTGTCAAATCCGCCAACACGCCTTTTTCCATATAGCTGTTCACAGGCAATCCATCCAGCAGCAGAATGTCCGGGCCGTCTCCGTTTAAAAGTTCCGTATTCAAGGTGCGGATGATGTCCTCTGTATTGGCAGAAGCCGCACCTTCCGATGCAATCCTGAAATCAATCCGCACATTGGGATTCTGCTGCTGAAATGCGCCAATGGCCTGCCTTATGGTACTGTTATCTTTCAGCCCGAAAATCGTTAAAGTAGTGTCCGGAACGGCAGGGATATCAGGATCATAAACATAACGCATGAGCTTCACGCCATCCGCAGCACTGAGCACTGCAAAAAATCCATCCGCACCATCGCTGACTACGCCTCCAAGCATGGCTGAAGGCAGAGAAAGAGAAGTCAGATCACCTTCCACCACTCTGTTCCAATCGCTGCTTCCTGTAATCCGACGGTAAATGCCTGTCGTATCAGCTACATATACGCCGGAATCGTCCATCCCCTGACAGGAGGACAGGGAAAGGGTATCAAAGGTCACTGTCTGCTCCTGCGCCCCTGAATCCAGATTGAAAACCAGCAGTTCATTCTTTCCCATACCGGGAGCCAGCATTTTCCCATTATGTATACTTACGCTCCAGTTATATCCAGTAATGGCATATTCTTTTAGGGGTGAAGCATCCACGCCGCTGTAACGGGAAGCACCTGCTGCCCCAAAAAGAAGCAGGAAATCTCCACCCGGCAGGCTGCGTACACCGCATAGCTGGCTACCATCTGCGCTTTCTGTCTGCGCCAGTCCCGGCACGTCTACAGCCTCTGCTTTCTGGTCTTTTATCTGATAAACACTTGTTTTAAAATTTTCATCCGCTGCCACAAGATAGGTAGTGCCGTCTCCGGCCTCCGAAATATCCAGAATATTTCCCAAATCTTTGGCCCAGGTCATGGGAGTCTGCGTAAACTCCCCGCTTTCAGCAGACAGGACACAGCGGCTCAGAGACGCACCGCCGTCTGCACTTCCTGCTGTGTAGAACACAAAATCTCCGTTTTCTCCTAAGCATAGGCCCATAGCCTGGTCAGCATTTTCCACAGATGCCACCTGCTGTTCAACATAACGGCCCATTGTCGCATTTCCGGTTTCTTTGCTGTCTCCTTTGCCGCAGCCGGATAACAAGCCCAGGGACAGGCTCAAACATAAAGCGATACCAAGGAACCGTTTTGCTGCCATGCCTTTTGCCTTTCTGCTATCCATGCTCCAACTGTTCCAATTCTTTTTTTCCATATGTAAAGAACCTCCTTTAAAAAATTTGACATCCATATCGTCTTTTAAAACTCTAGCACAAGAGAAAAAAGCCATTTTGAATATCCGGTAATTCTTTTCCTAAGAAAAAATGGAGGCATTGTGTTTTTTTCCAATGCAGTAAAATCTCAATATTTTCTTCATAGAAAAGACGTTTTTTAACACAGGATTTATGGTAAAATAAAAGAAATATACCCTACATACAGGGAAAGTTCGTTCAGAGACTTATTATTTCATGCACAAAAGCATGTACATATTACAAACAGCAGGAAAGGAGTATTTTATGCAGAAAGATAAATTGCTGATCGTTGATGATGAAAAAGAGATTGCAGACCTTATCTCTCTTTATCTTAATAATGAAGGCTTTCAGGTGTTTACCTTCTATAACGCAACAGACGCGCTTCAATGTATTCAGACAGAAGACCTGGATCTGGCAATTCTGGATATCATGCTTCCCGACATAAGCGGTTTCACCTTATGCCAGCAGATCCGGGAGAAACACCGGTATCCGATTATCATGCTCACAGCAAAGGGGGAGGGTATGGATAAGATTACCGGTCTCTCCCTGGGCGCAGATGATTATATGACAAAGCCTTTTGAGCCATTGGAACTGGTTGCCAGAGTAAAGGCGCAGCTTAGAAGATATAAGCATTATAATGTCGGTACGGAGAAAAAGGAGGACATCATTGCCCTTTCCGGTCTGGTTCTCGATGTAAAAGCGCATAAATGCACGCTGAATGACCAGCCCCTTTCCCTGACACCGACAGAATTCTCCATTTTAGAGATTTTGATTCAAAACAGGGGGAATGTGGTCAGTTCCGAAGATCTGTTCCATCAGATCTGGAAAGAAGAATATTATACCAAAAGCAACAATACAATCACTGCACACATCCGGCATCTGCGGGAAAAAATGGGGGATTCCTATGAAAATCCGAAATATATTAAAACGGTCTGGGGGTACGGCTACAAAATCGAAGACTAAAGATAAGGATGCGGATTACTCCGCTTTTCAAGTCCGGATTATGTGGCGGTTCTGTACCAGCGCACTGGTTTCTACTGCAATCGTTATCCTGCTGTATCTGTTTTTGTGGAAAGAAAGGATGGGCGAATGGATCCTCCGCCTGATCGAGTTATGGATGGATATTGACCATGAAGATGCCTTTTATGTATACAATGACTATTTTCGTGGAATCAAAGAAGTTTTTTTTGCAGCGGCTATCGTTCTGATCTTTTTGCTCCTGCTTGTGTTTCTGTTCCGTTGGCTGACCCGTTATTTCAGAGAAATCAATCAGGGAATTGACTGTCTTTTGTCTGACCGCGAAGAACAGATTCGGCTCTCACAGGAGATGCAGCCCTTTGAGATCAAGCTGAACACGGTCCAGAATATTCTGATACAGCGGGAGCAGGCGGCAAGGGCGGCCGAACAGCGGAAGAATGAGCTGGTCATGTATCTGGCCCATGATATCCGCACTCCGCTGACTTCCATCATTGGCTATCTTAGGCTGTTGGAACAGATTCCAGATCTTCCGGATGAAGAAAAGGAGAAGTATGTCCATATTTCTTTGGAAAAAACATACCGCCTTGAAAAAATGATCAACGAATTTTTTGAAATCACCTGTTATAATACGCAGCAGATTACCATTGCCTCCAAAGCGATTGACCTCTATTATCTTCTGGCACAGGTGATTGATGAACACCTGCCGCTGTTTACAGAACATGGAAATTATATTACCTTTCATGCGGCGGAATCGTTGGAAGTATGCGGCGATCCGGAAAGGCTTGCCCGTGTATTCAATAACCTTCTGAAAAATGCGGTGGCTTACAGTAGCAAAGGAACAGAAATCACAGTGAATGCGGAAGAAACACCGGAGCATATCGTTGTAACGGTCAGCAATCACGGAAAAACCATTCCGGATGATAAACTGGAAACCCTGTTCGAGAAATTTTATCGTCTGGATGAATCCCGCACTTCAAACACCGGCGGCACAGGCGTAGGGCTTGCCATCGCAAAAGAAATCGTTCTCCTGCACGGCGGGACTATCACGGCCGACAGCAAAAACGGCTTGACAGCATTTACCGTTACGCTGCCCATTTCCAGACAAACCACGCCTGTTGAGCACGTAGTCCAATAAGCATCCTATCTTCATTTTTTCTTAGGAAAATAGCGCTTCAAAATTCAAAATCAGAGGGCCCTTGTGCGGTAAAATCATTACCATACAAGGGCTTTTTGATACGCTTTATGAAAGGAGTGTTTGATTCCCATGAAAGAACAAAAAAATCTACCCGTCCCCAGGCACAGAAAACGTAGGAAACGTCGAATATGGCTCCGCCTCCTTCCCCATGTCGTCCTCATAGCCGGCTGTGCCACAATCCTGATATCCATTACCAGCAATGTTTTGGGCAAGGAAAGCATCCCTGACAGCATCCCCGGTGAAATGATTTCCAGTGAGATCATTTCCGTTGAAACGATACCGGAAAGCCCGGTGGCCCAAACGGATGATACCCAAAATGACGCAGGGCTGCCAGAGCCAGCGGACACTGATATTCCCTGGTATCTTACTTTGGTGAACAGCCGGAATCCGCTTCCTGAAAATTACATGGACCGTCCGCTGGATCTGGTTGACGTACCCGGCGGCGAAAAGGTCGATGAACGGATTTATGAGCCGCTTATGGAGATGCTGAACGATGCCGAGGAGTTAGGGCCCATCGTCGTCTCCGGCTACCGGACCCCTGAAAAACAGCAAAGCCTGTATGATGACAAAATCGAAGAATACAGGAAGCAGGGGTACTCTGAAAGCGAAGCCACAGGACTTGCACAGCAGTGGGTCGCCGAGCCCGGCACCAGCGAGCATCAGTTAGGGCTTGCCGTGGACATCAACGGGGCTACTTACGACATTTACCTCTGGCTCCAGGAGAACAGCTACAAATACGGCTTTATCTTCCGCTACCCCGGCAATAAGACGCACATCACCAATGTGGCCGAAGAGGTATGGCACTACCGCTATGTGGGGAAAGAAGCAGCGGCAGAAATCCATGAGCGCGGGATTTGTCTGGAGGAATATCTGGAAAGCCCTGAAAGCCAGGAGCCGAATGGCCAAAGCCCACAGGGACAGCCTGTGCTGGATGCGGTATCATATGAACTGCGAAATGGAGAATGGGTTATCATTGATACCGCTGCCAACACATTTTCCTGATACAATCATTTTATCAAGAAACGGGTTCCCATCTTACGGTTTTATTCATGCGGGGTGCCCGTTTCTTTTCCCCTTCTATATATCCCCTAGCAGCCATCCTCTCCCGGGCGGCATACATTTTCAATCCGCATAATAGTGTGTAAAAGCCCTCGCTACAGCGATATGCGTCCTGACCTCTTTCATCAGCGGAACCTTCAGCTCCAGCCTTTCCTTCTGAATCGTTTCCTCTGTCTTCGATATGATCTCTTCCGGCGAAGAAGATGCTATGGCCTGCAGCGACCGATAGCCTGCCTTATAGTAAAGGAACGCTCTTTTATGCTTTACGCCAGGCAACTGATACAATTCCCGAAACGCTTTCTTTTCTTCCGGCGTTTCGCAAAGAGTGTCTATTTCCTTCAATTTCTGCGGCTTCACATCATACATGACCAAAAATCTCTTGAAAAGGTCTGCCAATTCTGCATCAGGCAAACCGGCAGATACGAGAGCCTCAGCGGACAGCTCCAGGCAGTCCGATTTCGTCAGGCATCCAATGGACCTGAGACGATTTACAAGGGTATATTTATACGGAATCAAAGGATAATTTCGTGCCACGATACAGTCCTCATTCAGCAGTTCAATAATCGCCTCTATTCTGTAATTCATCTTCTCTTTCTCTCCAATTATAGGTGACAGTTTCCATACGCATCAAGTCCCGTCCAAATCGGTCAAAATCATTTTGGGAATCAAATCACACCTCCTGCAATTTTTAGATTTGATTATACCACTTTTATTCTCCGTTTACCACTACAAAATATAGGGCTATTCTGAACAATTTGCCGCTTGCATTGTTCGAGCATCGGAATTATACTGTGTATGTTGGAGGTGCAGCATGGAATATATGACTTTGAAAGAAGCTGGCGACAATCTGGCTTGTGCCAAAGGACGCGAAAAAGCCGGCTGACAGACGCTATAAAAGCACTGACGATGGAAAGGAGTGATTTTCTATGGCGAATATTTTGATTGTTGAAGATGAAAAGAATATGCAGGACATCATTGCCGCATATATGCAGCGGGGCGGACATACCTGCTTCACCGCTGACGATGGCGTGGATGCTTTAATGATATTGAAAAATAATCCGATGGATTTAATGATACTGGACGTAATGATGCCCCATCTGGACGGCTTTTCCGTCTGCAGAATGGCGCGGGAAATGAGTAACATGCCCATTATCATGCTGACCGCCAAGGGCGGCGAGGACGATAAACTAAAAGGCTATGAGTATGGGGCCGATGACTACATGACAAAACCTTTCAGCCCCAGGGTGCTGCTTGCAAAGGCAAACGCCCTGCTTCGCCGTTCCTCCTCCGTTCCTTTGGACGCATTGAGCTTCGGGAAAATAACAGTAGTGCCGTCCTCTCACAAAGTATTTATAGACGGGCAGGAAATCACGCTCACCCATAAGGAATACGAACTGTTGTATTTCTTCATGGTAAATCCCGGACAGATTTTCACTCGTGACCAACTGCTGAACAGGATTTGGGGCTATGACTTTGAGGGAACTACCCGGACGGTAGACACTCATATCAAAACCCTGCGGCAGAAATTAGGCGACGAGGGAAAACATATCGTCACTCTCATTCGCTCCGGCTATAAATTCGAGGTAACAGTATGAAAATACAGGATAATTTTACGTTCCGTACCGTCCGTAAAAAGATATTGATGGTTTCTAAATTAGCTGGTATTCTGCTCATCCTTTCATACATCCTTTCGACCAAGCTGGAAATCGAGCCTGATATTTCACTTGCCCTTTGGTTCGCCTTTGTTATTGCCCTTGTCCTTGTTGTCGATTTTTTAATGGGGCACTTTATTTCAAAACCCATCTCAAAACTCAATCAAACAGCCCGGAAGATGGCAGAACTGGACTTTTCCGCTCCATGCGCCATTACGACCAATGATGAATTCGGAGAACTGACTGTAAGCCTCAATACGATGGCTGGTAATCTTCAACAGGCCCTTGCCAGACTGGAAGCGGCAAATACACGGCTTGAAAAAGATGTGGAGCAGGAACGGCGGCTGCTGGCCGAGCGCAAAGAGTTGGTAGACCAGCTTTCCCATGAAATGAAAACTCCGCTGGGCGTGATCCGCGCCTACGCCGAGGGCTTGCAGGACGAAACCGACGAGGACAAAAAACAGAAGTATTCGGAAATCATCATCACCGAAACGGAACGAATGAGCGGGCTGATCACAACGCTATTAGATTTATCCGCGTTGGAAACCGGCGCTACCCGGCTTACCCCGGAACGATTCGATTTTGTGGAATTTCTTGAAACTGTTGCCGGGCGGCTGTTGATCGACGTTCCGGACGCCAATTTTACATTGCAATATGAGCTGCCCGAACACAAGGTATATGTGGATACGGATAAGGCCCGCATGGAACAAGTTTTAGATAACCTGATTGTCAACGCAAAGAAAAATGTCCAGCCGGGAGGTGTCTTAAAACTATCCCTGCGGGAACAGCAGGGCGCACTACATTTTTCCATCTACAATCAAGGCCCTCAAATACCGCAGGAGAACTTGCCAAAGCTCTGGACGAAGTTCTACCGGGACAGCAATTCCAAATACAGCGGTTCCGGGCTGGGGCTTGCCATCGTCGCACAGATTCTGTCCATGCAGGAGTTGGACTTCGGCGTAAAAAACCGTTCCGATGGCGTGGAGTTTTATTTTTCTATTCCATCTGTCAGTTAGGCTGTGCTTTCTAATCGAGTAGGGGAACGACCTTCTCCACTACTCGCGCGCCGGGCACCCGTCAGCTTTTGCTGACATTCTTCCTCTGGGTGCCCGTGTGCAGTATATTTTGAAGATTTCACGCCAATTTCACACCGGGCTCACACCGATTTCACCGCATTTTCATAAGTTTACCTCAACAAGAGGGCAGTCAGCCCTCACAGACAAAGGAGGTAATTTTATGACGCTTTTAGGTTTGGAATGGTACTGGTGGCTGGTGATCGTGGCAGTGCTGGCAATCTCTATCCCGTTCAAAATTAAGTTTATGAAGTGGTGGAGCAAGCGGGAGCAGGAAAAGAAAAAGGAGCAGCACGGGAAATGGGGTGATGATGAATGATTGAAGTAAAGGATTTGACTTTCTCCTACGGCAAAGACAAAAAGGCGCTGCACGGCCTGAACTTCACTGTGAAAGATGGAGAAATCTTCGGCTTTCTGGGGCCGAACGGCTCCGGGAAATCAACGACCCAAAAAATCCTGACCGGGATTTTGAAAGGACACGGCGGCAAGGTGTCGCTGTTCGGGCAGGATATTTCTGCGGCACGGAGGCAGGAGTTTTTTCAAAAGATTGGCGTCTTATTTGAGTTTCCCTATCTGTATGCTAATTTGAGCGCCGTTGACAATCTTAAATATTTTTCTTCGTTCTATCCGAAAGAACAAATACGCAGCATTGAGGAAGTTTTGGAGGAATTGGAATTTAAGCCGGACTTTTTTAAAAAGCCGGTTTCGTCCTACTCAAAGGGTATGCGGCAGAGGGCAAGCATGGCGCGGGCACTGATCAGCAATCCCAGGTTGCTGTTTCTGGACGAACCGACCAGCGGGCTTGACCCCTCCGGCGCTGTCCTGTTCCGTAAGATCATTGAGGAAGAACGTAAAAAAGGGACGACGGTATTTTTGACTACCCACAATATGCTGGATGCCGACCTGCTCTGTGATCGGGTGGCGTTTATCGCGGACGGCGAGATCAAGGCACTGGACACTCCGAAAAACCTGAAAGAGCGAGGCAGCAATCACCGCGTTGTAATCGACTATTTGTATCAGGGGAGGCGGGAAGAAAAGACGATTGAGGCCCCGGAATTAGAAGCAGGTATTCCTTTTGCGCATGACGAGATCATCAGTATCCATTCACAGGAGTCAACATTGGAGGATATGTTTATCCAATATACGGGAAGGGGGCTGTCTTGATGTGGAAAAGTCTTTATTCCCTGCTCAAAAAGGATTGCCGAATGATGGTTTCCGGGAAATTCTTCCCCATGTCTTTGGGCTTTTTGGTTCTTTACACTCTGTATGTGAACTTTGGATATATCAAATTCATGGATGCCAGTCTATACAACGTGTACCTGTATGACCCGGCAGGAGCACAGACAACGGTTTCCACGCTGGTTCAGCGCGTTTCATCGAAAGAAACGCTGGACGCAGTTTTACTCGATGATACCAACGGTGTCGGCATTGATGCCAGCGCCGGAGAGCCACAGCTTGTATTCTATGAGGGAACAGAAAAGGCTGACCGCCACCGGGCCGACTATGCGCTTTCTCTCCTACAGCCGTCAGGGCATTACAGCGCCAAGTTGATCGGCTCCAATACGCCGGAGCAAAAGGCAAGGAAAGAGATCACCTGTGAACTGCTGTTTTTTGAGATTGCCGCTGTGGGGTTTTTAGGAATTGCCGCTGTGTTGTTCAAGGAAAAAGGAATGGGCGTTATCCGTGTCCATGCCATTTTACCTTTGCAAAAAAATCTGTTTATCCTGTCCAAGCTGGCAGTCTTTCTGCTGTCCGATCTGGTCTTTGCGGTACTGCTCACCGTGCTGAATGTTGGAGTTTTGGATACCGCATCCATATTGCCTGCTGTGCTGCTTCAAACGGCGCTTCTGTCCTTGATCATGGCCTTGACCGGTCTGATTTGCGCCCTGCTTCTAAAGGACTTCCGACAGTTTACATTGGCCTATCTTCTGATTGCCATTTTTGTTGCAACTCCTGTGTTCTTGGCTGCAAATACGGCGGTAAAGCTGGATTGGATTTATTTCCATCCATTTTATCATATCTATATGGGCCTGAAAAACGCTTACTTTGGAACTTCCTCGAATAGCCCTGCCTATTATTTGGGGTGTCTGGCTGCAATCGCTGTATTATTCGCAGGGGTACAGCGCGTGTTCCGCAGGGAAATGGAAAAGGAGGGCTGAATATGAAAGGTTTACGTTACCAACTGAAAAGCGTATTGCATGACAAGTTCTGCCTGATGACCTTTCTTTTACCCATTGTCGTTGCGGTAGCTTTAAATTTTGTCGGTGCAATCGACTTTTCTACGCTGGGCGAGTTGCATTTTGGGGTTCTGAAAGGCGATCTGCCGACACAAACCGTTACATGGCTGGAACGCTACGGCCCGGTGACAGCTTATCCGACGGTGGAAGAGCTGACAGACGCAATAAAAGAGCCATCTACAAATCTAATTGGTGTGGAAGCTGATGGAAGCAGCATCAAAACAATTCTTTCCGGCGATGAGTTGGATATATTTCGCCAAACCGCTGACACGCTCCCTGACCTGTACGAACAGCGAAATGCGGCCGGGCAGACGGAGGTTCACATTTTAGAGCGTCCCGATGTGATGGCTGGATTTCAGGATATGTTCATTGCTGTTACATTGATTGTCGCTATGTTTATGGGATGCACCTTTAACGCAATGAACATGATCTCTGAAAAGGAGGACGGCGTTGCGTTTATCAATGAGATTTTGCCAATGACCCGCAGCCAATATATCATGCAAAAGCTCTTTGTCGGATTTATCTGCGGGTGTCTATCCTCTATTATCACGGTTTGTATCTGCTTCCGGCTTTCTCTGCAAAATGCGGCTCTCATGCTGGTGCTCATTGTGCTTTCCGCATTTGTGGCAGCATTGACAGGCTTATTCATCGGCAGAGCTTCCAATGGGCTGATGGTCGGCGTGGTTTATATCAAAATCGTTATGCTGCTATTTATGGCCGTACCAATCCTGAGCTTTCTTGTGGGAATAAGTCAGCCGCTTCTTTTGGCAGTTTGCTACCTTGTCCCTTCGCAGGCAACATTCGAGGGTATTATGGACGTATCAACAGGCAGCGGGACAGCAGCAGTAAAAGATATTTTTATTCTCTTAGTTCATTGTATTGGATGGTTCCTGTTATATATTGGCCTTTCGATGCATCAGAGGAAAAACTCATAAATGGTCCATAATAAGCCGCAGTCTCTCTGAACGCTGGGTTGGCCTGCCACCAACCCAGCGTTTTTTGTCGTTTTCTGCGGTCTGGAAACCCACCCTTTCCTAAAAATAGAATAGTTCTTCAAACTTTTTATCTAATGCGATACATAGTACCAGTGCCAATTTAGCCGTTGGGTTAAACTGTCCTGTTTCAATAGAGCTAATCGTGTTACGAGATACACCAACCATTTCTGCCAGTTGACTTTGCGATAACTTCCGCTCTGCTCGTACTTCTTTGAGATGATTTTTTAATATAAGCTTATCTTCCAAATCATCACCGCCTTATAAGATAGTAGATGACACAATCAAATCATATATATGCCCTATAGAGCATGCAGATACAAATATCGTATAAGCGATTGCCATCACAAGTTCATGCTTATGACGCAGTTTTATATATTTCACCCAAAATGTTGTCATATTTGGGCTGAAAACAAGTGCCCAAATGCCCCAATTTGTACCACCGCCGACAAATATCTGCACGACAAAAAAGATTGTTGCAAGAACCATCATTACTATGACTGCACTTGTACTTGCCTGCTTCAAAACCTCTCTCTCAAAGATGTCCTTATTCCTATTCTCCGCTCTGCTTTTCTCCAATATCTCTTCCTTGTTCATATAAAAACCTCCTATTAGAATTACCAAGTTTTCTTGGCACATCTTTATAATAGCACTGCCAAGTTTTCTTGTCAATACTTTTTTCCAAGTTTTATTGGCAAAGATGTAGGACATAGCAGTCGCCATGTCCTACGCTCCTTATCTCTCCAACGCCCTCTCTATCTGCTGTTTCTGTCCTTTTAAATCTCTTGCTTTTTCTGCCTGTTCTAATGCCTTTGACTGTTCCACTATTGACTGTACCAGTTCCCTGCCTAAATGACGCTCCAAACGTCCGTTACACTATTTTCCAAAAATACAATTTTCCTATGCAGTTTCTCTCGCAGCTTAACCATCCAATCTGATTCATTAGGATATTCTTCGCCAATGCAGCGAATTAATCTGGCATACGAATATAAATTGCAGAATCTTCGCATCAGTTTTAATTTTTCAGCATAATCTGGCTCTAACATTTTTACACTTTGATACCCTCGCAGGAAAGTAGTTTTTGCGATCATTTGCCTGTCTGCCGGAATATTCTCCAGCAATGCATCCAGAGCCTGTTCCAAATCAAGCAGAAAGAGATGATACATACTATCTTCAAAGTCAATTACTGTGCAACATTGCCTGGTTTCATCCCAAAATACATTATCCGGCTCGAAATCGAAATGAACCAATCCAAAAGAATCATTTGTCTGAGGAAGCATGTCCAGCGCTTGCTGAACTCCCTCCAACTCAACCAGCATTTTATTGGGGGCATGGTATTTTTCAAGCGTTTTCCCACTCCATAGCAGGACATCACGATATGTCCATTTTCTGATTTTCGGAGTATATTCAGCGGATAGGATATGAAGCTGTCCAAGAGCCTTTCCATACGCATACACAATATGATCATTACAGTCGGTATCTTCTATGGAATTTCCGTCAGCCCCTTCGAAGACACTTGCATAATATTCCCCCCAAATTGAATCAAGTGTAACAACAAGTTCGCCTGAATTGGATGCAACCGGAATTACGGAAGGATAACTCCTGCTTTGCAGATAGCACAAAAATTCTAGTTCGCCTTTTAGATTGTTTTCTATTTTCTCCGACACAGGAGATAAACGCAGAAAGCGCATATTCCCATGCCATAAGAAAGGATAGATTGCATTTGATGAAATTCTAAAATGTTGCAAGCAATCATCAAGAGTCTCTGTATCGTATTCCCAATTTTTCAATGCAAATTTTGCAAGGTCGTAGTTTTCGTATAAATATTTTAATTTTAGCATATAAGTCCTTTCTGAAGCTCAAATTTGCTTATCGGCTTCTATTTAGACATTTTGGAATTATGAAACTTCCTAATACATATATGCCACATAGATATACAAATATATTACCCACATGCGAATATAAGGTAAAACGTCCATTTGTGATGACCTGTGCAGCTAAAGTTTTTGTATCTGATTGAAAATAATTTGTCTGTGCAAGTATATTCCCCCTGTTGTCAGCCACGATCGACATTCCTTTGTTTGTATGCCTGATGATATTGCTTCCATTTTCAACGGTACGTACAATAGCAGTTTTTGTGGCAAGTAACGTCATTTCCCTCCAGTCAGAAGCCGGAACCAGCAAAATATCCACATTGCTTTTTCCTGCCTGCTGTATCTTTGATGCAAAAGCCATATCAGAGCATATGAACGTTGCGAGTTTTCCATATTCCGTATCGAAGCTTTGCAGTTCTCCATCGCCTTTTTGACACAGTTCTCCAATAGAACGCCCATACTTAAAATATTCTGCAACCTGCTCCCCTTGCGGATTAAATGCAACTGTTTTATTTTCCTTTAAGCTTTCATAAGGCGTTTTCACTAAGAGCGAAACAATCAGATAAATTCCTTCTTCTTTTGCAGTAGTTGACGCTCTCTGTAAAAGCGCCGCTTCATCCTGCTTAAGAGCTGCTCCATTTAATTCAGACCAGAAAACAATCTTTGCGCCGGCTTCTGCCTCCTGCTTTGTTTTGATGAAAAGTTCATCTGTCACAGATGCCAGTTTATCCTGCGTGTTTGTCACATTTTCATCAGTAAAGGTATCTGTATAAAATGTGGCATATACATCTTCATCATCATTCAAAAGATGAGAAACCGGTACTGTCACACCGGCTATTCTAGCACTTTCTTTTGGATTTCCTACAAAATGATACATGACAATACCATAAATAAATATCAGCCCAATGACCAAAGCAAATACCGTAACATACTTTCTTAATACCTTTTGATTGCTCCTGTTATTCCAAATCCATATTACCATTGCCGCAGTCCAATACATGATAAAAGTAATCCCGTAAATCCCGGTTATTGTCACGATTTGCAGCAGGTACAGATTTTGAAATTGTGTATAAGCATCAGACAAACCGCCTAAAATCGGATAGATTAAATAAATAATATATTCTATTAACACCATGATACTTGCAGCAATAATCGTATCCTGAAATCTCATTTTGGATTTTAACCAATAGAAATACGGCAAAGCTTTTAAAAGCGCTAATAAAATGCCTACAATAATGCATATTTTTATATCCATTCCAATTACTTTCCAAAACTGAATCACAAATCCAAGGGCATAGCAAAGAATTATTGCAGAATACGCTTTTCGTGTTTTATCGAAATAACCCATGCCAAGAAACAGAATAGGGTAAACCCATGCAAAAATCGGAATATTCCATTCCCCGTTGGAAAATACATAAATTAGAAAACTTGTAATTATGTATATGAGAAAACTATGTCTTTTTAAAAACTGTTTCAAAAGAAATTCACCTCCAATTACCGATTTGCCTATATTCTTTTTGTTTTAATTATATCACTCTTACCCTCTATTTTACATCATAAAATGTGGGGCATAGCAACCGCCACGCCCACGTCCACCCTCACGGTATTTGAATAGCTTTTTTGTTATATTTTCTATGCTTTTTATTGCTGAAAACAGCATAAAATCGTTGTTTTTGCATGGCATACTTTCATTACATGATTCTAGCACCATGTCTTTTATATTACTAAGGAAAAACTTGATAAACACTCTAATCCCTATACAAATGGCTATAACTTTTCAGCAAACACCTTAATCATCTTCATACTTTCCACTGAATACAACACCATTCATTTTTTTATATGAATTTTCATGTAACAAGGCTTCCTTATGATATTGCTGGTTTGTATATTTTTTATAATAATACTCTTTCATTAATTTCAAATCATTCAAATACTTTTCAACGTCCATAGCACACACTCTTGTCCACAAAAGTCTATCAATTGATATTACGAAGATATCTCCTTCGTCAACAGCTTCTTTCCTAAAAAAGTCATAATCAAGATGAGCAATACTTCTCCAAATTTCAAATTCATCAACTGCCACACCTAAATCGCCATATAAGTCCTTTCGTTTCTCAGGATATTTTTCTGCCAGTCTCTGATAATCTTTATCTGTTATAACAAAATCAATATCTTTTCCCGATTTTCGTATCCCATAATACTCCATAGCTTGTCCACCTATTAAAATCGGTTTCGATGAAAACTGTAAATTACTTTTTAATATGGCTTCCTTAACTCTCCTAACAATATCATTCATACTTTCCACTTCTTCAATCCATTTTTCATCTCAAATTTGTAAATTTGGTTATATTATTTTCTCTCTCCATTTACCACAAAAATATAGGGCATAGCAACCGCCACGCCCCATATTTCTTATAGCTCCAACGACTTCTCGGCGTGTCCTTTGCTATTATTAACTATTAGTGTTGCCACGCAATTATTATGGCAAATCCCGTCAATTTAGCAAACGATTTTTGAAATGTTACGCAATAAAAGCCGTTTTGATGATAAAAGAATAGAATATATCCTGCGTCCATTTTTATTTGAAAGTTTTTCCAAAATAAGGCTTTCAAAACGTATATTGCGTAACACATTTCCTTATTTACCCTTAACACATGGTACTAGCACCATGTATAAATAATCAATAAGGATGAACAATTTTTCGTTACCATCACTACACTATGAAAATTTCCTTAAACACACCCGATTTTGCTATTTACAAAATAAATCAGATATTTCCTGTAAGGAATTGTCTACAAATAACTGCTACGAGTTGAAAGCCGTTTTCCTTGTGTTTCAGGGCTTTTTCCTACAGAAGTTGTAGCAGTTATTTTCCGACAGTTCCTAAAACAAGTTCAATATAATCTCTTAATTTTTTTGTAAGCAAATTCCAATCATATTCTTGTATTGGAAAAATCTCATCTTCTTCCAATACCTTTTGTACTGGAAGTGATATTCCTGTATTCCATTCAGAATTGTATGGAACAACCTTACCTTGAATAGTATCTAAAGCATTTGCTATTGTATCATTTACCATTGCTTTATAACTCTTTAATGCCCAATCAGAAGCACCACCATGTGAAATAATCCCCACCGGTACTCCATATACTTCAGATTTATACTCATTATCTTTCCACCAATGTAAAAAAGTAATTTCCTCCATTTTTTCCAGTATCATACTTAGTTTTGCAGGTATTGGAGCATAATGTGGCGATACAAAGAAAAGAGCATCTGATTCTATATCTTTTTCATAAATTGTATTAAAATCAGTATCATTACAGCATCTTTTACTTTCAAAACATTTTCCACAACCAATACACGGTTGCAAAAGGTAGTCTCTTAAATCCACTATTTCACACACTATTTCCTTTTCTCCTAAAATTTCAGAAATTTTAGAACATAGAATTTGCGAAGTACTATTTTCTTTGCTATGCAAAATATTTGACGCTGATATACATAATACTTTCATTCAATCTCCTACCCACATTAATCTCTCGCATCAAATTTATAAAATTGATTATACCACTTCTGCACTCTATTTACTACAAAAATATATGGCACAGCAACCGCCATGCCATATATTTCTTATCGTTCTAACGACTTTTCAATCTTCCATTTCTGCCCCTTCATTTTATTTGCATGATTTCTTGGCATCGTTTTGACACCAAAATAATTTTCTCCTTATCCACCCTTATTACATGGTGTTAGCACCATGTCTTTTATGCAGCTAAGAGAAAATCAGATAAACACTCTATCCATATGCAAATGGAATTTATTGAGCTGACACAAGAGTGTAATCATAAAAATTATACATTTGCTTTTATATATTCAGCAAAGAAAAAAAGTGGCAAATCACTATTTTTACTTATTCCGTCATATGAGATTGGTTCACAAGTTTGTTTTAGTACAAATCCGTTTTTTGCCGCAACATTTAAGTAATAAGATAACGGGCGATGAAAGTGCTCTGTTTCACCCCAAAATTCATTTTTAAATTGATAGGTTTTAATATATTTATCCATCGCTTTCGCATACCTGTAGCCATTAGAATCTTTAAGCCAATAACAATCATAAAATGCAGGATGGACAATTGAATAATACAATATTCCCCCTGTTTTAAGTATCCTTCTACATTCCGAAAATACAAAATCGATATTTTCGATATCCATGAATACTTGATTTGAAAATACCACATCAAATTGGTCTTTTTCAAAAGTAAACGGAGCTGTGATATCCATAATGGAGAAATCAATGTCAGGATACCGTTTTCGAGCTATTTCAATCATCTTTTCAGAACCATCAACTCCTATTACATCACCCCCTATGCTTCTAAAATAATCTGCATAAACTCCATAGCCACAGCCAAGGTCTAATACTTTCTCTCCACTAAAATATTCAAATCTGGCTTTTACTATTCTTTTATTGCTTTCTACAAATTCTGAACATTCTTGATCTTCCGTATATTTTGCCGCAGCCCTATTCCACTGACTTATTATATCTTGCATTTTCCACCTCCGGATTTTAATAATGTAAATTTGGTTACCCTTGTTTTTGCCCTTATTAAAGCAAAACCAAGAGTAAACGGTACTAGAATCAATAAAGAAAAAGCATTCACAAATTGTAACACCATAACACGGATCAAATCCGGAAGTCTAAGCTTGCTAGGGTCAAGACCCAATTTTTCCATATGCACCCAAAAGGTTTTCCTAAATTGTTTTGCTGGCATTAATAATTCCGCTGCAAATCTATTAATTATTCGCTCTTCTATCTTACTCTCTAGTTCGCCTTGTTCTCCAGCTAGTTTCCATACTTGGGCAGCCCCCATACATGTCCCAACTCATGAGCAGCCGCAAAAACCTGTTCAGCAACAGTCTTTGCAGTATTAATATATACAAAGTCCTCTAACTTTTTCTATTACTGTTGGAATTTGTTCTTTTATCTTTTCCCAATCCATTTGCCACCTCAAAAAAGCTGTACTTTCGTACAGCTTTCCTTTTTATACAACTTCTCTAAGTTCCACATATTCATCCATCAAATCCAATATTCTATCCAAATTATCAGGATTGCTAAACTCTTTCATATACTGCAAATCCGGCACAAAACTATCCGGTTCATGATTAATCAATTCACTCTTTGTTGTTTTAAGAAGACATGCCATCTTATCTAATTCAACTGGTGGAATTATAACCTTTCCTTCGATAACATTCCACACATCTTTAATTGAATATCCCAAATGTTTGGCAAAGCTATCAAGACTAATGTTAGCTTCCAGCATACACGTACTGATGTTTACACCAAGCTTTCTTCCTACGTTAGCCATATGATATCCTCCTTTATAATCCTCACTACAAAATATCCTCGGCAAAATAATATGCAACATTAAAATTATAGCATTCGGGCATTGACCCGTCAAACACTTTCTTGCATATCTATGTTGATTTTTCAATACTTATACCATACTATTATTTATATCGTCTATTCTGATATATTATAATACATTTTAAACCTTTCATGCTCATAACAATATGCCTGATGCAGTTTGAAATCAAATCAGCCCGATACTCCTCGCTGTACAGCCTGATTTCCAAAAGCCAGTCATCCTCCGGTTTCTCATGTGACAAAGGACAATAAACCACATAATTACCCGTGGCATCTTCCATTCCCAGCAATTTCTTCACGGCAACATAATTTGTCCCTGTAAGCGCAATCAACTTCGCATCCCGCAGGACAATCTCATCCAACTAACCTTCAAATTCCCGTTCTTCATCGCACCAGAATATAATTCTGCGTTTATAAAATTCCGGTAAGGGCTTCGCAAAACGCTGGTTCAAATCCTGTATCACTTTTTCTGAATCCATTCTGTTACCTCAATCCAACGATTTTTTCTCTGTTATTTTCCAATACCCGCTTTTCGGAGAACCACAACGAACCAATATTCCGCGCTCTTTCAGCTTTTTGATATTTACTTCAACATTTCTGCCTGATACGCCAACCTGCTGTGCCAGCTTTGCAGCGGAAAGTTTTGCATCCACAGACAAAAGCTCCAGAATCTTCCTTTGTGTCTCATTGAAATCTTCTCCGATGCTTCTCCGATGTTTCTCCGATGCTTCTCCGATGCTTCTCCGATGCTTCTCCGATGCTTCTCCGATGCCACTATCATCTGCTATTTCCGAAAATGGTCTGCGATAAAGATTTACCCGGAACATATCGTCAAAAACCTGGATTTCCGGGTTTGGAAGTTCATACTGTTTTGCTGCCTGCTTTATTCTCCGTATTCCTGTTCCCCAGGCTTCAATAAACCCCATTTGATTAAAAATATGGGCAATCCCCTTATTCCTGAGTTTTGAATGCCCACTCATAATTTCCTCGTAAGTAAGCCCATTATAAAGTCCCCCGGGCGATGTGACCTCCAAACGGTCATCATACACTGCTACCTGTACGCAGGAGGCATCTGCCAGATTGCGATGACAGTGTGCATTGACAATCATTTCACGAATGGCCTCTACCGGAAGTTCATAAGCCTCTTTCCTGACCAATCCCTCAATCCTTGCCCCCAAGCGGATATTGCGCAAGACAAATGCCGTTGCCTCCTCAATCTGTTCATAGACAGGTCCTGTAAATTCCCGCTTATCAAGAAAAACGGTTCTTTCTGTTCCCTTAAACACCGCACATTGGGTTTTTGAAAACAGAAAATAATCAGACACAAGCAAAACATAGGCATTTGATGCAAGCAGGGATGTATCCGTCTTTTTCAAAAGTTTCCAATTCAACAGTTGAATATCTGTCACATTGCGTTCAGGCAGACCCACCTTCTCCCGATATTTCATAATATCACTGCAAAGCTTCGTTATTTCCGTTTCAGTTGCTTCATAACCGATGCAAGTCAATTCATCCCAGGAAATATGTGCTCCTTCCATTTCCAGTTCCTTTATTTTTTCACGATCCGCCGGTCTGGAAGTACCTGCAATCCGAATATACGTTCCGTTTTCTTTTCCTTTTGATTTCAAATAATAGGGTCTGTTCGGTCCCGGCGCAACTGTAATAACAATAACCGTTTTCCTGTCAATCGTCTGTAATTCAATATTCGGGACAATCTGCGGGGTACAGGAGTCTGCAACAGCATTGGCAATGCTGTCCATAATTTGAAACGCGGAATCGTCATCCACACCTGTAACGCTGCGTGTCTTATCATCTACTCCTATCACCAATTGACCACCCTGTGTATTTGCAAAGGCTATAATGGTTTTCGTATATTTTGCAGAATCCTTTGGTAAACTTACCTTAAACTCAACATTTTTTGATTCGCCGTGTACAATTTCTTCGATTGTCATACTAATCCCCCATGCCGCCGACAGCCCGCAAATTTAGGCGCCAGCACAAATTTGTCGATTGAAAAATCTATGGTCTTTCACTCTCCAGTCAAAGTATGTCCCATTATTGTCAATTTCTTAACGGCTTTTACTTAATCTTCGCCAATACATCCTTGAAAAAATCCTTTTCCTATTTGATTATACCACTTCCTATTTCTATTTACCACAAAAATACAGGGCATAGCAACCGCCACGCCACACATTTCTTACCGTTCTAACGACTTCTCAATCTTCCATTTCTGCCATTTCAAGTCATTCTGCTTCTCATGCAGACTATTTCGCTCTTTGCAGAGTTCTTTCATTCGATCCAACTGCGCCCGCACTCCCTTCCGGCAATCCGGCTCTAACTTCTTATATTCCCCGGTCAGATTGCGCTGTTGGAAGTCCTGCATATAATTATCAAGTATTTTTGCCGCAAGCTGTCCATCCTCTGTCTTTGCTCCCATATTGTCTTTATTACCGATTTGCAAAATAATCTCATGGAACGGCTTTTCCTTTTGTTCGCTAATATTTTTAGACATCAAGAAACCGCAACCCCTTGACTTCTCAAAGGATTGCGGTGCCTATTTTTACTATTTGGCTCTACAAAAATTACTCGATGATAGTAGCCACACGACCAGAACCAACAGTTCTACCACCCTCACGGATAGCAAACGTAAGACCCTGCTCCATAGCGATGGGATGAATCAGCTCGATGGTCATCTCAACGTTGTCGCCAGGCATGCACATCTCTGTGCCCTCAGGCAGGTTGCAGACCCCGGTAACGTCGGTTGTCCTGAAGTAGAACTGAGGACGATAGTTGTTGAAGAAAGGCGTATGACGGCCACCCTCGTCCTTGGTCAGAACGTACACCTGAGCGGTGAACTTTCTGTGGCAGGTAACGCTGCCGGGCTTGGACAGAACCTGTCCTCTTTCGATTTCAGTTCTCTGAACGCCGCGGAGCAGAGCGCCGATGTTGTCGCCGGCCTGAGCCTGATCCAGCATCTTGCGGAACATCTCGATACCTGTTACGACGGTCTTCCTGGTCTCTTCCTTGATACCAACGATTTCAACTTCCTCGTTGAGCTTCAGAGTACCACGCTCCACACGGCCGGTAGCAACAGTACCACGTCCGGTGATAGTGAACACGTCCTCTACAGGCATCAGGAAAGGCTTGTCTGTGTCACGCTGAGGATCGGGGATATACTCGTCCACAGTGTTCATCAGCTCAAGAATCTTGTCCCCCCACTCGCAGTTGGGATCTTCAAGGGCCTTCAGAGCGGAACCCTGGATGATAGGGCAGTCTGTGAACTCGTACTCTTCCAGCTGCTCGGTGATTTCCATCTCAACCAGCTCCAGAAGCTCAGGATCGTCAACCATGTCGCACTTGTTCATGAACACTACGATATAGGGAACGCCTACCTGACGGGACAGCAGGATGTGCTCCTTGGTCTGAGCCATAACGCCGTCTGTAGCAGCTACCACCAGGATAGCGCCGTCCATCTGGGCAGCACCGGTAATCATGTTCTTTACATAGTCGGCATGGCCCGGGCAGTCAACGTGTGCATAGTGCCTCTTCTCGGTCTCATACTCTACGTGTGCGGTAGAGATGGTGATCCCACGCTCTCTCTCTTCGGGAGCCTTGTCGATCATGTCGAATGCAACGGCTTCGCCGGTGCCAAGCCTGACGTTCAGGGTCTTGGTGATAGCGGCGGTCAGAGTGGTCTTACCATGGTCAACGTGGCCAATGGTGCCAATGTTACAATGGGGCTTAGTTCTTTCAAATTTAGCTTTTGCCATTATTAAAGTCCTCCTTCAATTAATGAAACTTTTTCTTTTCCTACTCGCCGAAGCGCATTCCGCACACTCGGCGCTCTTCTCTCGGCTATCTCTGATTATATCTCTTGGATAATAGGAAAATGAACCTGTTTCCTATTATAGTAAATAACCAGAGGTTTTTCAAGCTATTTTTAAAGATTACTGGCATATTTTACAAAAATATTTTTCAGGGTCATTTCCCCTTCGCAGCCAGAACCTTCTCCTGTACGTTCTTGGGCACCTGCTCGTATTTCTCGAAGAACATGGAGTAGTTTCCGCGGCCCTGAGTCCTGGAACGCAGGTCTGTGGCGTAACCGAACATCTCGGCCAGGGGCACGTAAGCCTTTACTATCTTGCCTCCGCCGATGTCATCCATTCCCTCTACACGTCCACGGCGGGAGTTCAAATCGCCGATGACATCGCCCATATACTCTTCCGGCATGGTGACTTCCACCTTCATGATGGGCTCAAGCAGCACGGGGCTTGCCTTCTGCATGGCCTCCTTGAACGCCATGGATCCGGCGATGTGGAACGCCATCTCGGAGGAGTCCACCTCATGGTAGGAGCCGTCATACACATTGGCATGCACGCCCAGCACGGGGAATCCGCCCAAGATACCGGCCTGAGCCGCCTCCTGGATGCCCTCGCCTACCGCCGGGATATACTCCTTAGGAATGGAGCCGCCCACCACGGTGCTCTCGAACAGCAGCGTCGGGGGATCGTTGATCAGGATATTGGCCTTGGGGTCGAATTCGAACTTCACGCAGTTCGCCTCCATGGGCTCGAACTTCACCTTACAATGACCGTACTGACCGCGGCCGCCGGACTGCTTCGCATACTTGGAATCCACTTCCACAGCCTTGGTGAATGCTTCCTTGTAGGCAACCTGAGGAGCGCCTACATTGGCCTCTACCTTGAACTCACGCAGCAATCTGTCCACAATGATATCCAGATGGAGCTCTCCCATACCTGCGATGATGGTCTGTCCTGTCTCCGCATTGGTGTGGGCGCGGAACGTGGGATCTTCCTCCGCCAGCTTTGCCAGCGCCTCGCCCATCTTGCCCTGACCGGCCTTGGTCTTGGGCTCGATAGCCAGCTCTATAACAGGCTCCGGGAACTCCATGGACTCCAGGATGACCGGATGCTGCTCGTCGCAGAGCGTGTCGCCGGTGGTGGTAAGCTTGAAGCCCACCGCTGCGGCAATGTCTCCCGAGTAGACCTTATCCAGCTCCGCGCGCTTGTTGGCATGCATCTGCAGGATACGTCCCACACGCTCTTTTTTATCTTTGGTAGCATTCAATACGTAAGAACCGGAATTCATGGTGCCGGAATATACGCGGAAGAATGCAAGCTTTCCTACGAACGGATCTGTCATAATCTTGAATGCAAGCGCGGAGAAAGGCTCCTCATCGGAAGAATGCCTCTCCACCTCGTTGCCCTCCAGGTCAACGCCCTTGATGGCAGGAATGTCGGTAGGCGCAGGCATATACTCCAGGACAGCATCCAGGAGCTTCTGAACGCCCTTGTTGCGGTAAGCGGATCCGCAGCATACCGGAATCGCGGTACACTCGCAGGTAGCCTTGCGCAGCGCCTTCTTCATCTCCTCTACGGACGGCTCCTCGCCCTCCAGATACATCATGGTCAGCTCATCGTCCAGCTCACAGATTTTCTCTATCATCTCCGAGCGGTACAGCTCAGCGTCATCCTGCATGTCTCCAAGGTCGTCCGTCACCGTGATGTCATCGCCCTTATCGTCATTGTAGATATAGGCTTTCATCTCGAACAGATCGATGATTCCCTTGAATTCATCCTCCTTGCCGATGGGCAGTTGGATCATGATGGCATTCTTGCCAAGCCTGGTCTTAATCTGCTCCACAGCGCCGTAGAAGTTCGCGCCCAGGATGTCCATCTTATTGATGAACGCCATACGGGGTACATTGTAAGTGTCAGCCTGCCGCCATACATTTTCGGACTGGGGCTCAACGCCGCCCTTCGCGCAGAAAACGCCGACTGCGCCGTCCAGCACGCGCAGGGAACGCTCCACCTCCACGGTGAAGTCCACGTGGCCAGGCGTATCAATGATATTGATACGGTGCTCCAGGGCACCAGGCATGGGTTTGGTCTCCTTCTCCAATGTCCAATGGCAGGTCGTAGCCGCTGAAGTGATAGTGATGCCTCGCTCCTGCTCCTGCTCCATCCAGTCCATGGTGGCAGTGCCTTCATGAGTATCCCCTATCTTGTAGTTCACGCCAGTGTAATACAGGATGCGCTCTGTCAATGTGGTCTTACCAGCATCGATATGGGCCATGATCCCGATATTCCTGGTTCTCTCTAACGGATATTCTCTTCCAGCCAAGATTTTTTCCTCCTAACTTATTTTCAGTGCAAAAGCATATGCACGGATTAGAACCTGTAGTGCGCGAACGCCTTGTTGGCCTCCGCCATCTTGTGCATATCCTCTTTCCTCTTGACCGCGGATCCGGTGTTGTTGGACGCGTCAAGAATCTCGTTCGCCAGTCTGTCCTCCATGGTCTTCTCGCTTCTCTTGCGGGAGAACATGGTGAGCCACCGCAGTCCCAGCGCCTGGCGCCTCTCAGCCCTCACCTCGATGGGCACCTGGTAGGTAGCGCCGCCGATACGCCTGGCCTTTACCTCCAGGACGGGCATGATATTGTTCATAGCCGCCTCGAATACCTCCAAAGCGGGCTTTCCGGATTTCTCCTCTACCTTGGCAAATGCACCGTATACAATCTTCTGGGCGACGCTCTTCTTGCCGTCAAGCATGATGTTGTTGATCAGCTTGGTCACTACCTTATTATTGTATAAAGGATCTGCCAATACATCTCTTTTCTGAATATGTCCCTTACGTGGCACGTTTCTTCCCTCCTTATCAATGAAATGCAGTACGCAGCCACCCCTGCCGGAGCATGGGCCGCCTCCCGCATCCTGTGCGGCTCGCCGCACGAAATAAATCATCGGTACTCACAAGTGTTTCCCCAAGTGTTCGCGCTGTCTATCTGTACCCCGGGAGACAAAGGACGGCCTCCCGCCATTCTATTACACAGAATTCCAACACTTTCTTAGTTTCGTTATTGTGGACCAAAGATGACGCTTCACCAAGCAGCCTGTTTCTAAGAAGATTACTTACTTCTAAGAAGATTATTTACTTCTTTGCTGCCTTGGGCCTCTTAGCGCCGTACTTAGAGCGTGCCTGCTTCCTGTTGGCAACGCCTGCGGTATCAAGAGTACCACGGATGATATGGTATCTCGTACCGGGCAGGTCCTTCACCCTGCCGCCGCGGACCAGGACAACGCTATGCTCCTGAAGGTTGTGGCCTTCGCCGGGAATATAGCTCGTAACCTCGATTCCGTTGGAGAGACGTACCCTGGCCACCTTTCTCAGAGCCGAGTTGGGCTTCTTGGGGGTCAGCGTCTTCACTACGGTGCACACGCCGCGCTTCTGGGGTGCGGACTTGTCCGTCACCTTCTTGTGAAGAGAATTGTACCCTTTCTGCAAGGCAGGTGCCGTTGACTTCTTGACGGAAGTCTTGCGTCCTTTTCTGACTAACTGGTTAAATGTTGGCATTCTGTTTCACCTCTTTCTTGAATTGGCATTTGTTGTCTGCCATGCCTGCGGCTGGATATCCGTGCATTTTTAGTTGCACAAAAAACACATCCGCACGCATGCTTTATCATTATAGCCACTTGCGGATGTGTTGTCAACAGTTTTTCGATATTATTTTAAAGCCATTGTTTTAAGATTGGCCGCCCAGGCGCTTCACCGGTATCCAGATGGCGCTCTCATATCCTTCGCTCCGGGTATCCCCGCCGGAATACCACTCGATGTTGATATGGGATACCGCCTCGAACTCTTTGTTCCCGGGGAGCCATTCGCTGAAGATCCGCGTGTTGACCGTCTGCAGCGCCTCCGGCATAGGCCCGGTGCACCTGAATTTCGCCCACTCGCCGGCGGGGACTTCGAACACCTTCATCCCCTCGGGCACTTCGCCGCCCTGATAGGCTCCGGCGATATAATAACGGAAATGTTCCATGTCCGTCTCATCCTCCACACAGACGCCGAACTCTCCCACCATGCACTCCGCCACGGTCTGCCGGACGGCTTCCTCCCCCGCCTCCCGGGCCGCGTCCTGCCCGCAGTATTTCTCACAGAATTCCTTCCAGAACCCTGGAATCTCCCGGTAGGCCTCCTCAAAGGAAAAAGTCCTCTCAAACCCAATCATCTTCATCGCTTCCCTTTTCTCAACCGTGAAATCCATTCTGTTGCCTCCTTTTACAGAAATCTCTACTATTAATGGAAGAAAGACCTTCAGGCGGTAGGGCCGGGCCCGCAGCTGCATGGGGGACAGACCATGGAAGCGCGTGAAGGCCCTGGTAAAGCCCTCCGGCGTATCGTACCCGTACTTGTATGCCAGGTCGATGACCTTCCCCTCTGCGCCGCGGCTGCCGCCAGAGCCCTTCCGCGCCCCTTCCCCGGACGCCTCCCGCCCCAGCACCTCCAGCCCGGCCAGGTACAGCCTGCGGTTGCGCAGGTACTCCCCGATGGTATAGCCCGTCACTATCTTAAAGCACTTCTGGAAATAAAAGGGAGACAGGTGCACCTCCCCGGCCACGTCCTCCGCTCCGATCTCCTGGAGCAGATGCTCCTCCATGTAATCGATTGCCGTCCTCAAACTGCTCAGCCAGTCCATTCTTCCTCCTCTGCCATCCGGTTCCGGATCCGGACGGCCATGTCCGCCGCGCGACTTCCTGTTCATAATATCATACCCGGCAGCAGAAGTCATGCCTTTTTCTGCCCGGAATTGTCCTGATCCGTCAATCTGTATTCTGCCCGTGCTTTGGGGCTCATAAACCGATGGACAAATCCCCTCCGACGGGGCATAATAAAGCTGTGATACAATTTCACAAGACAAAACCACTGCGGAGGAGACGAATCATGAAAGTCCTGTTCATCGGAAACAGCCATACTTATTTTAACGACATGCCCCATCTGTTCGCGGAAATCTGCCGGGAGAACCAGGCGGAGGTGGAAGTGGCCATGCTGGCCCACGGCGGCAGGGGATGGGATTTCCACCTGGAGGAGCCGGAGGTGCGGTTCAACATACGCTACGGCGGCTACGATGCCGTAATCCTACAGCACACGGCCCACCCCATGGGGGATCTGGATGTCATGGCCCGGTGCGGCAGGAAGCTGATCGGCTGGGTCCGGGAGGCGGGCGCGAGGCCCATCCTCTACATGACCTGGACCGCCAAAGAGGACGGGGAGGCCGCCCAGGACGCCATGAGCCAGGCTTACCTGTCCCTTCAGCAGGAGACCGGCTGCGAGGTGGCCCCTGTGGGGCAGAACTGGTGGAGATACCACAGGGAGCACCCGGAGGCGGAGCTCTATGCGGCGGACGGGCAGCATGCCTCCGAAGCAGGCTCCCGGCTGGCTGCCGCCACCATTGCGGAAGTGTACCTGGGGCGGGAACTGCTCTGACGCGGGCATCCCTATCCCGTGGGACATGGAACGGCCCAGGCCAAGCCCATGCAGCAGTCCGCGGGTTCTATCTATAATACTGCCTCTGAGCCTCCCACATCTCCCGGTACAGCCCGCCCTCTTCCCCGGCCAGGGCCTCATGGCTTCCGTCCTGGACGATCCTGCCGTCCCGGAGCACCAGGATGCGGTCGCAGAACCGGCAGCTGGACAGGCGGTGGGAGATGAACATGGCCATCTTCCCCTCCACCAGCCTGCCGAATTTCCCGTAGATCTCGCTCTCCGAGAGAGGGTCCAGGGAGGCTGTGGGCTCGTCTAAGATTACCATGGGCGCGTCCTTGTACAGGGCACGGGCGATGGCGATTTTCTGTCCCTCCCCGCCGGACACCTCCACGCCGTCCTCCTCCAGGTCGCGGCGCAGGGGCGTATCCTGCCCGTTCAGCCGCAGGCCCATCTCCGCCATGGCCTTCTCCACCCTCGCCCTGTCCGCCCCTGCCTCCATGGCGATGTTCTCCCCCAAAGTGGCCGCGAAAATCTGGTAATCCTGGAACACCACGGACAGGAAGTCCATGTACGCCTCCCGGGAGATTTCCCGGATGTCCACCCCGTCCAGCAGGATGCGCCCCGATACAGGCTCGTACAGGCGGCAGATCAGCTTGATCAATGTGGACTTGCCGCTGCCGTTGGGCCCCACCAGGGCCACCCGCTCCCTGCCGGAAATCCGCAGGTCCACATGCTCCAGCACCATCCGGTCAGCCCCCGGATAGGCGAAGGATACGTCCCGGAATTCCAGCGTGTGCTCCTCCCCGGACGGCAGGCCCCGCGCACCGGAATCCGCCTCCTTTACGGCCTCCGTCAGGCCGAAGATGACCTGCTGCCTGGTACAGTTTCCGTACAGCTCGCTGGCCAGCCCGATCAGCCGCCGTACCGAATCCAGAAGCTGCTGCACCACCCCGGCGTACCAGATGATGCTGCCCGCCCCCAGCCCTCCGGCCATGGCTATGGCGCTCACCGTCAGATAGACCATAGCGCTGATGGCCACGGAGGAAATGTCCCCCGCAAGGCCGGGCTTCAGCTCCATCCGGCCCTGGTGGGCGAGCAGGTGCCCGAAACCGGCCGTCTGCTTCCTCTGCTCCCGGCGCAGCTTCTCCTGCATGCCGTACAGCCGGATATGCTTGCCCTTGGGGTAATTCGCTATCACCTGGCCAAGCAGATACATGGCCACCTTGTTCCGCTTCACCACTTCCTCCATGAAGCCCACCATGTCCTGGGCGTTGCGCTTCCGCTGCCAGACAATGTATCCCGTGGACAGGAGGATCAGCACGAACAGCCCTAAAATCAGCATCCCCACCAGGAAAGCCGAGTCCCCCAGCCCCCGCACCGCCCCGAACAGGCGCAGGAAGGAAATGAATGCCACCAGCACGGAAAAGCCACTCCTCACCATGGCGTAGGCCTGGTTCAGGGTGCCCATGGTCAGGTCATAGGTCCGGTCGTTCTGCCAGATCTGCTCCAGGGTCTCCACGAAGTCCTCTTTCTCCAGATACCAGTAGGGCAGCCGGAACACATGCTCCACCACAAAGCACCAGTATCGGTAGCGCAGGCGCTGCTGCCTGTAGTCCTTGTGCCGGACTGCCAGAAGCCGCAGCCAGTGCAGGGCGCCGTAGCCTCCCGTCATGACAAGGGTGGCGGACAGGACGGCTTCAGGCCCGGCCCCCGTCACCAGCAGATTCAATATGGCGGAGGATATCAGCAGCACGCCGAACCCCTCCAGGGTCTCCAGCAGCGCCGCAGCCACCAGCACCGGATAGAATCCCCTGTCCATCCTGCCGAAAAATGCCAGTATGTCCCTAATCCGTTTCATCCCAAAAATCTCCTATTCCAGTCCTTATTCCTGTTCTTGTTCCGATTCTTATTCCGGTTCTCATTCTCATTCTGATTCTTATTCCGGTCCCGAATCTTTGTTTTCCCGATAATACTTGCTCTGTTCATGGAACATACGGGCATAAACGCCCCCCAGGGCCAGAAGCTCCCTGTGGGAGCCCTGCTCCAGAATCCGCCCCTCCTCCAGCAGCAGAATCCTGTCGCAGAATCCCGTGCTGGCCAGCCGATGGGAGATGAAAAAGGAGGTCTTCTCTTTGGTGAACGCATTGTACTTTCCGTACAGCTCGCTCTCCGCCAGAGGGTCCAGCGCCGCCGTGGGCTCGTCCAGCACCAGCACCGGGGCCTCCTTGTACAGCGCCCTGGCCAGCAGGAGTTTCTGCTCCTCCCCGCCGGAGAGGTTCTCCCCATCGTCCTGGATTCCCTTCACCAGAGGCTGGTTCAAATCGGGAAAGCGCCCGCTCAGTCCCGCCTTCTCCAGGCATTCCCGCACCCGCTCCACATCCGCCTCCCCCGCCACCGCCACGTTCTCCAGCACGGTGAAGGGCAGCACCAGCATATCCTGGAACACCGCGGAGAACATGCCGTAGAGCTCCCCAGCCTCCCTTTTCGAAGTCGGCACACCGTCTATCAAAATGCGTCCTTCCGTTGGCTGATAGAACCCGCACAAAAGCTTCACCAGCGTGGTCTTCCCCGCGCCGTTGGCCCCCACCAGAGCCAGCTTCTCCCCGGGGCGGACGCAGAAGTCGATGTCCTTCAGCACAGGCTCCCCGCTGCCCGGGTAGGCGAAGGTCACATGCTCGAAGCGGATCTCCGGGGCCGGACGGTCCGCCAGGTTCCAGACGGCGCCGCTCCCTCCTTCCGGCAGACAGGCCAGGGCCTCCCGCACCGCCCCCACGTCCAGGCTGCACTGCCTAACGATGCCGTAGGACTGCACGAAGCTGTTCATGAACTGGGTGAACTGAATCACCGCGCCGGAGTAGAAGGTGAAATCCGCCACGCCAATCTTTCCCCGGACGATCTCACCGGCAATCCACCCCAGGGCGAACCCGTTCTGCAATACCAGCATCAGCGCCGAGACCCCGTCCGCCCCCAACTGACGGCGCAGCATCCTCCCGGCCCAGAGCAGCCGCTTTCGGACCGCCTCCTCCATCTTCTCCAGGAAAAACCCTCCGGCCCTGTACAGGCGCACGTCCTTTCCCATCCTGGCGGTGGTGACGTTCTGGTAGATATAGTCGATCTGTCTGTCGTAGGGCAGCCAGTTCTCCCGCTTTCCGAAGGCGTAGCGGCTCAGCCGGTTGCCGATCAGCCCCGGCACCAGGCAGGTGAACACCAGGATGGCCAGCACCGCGGGATGCAGGATGCCCAGGATGGCGGAAAATGTGAACACGCCCATGGCGCTGATGACGAAATCCCGCAGGCCGAACACCATCCCGGCCACGCCCCTTGTCCTGCCGTCGGAATAGATGTAATCCCCCGCCTCCCCCATTTTCGTCTGCCAGGCCGGATCCTCCGTCAGGGCATAGGGGCAGGCCATCATCACGTCCTCCAGCGCCAGCCCGATCTCCAGCCGCCCTATGCCGGCCTTTTCGCCGTATTTCATGCCGCTGACCGTGGAAAGCATGTTCAGCAGCGCGATGCCGAGGGCCAGCGCCCCCACCCACAGCGCCAGCTCCGCGAAGGCCCAGCCCTCCGTCACGGCCTGCACCACCACCCTGGGCAGGTACACGCCTAACACCGGGGTCAGCAGAAGGGCCGCCATGCTTATCAGAAGATAGGCGAAGATGGAACGGGTGCTGCGGAAATAGAGCCTGCACACATATCGGATATTTTGAAACAACATTGTCATGCCTCCAAAATTCTTTTCTTGATTTTGGCGATCGTCAGTATAAATCATACAAAAGGAGAAGGGCCTTTGCAACCACTTCTCCTTTTTCTGTCGGTTTTTCTCTTTATTCCGCATTCCGCTGCACCAGAATCACCTTCTGCCGCACCTGGCCATCCTCCTGCCACAGCCTGCTGCTCCCCTGGTACTTTTCCACGATCTGCCCCACGCTCACCAGGCCCAGGCCGTGGGCGGCCCCGTCCCCTTCCTTCCCGGGGCTGCTGCCCGGCTCCTGTCCTGGCCGATAGCTCCCGGAATTTATCATCTCGATCTCCCACAGTTCCCCCCTGGCGAGGAGCATCACGGATATGCTCCGGGGCATGGGCGCTTCCTGGCAGGCCCGGATGGCATTGTCCAGAAGGTTCAGCAGGAGCGCCGTCATGTCCATCTGGGCGATGCCCCGGGGGCTGCCCACAATCTGATAGGAAAAGGAAATCCCGGCCTCCCTGCAAGCCTCCCTTTTCGCCATCATGATATAGGAGAGCTCCCGCTCCCCGCCGATTCTGCGGCCCTGGCGGCTCACCCTGGACTGCTTCAAGTCTTCCAGATAGGCCCTGGCCTCCGCCGGGTCGCCCTCCTCGTACAGCGCCGCCACCATATCCAGGTGGTGCCGGAAGTCATGCTCAAATATCTGCATCCGGCGGAATTCCCTGTCCGCCGCCTGCCGCCAGTCCCGGGCTCCGCCCGTGAAGGATGCCCCGGCCGCCGCGGCTGGTGCATCTCCCCCCTTTTTCCGTTGCTTTCCCGCCAGGCTCCGGACGTCTTTCTCCGGAGGGCCGGCCGCGGGCGCTTCCGGATTTTCCGGCTCCTCCGCGCCGCCGGGCTTTCCCGCGCTTCCCGGATACCCCGGCCACTCGCCCCTGCCATTCTCCCAGAAGGCCCGCTCCAGCTCCTGCCTGGCGCAGAAAACCTGCTGGCAGGCCAGCAGTCCCCCGGCGGTCAGATACAGGGCCAGCCCCATCACCCGGTCCTGCCAGGGCCGGGCGTACTCGATGCTGCCCAGGAATCCCGCAAGCAGCCACATTAATGTCAGCGCCGCCATCCACAAAGGATGCAACCCTCCCCTGCCCAGCAGATGCAGCGCCGCCATCAGGATAAGGGCCGCGGCCAATGCCGCCTGCGCTTCTCCCGGGAAATGCGCGTTTTTCCAAACACTTCCGAGCGTTTCCTCGCGCATCATCCATGTCCACAGACCTGCCGCGGCCGGATTCCCTGCGCCCATTTCCCCTGTCGGCACCTGCGCTGCCAGACCTGCCGCCAGGTCTGTCTCCCTTCCGGCCAGGAGCCCTGCCAGGCCCTGCACAGCCCCCAGGCCCTCTGCCAGGGCCAGCGCCATGAGCCAGAGGCCCCCTGCCAGGAAAACCTCCTCCCGCCGCCCCTCGTGGAGCCAAAATCCCGTCAGCATAATCCACAGGGCCGTCAACAAAGGAACGGCAGGCCGTATCCCCGGCAGAAAGAACCCGCCCAGGGCCAGCGCCGCGGTTCCTGTCCCCGCCCGCAGCCAGCCCCTGCCGGTGCCGAAAAAGCAACAATGAAATCCCGCCGCCACGATTCCCTCTAACATTTCATCAAATACTCCATATAAGCCTTCCGCACGCCCTCTCTCCGCTCCCTGGCCACCGCGAGCTGCTCGCCGCTTGCCAATACTACCGCCTCCCGCTCCATCCGGACGATGTACAGGGCGTTCACCATGCAGTTGCTGTAGATCCTTAAGAACCCTTTGGGAGACAGCTCCGCCTCGAACTGCTTCATGGAGCCGGTCTCGGAGAAGCAGCTGCCGTCCTTCAAGGTAAACTGCACCTCATGGTCGTATATATATTTCAGGTATACCACCTGGTTCAGCTCCACGATTCTGTCCCGGTTCTTTTTCCGGGTGACGAAGACAGGATTCTCCCTGCCCTTTTCCAGAATCCGCCTCAAAGCCCTGGGCAGCTCCTCTGCCAACTGCCCCTTCGGCACAAAGGCCGCGGGCTTGAACCGGAAGGCCTCCAGCACCAGCTCCATGTGTTCGGTGATGAACACGATTTCGCATGCTTCATATTGCTTTTTCAATACAAGGGCCAGCTCGTAGCCTCCTGTCCCCGGCATCTCGATGTCCAGCAGCACCAGGTCGTAGGGCTGCTTCCAGAAAGCCGCCTGCAGGGCCTCCCCCGTGCCGAACACATCCGCCTGCAGGCCCAGCTTTTCCAGCACCTCCAGGGCTGCCGCCTGGTCCCCTGGCGAATCATCGCACAGCCCGATCCGCATGTCCCTCATCCCTGCGCTCCCTCCTAGAAAAACTCCAGCCCGTCGTCCTCTCCGCCAAATCCGCCAAACAGCTCTTCCAACTGTTCCTCATACTCGTCCAGGGCCTTCTGGATGCGCTTCTCTTCCTCCTTCTTTCCCGCCGCCTTATAATAGGTAGCCGCCGCCGTAAACAGGATATCGTTTTCATCCGTGCATTCCGTGTCCTCATGGATATACTGCCGTATGAGCCGTTCCGCCGCTTCCATGTCGCGGCGCTCCAGGTACATGTAGATTCCCGCGGTGGCGGCCACAGGGTCGTCCGGCTCCTCCGCCAGCCATTTCTCGCAGAATGCCCTTGCCTCCTCCCCCCTGCCCAGGCTCTTCAATGCCGAAACCTTCAGGAATCTGATGTCTGACGGCTTCTCCTCCTCCCAGCGAAAGAGCCCGATCAGTTCATCGCATACCTCCAGCAGCTTCTCCTTGCTCTCCCGCATGTCCAGATCGTCCAGGTAATCCTCCAGCCATCCCTGTACGTCATATTCGTAATCTGTCTCCTCGTCCAGCGCATACAGCTCCGCCGCGTATTCCGGCTCTTCCCTTCTCTCCGCGGCCACTGCCTCCTTCAGGGCTTCGAATGCCTCGTCCCAGCAGTTAAGGCTCTTCTCCAGCCCTGCCAGATCCATGTAGCACTTTCTTGTCAGTTCCCCGAACTTTTTCCACTTTCTGCTCATACTTTGCTTCCTCCTTGGTCATCGCGATTTTTCCGTTCCATACTGGTCAATGGCCGCAGGTGGGGCCGGACATCTACCACCGTTCCAGTATAGCATGTTCCCTTGTGCTTGGCAAACATCCGAAAAAAATCCCTTTCTGATCCGCCAACTCCTGCAGGTCCTCTTCCGCCAGCCCATCTTCGAGCACAAACAATCTGCTATTTATACTGCGCATCGGTTAAATTTGCAGTGCAACCCGACTACAGACCGCCAGCCAAGCGCTTTCCCGAAGACACCACTGTAAATCCTGGCGGTCTGCAGTATAAAACTTCCCGCAGAAGCAATAAAAGGGCGCGATAATAATTTTACTCATTCCTTTGGAGAAACTCATCAATTGCTTCAAAAGCCTTTTTCGCAAAATTGACCTTAGTGTCGAATATCAGTTCGCCATTCTCTGTGATTTTAATCTCCGCGATAATAAAGTCATGATCCTCTGCCCCCTCATCCTCTCTTCTGATCCTGCCGCCCAGGGTCGTCCATATGACTTCAATATCCTCAGGCCCTATCTCCCCCTCAGGCTCCACCGTAAACTGCGCGCCATCAAAAAATTCCGCATCCGATTCCGCATTGATGACCAATAAATCCCCCATCCTGTATATCGTAACAGAATCGAATCCCTCCCTTGAACTCATGAGCAGCTCTCCGCCAATGACTGATATGGGGAATGGATTCTCATGGTTCCCTGCGTCATTCCTCTTCAATAATACGATGCATCCTAAAAGCAGCAATATCAGTATACATGTAGCTCCTGTCCGTTTATCCATCTCACCACCTCAATCCCTTCCCGCATCTCCGCCCTGCCGCCAGTCTAATTGCATGGCTGGAACTCATGCGTGCAGATAACAGTATAGTACGCCTCCTGGCCGCGCACCGACTTCTCTTCAGTCCCCACGTCCTCGCCGCATGCCCAATATGAGCCGTCCGACTTCTGAATCACTGTATTATTAAAATATCTTGGAAAGACACCATCAACTTCTGCTATGTTGTCATATTCCATGAATCGATAATGCCCTGAATCTCCTCAATCTCCTGCTCCGAAAGCTTCTTCCTGGTGCCGAACGCTGCCAGGAAAGCAGGCAGGGAGCCACCGAACGCCTCCTCCACATACTGCTGGCTATGTCGCGCGTAGAACTCCTTTCTGGATACCAGGGAAGTGACCGTCCCGTTCTGGTTCTGGAAAAGCCCCCTCTCGCACAGCCTCTTCAGTACGGTAAACGAGGTGGTCTTCTTCCATTTGAATTCCCTGTCTGCCAGCTTCGCAAGGTCTCCTGATGAAATCGGCTCATTGTCCCAGATTATATCCGCAAATCTCGCTTCTGCCGTCCCCATTTTCAATTCGCCCATGCTGCCGCCTCCTGTCCTACAAGCTGTAGTGTTTTCATATTACATCTTGTAGAATCATATGTCAATAAAGAAAACCATCAATAGTTTCTGAGTTCCTGGTCAGGGACAGGGACTCTGCGGAAATTCATACAGCCTCTAATCGGGCTTCAGTGAACAAACCTGAAATGTCTTTAGAACTTCTTATAGAACAGTCATTGCCGAGGCCTCTCTGCATCCTCTGCCGTCTTGAACGGTAAAATATATTCGTAGCTTACAAGCCTCCTGCCATACAAACTTATCCTGACACCGTCCTCCATCCATTCAGCCTCATATTTCGGAGGGCCGCCTTCATCGGAAATCTGTGCACGGAACCAGACAATATAAGGATTTTCGGCTTTGTTCTCGTAGAGCTTCACTTTAAAAAAGGAAACCGCGGAATAAAGCCCATTTGGAGCAGTTTTTCCTTCTATGACCAGCTCATATTTCCCATCCGGTGAAAATTCACGGAACAGCTCGTCCCCCAGCCCTCCCTCCCTAAAAGCAGAAAGTAAGATATATAAAACGAATACTGTTATCACAAATTCAACAACAAGCAAGATTTTCAAAGTTTTAGTCTTCATATACATTCCCTCACAATACATAATCCATTATTGTTCTGTTTCTACTCTAAATGGTAAAGCATAGTATAGAGCTTCTTGCCCATGCAAAACTATCCAGACACCATCTTCCTCCCATTCAATCTCACATCTGGCAAAATCAGAAATATCAACATCGAACGCTTTATAACCTACAGAATCATTATCACAAAGCACCACCTGAATATGGTCAATCGGATGAAATAAAAGAATCTTTGAACTTTTGTGAACGAGTAACGTATAAGCCCCATCCGGCGAATTTTCACATATTAATGTTGTTCTCTCACTACTTATTATAATCTCTAAGCAAAGCCACCCCAAGACTAATACCATTGCAACGGACTGAATCAATAAAAGAATTTTCAAAGTCTTTGGCTTCATAGTCGCCCCCCATATATGACTTTCCGATAACTTATACTGCTTAACGGTTTCACTTGCCATGAAACCAGACTGTATAACCTGTACATATAGTTTTGCTTTTCACTTGTCGCTTTCTGTTCTACAAGTTGTAGTATTTTCATATTACATCTTGTAGAATCATATGTCAATATATTTATGATAAACCCCCTCTATGTAAACCACTATAAACAAAGGCTACTGTTGCATATCATTTCTACACAACAATAGCCTTTATCACATTATGTCAGAAGCCGGCGTCCACAGCCTCTCCTTATTGCCCGGCCAGCCACTCGTCAAGCTGCCTCTGGTTCTCCTCGATGATCTTGTTCATGCCTGCGTTCTCCAGGTCCTTCAGGAACTCGGGGAGCACGGTGTCCACGTCCACGGTGCCGTACTCCAGCTGGGTCAGGTACTTGGCGATGACATTCTTCACTGTGGACTGCTCTGTCTCCACGCTGCTGGCATCGAACTTATAGCCGTACACCTTGGAGGTGTGGGCGATGGTCTCGGCCAGATAGTCCTTGCGCTGCTGATAGATATCGGGGGTTGTAGGCGGGCTGATGAACCACTGGGCCCCGTCGCCCCATACGCCGTACATGTTGCTGTACTTCTTCTCCGCGCTGCCGTTGAACTCGATCACGCCGTTCTCCGCGTCGGTGACAGTGTAATCCTCTCCCTCTACGCCGTTGGCCAGCACATTGGAGAACTCGCCGTCGGTGAACAGGAGGTTCAGCACTTCCATGGCCTTCTCGGGATTGGCCGCATTGGTGGGGATAAAGAACAGCACGCCCGTATACACATTCGTAGTCATCCAGGTAGGGCACAGGTCAATCTGCACAACCTCCGTTCCGGCCTCCAGCTCGGTGTTCTCCCTGGTTCCGGGGGTGCTCATGCCGATGTAGGTGGCAGCCTTGGCCGCCGTGAACAGGTCGTCCCCGGCCTCGTCGGAGGTGGCGGCGTCCTTGGAGATGTAGCCCGCCTGATACCATTTCCGCATCCAGTCCAGATATTCCCTGTACTCCTCCGTGGCGTACAGGTTCTCCACGGTGGTCTCCTCCAGCGCGTTCACCACCACGCCGCTGGATTCGCCCACGCCCAGATTGTCATAATTCCTTACGAAGAAGAAATTGGATTTGCTCCTGTCCTTTCCGGACACGCCCAGGGCGGTATACTCGGGGAACTTCTCATGGATCTGGGACAGCAGGCTGTCCAGCTCCTCATATCCGATATATCCCTCCACGTCCATGCCCGTGGTGTCCAACTGGTCGAACACGTCCTTGCGCATGTACAGCGCGCCGCCGTTTCCGGGGGCAGAGGGGATGGTGGGGATGCCGTAGAGCTGCCCCTTATACCTTCCCGCTCCCAGGAAGGATTTGTCCTTGTCCTTTTCCAGCATATCCTTTCCGTACTCGGCGATCAGGTCGTCCAGGGGCTGGAATCCTCCCGCGTTTATCATGGCCAGGTAGTCCTGGAACACCGTGCAGATGATGTCCACGTCCTCCCCCGAGGCGAACCACTTGTTGTAGGTGGCAGCCTCGTCCGCATGGGCCACGGGCACCAGCTCTATGTTACAGCCGATCTTGGCCAGGGTCTGTTCGTTCAGGGCCGCCTCCACCCTGTCCAGCCCGTCCGGTTCCACGCCGCCGGTGATGTATGTCATCCTTACGGTGACGGCGTCTCCGGAAGCTGCGGGCTGCTGCTCAGCGCTTCCTTCCTCCTGGCCGCCTTCCTGGGAATCCCCGGATTCCTGGGCGGAGGATTCCGCCTGGGAACTCCCCTGGCTGCCTGTGCTCCCCCCATTGTCCGGCGACCCGCAGGCTGTCAGCAGCGCAGCGCTCATGGCCACTGCCAAAATCTTAGTCAGCAATCTTTTTCTCATACCTTCCTCCTTTGAAACTCGTTCCTGTTACTGATATCTATAAACCGCTTCTACGGAAAGCAAAAAGCATATATTCGTTTTTCCGTCAAGCCATTTATCCTGTTCCTTGAAATTCCGTCCGTCTCACCCCTTCACCGCCCCCAGCGTGATCCCTTTCACGAAATACCGCTGGAAGAAGGGATAGATGATCAGCATGGGCAGCACCCCCAGCACCGCGATGGCCATCCGCGCCGTCAGGGTAGGGATGTCCGATTTATTGATATAAAGTCCACTGCCTGCCATAGATGTCAGCGCCGCGATATTGTTGTTGATGGCATTGAGCACGTTCTGGATGGAGTACAGCGCCGGGTCGTTGAGATAGTACAGCCCGTTGGTCCAGTTGTTCCAGTAGGCCAGGGCCATCATCAGCCCCACTGTGGCCAAAATGGGCTTGGACAGAGGCAGCACGATCAGCCGGAAGATCGACATCTCGCTGGCCCCGTCCAGCTTGGCGCTCTCAAGCAGGGATTCCGGTATGCTGGTGGCAAAGTAGTTCCGCACCAGCATCACCTGGAAGGCGTTCACCAGCAGGGAGGGCACGATCAGGGCCCAGATGGTGTCCGCGATGTGCAGATACTTGGTATAGATCAGATAAGTGGGCACCAGCCCGCCGTTGAACAGCATGGTGAACACTACGAAAAAGTTGAAGAATCCCTTCCCCGGGATGTCCTTGGTGAGCCCGTAGCCCAGCAGGGACGTGACAGCCAGTCCCACAGCCGTCCCCACCAGCGTGGTAAAGATGGTGATCCCATAGGCCCGGAAAATCATGTCGCTCTGCTGCATGATGTACTGGTAGGCCTCCATGCTGAACACCGGCGGAAGGAACCGGAAGCCCGATACCACCGCCGCCTTCTCGTCCGTCAGGGAGGAGGATATCAGCAGGATAAAGGGCAGCACCGCTGCCAGGCTCAGAATAGTCAGCACTATGTTCGCGATCAGTCGTATCCTTTTATCGTCTTTTCCTGTCATGGCTCTCCTCCCCCTAGAATAATGCGCTCTCTCTGCTGTATCTGCGCACGATGGCATTGGCCGCCAGCACCAGCGCGAAGCCCACGATGGACTGGTAGAAGCCCGCCGCCGAGGACAGCGAGATATTGCCCTGCTGCATCAGCGCATTGTACACATATGTATCGATCGTCTGGGTCACATCGTACAGCGCCCCCGAGTTCCTGGGCACCTGGTAGAAAAGCCCGAAATCGGAATAGAAGATGCTCCCGATGTTCATGATCAGCAGCGTGATCACCGTGGACTTCAGCAGCGGCAGCGTGATGAACCTGATCTGCTTCCACTTCCCGGCTCCGTCGATCCTGGCCGCCTCATAGTATTCTTTGCTGATCCCCACGATGCTGGACAGGTAGATGACCATGGAGAAGCCCACGCTCTTCCACAGATAGGCCAGCACCAGCAGGAAGGGCCAGTACCTCTTCTCCTGATACCATACGATCGGCTCCCTGCCCAGGGGCGCCAGGATGCCCTGATTCACCATGCCGGTCTCGGCGCTGAGGAAGGCGAACACCAGGTAGCTGACGATGACCCAGGAAATCATGTAAGGGAGCAGGATCAAGGTCTGGTACAGCCTGCTGGAGAACTTGGATGTGATCTCATTGAGCAGGATGGCCACCGTAATGGACACCACTGTCCCCACCACGATGAAGGCCAGGTTGTACAGCACCGTGTTCTTGGTCATGTTCAGGGCCTCGGAGGAGGCGAACAGATACCGGAAATTGGCAAAGCCCGCCCAGTCGCTCCCCAGGATTCCCTTGTTCCAGTTGATTTTCTTGAAGGCGATCACCAGCCCGAACATGGGCGCGTAATTGTTGACGCACAGGTAGATGATTCCCGGAAGCATCATACAGTAAATCGGCAGGGCGTTCCTCCAGTTTCTCTTCTTTTTCTTCTTCATCCTCGTCCCTTCCCTCCGTTGGCAAAAACAATCTGACAAAAAAGCCACCGCAATTAGTACGGTGACTTTATTATATACATTTTCACAAAAAATAATAGAAATTATCCGGACAAAAATGGCAATCTGCCGTTCAATCCGACAAATTGCCATTCTCCGCCCTCGCCTCCTTCTGCATGAACTCCCGGGGCGTCATCCCATATCTCTTCTTGAAGACCTTGGTGAAGTAGCTGTAGTTGTCATAGCCGCACTCGTAGGCGATCCTGGAGACGGACGCCCCCCCTGCCTTCATCAGCTCCCCGGCCAGGAACATCCGCTCCTCCACGATATAGTCCCCTATCCCGATCCCCTCCTCCCGCTTGAACAGCTTCGAAAGGTAATCCGCGGAGATGCAGAACTGCTTGGCCATCTGCTCCATGCGCAGGTCCTCCTTCAGATGGGCGGTGATGTAGGACTTCACCTGGCCGATCAGCTCCTTTTTGTTCACGGTGGAGAGGGGGCTTTCCTGTTCCCCGGAAATCTGCTTCATCCACTCCCTGCCGAAGGCCTGGTATCTGTCCTTCTCCTGGCTCTCCGCGATCTCCCGGCAGACGCTTAAGAGCTTCTCCTCCAGCTGCCCGTAGATGATCGGTTTCACGATGAAATCCTTGCATCCCAGCGACACAGCCCTTTTCGCGTAGTCAAACTCCTCGTGGCAGGTCATGATCATGCTCACCGTGGAGGGCTGCTTTTCCTTCACCCATTCCAGGAAGTCCAGCCCGGACCCGTCCGGCAGCTCGATGTCGCAGAGCACTATGTCTATCCTGGTCAGGTCGAACTGCTGCAGGGCCTTCTCCAGGGAGGTGGCCTGGCAGACGGTGTCGATCCCGATATCCTCCCAGCAGACTCCGGCCATGATGCCGTTCAGGATCTCTTTTTCATCCTCAACAATCAGTAGATTCATCCCTCTTTCCCCTCTACACGATCCGCGGGAATTCCATCCAGACCTGGGTCCCCTCCCCCTTCCGGGAGGTGATGCGGAAATCCGCCCTGTCCCCGTAGAAGCTGCGCAGCCTCTTGACACAGTTCCAGATCCCCACATGCCGTCCCCTGCTGTCCTCGATGATCTCCCCGGCCATGATCTTCCGCACCAGCTCCGGCTCCATCCCCCTGCCATCGTCACATACGGCGATGCGCAGCATCTCCCCCTCTCTGCGCAGTATGACGAATATCTCTATCTCCTCGTCCGGCTTTAACGCATATTTCGTACTGTTTTCCACGAAATTCTGTATCATCAGGGGAGGTATCCTCTCTTCCATCAGCTCCTCCTCCACATCGAACATGACGAAGAAGGCGTCCGGATGCCGCACCCTCTGTACCTGGCTGTAGGTCTTCACGAACTCGATCTCCGAACGCACCGTGACGGATTCCGAGGTATTGCGCAGGGCGTACCGGAAATATTTCGACAGGTTGTAGGAGAAATCCCTGATTTCCTCGGTCTTGCCGTTGAAGGCCAGGCTGTTGATCACGCTGAGGGAATTCAGCAGCAGATGGGGATTGATCTGGAGCTTCAGGTTGATCAGCTCATCCTTCTCCTTCTCCAGCTTCAGCTCATAGGCCTCTATCTTCAGGTTCTGGCTGTAGTCCAGCATATGGTTGAAGGCCTGCTCGATATTGGAGAACTCCCTGGTATGGGAGAATTCCTGGATCCTGTACTCGATATTGCCGTCCAGGATCTCCTGCATGGCGGAGGAGACCTTCCGCATGGGCACCAGGAACCACTTCTTGATGGCGATCAGGAACACAGGGATGAACGCCGCCAGCAGAGCCGTCATGAACAGGAAGGCCTTCGCCCTGAAGGAGACCCCGCTGCGCATGGCGCCCTCGGGAAAATAGAGCCGCAGCTTCACGGGAATCACGGAGAATCCCTCCTCCACCATGGTAAGCCCGCGCCCGTCCCCAAATCCTTCCACGCTCAAAGCCACCTGCCTGTCCTGCTCCAGCACCAGCGCCAGCATATCGCCCTCGCCCAGCCCCATGTCGAGCTGCTCCCGCAGCCCGTCCAGGCAAATCAGGAACCCTATCTCCATGTAAGCGTTCCGATAGCCGCAGATCAGGTACTTCCCCTCCCCGCACTCCACCACACAGGGCTCCAGATAAGGCTTGTCCAGCGGAATCCGGGTCTGCAGATATTCCTGGGCGTCGATGGATATCTGATCCTTTCTCTTCGACATATAGATATCTTCATTGTGGGGAATGTAGACATAGAAGCCGGACACCAGCGGGAAATAGCTCATCAGATTGGACAGCTCGTCATTCAGCCAGACTCTGGCCTGCTGATACCGGGTATCCGTGGCCTCCCGCCACAGCGCGGCGTAGGAATTGTCCTTGTACAGCAGTAGCTGGAGATAATTCTTCACCCCTTCCAGGCTGGTGTCGTACTGCTCCACCAAAATATTCATGCCCGTCTGCTTCGCCGTCAGCACCTGCTTCCTGGCTTCCTCCAGGTTGGCGCGGCTGGCCGCCAGGGACAGCCCCACGGCAGGGATGCTGATCAGCAGGAACAGGGACAGGATCTGGAATCTGAAGGTGTGTATGAAATGCTTCACTCTGTGTCTCCTTACATGCCCCGGGGCAGCCGACAGAGACAGCCGGCCGCCTTGTCCGCAGACAGCCCGGGGCGGCAGGCTGTTGGGTCATGGCGCTCAGCTCTGTCGGGTGATTCCAGCCTCCTCGAAAAATCCGGCCTCCTGCAGGGCTCTGATATACCTTGCCAGCGCGTCCTGCCAGGTAGGCAGGCGGTGGAATCCGTTCTCCACCAGCTTCTCCTTGTCCATCCGGCTGTTGGCCGGGCGCTTTGCCTTCGCCCCGTACTCCTCTGTGGTCACGGGCACCACGTTCATCTCGATGCCCGCCTCCCTGAAGATGGCGCAGGCGAAGTCATACCAGGATGCGATGCCCTCATTGGTGGCGTGGTAGATGCCGTATCTGTCCGTGAGCACCATGTCCACCAGGAGCTTCGCCAGGTCGTAGGTGTAGGAGGGCGATCCGAACTGGTCGTTCACCACCCGGATGGTGTCGTGGTTCTTGGACAGGTTCAGCATGGTCTTCACGAAATTCTTGCCGTTGACGCCGAAGGTCCATGTGATGCGGACGATGAAATACTTGTCCAGGAGCTCCTTCACAGCCAGCTCTCCCTCATATTTCGTCAATCCGTATACGCTCTGTGGATTACAGACATCATCCGGCTTCCATCCCGAACTGCCCTTGCCGTCGAACACATAGTCCGAGCTGATGTAGAGCATGGGGATGTCCAGCTCCCTGCACACCCTGGCGATGTTCCGGGGACCGTCCGCGTTCACCTTGCGGCAGGCCTCTTCATTGTCCTCCGCCGCGTCCACCGCCGTGTAGGCGGCGCAGTGGATCACCGTGTCCGGGGCTGCCGCTTTGATGACCCTGTCTACGCTGCCCGCATCGGTGATGTCCATCTCCTGAATGTCCACGCCCACGGCCTCGATGCCGCGCTTCTCCAGCTCCTCCACCACATCGTGGCCCAGTTGTCCTCTCACTCCTGTCACAAATATCTTCATGTTCTGTCCCTCTCCGCCCGGCCATAGCGGGCATCCCGGCCTCTACCCTTTAGGCGGGCATCCCACCTTTGGCGGGCATCCAATCTGTCATGGGCACAGGGCCCTCTCCCCGGAAGACCCCTCCCCCTTTGAAGGTTTCCATATGGCAGGAGGGTGCCGTCCTGTTCGCCGCACCCTCCTGCCTTATCGCTCTGCCGTCTGTTCCGTTCCTGAAAACCGCGCATCCGCGTCCTTCAGCCTGTCGCCGACGGCCCGTTTTGTCTCTTCAGTTCTATCCGGCTCTACCGGTCTTCTTCGGTCATGTCGTCCTCTTCCTCAGAGTCCTCCATGTCCTCGTCGTACTCTTCCTCGTCCTCTGTGTACTCTTCCTCGTATGCGTCCTCTTCATCCACATACGCGCCGTCCCCGGCATCTTCCGTCTCATCCAGGAAGTCCTCGGCATCCGCCTGGTCAGTCTCTTCGATATCCCCGTCCTCCATGGACTCCTCCGGCATATCGTCGAATCCCTCACCGTCCACGGCTTCGTTGAATTCCTCGTCCCCCAGCTCGTCAAAGGAGATGGTCTCCAGCTCGTCTGTGTTCAGCCTCGTGTTGCGGTAGCGCTTCATGCCGGTTCCCACGGGAATCAGCTTACCGATGATGACGTTCTCCTTCAGGCCGATCAGATTGTCTATCTTGCCCTTGATGGCAGCCTCTGTCAGCACCTTTGTGGTCTCCTGGAAGGATGCGGCCGACAGGAAGGAATTGGTGGCCAGAGCGGCCTTAGTGATGCCTAACAGCACCTGCTTTCCCTCCGCCAGCTCCTTGCCCTCCGAGTAGAGGGATTCGTTCATGTCCTCATATTCCAGCACGTCCACCAGCGTCCCCGGCAGGAAATCCGTGTCCCCGCTGTTCTCGATGCGCACCTTCTTCAGCATCTGGCGCACGATGACCTCGATGTGCTTATCCGCGATGTCCACGCCCTGTAAGCGGTACACCCTCTGTACCTCCCGCAGCATATAATCCTGCACGGCGCGGATGCCCTTGATCTTCAGCAGGTCGTGGGGGTTCACGCTTCCTTCCGTCAGCTCGTCTCCGGCCTCCAGCACCTGGCCGTCCAGCACCTTGATGCGGGAGCCGTAGGGAATCAGGTATGCCTTGCTCTCGCCGGTCTCCTCATTGGTGATGACCACCTCGCGCTTCTTCTTGGTGTCCCGCAGCTCCGCCTTGCCGCCGAATTCCGCGATGATCGCAAGGCCCTTGGGCTTTCTGGCCTCGAACAGCTCCTCTACACGGGGAAGACCCTGTGTGATATCGTCGCCCGCCACGCCGCCGGTGTGGAAGGTACGCATGGTAAGCTGGGTTCCGGGCTCACCGATGGACTGGGCGGCGATGATGCCTACCGCTTCGCCCACCTGCACGGGCTCGCCCGTGGCCATGTTGGCGCCGTAGCATTTCGCGCAGATGCCCACATGGGAGCGGCAGGTGAGGATGGTACGGATCTTGATCGCCTCGATGGGCTCTCCCTTCTCGTCCACCCCTGTGCTCAGGATCCTGGCCGCGCGGCCGGGAGTGATCATGTGGTTATGCTTGACGATCAGCTCCCCGTCCTTATCGTAAATGTCCTCACAGGAATATCTCCCCGTGATCCTGTCCTTCAGGCCCTCGATGGTCTCCTTGCCGTCCATGAAGGCCTTCACCGTCATGCCCGGAATCTCCGTCCTGTCCTCGCTGCAGTCCACCTCCCGGATGCTCAGCTCCTGGGACACGTCCACCATTCGCCTGGTCAGGTAACCGGAGTCGGCGGTGCGCAGCGCCGTGTCGGACAGACCCTTGCGGGCACCGTGGGCGGACATGAAATACTCCAGAACGTCCAGTCCTTCACGGAAATTCGACTTAATCGGCAGCTCGATGGTACGGCCTGTGGTATCCGCCATCAGACCGCGCATGCCCGCAAGCTGCTTGATCTGCTGGTTGGAGCCACGGGCGCCGGAGTCCGCCATCATGAAGATATTGTTGTATTTGTCCAGACCTGCCAGCAGCACGTCCGTCAGTTCCTTATCGGTCTCGTTCCAGGTCTCCACCACCGCGCGGTAGCGCTCCTCCTCGGTGATCAGGCCCCTGCGGAAGTTGGTGGAGATCTTATCCACGGTGGCCTGGGCCTGGGCCAGCAGCTCCGGCTTTTTGGCAGGCACGGTCATGTCGGAGATGGACACCGTCATGGCCGCCTGGGTGGAATACTTGTAGCCGATGGACTTCACATCGTCCAGCACCTCCGCCGTCCTGGACGCGCCGTGGGTGTTGATGACCTTCTCCAGAATCTTCTTCAGGCCCTTTTTGTCCACATGGAAGTCCACCTCCGGCTTCAGGAAGTTCTCCGGCACGCTCCTGTCCACGAAGCCCAGGTCCTGGGGCAGGATTTCGTTGAAGATGAAACGTCCCAGCGTACATTCTACATTTCCGGTGACAGTCTCGCCCTCCGCGTTCTTCTTGGACACCCTGACGGTGATCCTGGAGTGCAGGGTCAGATATTTATTCTCATAAGCCAGTATGGCCTCGTTCACGTTCTTGAAGAACTTCCCCTCTCCCAGGGAACCCGGCCTCTCCTGGGTCAGGTAGTAGATGCCCAGCACCATGTCCTGGGACGGCACTGCCACAGGGCCGCCGTCGGAGGGCTTCAACAGGTTGTTGGGCGACAGGAGCAGGAAGCGGCACTCCGCCTGGGCCTCCACGGAAAGGGGCAGATGCACTGCCATCTGGTCTCCGTCAAAGTCCGCGTTGAAAGCCGTACACACCAGGGGGTGGAGCTTGATGGCCTTACCCTCTACCAGAATGGGCTCGAATGCCTGGATGCCCAGCCTGTGCAGAGTGGGGGCGCGGTTGAGCATCACGGGATGCTCCTTGATGACCTCCTCCAGCACGTCCCAGACCTGATTGTCCATCTTATCCACCAGCTTCTTGGCGTTCTTGATGTTCTGGCTGATGCACTTGGCCACCAGCTCCTTCATCACGAAGGGCTTGAACAGCTCAATGGCCATCTCCTTGGGCAGGCCGCACTGGTAGATCTTCAGCTCCGGCCCCACCACGATAACGGAACGGCCGGAATAGTCCACGCGCTTGCCCAGGAGGTTCTGGCGGAACCGTCCCGTCTTGCCCTTGAGCATGTCTGACAGGGATTTCAGGGCACGGTTGCCGGGGCCTGTCACAGGACGGCCTCTGCGCCCGTTGTCGATCAGGGCGTCCACAGCCTCCTGCAGCATCCTCTTCTCGTTGCGGACGATGATGTCCGGAGCGCCCAGCTCCAGCAGCCTCTTTAAGCGGTTGTTCCTGTTGATGATCCTTCTGTATAAGTCGTTCAGGTCGGAGGTGGCGAACCTGCCGCCGTCCAACTGCACCATGGGGCGGATGTCCGGCGGAATCACCGGAATCACGTCCATAATCATCCAGTCAGGCATATTCCCGGATTCCCGGAAAGCCTCCACCACCTCCAGCCTCTTGATGATGCGGGCCCGCTTCTGGCCGGAGGACTCCTTCAGGCCGGCCTTCAGCTCCTCCGCCTCCAGTTCCAGGTCGATGGCCTGGAGCAGCTCCTTGATGGCCTCCGCGCCCATGCCTACCCGGAACTTGTTCCCATACATCTCCCTGGCATCCTGGTATTCCTTCTCGGACAGGATCTGCTTAAAGTCCAGGCCCGTCTCGCCGGGATCCAACACGATATAGGAGGCGAAATAGAGCACCTTCTCCAGTACTCTGGGGGAGAGGTCCAGAATCAGTCCCATCCGGCTGGGAATCCCCTTGAAATACCAGATATGGGACACAGGCGCGGCCAGCTCGATATGGCCCATGCGCTCCCTGCGGACGCTGGATTTCGTCACCTCAACGCCGCAGCGGTCGCAGACTACGCCCTTGTATCTGATCTTCTTATATTTTCCGCAATGGCACTCCCAGTCCTTGTTGGGCCCGAATATCTTCTCGCAGAACAGGCCGTCCCTCTCGGGCTTCAGCGTCCTGTAGTTGATGGTTTCGGGCTTCATGACCTCGCCATGGGACCATTCGCGGATCTTTTCAGGTGAAGCCAGGCCTATTTTGATGGCGTCAAAGGTCATAGGCTGGTATGCTGTTGCCTCATTTTTTGTCTCTGACATGAATGGCACTCCTTCCTTACTTTTTCCCAAGGAATCTGACGATTCCTAATGGGTAATCGCTCTGTGCGGCCCGGGCCGCCACGAACCGGCATCAGAATTCCTCAACCTCCCCGAAGTCCTCGGAATCCTCTTCGAAGTCCATGCCGTCTTCCTCGTCCTCGAAGTCCTCATCCTCGTCTTCCTCGTCCTCAGAGTTCATCAGTTCACCGCTCTCGTCGAACTCCTGCGCCTGATATCCCATGGTGCCCAGAGAGCCATTGTCATAATCGTCGTATTTGCGGTCGTCTCCCATCTCGAAGCGGTAATCCGTGTCGCCGTAATCGATGGTCTCCATGATCTCCACTTCCGTCTGGTCCTCCCGCAGCACCCTCACGTCCAGTCCCAGGGCCTGCAGCTCCTTCAGCAGCACCTTGAAGGATTCGGGAATGCCGGGCTCGGGGATATTCTCCCCCTTGATGATGGCCTCATAGGTCTTCACGCGGCCCACCACGTCGTCGGACTTCACCGTGAGGATCTCCTGCAGGGTATAGGACGCGCCGTAGGCCTCCAGGGCCCACACCTCCATCTCTCCGAAGCGCTGGCCGCCGAACTGGGCCTTGCCGCCCAGGGGCTGCTGGGTCACCAGAGAGTACGGTCCGGTGGAACGGGCATGAATCTTGTCGTCCACCAGGTGATGGAGCTTCAGGTAATGCATGTGGCCGATGGTGACAGGGCTGTCGAAGAACTCGCCCGTCCTGCCGTCCCGTAGGCGGACTTTCCCGTCCCTGGAAATCTCCACGCCCTTCCACAGCTCCCTGTGCTCCCTGTTGTCGGAAAGGTACTGCAGCACCTCGGGAAGCAGCTCGTCTTTGTGCTTCGCCTCAAATTCCTCCCACTCCAGATTGACATAATCGTTGGCCAGATCCAGAGTGTCCATAATATCATTCTCGTTGGCCCCGTCGAAAATCGGGGTGGCAACGTTGAATCCAAGGGCCTTTGCCGCCAGGGACAGGTGAATCTCCAGCACCTGCCCGATGTTCATACGGGAAGGCACGCCCAGGGGATTCAGCACAATGTCCAGGGAACGGCCGTTGGGCAGGTAGGGCATATCCTCCACGGGCAGCACGCGGGACACCACGCCCTTGTTGCCGTGGCGGCCTGCCATCTTGTCGCCCACGGAAAGCTTTCTCTTCTGTGCGATATAGATGCGCACCGCCTGGTTCACGCCGGGGGAGAGCTCGTCGCTGTTCTCCCTGGTGAACACCTTGGCGTCTACTACAATGCCGTATTCGCCGTGGGGCACCTTCAGGGAGGTGTCGCGGACTTCCCTGGCCTTCTCGCCGAAGATAGCGCGCAGCAGGCGCTCCTCCGCCGTCAGCTCGGTCTCCCCCTTGGGGGTCACCTTGCCCACCAGGATATCGCCGGCACGGACCTCCGCGCCGATGCGGATGATTCCCCTGTCGTCCAGGTCCTTCAAGGCATCGTCGCCCACGCCGGGCACGTCTCTCGTGATCTCCTCGGGCCCCAGCTTGGTGTCGCGGGCTTCCGCCTCATACTCCTCTATATGCACGGAGGTATACACATCGTCCTGCACCAGCCGCTCGCTGATCAGTACGGCATCCTCGTAATTATAGCCCTCCCATGTCATGAAGCCGATCAGGGGGTTCTTGCCCAGGGCCAGCTCGCCCATGGCCGTGGACGGGCCGTCCGCGATCACCGCCCCCGCCTCCACATGATCGCCCTTGAATACAATGGGCTTCTGGTTGTAGCAGTTGGATTGGTTGCTCCTGGTAAACTTGGTCAGGCGGAACTCTGCCTTCTCACCGTCATCATAGGTCATCCGGATCATGGCGGAGGACACGTAGTCGATTGTCCCCGCTTTCTTCGCCACCACGCAGACGCCGGAGTCCACGGCAGCCTTGGGCTCCATGCCCGTGCCCACCACAGGCGCCTCCGTCCCCAGAAGCGGCACGGCCTGGCGCTGCATGTTGGAGCCCATCAGCGCGCGGTTGGCATCGTCGTTCTGCAGGAAAGGAATCAGCGCCGTGGCCACGGAGAACACCATGCGGGGAGATACGTCCATGTAGTCGAACATGGAACGGGGATACTCCGATGTCTCCTCCCGGTAACGGCCGGACACGGTGGTACGCACGAAATGCCCCTCCTGGTCCAGCGCCTCGCTGGCCTGGGCCACATGATAGTTGTCCTCTTCGTCCGCGGTCATATAGACCACCTGGTCCGTGACCACCGGATTCTTCGGGTCGGTTTTGTCCACCTTCCTGTAGGGCGCTTCGATGAATCCGTAATCGTTGATCCTGGCATAGCTGGCCAGGTAGTTGATCAGGCCGATGTTGGGGCCTTCAGGGGTCTCGATGGGGCACATCCTCCCGTAGTGGGAGTAGTGCACGTCGCGCACCTCGAATCCGGCCCGGTCTCTGGACAGACCGCCGGGGCCCAGGGCGGACAGACGCCTCTTGTTGGTCAGCTCCGCCAGCGGATTGTTCTGGTCCATGAACTGGGACAGCTGGGAGGAACCGAAGAATTCCTTCACCGCAGCCGTCACAGGCTTGATGTTAATCAGGGACTGGGGCGAAATCTCGTCCGCGTCATGGGTGGTCATGCGCTCCCGCACCACCCTCTCCATGCGGGACAGGCCGATGCGGTACTGGTTCTGCAGAAGCTCTCCCACGCAGCGGATGCGCCTGTTGCCCAGATGGTCGATATCATCATCGTTCCCAAGGCCGTACTCCAGATGCATATTGTAGTTGATGGAGGCGATGATGTCCTCCTTGGTGATATGCTTGGGCACCAGCTCATGGGCGTTCTTCTTCAGAGCCTCCGCCAGCTTCTCCGGATCGTCTGCGAACTCCTCCAGAATCTGGGCCAGCACGGGATAGTACACCTTCTCCCGGATGCCGAAGTCCCTGGGGTTGCAGTCCACATAGGCCGTCAGGTCCACCATCATATTGGAGAGGACCTTCACGTTCTTCTCCTCCGTCTGGATATATACGAAGGGAACGGCGGCATTCTGAATCCTGTCCGCCAGCTCCATGTCCACCTTCTCGCCTGCCGCGGCCAGAATCTCCCCTGTGGAGGGATCCACCACGTCCGCCGCCAGGATCTGGTCCCTGATCCGGTTGCGCATGGACAGCTTCTTGTTGAACTTGTATCTGCCTACCTTGGCCAGGTCGTATCTGCGGGGGTCGAAGAACATGGCGTTAATCAGGCTCTCGGCGCTCTCCACGCTCAAGGGCTCGCCGGGGCGGATCTTTTTGTACAGCTCTAACAGACCCTCCTGATAATTCTCAGCAGTGTCCTTGGTAAAGCTGGCCTCTATCTTGGGCTCGTCGCCGAACACCTCCCGGATCTCGTCATTGGTGCCGATTCCCAGGGCGCGGATCAGAACCGTGACGGGAACCTTACGGGTCCTGTCCACGCGGACATAGAAGACATCGTTGGAGTCCGTCTCATACTCCAGCCACGCGCCCCGGCTGGGGATTACGGTACAGGAGTACAGCCTCTTGCCCAGCTTGTCGTGTCCGATGGCATAGTAGATGCCGGGGGAACGCACCAACTGGCTTACAATGACACGCTCCGCGCCGTTGATCACGAAAGTGCCGGTCTCTGTCATCAGAGGCAGATCGCCCATGAAAATCTTATGTTCACTGATTTCTTCTTTTTCTTTATTATAGAGGCGTACCGTTACCGTCAGAGGCGCCGCATAGGTGGCGTCCCTCTCCTTGCATTCCTCGATGGAATACTTCACGTCCTTCTTGCTCAGCTCAAAGTCCACAAATTCCAGACTCAAGGAGCCGCTGTAGTCCGCGATGGGAGATATGTCGTCAAAAGCTTCCTTCAGGCCCTCACCCAGAAACCACTGATAGGAATTCTTCTGGACTTCGAGCAGGTCGGGCATCTCCAAGACTTCTTTTTGTCGTGCATAACTCATACGTGTGACCCTGGTACCGGCTGTCGGACGTATTCTGTTTTTCTCCATTGACACTTCACCCCGTTCTTTCCCTTTTTGCACTTATATGCCTGGCATAAACCAAAAAGCCTGTCGCATTCCTTGAAACAGGCACAAAAAGCCATATTTTTCACCGCACAATAGTGCACTATCCATAATATCACAAACAGTAAAAGGGGTCAAGTTGATTTTTAGAAATTTTAGGAAATTTTTACTACGATTTTTACTGCAGATTCTGTTTCAGAAGTTTCAAAAAAGAAAAGGCAGCCTGTCTCTTCCGTACAAAGCTGCCTTTTGTTCCGGCATACAGCCGTTCGCGCCCGCTGGCAGAATTACTTCAGGGTAGCCTTTGCGCCTACTTCCTCCAGCTTCTTCTTGAGCTCTTCTGCCTCCTCCTTGGAGACGCCCTCCTTCAGTACCTTCGGAGCGCTCTCGACGGCGTCCTTCGCCTCCTTCAGGCCAAGGCCGGTAATCTCACGCACGACCTTGATGACCTTAACCTTCTCGGCGCCGACCTCGGTCAGCTCTACGTCGAACTCGGTCTTCTCCTCAGCCGCTTCCGCAGGGCCGGCTGCAGCAACCACAACACCCGCAGCAGCGGATACGCCGAACTCCTCTTCGCAAGCCTTTACCAGGTCGTTCAACTCTAATACGGTCATCTCTTTGATAGCATCAATCAGTTCCTGAGCTGTTAATTTAGCCATTTTATTATCCTCCATTTTCTATTTTGGTATTTCGGTATCCCGGTTCCGTGCGCAATCTGCACATGTGCGTACTCTGCATATGTGCGCACTTTGCACATGTGCGTACTCTGCACATTACTATGCGGCATCGCTGCTGCCGCCGTTCTTCTCCGCAATCTGGTTGATGACGCGCGCGAAGTTGGTGACAGGGCTCTGCAGACTTCCCAGCAGTCTGGAAATAAGCACTTCCCTGGAAGGAATGCTTGCGATGGTCTCCATGCCCTTGGCATCATACACGGTGCCCTCGACCACGCCGGCTTTGATCTCCAGCTTGTCGGCAGTCTTGGCGAACTCGGAGAGGATCCTTGCGGGAGCCGTTGCATCCTCGGTGGCGATCGCTACCGCGGTGGGCCCTTCCAGATACTCAGCAAGGCCTTCGAACTGCGTGCCCTTGAACGCGAAGTTCATGAAGGTGTTCTTGTACACCTTGTAGACGACTCCCGCCTCGCGCATGTTCTTGCGGAGCCTGGTATCCTGCTCTACAGTGAGCCCGCGGTAGTCTACCAGGACTACGGACTGGGCGTCCTTGATATGAGCGGAAATCTCGTCTACGATGGGTTTCTTTAACTCAACCTTTGCCATTTCATTACCTCCTTATTAGATTTTGTGCCGATAAAAGAGGTTGGTACAAAAGATATAAAAAACCTCCCCAAGATAGCCTTAGGGAGGAAATACTCTGTGCTGCACTCTTCTCCTCGGTAGGATTTACGCTCGGGGGTACCCCCTGCACCTACTGTCTTCGGCTTTTAGGACTTCTGTATCATATCATAAGGGCTGCTTTGCGTCAACCCTTATTTTAAATGAAAAATCTGCTAACAAAACTCGCTTCCCGTCATGCCTCGCAGCAGAACACAATCCCGCCCTCAGCCACACTCGGTGCCAAACCGGAAAAATGCCCGCACTTTGGGCATTCTTCCGTGTGCAATATAGATTTTCTTAGCGGGCGTCCTTTGGCCGCTTAGAAAATCTTTGCACACTTAGAACTTCAGCACATTCACCTTCACGCCAGGGCCCATAGTGCTGGCCAGCGTGATGCTCCTCAGGTACTGTCCCTTCAGGGCGCTGGGCCTTGCCTTGACGATGGCATCCATCAGGGCGTTGAAGTTCTGCAGGAGCGCCTCGTCCGTAAAGGAAACCTTTCCTACGGGCACATGCACGATGTTGGTCTTGTCCAGCCTGTACTCGATCTTACCGGCTTTGATCTCCTTGACCGCCTTGGTGACATCCATGGTGACGGTGCCGGCCTTGGGGTTGGGCATCAGGCCCTTGGGGCCCAGGACCTTACCAAGGCGTCCTACCACGCCCATCATGTCGGGGGTGGCCACCACTACATCGAAGTCCAGCCAGCCTTCCTTCTGAATCTTGGGGATGAGCTCCTCGCCGCCTGTGAAGTCCGCGCCTGCGGCCTCAGCCTCCGCCAGCTTGTCGCCCTTTGCGAACACCAGGACCCTGACGGTCTTGCCGGTTCCGTTGGGCAGCACTACGGCGCCGCGGATCTGCTGCTCCGCGTGACGTCCGTCACAGCCTGTCTTGATATGCACTTCTACGGTCTCGTCAAATTTCGCGGCCGCGGTCTTCTTCACCAGCGCGATCGCCTCCTCGGGCTCATATGCGACGGTGCGGTCTACCAGCTTCGCGATCTCGTTATATTTCTTTCCATGTTTCATTCTTACACCCTCCTGCGCGCGTCGACGCGCATACCAATCAAAATGTGAAAGGAACTTTCAGAATTGTCCCCTCCCAGGTTCAAGCGACAACCTTCCGTTGTCTCCCAATTGTCTTTGTCTGACGGCTCTGTGCCGGAAAGCCGGCTACTCCTCGACCGTAACGCCCATGCTGCGCGCCGTTCCGGCAATCATGCTCATGGCTGCCTCCAGGCTGGCCGCGTTCAGGTCGGGCATCTTCATCTCCGCGATCTCCTGGAGCTTCGCCTTGGAAAGCGTGGCCACCTTTGTCTTGTTGGGCGTTGCGGAGCCTGACTTGATGTTGCAGGCCTTCTTGATCAGCACCGGCGCAGGGGGAGTCTTCGTAATGAAACTGAAAGACCTGTCTGCATACACGGTAATGACTACAGGGATGATGACATCGCCCTTGTCCGCCGTCCTGGCGTTGAACTGCTTGGTGAACTCCACAATGTTCACGCCGTGCTGTCCAAGCGCAGGGCCTACGGGCGGAGCCGGTGTAGCCTTACCTGCAGGAATCTGCAATTTGATGTAACCTGTTACCTTCTTTGCCATTTTGGCACCTCCTATAATGTGGTGAGCCGCAATCGCCCGCCAATCCGGCCGGTCTCTCGCGGCAATCCGGCGCAGCTCCCATAAATCAGAGCTGCTCCCACTCTGCTAAGCGTCCTGCCGCCATGCGCCAAAACGCCCTGCGGCCTCAAAGCCGCCATACGGCCCAAGGGCCGCCTTTGTATCTAACCGCCCTTCCGGGCGGGGAATACCTGACTTAAAGCTTCCTGACCTCCGCAAAACTGATTTCCACAGGCGTCTCCCTGCCGAAGAGCTCTACGTTGATGGTAGCCGTCTGCTTGCCGTAATCAAGCTTCTGCACGATGCCGACGGTATCCTTCCAGATGCCCGCCACCACGGCGATGCTGTCTCCCTCGCCAAAGTCGATGGACACGTTCTCCGTCTTGATGCCCAGGGGCTTCATCTCCGCCTCGGTCAGCGGCACGGGCTTGCTCCCCGGCCCCACGAACCCCGTGACGCCGCGGGTATTGCGGACTACATACCAGGTGTCGTCGTTCATCTCCATGTTGAGGAGCACGTACCCCGGGAACATCTTCTTCTGGACAGTCCTTCTGGCACCGTTCTTCATCTCCACCACATCCTGCAGGGGAACCCGCACCTCCAGAATCTGCTCCGCAAGGTGCTTGTTGTTCTCAATGGTCTTCTCAATGTTGGCTTTGACTTTGTTTTCATATCCTGAGTAGGTATGGACTACATACCATTTTGCCTCTGCCATGCAATCACCCTCGCCCTAAATTGATGTAATGAAGTTCACGCCGGTCTTCGCCACATAGTCCAGCAGCGCGATGATGACGCCCAGAACCACCGAAATCGCCACCACTGCCACGGACTGCTTCAAGGTGGACTGCCTGTCCGGCCATACGATTTTCTTGAATTCAGCCTTCACCCCTGTGAAAAAGCTGGGGCCGGCCTTCGCTTTCTTTTCCGCGGAATTTCCCATTTCGACCATGCCTTTCCCAAAGCGCATACTATGCGCTCTGCACATTTATAATGCGCTCTGCACCTTCACATGCACTTCGCGCATCCATAATGCGTCTTGCGCGCAGGATACGATCCCACGCGGCCGCCCGGCTCTTATTTGGTTTCCTTGTGCAGCGTATGCTTCCTGCAGAACCTGCAGTACTTCTTGATTTCCATTCTCTCGGGATGGTTCTTCTTCTCCTTGGTAGTATTGTAGTTACGCTGCTTGCACTCGGTGCAGGCCAATGTGATTTTTGTACGCATTTTGCTACCTCCACATGTTCTTTAGACTCGCCATCTTATTTTGCTCGGCTTAAAAAATTTTAAGCATAAAAAAAAGACCTAAAACCTTATCTCGTTTCCCTACTATATCATAGAAATCGGGCCGCGTCAACTGTTTTTTCGCGGTTTCGCCGCCTCGGTCCCGCCAGGTCATTTCGCCGTGCCATCGGGAGGTTTTCTGCCGTGTCTATAGCGGCCGCCGCGCCTCCTGGGCCCCTGTCTCCTGTTTTTCAGGAATTTATGCAGAATTTAACAGGTATGCTATTAAAAAAATGCAGATTCTGTCCGATATTATAAAAAATGGCAACGGATTGCCAGAATGGATGCCTGTGAGGAAAGGAGGCCTGACAATGGGACCCGTCTTAAATACAGTATATAATAATTATGTCAGCACTTACGCGCCGAAGCCCCTGACCAAGTATGATACCCACAAGAAGAGCGAGCTCCGCAGCGTATACAACTCCATTGTCAAATTAAATAAAGACGAACCCTGGTATCTTCCCACTACCAGCAAGGATACGCAGCAGTACGCTGTGGATCTGAAGGAAAACGCCAGAGGACTGCGCAATACCATCGCGCAGCTCGGGGGGCTGGAGAAGGATGGGCTGTTCCGCAAGAAGAGCGCCTATTCCACCGATGAGGGAGTAGCCACCGCCGTATATGTGGGCTCCGAGGAGTCCAAGGCGGAGGTGCCGGATTTCCAGCTTGAGGTGCATGCGCTCGCCACCACCCAGGAGAACCTGGGGCTGTTCCTGCAGGGCAACGGCCGTGCGGCGCTGCCGCCGGACACCTATTCCTTCGATGTGAGCATCAACGACATGAACTACGAGTTCCAGTTCTCGGTAGGGGAGGGCGAGACGAACCAGCAGGTCCAGGAGCGCCTGGTCCGGCTGATCAACAATTCGGACATCGGCCTGCGGGCTTCCCTGGCGGAATCGGAAGGGCGCACCTCTCTGCGGCTGACCTCAGAGGCCACAGGGCTGGCCCCCGGCAGGGACTATATATTCGCTGTCAGCGACGACCATACCAGCAAGACCCACGGGGCGGTGGAATACCTGGGGCTGGACTATACCAGCAGGGACGCTTCCAACGCAAGCTTCGCTGTGGACGGGGAAGAACTCACCTCCCAGTCCAACCACCTGACCCTGGGACAGCTGTTCGACGTCCGCCTGACCGGGATCAGCCCCGAGGGGCAGCCCACGAAGATCGGCCTGAAGACAGACGTGGAGTCCCTCACCGACAACGTGTTCCATCTGGTGGGCGGATACAATGATTTCGTCAGGGCCGCGTCCTCCTATCTGGAGACCCAGACCAGGAGCAGGCAGCTGATTAGGGAGATGAAGGGGATCGCCTCCGTATATGGCAGCTCCCTGGAGACCATGGGTCTGAACCTGACAGAGGACGGGACGCTGGACATCGACAGGGACACGCTGCGGGAGACTGCCGCCGGGACCCAGGACATCAATGAGACCTTCGGTTCCCTGAAGAGCTTCTCCAACATGCTCCTGCGCAAGAGCGACCAGGTATCCCTGAATCCCATGGATTATGTGGAGAAGGTCATGGTGGCCTATAAGAACCCGGGGCACAATTATCCCAACCCCTACGTCACAAGCGCGTACACGGGCATGATGTTCGATGGCTATTTCTAGCGTCTGATTTATTGGAGCCAAAGAAGGGAGTATCATTCGCGATACTCCCTTTCCATACCACTTGCCTTGCTTGACTATCTGACTACCCAATTACCTGACTGTCTATACCGACTACTTATCCTACTTGGTCTTTTTCCCCTTTGCCTTATACCTGTCAATCTGTACAAAGTCGTCCATCAACTCCAGCACTTTGTCCCGGCCTGCCTGGTTCAGCTTCACATAATTCTGCATCACCCGGTTCTCCAGCAGCTGCGCCCCCAGAGACGTATCCCTCTCCAAAGAAGAGAAATCCACCGGGTTCAGGCTCAGCTTGTCGCACATCTTGATGACGGTCCCATAGGCCATGCCTTCGATGCCGCGCTCCAATGCCGTCACCAGGGTGCTATAGGGTATGTTCATCTCCAGTGCGAACTGGCGCACGCTGCGATACTGCCCCAAAATTTCTTTCTTTAAAATTTCCGCTTTTGTCATTTCCTTCCTCCATATCAAGCATCAAATCAAGTGTATGATACTAATATACGATTTTCCGTATGCTTTTTCAAGGGGTATATGCAAAATTAATAAAGAAATTTGCATATTTTAGATTTTCTTAAGAATTGGGAGGCAGGCCGTAAATCTGGACGAGCTCCAGGAGGCTGCTGTGGTACAGGTCGTCCGGCGTGACCACAAATCCGCCGTTGCTGTCCAGGTCGTAGCCGAATTGATGGTAGGCGTACCAGACCAGGTGGGCGCACTGGGTGCCGGAAAGAGGCATCTCCCCCGCATCTGCCCCGCCGCTTTCAGTAAAGACCGTAAGGCTGTAGGGCAGGCCGGTCAGGTGCTCTCTGGCATACGCTGCAATCTGCCTCCGCTCCTGCGCGGAAGCGTCTTTCAGCCGAAGCAGGGCGAAGCCGGGGTATTCCTCCCAGCTCTCCAGGCCGCAGATTCCGGAATCACAGCCCGGCATGATGGCCTCCAGCGTCAGGCGGTCTTCGGCGTCCACCACGATGGCGGCGTGGCCGCTGCGCCAGCCGAAGACATGGCCGTTGAAGGTGATGAGGATGTCCCCGTCCTGGACCGTGGGGAGAAAGTCAACATCATAGACTAATGAGCGGAAATTCGTTAATCTCTCGCTGCGGGTGAACAGGTTGCTGTGGCTGCACTCTACCTCGGCGTCAGCGAAATACCGCTGCTGAAGGCCCAGGAGCTCCTGCTGCCTGTCGGAGGCATAGAGCTGGTCTACGCCGGGCCGGGCCAGGCCTGTCTGGCGGAAGATGAGCGTGTAGTCAGCTTCGGTCAGGATTTCCTTCCGGAGGACGGGCAACAGGTCCTCCTGTCCGCATTCCGGCGCGTAGTGGACAAAGGCCTCTGCCTGGGCTGTCCAGAGGGCCAGGACGGCGGAGAGGGCGCCGAGGGCGAGCAGGGTCCTCAGCAGGAGGCGGGGTATACGGTTGGCTGGGGGTGTTCGGGTTTTCATCGGCAGACCTCTGTAGGGTTGGTGTCCTATTAGGGTCTGCGGAGATGGGGGAGATTATGCACTGCCCAGGGCGCGATTTTTTCTGTCTGGGCGATGCCCTGTCTGTGGTTATATCCGATCCTGGGTACTTATCTGCTTCTGGCTCAATATGTCAAGTCTACATCAATGCCTACAAAGTTCCCATCTCCATTCTTCTCCAGGACCTTCCAGATCCCGTGCAGCACATCCACATATTCTTCTCCGAACATGCATTCAAAGTCAATCGTATCGCCGCTTATGACATAGCCTTTCTCCAGATATTCCCGGGCTTCCCTGAAGAGCTCTCCATCCTCGCTGAATCCGTTCTTATCCGCGAATTCCCGCAGCTGCTCAAGCGTCTCTACACGCTGGCCCAACAAGTTCTCCTCCACGTATGCGATGATTGCCGCTTTCTGCTGCTCTGTCAGAGCGCCTTTCCTGGCAAGTATGAAACTGCTGGAGCTCGAATTGGCAACAAAATCTGTCCGTATCTTCATGTCTGCTTTTCTCCTTGTTCTGTATTCAATGTTTCAATGTATCGGGCTTCGGTGTATCCGCTTTCCATATATTGGTGTATCTGTCTTCGAGATGTCTGTCCGCACAATACGATTTCCGGGCAGATAGGGCAACCTCCCATGCAGCTTTCCCTTTTGTCGCACTCAGGGCACGCGTCTGCCATGATTTTGCGGAATTCGCTAAAGCGTTGGCTGTTCCACGCCTCCTCAATCGTATGTTTCCGTAAATCCATTGCCCAGTGCATCTGCTGATTGTCAAAGCTGCAGGGAAGCATCTGCATATCCGGCGTGATGTAAGCTGACCACCGGCCACCCTCGCATGTATCAATGCTTGCCGGGTCGGTGGCCTTTGAGTACCGAAGCAGGCCGGGTACCGTACATGAGTCGAATCCTATTTTAAAGGGATACCCTCCTCTGTCAATCAACGCAAAGAATTCTTTCAGATGTTCGGTCCTTTCCGTTATGATGTATTCCCTTGTCCCCAGCCCTACGGGCTTATACAGCAGAAAGACCACCGCATTGATGCCTTTGGGAAATCCGTCCTCTTTCAAAAGCCGGACCGCTTCTTTCAATGTCCTCGTGTCCAGCACATAATGGACATTCGTCCTGACACCGGCCTGAAGCAGGATGTCTATCGCCCTGTCTGTATAACGGCTCCGATACCAGCTTACCGCAACTGCCCCACAATATTTGCGGCACAGCTCTGCTATACCGGACGTCATTCCCAGTCCAGAAGTCGTAAAATTAGGCACAATCCCATGGCGGCGGCTATACGCCAGCATTTCCGCGAAATCCGGATGCTGGTCGGGGTCTCCTCTGCCGCCCAGAGCAAACTGGTATGTCCTCCCCCGGCATTCCTCCACAATCCGTCTGAAATCATCCAGGGACATATGGTTCTGGCGGATTTGCGGCCCGCTCTGATAGCAGTCGATTCCTGCTTTCTGGCACAATCCGCTTTCCCCGTGGGTGCAGCTCCCCATGATGCCGACGTCCAAAAGCTCCGGGAAGTCTGCCCTGAACGGGTCGATGCCCGTATCCTTTCCGTCTTTTAATATTCCTGTCCTGAAGTACAGGCCCGTATCCTCATCGAACGCTGAAAGGTATGGATATCGTTTTCCTCTGATATGGTGCAAACTGTTTTTCTCCATCTTAGCACCGCCGTCAATAATCCAGTGAGGTGTCGATGCCCGCAAAAGATTCGGAATCCGCTTTCTCCAGGGCTTTCCACAGGCCTTTCATCAGATATTCAATCTCATTCCCCTCCTCAAAGGAGACATAGCCGGAATATATGGACAGCCCCTGGTCGATTCCTGCCTGCATCCGTGTCCGCTTCTCGTCATTGATTCCATACTCCCGGGCATATCCGTCCAGTTCTTCCCGAGAGGAAGCCACCTTCTCGCCCAGCATCCTGGACACTACGAAATCTACTATAGCGTCCTTCTGGCGTTGCGACAGAGCCTCCCTTCTGGCAATGATAAAACTGCTGCTACTGGAATTTGTCACATAGTCCGTCCTAATCTTCATCCTGTGTCCTCCTTGGTTTATAGGTGCTGCGGCAGGCTTCTGCCGACTGTTCCCTTTTATTATAGATAAGCCCACAGAGGATGTCATTCAGTTTACAACTGAAAGGCGGGCCTCTCAGCCCGCCAGTTCTTCCAATCTGTTAAAGTATCCAAAAATACGGCCGTTCGCGCTTTCGGTCTCCGTGCTCTCCAATTCCAGCGGAACCCAGCACTCCCCCGCCATATCTACTATCATCTCGTCCATGGGGACACGCAGGAGCCTGCTGAGGCGGTACATATTGTCCAGACTTGGCAGGGTCTTCCCCGCAAACCAGGCGTAGACGGACTGGAAGGAGCCGATGTACAACTCCTTTTGGATTGTCTTTACCGTGATTTCACGCCTGTCGCAGAGGCTTTTCAGCCTGCGGCCGGTCAGTTTCATGTCTATGCCCATTGTCTTGTCGGGGATGTATTTCAGCATAATGAGTCTGTGCATGCGCATATGTCCTCCTGCCGCAGCGGCTGCTGTCCTGGGGCACTATTTTGTAACACAAAAAAGGCAGTGTACTATGCTCTCTGCCTTTTCCTGTCGGAAGAACATACCCATTTTATCTTTTGTATATGGGTTGGTACATGCTCTGGGTATAGGTCTTCCTAATTGAATATTTTATCATAAATTCGGTGATTCTGCAAGTATTTTTTCATGTCCGGGCTACCATATCCCAGCCAATCCCAACAGGCTACCTCCCTTTTCCACAGCAATTCTTATATTTCCTTCCGCTCCCACAGGGACAGGGCTCATTGCGCCCGATTTTTCTGCCCTGACGGACGAAGGTCCCTGTCTCCTGGCTGTCCCACTGAACCTGGGCCGCGCGCCTTTCCGGATAGAGCTCATAGTAATGCCCGCATTTGAATTTCCGTTCCATTTTTCCGTACTCCGCCAACACGGCACCCAGCATATGCCCTTTATCCGCCCTGCTTTGGCGCAGCATCTCCCAGACATCCGTACCGCACTCATAAATGTTCGGATATTCCTTTTTTAAGAGCTCCAGCTCTCCGCGCCGGCTGGGCCACGCCTCCAGCTGGCAGAGAAATGCGTCCAACTGCTTGAACCGGGCGTACTCTTCAAAATCTTCCTCCGGATACTCCATGTCATCCAACAGCATAAAGGCCTTTATGGTCAGCTTCATCATTTCACTGAACCGCTTATCCTCTATTATCTCATAGGCCTCGGCCATCTCCTCCGGCATCATCTCCGGAGAATCGATCGACAGCAGCTCCTGAATCTGACTGACCAGCTCGCGGATCTCCTCCCCTTCTTCCGTGACGGTCGCCGCACAGGCACCCAACAATATTCCCATCAGCTGTTCCTCGTAATCCTGAATCCGGTCTCCGACCTGATTCAGGAACGCGCTGAATTTTTCCGCGACAGCCCCAATGGGGAACGGCTCCGCGCCATGAATCGTGAACAGCCCTGTATACGCCTCCAATAACTTCGGTATCATCTGATTGATTTTTTCGCCCGGAACAGAGTCTATCAGCTCGGTCAAAATCCGGGCAGCCTCATCATACCGCTCCCGGCTGAAGCAGCACAGACTGTACAGGGTCATGAAATCCGTCTCACGCCATCCCTCTTCATAGACCTTTTGAAACATATCATATGCCTTCCGCCCAAATCCTCTCATATGATATGCCTTCGCCAGCTCGCTCTGATAGTAGACCTTGTCCGGATAACGCTTCACCAGCTCTCTCCTGGGTACTCAGCGCGATTTTGCAGCGCAGCGCCTCATCGCGCACCCGCGCCATGGCATACAAATCCTCTGACAAATCTATTCCATGCTTTTCCCGGAACTGTCCTGTCAGATATTGGATCAGACGCTCGTCAAAATCCTTCCCGCCCAGCTTATTGTCTCCGCTGCTGGCTTTTACCTCAAGCACGCCCTCGAACATTTCCAGGACCGTCACGTCAAAGGTGCCTCCGCCCAGGTCATAGACCAGCACATGGCTCTCCTCCATGTGCTCCAGCCCATAGCTGAGCGCCGCTGCCGTGGGCTCGTTGATGATTCGGTCTACCAGGAATCCCGCTGCCCTTCCGGCCTCCATGGTCTCCTGGCGCTGCAGCTCGTCAAAATATGCCGGTACGGAGATGACGGCGCGGGTGATGTCCGCATCGAGGTATTGCAAGGGACACCCTTTCCTCATCAGCTGCGGCCAACATTCTTGTTTCCCGGCTTTTACTGCAGCAGAGACAGCACTGCCTGAATCTGTTGGTTCGCCTGTGCCAGCACTGACTGTCCGGCCTGTTGGAGGATATTCTGGCCGGAATACAAGACCATCTCCTCCGCCATATCCGTATCCCGGATTCTTGACTCTGCCGCAACCGTATTTTCCACCACATTGTCCAGATTCTTGACCGTATGCTCCAGGCGGTTCTGGTATGCCCCCATCCTGCTCCGCTCACGGCTGACATTTTCAATGGCCTCCGCAAAGGAATCAATCCCTTCCTCAGGCCCGTCGGGAACAGTCACATTCACTTCCCCAATCCCTATCCGCCGGCTGTTAATATAGGGCAGCTCAATAATCAGCTTATTATCCATGGATGAGTCCGCGCCTATCTGCAGGGAAATGTGTTTATACCAGTCCATTTCGCGGTCTTCATATATTGGTATTTTCACCTCTGTTACAACGCCTGAGTCAAACTTTCCCCTGTCTCCAGATGGTTTCGTTTCAAAAGCTACATGACCGCCCTGCCAGTTAGACCAGGAAACCGTCCCGCCATTTGTTGCAACCGAGGGAGCCTTTTCGCTTGAACGGCCGTCACAGACAATCAACTGGTTGGTTGCTTTATCCTTAATCAGCAAAGTAAAGTGGGTATCCGGCTGTCCAAAATCATTCCCCGCCGAGGTCCTGGTTCCCTCCACGATGCGGTCTATCAACTCCCCGGCATCTTTGGCTCCCTCAATTCCTATATTGAAAATATACTGGCTGCCGCTTGTCTCCATTCTGTGTGTAGTTCCGGAAGTAAACCTGATGCTGTAATGGTTGCTGCAGGTACAGCAAGTAGTGTAAAAACCTTTCCCAATCAAGTCATTGACCATCGACTGCGAACCGTCGAACTTGCTGAAATCCACGTGAGCCGCTGCGTGATCAATACTTGCTGTCCCTGTCCTAGTTTGTGTGGTGCCGGATGCATCTGTCCAGGTTTCCGTCCAGTCCGCCTGATTTGTGTATGTCTCGGACATGCTTCCGGTGTTCGTCATATCCACCCAGGCAGGCAGTTGGCCGCCAAAGACAAGTTCTGTTTTTTCTCCCACCACTGCCTGGGTAGGATAGATCTCTCCCTGAAGCACCTTTGTCTCATTGAACAGCGTCCTCTGCGCTATTCCGTCTATTTCCTTCCGCAGCTGGTCAATCTCCATCTGAATAGCATTACGGTCACTTTGTGACAAAGTACCGTTTGATGCCTGGACGCTCAGCACCATCCCTCTCAGGAGCATATCCTGTATTTCCGCCATGGCCCCATCCGCAATCTGCACCATGGAAATTCCATCCTGTGCATTCTGCACTGCCTGTCTCAGTCCCCTAATCTGCCTTCTCATCTTCTCGGAAACCGCCAGGCCGGATGCATCATCCGCCGCTCGGTTAATCTTGTACCCAGAGGACAATTTTTCTGTTGACTTAGCTCGTATTTTACTATTGATTCCAAGCATCCTCTCTGCATTCATTGCAGATATATTATGTTGAACAACCATTGCCCCACTCCCCTTTTGTCACAGAACTTTCCACCCAATACACTCTATTTGGTATATTTTACTACATATAATGGACTGTATCAAGTGTTTATTGGCACTTGGCAATCAACAGATCTTTTGACTAATTCCCGAAAGGCCTACAGGGCTGAACGGAAATGCACTAATGCTGTATTTCTCGCAAAAAATGATTCCCTATCCCCGCCAGAAAAGCCAGCACTTCGTCCTTCATCTCCTCCGGGAAGGCCGTCAGCACAGGGGCGGTCTCAAAGCTCAGCGTCCCTCCGAAGCCGCTCCCTCTTAAGCCACGGACAAAACCTCCCCAATCCGTTGAAGCCTTATTCTCGCGGCTCCTGGCGAAGGTAAAGGGAATCTGGTGGAGGTCTGCCACTCCGTCATTGTCATGGATGTGCAGGACTTTGAGCCTGGGGCCCAGAATAGTCAGGAAGCTTTCAAAATCCAGCCCCACCAGGTTCGCATGTCCGGTGTCAAAGCAGAATCCCAGCACCTCTGCATGGTGTCTGTCGTTCATCCGGTCAATGCGCTCCGCCGCTTTTCCGGCGTCACAGCAGGGTCCCTCCACGATATGGCCGCCTGTGCTCTCATACAGGTTTTCGATGCATATGGTGATGCCCATCTCCTTCGCCATAGGAGCCAGGAAGTCCAGGAACTGTTCCATGACGCTCCACTCTTCCTCTTCGGAGCCCAGGAAACGGGCCAGTTTAAAGCCGTGGACTACGATATGCGGGCATCCAAAGTAAGCGCACACCTGCAGGCTCTTAGGCGCCACCACCTCCCGCAGATAGGCGTTCAGCTCCCTGCTCCCTCCGGGCACATAGTTCGGATAGGGCATGTGCATCTGGTTGATTTCTATGGCTGCCTTCGCTGCTCCCAGCTTATGGGGCGCGAAGTACTGCTCCAGCTCCTGGATGGATTTGTCAAAAAAGGCATTCCGCTCCCCCTGGTACAGGCTGATATTGGTGAGATACCCGTTCAGGCTGAAATCGGCACAGGAAAAGCCCGCCTGCTTCAGTCTCCGGAAACCGTCCTCCGGGCGGTCATCATATACGACATTTTTGGTCTGTACGCCAATCCTCATTATTCCGCTCCTTGTCACTGCCTCTTGCCCCTGCTTCTCATCCCTGTTGCTCCAAATGTCCAAAGCTATCGTTCCCCCTGTTCCAGAACCATGCAGACAGCCCGTGGTTTGCTTCGCTTTCCACATTTTACGCCCGCAGTCACAAAATTTTCCGCGCCTTGTCCCTGTTGCTCCAAATGTCCAAAGCTATCGTTCCCCCTGTTCCAGAACCATGCA
>NZ_CAJUCP010000014.1:0-19440 GCF_910585425.1 uncultured Acetatifactor sp. | reverse complement strand
GACAGCCCGTGGTTCGCTTCGCTTTCCACATTTTACCACCGCGGTCACAAAATTTTCCGCGCCTTGTCCCTGTTGCTTCAAATGTCCAAAGCCATCGTTCGCTCCGTTCCAAAGCCAGGCAGGCAGCATGTGGTTCGCTCCGGTTTCCGCAGCTTATACTCCCAGTCAAAAAACTTGCCATGGAACCAGGCTCACGAGCCGTAGAGTCTATGGGCATCACGGCAGGTTTTATCGCTCGTGAGTATAATCGAAGCGGCCTCTCCGCTGTCTGCTCCGTCTCCCTGAGGTTCGCTCAATATCTCTGCAGTCTGTCAAAGTAGAAAGAGGGCATATATTCGTCATTAAAAAATTCGATGGGATTGGTGACCTGCATCCCGCGGAGTTGCTGCTCAATCTCGCGATAGTAGATATTGCAGATGAATATGGCACAGTCTTTCGGCAGGCAGGCCAAGCTCTCGGGAGCCCTTACCTCCAGGCCGCAGAAGGTGGTTCCCCAGAGGGAGGGGTTGTTGTCGCAGGTGAACAGAGGCGGGTATTTCTCACCGTAGCATTTCATGTAGTTCCGGCACATGTTCCCGGCGCCGAACAGCACGATGGAGGGGTATTTCTTTAAGGTATTCTCTATTCCAATCTGCCATTTGAAGTACTCGGCCACAGACTTCGCCAGCGTCAGAAGCTGCGGGCGGAGTATGGGCGAAAATACTGCTGCCGTATCCGAAAAGTCCAGTACCAGCTCTCCGTCGAAACCGCTTTCCCGCAGGCCCCTGATCAGACCCAGCCAGTCGGTCTTGGGCTGTCCTTGGTAGCCGGAGGTGAAAGGGAGCAGCGAGCTTTCCCGCTGTCCATCGCAGTCCCGCAGCAGAACGGCTTTTACGCGGCTTCCCAGTTGTACCGCGATTTCCCGCATGTTCTGGCCGCACAGGTTGTAGGTACCTGTATTCATGCAGAAGCCGAAGCGCTCCTCGCCTGCGGCTTGGTTCAAGCTGTCCACCCAGGATGCTGCCTCGTCTGCCTCGGCGCAGGCTCCGCGGATCAGATGGCCGTTCAGGCTCCGGCACTGGTTCTCCAGGAGGATGGTGATGCCGCTTTTCCTGGCAGAATCCCCAAGGCTCAGATAAAAATCCCTGTTCTCCTCCCATGCCTCTGCGGATGGCATGACGGCGGGCAGAGGGCGCACAATCAGGTATCTGCTGCCTGCCTCGCCGCAGATTCGGATGCTTTCCCGGGTCAGCCTGGTCAGGAGTTCCTTTCCGTCTCTTTGCTTTGTATCCCTGCTTAAGTATGGGGCTGTGGCTATCGGGAGGGTCAGATGTGTCTCTTTGCAGCTGCGCAGCAGCTTTCCGGCGGGATGTTCCGGCAGCTTTTCATTGGAATGTTGCGCGAGGGCTTGTACAAGGTTTTGGAGCCAGGTTCCCTCAGGACGTCGGGGCGGTTTCCCGTTTTGCGGGGCGGAGGGTTGTTTTGGTATTATGGCTCTGTTCTGATGCCCCGCCTGGGCGCAGGGTTTCCCGGCGCTTTCCAGTTCCGCCGGAGGGCAGTACATTGTAAAATCTAGCAGTATGTTTTCAAACCCTGCTTTTGCTATGTCTGAAATCCCCTGTCCCGGGCGTTCTGTGTCCACGTTTCCGGAGGGGGCGCATATCACATTCAATATTTTCTCCTCCCTGTCTGTCTGAGGTAGTGTCAACTTTTTATGTCTAAAATCGAATCACTCCAAGTAAAACCAAAGGTTCCAGAGCCGTAAGCATATGTCTCGCCTTTCTTGGGCTTACCCAACCAACATTTTGCTTCGGCTGACCAGTGAAGGCTGGGCTGAAAGCCTGGTTGTTTCAGCCTTGGTGTGGATTCCATAAGCAAAATATACTGGGCTAAGCCAACGGAAAGGGGCTCCTCTCAGGCTGCGGTCTGTCAGGCGGCTGGATTACAGGAGCTTCTTCTCGATCAGGGACTTTATGCGGGTGGAGCTGGTGCTTTCCGTATAGGGGAAGAATACCATCTCGGCTCCGTGTTTTTCCAGAAATTCTTTCTCTGCAAGCCAGTCGGGGTTGTCTACGTAGTCGCTGCCGGAGAACTGGCAGTCGAACCGGTACAGTTTCCAGGCATCTCTGGTGCCATTGTAATTCAGGGGGATTTCCACCGCTTCGTCCACATAGCGGCAGGAGCGCACCATTTCTATCCGTTCGGCAAAGGGGATGAAGGGATCCACTTCCTTATGCTTCCTGACTCCTTCGTCCGTGACTACGCCTACAATCAGGTAGTCGCACTGTTCCTTGGCTCGCCGGAACATGTTCAGGTGGCCTATGTGGAACAGGTCGAAGACACCTGCTATGTAGCCTGTGTGGTATTTTTTTCGGTTCGGAAATTCCTGTGGTTCTGCATGCTCCGGCATGGCTGGGGTAGTTCCCGATTCCCCGGTCTTTTTCGGTTCCGGGCATGTGCCGGCGTCCTGGGGCTTTTGGGAAGCCAGGGGGCATCCTGCCTCGGGATGGGGCGGCATATCGGGTTGTCCCATGGTGGGTCTCCGCTTTCTGGGGTACGCTTTGTGGGAGTCGTAAATGCTGTATTCTTTCACGTTCATGGCATCCAGCTGCTTCATGACAGACAGGTAATTCTTGATGCAGATGAGCACCTTGTATTCTCCGCTCTGCAGTTGGCTGAGCAGCTCCGGGGACTGTATGGGAATGCCTTCCAGTACCTGTCCCCATTTTTCCCGGCTGTTGTCCACAATGGCGTAGACCGGGTAATCCTGCCGGTACAGCGCGAGGAATTTTCGGGTGAAGGCACCGGAGCCGAAGAGGATCAGCTTCCTGGTGTCCGCATTGCGAAAAATATCCACAAATAACCGCTGATATTCCTCCTCCGAATAGTTCATGCGCTGGCGGTTGGAGTTCACCACCTCAGCGTTGCGCCTGCATTTTTCATGGTAGGGGCGCAGTTCTTTTTCCTTTCTCAGGGCTGTCAGGAACTCCCATTCCATCCGTCTCCATTGATCCAGCCGCTCGGTCAGCCCGTAGCGCTGGAAAAGGACATCTATGGGCAGCACTTTCTGCAGTTCTATGTTGCCGGAATAGAATGTGGCGATCATCCGGGCGATGATGGCATTGGCCGGATAGTTCTCCTGGCAGAATTCCTGGTCGTAGAACAGGAATTTTCCGTCCTGATGGAAGCTGTTCAGGGGAACCATGTCCAGGTATCCTTTTTTCAGGATAGCTCCCTGTCCGTCTCCTTTGTCAGGTTCCAGGATTTCAGAGGAATGCAGAATCATTTCACGGAAACTGTCCATTTCCTGCAGGAATTTTTCCGTATCTGTCAAAAGGAGGTTTTTTAAATATACCTGGCCTACTTCTGCCTCCATGTATGGCATGACGTAGACGCCGTCTTCCATCCGGGCATCCACCACGGGTATTCCATGCTGCGCCAGGTCTCTGCCATGCTCCACAAGTTTCGCCAGCTTTGTCCGCCCCTCCGGATAGGCTGCGATTTTCTCTACTGTCCGCCTGTTTTTTCGGCTGACTGCTGTTGTATGGCGCTCTACCGCTCCTGCCTGGCTGGCGGTTCCTGTAGCGCACTCTGCCGCTCCTGCATGGCTGGCTGCTGTATGGCGCGCTGCTGTCTCTGCCTGGCTGGCGGTTTCCTGTGGGGCCGCCGCATCCCGGATCACGGTGAGGAGCGCGTCTTCCCTGCCCCGCTCCAGGGAGCTTGTGACTTGAAGGACGTTGGAATGGTTTCCGTCCAGGGAGCACTCAATCAGGTAGGCATTGGCCATTTGGTGGAACATGCCGTTTTCGGTCAGGCCGGCATACAGGCTCTCCTCCTCCAGGAAGACGGAATCGGGATAGTTGTAGGTAGGAAAGAGTCGGTTGGCCAAATCCTCGTTGGGCAGGTAGTCTTCCGCGTAAATCAGGCTGGGGTTCCTTAAGTCGGGGAGGACTGAGAAGAAACGGGCGGATGTCCAGCCTGTGTTCCGGAGCATCTGTCTTATTTCTGCGGGATTGTACATGCGGCCTTTGAAAGTATCTTCCTTTTTGGAGTAGGCTCTGCGGTAGTTTTCGATTCCGTCGAAGTTGCGCTCTGTGTAAGGGTCTCTGTCGCCGCAGAAATACCGGATGCCGAAGCGGTTGTTGAGGCCTAAAAGCAGGCGGCCTTGCGGCTTAAGGAGGCTACGCCAGGACGCAAGGAAGGTTTCCGGGGCAGGGTGCTGCTCCAGATTTTCTATGCAAATGATGTAGTCGAAGCTTCCCTGCCACTCCTGGTGCCGGGGTTCCTGGATGGTCTGTTCGCAGGGGGCAGACGTGACCTGGAACAGGCGGTCGGTGAGCAGTTCTGCTATGGGGTCTTCAGGTCTGCCGATGTATAGGATATGGGGCTTTTTTTCTGAAAGCAGGATATCCTTGGGCTCCCCTGCTGCTGGCGCGAAGTCGTACCAGTGCAATAGTCCTTTTTGTATTTCCCGTATAAGCATCTCCGGCTGTATCATCTTTCAATCATTCCTCTCCCCTGCCTTATGTTTTTGCCTGACGGCCGTTATCCGATCAGCACTTCCTTTCCGCAGAACGCAAAACCGTACTTTCGAATGCGTTCTGTCGGAATGCCTTTGGCCAGCAGCGCTGCGTCGTAACGCATCGTTTCAATCTGGTCAAGAGCTGTCTGCACTGTATCCTCTAATTGTCTTCTCCCTTTTGGGGTTCTTTACCTTGAATTCTATAATAATTGCATCTCTACCGCGATTATTTATGATTGCATCTTTACTGTGATTATTTATGATTGCGTCCTGGCAGCCGGGGCTGCGGATGCCCTGGGTGCCGTGAGGCTCCGGCTCCTTACTTATCCCTGTGACCCTGGGCTCCAGCACGATATCATATTGCCCGAAGCCGCTTTCCCTGTCAGGTTTCCTTACCCTATCAGCACTTCCTTTCCCCGGAATGCAAAACCATATTTTCGAATCCGTTCTGCCGGAATGCCCTTAGCCTCCAGGCTTGCCGCATATTTCATGCTTTCAATCTGCTCCAGCGCTGACCGTACCGTATCTTCCAGCGTCTTCTCACCGTCCTCCGGGTCATGAACCTTAAATTCCAGAATAATGGCATCTTTTTGGCCGCAAGGCTCCAACAGCACATCATATCTTCCAAAACCGCTTTCCCTATTGGAAGTGACGGTATATTGCCCCTTTAAATCCACCAACAGTCCCAGCACAAAACCATGATAGAACTTTGATAATAGAATCGTCTCTTCGATTCTATTATAGAACCGCTCCGGCTCCTTGGCCTCTGAAGGCCTGTTGCCGCTGTCGAAAAAGCTGAATGTGCTCAAGGCCACCCTGTTCATATAGCGGTTCATCTCCCGGAGGTTCCCTTTCAGCAATGCATTCACGAATCCATTATAAGCCGGGGTATAGTCCCTGAACCACCCTCTTATCATCTCTTCAAACATGGAACGAACCTCCCTGTTGGTCAGGGACAGATTATATTCCTGCCTGCCGCTCTCCACATCAAAGACCACGGAATCCGCGCGCAGATAGCCGCTGGCCAGAAGCATGCTCCAGACCGCGCTGCCCTTGTAGTCTAACTGGTCGAAAACAATCTGTTCGTCCAATGTCGTATGGTAGACCTCTCCCTTCAGCAGACCCTCCATCACTATTTTTACTTCGGGGTCACCCTCACGAATCAGTTTCCCTGCCAGGCTGTTGGAACTGGTATTTGCCCAATAGGCCGCCAGTTTTCCCTTGTCCAGAAAATTCAGGATAGACCAGGGGTTGTAGATGTCCTGTTTCCCTCCAAATACAAAACCATCGTACCAGTCCTTCACATCTGCCTTTCTGTCTCCCAGCCCGCACTCCTCCAGTGCCGTATATACTTCCTCCTCTGTAAATCCAAAGGAATCCGCATATTTATCAGACGTAGTGGTCACCACCTCCAGATTGTTCAAATCCGAGAACAGAGACTCCTTGCTGACCCGCGTGATTCCTGTCATGATTGCCCGGTCAAGATAAGGATTCGTCTTGAATGTCGCATTGAACAATGTCCTGATGAAGTCCACCATCTCCCGCCAGTAGCCATGCACATATGCCTCCTGCATGGGCGTATCATATTCGTCCAGCAGAATGATGACTTTCTTTCCATAATACCGCGAAAGATAGTTCGACAGGGCGTTCAGGGAATCGGAGGCGATGTAATCCTCCATTTCCGCAGATACCTTGCGGAACCTTCCCTTTTCATCTGCGTTCAGGCCGTCGCCTTCCAGCAGATAATCGTACTTATTGTACAGGTTCGTGATTATCTGGCATATCTTTTTCCTGGCGTTGGAAAAGGATATCTCCTTTACATTCGCAAAGGAAAGGCTGATAACGGGATAGGTTCCCTGTAGGTTCCTGTATTTGTAATCCCCTGGAAGAGGATTTTCTCCTTTCTGGGGATTTTCCCTTTCTGGGGGATTCTTCCTGTCAGATGATTTTTCCTCCCAGATGGCAAGCCCCTGGAACAGGTCGCCCCGGTCTGCATATTCCAGGGAAAAGAACTGCTCCAGCATGCTCATGTTCAGCGTCTTGCCGAAGCGTCTGGGGCGGGTAATCAAGGTGACGACATCTCTATTTTCCCACCATTCTTTGATGAATCCTGTTTTATCCACATAAAAAAGATTGTTTTGAATCAGCTGCGAGAAATCCTGATGTCCGATGCCGACTGTCCTTGCCATGCTGCGCCCTCCTGCGTTTTTCTATAAGGAAAATGCGAGAATCTGTTGTGTTTTATTCTAGCATTTTGTGGGGAAGTGGGCAATTACTTTTTTACCTAACTTATTTTTGCCTGATTGATATGGTTGCAGGAGCAAAATCCAACAATCTGAAATCGTATGACTATTTTAATATCTACTCACCGAAGTTCCAAAGCATCTGGATAATACTAACCGTAGTTTTCTAGATGACCTGCTTCCATGGTCATCGAACCTGCCTGAAAACTGCCGAAAGTCCAGTAAAAAAGAAGCGAACCGAGACTGGAGCAAATCTGTCTCTATCATACTGGTTTGCTCCAACTTTATATATGTACGAACTATCTACCGTTTACGGTTTTCCTTTGGGTCTCGCCATAATATCCCCCACTCTCATTTTAAACCAATTTTATATTAGAGAAAATCGAGATTCCTCTCGTTTTTTCTCAACTTTTTCTCCATACCATCTTATTAACGACACCAACATAAGACTGGATAATTCTCACTACCTTATCACTTACATTGGTATCCACATAGTCAGGAACCGGTATTCCAAGATCTCCATTCATAACCATTTCAACAGCTAGTTCCACAGATTGCAGCAGGCCCACTGTATCAATTCCTGATAACACAAAGCAGCCTTTATCCAAAGCTTCCGGCCTCTCTGTCGAAGTTCTGATGCATACAGCCGGTATAGGATGCCCTATGGATATATAAAAGCTACTTTCCTCCGGCAAAGTACCGGAATCGCTGACTACTGCATAAGCATTCATTTGCAGACAGTTATAGTCATGAAATCCCAATGGTTCATGAGCCATCACTCTCTCATCCAGCTTAAAGCCACTGCTTTCCAGCCTCTTGCGACTTCTAGGATGACAGGAATAAAGGATTGGCATATCATATTTTACAGCCATCCTATTGATGGCTGTGAAAAGCGACATAAAGTTTTCCTCCGTATCAATATTCTCCTCTCTGTGAGCTGACAAAAGAATATACTTTCCTTTTTCTAACCCTAGCTTCCCATGAATTTCAGAAGCTTGAATCTGTTCCAGATTAGACCTAAGCACCTCTGCCATCGGACTTCCTATAACATAAGTCCGTTCTTTCGGCAACCCGCAGTCAGCCAGATACCTACGCGCATGCTCAGAATATGCCAGATTCACATCTGAAATAATATCCACAATCTTCCTATTCGTTTCCTCTGGCAGACATTCATCCTTACATCTGTTTCCTGCCTCCATATGAAAAATCGGTATATGAAGTCGCTTTGCCCCTATAACGGATAAGCAGCTATTAGTATCTCCAAGTACCAGAACTGCATCTGGCTTAGTGGCAACCATAGCCTTATAGGACTTATCTATGATATTACCCATTGTAGCGCCAAGGTCATCTCCTACGGCATCCAAATAAAGTTCCGGATTCACCAACCCAAGATCCTTAAAAAATACTCCATTGAGGTTGTAATCATAGTTCTGGCCTGTATGCCAAAGCTGAGCATCAAAATACTTCCTACATTTATTTATAACGGCAGCCAAGCGGATTATCTCTGGCCTGGTTCCCACAATAATTGCTATCTTTATTTTCCCATTATTCTTCCATTCTGGATAAGATACAATCACGTACTCTCTCTCCTTCACCGTATATTTCTGACCGGCATCTTCGCCGTTATTACACATTTCCCTTCTCAGGATTAATTGTCTCATCCCCTTCCCTGTTAACTTGTTCATAGAAAGTATCTGGATAATCAGGATCAAAACTCTCATTAGCCCACATCACAGTCACAAGATTCTGAGTGGGTGACAAATTGATTATCTTGTGCGTATACCCCGGAATCATCTGGATTGCTTTCATCTGTTCCCCTGTAACTTCAAACTCAATAACCGGATAACCTTTACCAGTCTTTTGATCAATACCTATACGTCTCTCCTGGATTAGACCGTGACCAGACACAACAATAAAAATCTCCCACTTACTATTGTGCCAATGCTCCCCTCTTGTTATCCCCGGCTTGGCAACATTAATACTCACCTGCCCGTGGTCAAGAGTACGGATAAGCTCTGTAAAATTCCCACGGTTGTCCACATTCGACTTGAAGGTATACGCCATCTTCTGGACAGGGAGATAGGATAAGTACGTTGAATACAACTTCTTTGCAAAAGAGCCATTGGGAATCGAAGGTATAAACAGAGTTTCCGGCATGGCCTTGAAGGAGTTGAGCAGACCTATAATTTCACCTAGCGTAGCTTTGTGCGTTACCGGGACATAACAGTAACGCCCCTGTGAGTCCGGCTTTACATCCAACCCATCAAACTCACAGTGGTGCTCCTTTCCTTCTAATGCGTCAAGCATCTCATTAATAAGGTCATCAATATAGATGAGTTCTAATTCCGTGCTTGGATTATTTACTGTATATTCCTCATCATTAGCTATAGCATTACAGAATGTGGCCACAGCGGAATTATATCGCGGCTTACACCACTTTCCGAAGAGATTAGGAAAACGGTAGACTAAGGCTTTTGCACCAGTGTCCTCTGAATATTTTAAGAACAACTCTTCTCCTGCAAGCTTACTCTTCCCATACTCAGAGCCTTCAAACCGCCCTATTAAAGATGCCTGTGTAGATGAAGACAGCATTACAGGACAGGAATTACCACAGACTTTGAGTGTGTCCAAGAGTGTACTTGCGAACCCAAAATTGCCCTCCATAAATTCGGCATTGTCTTTCGGGCGATTCACTCCTGCTAGGTTGAACACAAAATCGGCTCTGGAACATGCATACTCAAGCTCTTCCGGCTTAAAGTCCCTATCAATACCATATATTTCTGTAATATCAATCCCCGGTCTCGTCCTGTTCTTGCCATCGCGGATTTCTTTTAAATTCCAGACTAAGTTTCGCCCAACGAAACCATTTGAACCTGTCACTAAAATTCTCAATTCTTTAGAATCTCCTGTTCTTATATCTGTGACTGCATTGTCACAGCCAGCGACCGAATTAGCGGCGTTAATTGTATCCAAGCCTTCACTTTCCTCACAAAAAATCACACGCAGCAGCATTGCTATAATAATCACAGCCGGAAATATTCGGCATTACGCCTCAAATATATGTGGCCTTCTCTCAAGTTCTTCTTTTACATAATCGGTAGTCATAATTTTCTCAACTACTCCATCCACATCAAGTCTGTTCGTATTATGGCTTGTGTAGGCTTCATCAGCCATTGTTGTTACCTGTCCTTCAACGTAGAACTTGTCATAGTTGAGAGTTCTTCCATCAGGAGCAATTCTAAAGTATTGTCCCATATCAGTAGCTCTTAATCTCTCTTCTCTTGTCATCAAAGTCTCGAACAGCTTCTCACCATGGCGTGTTCCGATAATCTTCTTCTCAGTCTCTCCGAATACCTTCATTACACCATCAGCAAGATCTCCAATAGTACTTGCATCAGCCTTCTGAATGAAAAGAGCTCCCGGCTCAGCATGCTCAAATGCAAACGCGACCAAATCGACGGCCTCATCAAGGTTCATAAGAAATCTTGTCATATTGGGATCCGTAATTGTGATTGGATGTTGTGCTTTTATCTGTTCAATAAAAAGTGGAATAACGGAACCACGACTGCACATTACATTACCATATCTCGTACAAGCGAGAACCGTACCAGATCTGTCGAACGCTTTCTGTGCTCTGGCTTGTACAACTTTCTCTCCCACAGCCTTAGTCATTCCCATAGAATTTATCGGATAAGCGGCTTTATCAGTAGAAAGGAACACAACCCTCTCTACTTTATTCTCCACAGCAGCTGTGATTACGTTGTCAGTACCGATGATATTAGTTCTAACGGCCTCCATCGGGAAAAACTCACAGGAAGGAACCTCTTTTAATGCCGCAGCATGGAAAACAAAATTTGCTCCATACATAACATCACGTACAGAATCAAGGTTTCTCACATCACCAATATAAAACTGAACTTTGTTAGCATATTTAGGATATTGCGCTTGTAATGTATGTCTCATCCAATCCTGCTTCTTTTCATCTCGGGAGATTATACGAATCTCTGATAAGCCTGATTGTAAGAAGTGTTTAAGAACAGTTGACCCGAATGAGCCTGTACCTCCTGTAATGACTAATATTTTTCCTTTGAAAGTGTCTGTAATCTGCATTTTATTTTCTCCTTCCAAATCCTTTAAGGCATGATATATATCCATATCTGTAGGAATTCGCTCAGTATTATCAAGGTACATTTTTGCCAATCTGATTATAGATTGGCATATAAAAAGTAACATAAAGACACTGTTACATCTCAACCTGCTCCAAAAACATTCTCTTTAGGCAATGCCTGGCACCATACATCCGACTCATTGCAGGCTCTGACAAATCTTCTGGATACAAGCATATATATCCGAATTTCCACTCCTAGCAATGAGTCCTTTGGCTAAAAGAGTACCTGATATTTCAATCCATTGCCCACAATCAATATTAGTATTATCTTAAATAGTTTCAAGTATTTACCTACATCCATCACGCTTCAAATGCGTCTTTAAATATTAAGGCAGTCCACCATTTCCACATAATACAACTTTTCTCTATGCCACTACTCTCTCCCTCATTTGCTATTTCTTTATCAGTTCTTTTAATAAATGAATATCTAGTCCTATATCATAAGGAATAATATGCGTCTCGTCCACGCCCAAACCAACCAACTGCTCTTTTATCTCTCGAATATACTTTTGAACTGCAACAACATAATATGCATTTGGTTCATTCATAACTGCGCTTTCTGGAGTTATTATTGAAATATCTAGGCCTTGTTCATTCCTTTTTTTCTCATTATTATCACAATATGCCAGTACTTCTATCCCTGTTAATGCAAGACACATACGGAAAAATGTGCCATTTCTTCCTGCACCAAAAATATATACATTATGTCCTCTTATACTTTCTAATATACTATTTAACTTCTGAAATTTTGTCCGAAACTCATCCCGGAATACCAAAAAACTTGAATATGGATTTTCTGTAAACATCTGTACATTATCTAACTCAGGGCAATTCTCTGCATTAATTATTCTATGTTTTATTGCATAACTTAATTTCTCACATAACTCATCTATACCCATCTTTGACTCTTCCCAGTACTCTCCGGAAGCAGCCATAAACCGTAAACGATCTATACTATGTGATGCCATTTTTAGAAAATATACTTGCTCCCATTCTGAAGACAATTTTCTAACAAACTGCTCTATGTATTGGTATTCAACTGCTACATAGGAAAAACTCTTTTTATTGTAAGAGGAAGCGCTTGAATTATCCTGCCTATAATTATAGACTAAATGATTAATATAAACACCTTTCTTTGCACTACACACTATCTGAAACAGTGCTCCTATATCCTGAAAAGCAGCGCCTGCTGTTTCGTTAAATACGATTGTTTGCATAAATTCACTACGATATATTCCATTCCATAAGAAATTATCATATAAAGATAATTTTGGTGACTCTTTTGGAATAACAACACATTTATCCTCCAAGTTATGATAAGGTACAATCGGAAATCTCCATGCGAGTCCCCCCAATCCCTGGTAAAACCCTTCACTGATTCCCTTTACATAATCAGCATTTTCCTGAATAGCCTCATCATATAAAAAGGCAAACATGTCCTCCTGTATCAAGTCGTCTGTTTCTACAATGCCTATATACTCGCCTGTTGCATGGGCAATTCCTTGATTCATCTGATAACCATAACTTTTCTTTTCTGAGTGAATCACATGCACTCTGGAATCTTTTTTTTCATACTCTGCCAGTACCTCCAAAGTTCCATCCACGGATCCTGCGTCAATGACCAATATTTCTATATCAGACAATGACTGGCATATCACGCTATCCATACAAGATTTTATGAACTTTATCGCATTTAGGCACGGCATAATGACCGATACCTTTATCATCTGATTTCGCTTCTGTGTTTTCAAAATTTCCTCCCTGCATTAAATAGCAATTAGCAAAAAATTTGAATATTTTCTTTTTCTATACCGGAATCTAATAGCTGATTAAGAATTGCAACATTGCCTTCTTTACATGCAATCAAATAATGCGCATTACCATAACCTTTGATGCATTCCATTGGCGACTTGACTTCAATATCCCCAATCCTATTTCCCCATATACTGCTATTATTGTCACAAAAGGCCACTATCTCAATATTCTTCCGACAAAGCCTTTCATATGCCCGTTTTCCCAATAAACCGCTACCAAAAATAATAATTTTTTTATGTGCAATTCCTTGTAAAAAGTCAATTTCTGATTCTGCGAATATCTGATTCTGTACAAACATATAATCTGCGTATCCAGAAAAAGAATGCAACAATAATCTAAGTTTAAACCACTCATTTTCAGTATAACAGTTTTGGGTTAATACTCCTTGAGCCATTGCTCCCTTAAGTTCATCGCAAAACCACTCATAATACTTTTCTATTTCTTTTGCCCATGTCCTCTTTAAATTACCATAATACTTTAGCAATTTATCTATTTCGTCTAAAAAGGCAACCCCCATACGCCCATAAATTCCCTGTAGATTTTTATCTTTGATGTTTCGCCCCAAAAGCTCTATACTGTATAATCTTTTAAATTCTTGATATGCATACTTTAATCCATTTAAATTGTTCGATGAAGACTCCTCTCTGTCCATACGATAACGATAAAAAGACTCTTTTGTATAAACGGCTCTTTGAGCTTTACATAATACATGAAGCATAAACCCTATATCTTGAAAAGCAGCACCCGACGTTTCATTGAAAACTATATTGTTTTTTTGCAAAAAACTACGGTTATAGATTCCTTTCCATATCGCAGTATCATATTTAAATATTTCCAATTTATCGCCCGGTTTCAACACATTTTCATATAATTCGTCTTTTTTATAAAACAAATTATGCTGGGTATATAATCGACTACCACTTTTGAGAGTTATAAACGAGTCATAATTTGCTTTTGCATAGTCAGCATCATTCGCTTCCGCTAAATGATAGAGATCCTCGTACATTTTGTTTGATACAAAATCATCGGTTTCTACAATTGCAATATATTTACCTTCAGCTATACTCACCCCCATATTCACTTGCTTACCATAACTTTTCTTTTCGCTATGCAATAATTTTATTCGATTATCCTGTTTAGCATATTTCTCAAGAGTTTCGTATGTACCATCACTTGAAAAAGCATCAACGCATATTATTTCTATTTCGCTCAGAGTTTGTGCCAAAACACTCTCTATACACTCGCTGATATAATCTACCACATTAAGTGAAGGTAATATAATTGATATTTTGAAATCCATACTTTACCCCATATCCATCCAGATTTATTAAATCAAATAGCAGAAATCTGTTTTAACCATATCCAAATCTTACCGTTTTTCATAGTCTCAATATATTGATTCAATACATAGTTTTCATAATGTTTCCAGCATCCACTTTACATAATCATGCAAATTACACTTTTCTTCAATTAAATTTCTGTTATAATCACGTACCTTTTCTACACATTCTCTATTTTTACATATAAATTCTATTTTATCTACAACATCCATCCAATTTCCAATCGGCACAACAAAACCATTCTTGCCGTCTTCTATCAAATCAGCTACCCCGCTCACATTCGTAACAACAGGAATTGCCCCTTGAGACATAGCCTCCAACATAGCAAGACTCATTCCCTCATGATCAGAAATATTAAGATAAATATCCTGTCTTCTCCAAAAGTCATCCATATCCCTAGGTGCTACCCACCCCAAAACGTGAACCCTACTTTCTAAATGCCTGTCTGTCACATATGCCAAAAGCTGGTCTAAACATTCTCCTTCACCAGCAATATTGAACTCAACATTTAGTTTTTTTTTCATGCATCCTTCAATTATTTCAGGCAACAAATATGTTCGCTTTGCCTCTTTGCTCAATCTAGCAGCAAATCCGATTTTTACTGACTCCGTACTAATCTTTTTTCTGCTGAATATTGGAGAAACCTGTATCGGGTTTGGTCTGTATAGTAAAGTATCTTCTCCCAATCCATATTGTTTCTGAAATTTATTATAAATCCTTTTGCTGATACATATTATCTTATCAATCCGATCTGACCAGTAACTTAGTATATTGTATATCCCTTCTTCATCTCCATGCGCAACTGCGATTAACCGTATCTGATTCGGAAATATGGATTTTATGATACGGGCTGCATACAACGCAATTGAGGCACGGGATACAAATACACACGGCAAATATTCAACTATTTTTGCCGCTATTTTTTTTATCATCTCTATCTCATTTTCTTCAGGAAAATGCAAACAGCAATCTGAGAATTCATCAAATCGACTATTTTCTCCACATATAAGGCATGTCCTTACACCTAAATCGGAAAGCCCTTTGGCTACCATACAACTCCATCTCTCTGTTCCTCCCCAACTCGGCACAGAAAAATATGTGTCAAAGACAAAACATGTTTCTTTTTTAATCTGTACTTTCGGTAACTCAATGTCAAAATTACTTCTGCAAACAGCCTCCTTTTTCAATTGGGAAAAGCTTATTTTACGTCCTCTATATGACATTTCCTCCAGTTGGCTCTCAATTTCTTTTCCATATAAATCCTGAAACACAATGGTACAGTTATATTCATTTAATATTGCTGGAGAATAAACCAAAAGGCTGCCTATAGCCTTCCCCCATTTAGCGGAATCATTGTCCACATAAAATAACACCTGGTATCCTGCAAATGCCGCCCATTCATATTGCTTTATTGCCGTTTTTCCCGCTCCAAAAACAATAATGCTTTTCCTGTCCGTTTGCATCTTTATACTATCCACCTACTTTGCACATAATGATTGAGCACTTGAGAAATAATCGACTCTATTCTCCATTACATCCATCTAAAATCTCTTCATATATTGCTATATTTCTAGCTGCATTTTTTTCACAATCAACAACTTTTATCATTTTTTTGATTGAATTAATAGAAAAACATTCACAGATATTATTTTTGTTATCAAAAAGCTCACCTACGTAATATGCCAATAAAGCCGAATCATCATGAGGATATAGATATCCGTCAATGCCATGCATTACCCTTTCATAAGCTCCTCCAACAAAAGAGGCTATTGAGGGAACTCCTATTATTCTTGCTTCACTTAAAGAATTAGATTCATTTTCTACTGTGGATGCCGATACAAACACATTTGCTTTAATATATTGCTGAATCATTTGTTCTTCACTTAAATTACCTAAAAAAGACAAATATTGTGACAAATCTAATCTTTTAATCAGCTTTTCAAGATAATGTGCATATGCGTTTTGAACTTTCTGAGCAAAAATATCCACTCCCGCCACATATACATGTACATCAGGATATTGTCTAACAATAGCAGGTAACGCCTCCACGAAATAATGAAACCCTTTGATAGGATAGGAAGCCTGACTCACAAAAATGCTGTGTTTCTGACACTTTTCATATTTCCATTTCCCTGTATTATTATAAAAAGAATCTCGTAATATTTCATTACAAAAATGATAGCAAATTTGGGGATTTATCACCTTTACATTCGCCTTGTCCCAATCCGTCCGGCCTATCACATGTCTGGCCATTTTTATACTTTCCAATTCACATTTTCCGTGTTTTAAGAAATCCATCATATTCTCTTTGATGCTGGTTGTATCTGGATATTTTAATATCCTGTCTTTCTCTGGTATACCCGATAAATAATGCTTGGCGCACGCCGATACCAATCCTTGTATATTTATAACAGCTCTTTCAATCATCCCTTTGTTTTTACATGCCAGCAGCATTGCCATGGTATGTGGGTATTCAGTCCCCCATATATGTATAATCTCTGGTTTACTTTCATCCAAAATTCGCTCAAATGTCTTGATTGTTTCAATATCGTAGCTTTCTGCAGCCATGTCACACAAGAAAGAATAATATGCATGTCCATTACAATGACTGTCCTTCAAACGATTTTTATCCCTGATTGGAAAGCATAAAGAGATATCTATATCTCCTATTTTTTCCATCTCATGCAACATGCCCGTCATCCATCCGCCAAAATTATTTTTCTTTATTGAAAATTCCTCGTTAAAATCCGGAAGCACAATATTGCATAACCACAACACTTTTTTCATTTTTAAAGTATCCTTTACCCTTTATTCCTTCCGCCCTCTGGTACAAGCCAATTTCTCATAAAAACATTTACCTATATGTGCAGGATTCTTTAAATTCCATATGGCAGATTCTATTTTTTTATAATCATTCTCATCTTTTTCGTATCGAAGCAAAGAATCCAACAATTCATACACAAAGTACATTTCACTGTTTTCTTCAATGTACTCTCTGCAAAAAAGTTCTCGAATTCCTGATAAAATGCGACTTTCTAGTTCTTCTTCACAATTTTCTGATTTAGCACAATTTACAACCGTCTTATCCGGGATTGTATGCAATATATAATATAATTTTTCCTCTGTGGTCATCTTGCAATTTTCATAAAATAAAGAGTGAATTTCCCTTGTCACCTGTTTCATCCGTTTTTTCACCAATACATGCTGGTAATTTTCTGCAGGAAGTTCCCAGCGTGTGAATATAGTCTTATACCCCTGATATATTTGATTAAACATATCATGTTCATACGGATAAAATTTACCCGCTGAAACATTCATTTCTAATTCACTATAAATAAGGTGATCATATACCGGCTCCTTCATAACTAATGCAGATTCTATATCTGAAGCAATACTAATATTAAATAATGTATCTGCACCATAGACATCATTTCTAAACTTATGTTTCTTCATCACTTTGCTTCGATACAGATTAGCTTGATTTTGGGCTAAATAAGAAGCAAAAAAATATGGCCAATTATCTCGCACTGCCTTTTTATTAGGGCAAAAAAAATCTTCTTTTACTTTTCCATTCCCCTTAGCTATATCATATGCTGTAATGCATTGATTCGCATCGCATCTATGTATCAGAACTTTCGTCCAAATTATATCCGGCTTATAAATCTTAGCTTTTTGAGCCATTAACCCCAGACACCCGGGTCTTAGTCTGTCATCTGAATTCACAATATATATATACTCCCCTTTTGCCGCCTCAATTCCCCTGTTAAAACTTGCATAGACCCACTGATTGCTTTGATGTATTACTCGTATTCGACTATCTGTCGCCGCAATTTCATCAGCAATTATCGCAGTCCTATCTGTTGAACCATCATCAATAATGATTAATTCAAAATCTTTATACTCCTGCTCTATAATACTTTTAACTGCTAACGGAAAATATCTTTCATTATTATATACGGGCATTACAATACTAATTAACATATTTTCACCCTTTATCACTTTTTATAGGAATTTCTAACAAATTATTCTATGTCCACCTGATTTAATCCATACTATATTAGTCAGATTTCTCTACATTTTTATATTTAAGTAAAGAACCTTTTCAAAGCCATACCTTTCCAAATTTTCCCTTATTTGAGCATGATGCTTCTTATTTGTAGCCACAACTACCAAAAGTTCCTTGCAATATTGCTTCAACTGCTCGATAATGAAAACATGATGTCCATATAATGAACAAGGCGCTTTCTCGCCACTTGATACAACAAATCCAAAAATTTCTATCTGATGCTTGTTTAATAATTCAATAACATCGCAAGATGCATATCCAGCTCCATAAATTACTATTTTAGATGCTTTTTCAATCAGTTCTAATTCCTGATTACGAAATTCTGAAATATATGAATGTTTTGCAGTAAACATACGAAAAATGGATTTTGAAAATTTATCCTCCAGTTTACTTTCAATATAATCTACTTCTTCTTTAGACAGGATATTAATACCCCCTCTAATTTTATTATATTGTTTTTCCAGATATTCATCAAGAACATCTGAATCATGCTCTACCGACATTAACCTAAACATATCAATATATTGATAGATTTGTCCTAATAATGATTCTATCCTTTCCCTTTGATTATGGGTAACCGATTGATTATTTAAACAATAGTGATAATACTTTTCTTTCTCAACCAATACTGTACTTGCCTGAAAGAGCGCCCGAAGAATAAAATCTCCTCCCTCCCCTATCGTAATTTTCTTATATACCATCTCATGTCTATCCAAAAAATGTCTATTGTAGAAAACTGAGCAAGAATACAAAAAGAAATCCTCATTTTTTATAAATAATCCTAAAATTTCTTTTCCATCATATATCGAATCATATGTATTTTCTATTCCACGATGTACTTTATTAGACCTATTTCCCTGATGAATTTGCATTCCCATAAAACACATATCACTCTTGTTTGCTTTAGCTCTTTTATACAATCGTTCCAGTGCATAAAGTTCAATATAATCATCTGCGTCAACAAACTGTATATATTCGCCTTGTGCATATCGCATCCCAATATTTCTGGATACTGCAGCTCCATTATTTTCTTTTGACATATATACTTTTACTCTTTTATCATCTTTTTCATATTGGTGCAATATATTCAAACTTTGATCTACAGAACAGTCATCAACACATATTATTTCTATTTCCATCAACGTCTGATTTATCAAACTGTCCAAGCACCTTCCAATATATTTTTCTGCATTAAACACTGGAACAATAACTGATACTTTTAACATATTTCCCTCATTATTATAATGTTAAGTTTTGGTGTTAGTCAGCAAATGGGTCGGTAAGGTTATATGGCCAGTAAACCAGAT
>NZ_CAJUCP010000013.1:59165-108785 GCF_910585425.1 uncultured Acetatifactor sp. | reverse complement strand
AATTCGCGGATTTCTCCTGCCAGAGCAGAAGGAGGCGGAAGGCCGCAGACTCCTCCCTCTCCCGCTCCGCCCTGCACAGCCGGGCCACCTCTTTGTTGTGCAGGAGCCTGGTGGGGCTGTTGAAGTTGGATATGGAGGTGCCGGAGATACGGTACAGGATGAAAGGGCGGTTCACGTAGACTACGCGCGCATCTTCATTTTCTCCCAATATCTTCTGGAAACATGCCCTGTCGTTCACCGTCCGGAATTTCAGAATGAAATCCAGGACTTCCTTTGACAGCAGGGACTTCCGGTACACGGCGGTGCCCATCACCGGACAGCCCAGCCGCACGGCATGGCGAAGCGTCTTTCCCCTGATGAAATTCTGCAGGACCACCTCCAGGTAGGTGCCGTAAGCCCTTATCACGTCACCGGATCCGGTGAATTTCAGGAAGGCGGTGCACACTATGTCCGCCTCGTCCAGTCTGTCGGTAATCTCGAAGACATCAAAGGGCGCCAGCAGATCGTCGCCGTTGACCACGATGAAGTGCTCCCCCTCTATGCAGTTCAGGGCCGCCGCATAGTTGACGCAGATACCGCCGTTCTCCTCCCGGAACAGAAGGTCCGTCCTGGCGAACAGCCCGCCGTTCCCCGCAAGCCAGCCCCTGATTGCATCGGGACTGCCGTCCGTGGACCCGTCGTCCGTGACGATCAGTTGGAAGGCCTGGCCCCTGCCGAATTCCCGAATCTGGTACTTGACGCTCTCCAGCGCCTGCAGGACTACATCCGCCTGATTATAGCATGTGACCACAAATGTGAACATAACTTGCCTTTTCTCCTTAAATATACTATATTAAAAGTAATCCATATAGAAATGAGGGCTGAATCTTGATATCCGTAATCATTCCCGTGTACAACGCGGAACCCTACCTGAACCGCTGCATCGATTCGGTGCTGGCCTCCGCATATAGCGACTTTGAAATCATACTGGTCAATGACGGCTCCACAGACCGCAGTCCGGACATCTGCAGGGCATACGCAGAAAATGACAGCCGTGTCGCTTTTCTCTCCCAGGAGAACCGGGGCGTGTCCTCTGCCAGGAACCTGGGGCTGGAGGCAGCCCGGGGGGAATGGATCGTCTTCCTGGATTCGGACGACTTTATCACCGATGATTATTTAAGCCTGACGGCGGATAAAGCTTACGGGCAGCAGGACCTGATCCTGTTCCGGTTCGCCAAACATACTTCCTCTGCCTCCCGGCCTGCGCCAGGGGAGACGGATTGTGGCCTTCCGAGGGCGGCGGATTGTGGCCTTTCAGGGACGGCGGACAGCGGCCTTTCAGGGACAACGGCCTGCGCCGATGCCGTGCATCTATCACCGGACTTCGCAACCGGCTCCGATGCCATCGTCCCAGACCGCGCCCCGAACGTCCGGGATGGACAAAGCGCTGGCAGCTCCTCAGAAAAAGCGTTCCTCTACCGGGGCAGGGAGATGCTGAACCTGATCAGCCGCATCCTGGTGCCCCGGCCTCTGGCAGAGAGCTGCGCCCCGGATTTCCGCACGCCCTGCGCCAGGGCATACAGGCGGAGCCTGATAGAACGGCATTCCATCCGTTTTTCACCGGATATCCGTATCGGGGAGGATCTGCTCTTCAACCTGGAGTACCAGCTGCGGGCGAAATCCTGCGCCTACGTCCCCAAAACGGTATACTTTTATGACATCCACGGGGACTCCTCCTCCCATCACTTCAATCCCGGCCTGCGGCAGAACCATGGGAGGCTGCTGGAGGCTGTCAGGGAGGCGCTGGAGAAAAACGGCATGTTCCCCCGGCTGCAGCGCGACTATTGCTCTTATGCGCTGGAGAATCTGACCTATGTGCTCATCCGGGAGATATTCAGTCCCCTGAGCACCAGGAAATACCGGGAAAGCCGCCGCCTCTGCCGGGAAATGCGGCGCAGCCCGCTCTACAGACAGGCAATGAGGCAGAACCTCTCCACCGGCATCCTGCCCCGCAGAATCCTGGTAAGCGCCTTTTGGCTTCGCTGTTATCTCCTCACGGCCCTGATCTCCCGGGTGAGCTACGCCTGGCTGGAGCGCAGGTAGCAGCATATCTTCCGGTAGACGGGATAGACCTTCTCCGCCACCCATCCCTTGACGAAAAATGCCCAGATGACCTCCTTCAGCGCGTCCCCCATACGAAAGCCCCCGCAGCGGCGCAGCCTTCCCAGGGCTTTCAGCGCCTCCTTCCACCGGCGGTATTTCAGGGAAATCCGATAGCGGCGGGCGGCTTTCCAGCCTGTGACGCGCCGTCTCGACTCCTCGTCTTCCAGGCCGCAGAGCTCCGCGATATCGTCCACCAGGCGCTCATAGTCCGCGTACTTTTTCTCCTCCTGCTGCTGTGTCAGGCCCGTCCTGGAATGGCTCCCGGCCCTAACCGCCACGCCGTACAGTTCCTCACGGATAGTCGGGCATTTGTATCGGTACACGAAGGGCAGCAGCATCTGGAAATTCTGCCCCACGTCATATTCCGGGATATGCCTCTGGGGATAGATGCGGAAAAAAGGCTCCGACCTGAGCATGTAGCAGCCGCAGCAGACGAAGGTCCTGGACTCCAGGATGTCCCAGAACAAATCCTCTTTCGACAGATCCCCCCGCTGCTCATCGGCCTTGTCCAGCCGCTCTCCTGTGTTTTCATCGAAATAATAGGAAAGGGACCTGACGCATTGGTACTGGGGATGCCCCGCGAGGAACGCCACCCTTTTCGCCACGGACTCCGGCTCCAGCACATCATCGCTGTCGGGCCAGATTAAATACTCCCCTGTCACATAGGGAAGCCCTGCGTTGATGGCGGCGGAGGCGTTCCTGTGGGGCGCCTGTACGATGCGGTAGGCGTAGCCCCTGGCGGCGAACCTTTCCCGATAGCTCTCCGCCACCTGTAAGGTCGCGTCCGCGGAGCCGTCATCCGCAAGAATCATCTCTATCTCGGGATAGGTCTGCGACAGCACGGAGTCCAGCATCCCTGCCAGATGCGCCTCCCCATTGTAGACCGGCGTGACGATGGATACCAGCCCCTCCTTCCGATTCCTTCCCACTGAATCCATGTTCCTTCCTCCCATTCCCATCTCTTTTACTTTCGAAATATCCTCTCGGAATCATGAGGCCATATATCACGCGGCTTTACGAAGCTCCTCTGATCCAATTCCCCCACTTTTCCAGGTGCCGTCCTGCCCCAAGGCCTGATTCTGCTTTCTGAAATTCCGAGAGCATATTTTCGAAGCCTCCAGACCACATATCACGCGGCTTTCCGGAACTCCTTCGGAGCGGTTCCCACAGAGCATATCCTATTTCACCCGCAGAATCTTCCTGTCCTCAATCTTATACACCGCATCGCACTCATTGGCCAGGCTCATGTGGTGGGTCACCATGATCAGCGTCTTGTTCTCCTTGATCTGGCGGATAGAATCGATGACCGCCATCTCCGTCTCCATGTCCAGCGCCGCGGTGGCCTCATCCATCACCAGCAGCTCAAAGTCCTTGTAAAGCGCCCTGGCCAGGGCGATCCTCTGCCGCTGTCCCCCGGAAATGGCGGTCCCGTTCTCTCCGATCAGGGTGTGCACCCCGTCCGGCATCCTCTGGACGTCCTCCCATATCTGGGCGCATCTGAGGCATTCCTCCACCCTTGCCTCATCGATTTCCCTCTCGTCCTCAAAAAAAGCCACATTGTTCTGCACGGTCTCCCCGTTCAGGTACACGGTCTGGGGGATGTAGCTTACCAGCTCCCCCATGCTTGCCCTGCAGGGCCCCTGGGAATCCCTTTGGCCTACAATGTCATAGTCATCAAAGAACACATGGCCCCCCTGCGGCTTCAAAAGGCCTAACAGGAGATCCACAAAGGTGGTCTTCCCCGCCCCGGAAGCCCCAATGATGGCGATGGAGCAGCCCACCGGAATGTCGATGGAGGCATTCTCGAATATCTTCACCCTGTCATTGTAGCCAAAGGTCAGGTTCCTGACGCTGACCCCTTTCTCAAAGGTCAGGCGCGTCTGGCGCAGCTGTCCCAGACGCCCTTCCTCCTCCTTGATTCCGGCATATCTCCCCATGCACTCCCGGATGGCCTCATAGGCTTTCCCGGCGAACTCCACATTGTTCATCCCGCTTAAGATGGTATAGGCCATGGGCAGCATCCTGATCAAAGCCGTGATGTACACCACCATGGGCGCCAGCACCATGGCCAGGTCCGTGCCGAATACAAGAATCACCGCCAGTATCACGAACATGGCCGCCATGATGGAATTCTGCAGGATGACGGCGATGCTGTTGAGCTTATATCTGTATTCCCCCTGCACCTGGGCGTAGTCGCTGCTGGCCTCTCTGTATTTCCCCAGGACGAAGGCGCTGCGGTCGTCGATTTTCATCTCCTTGAAGGAACCGTAGGCAATGGTGATCTGGGAATTGGCCTTGATGGAGCAGGCCCGGGACTTCTCTCCGTAGGCCTTCATCCGCGCCCGCATCCGGACGAACACAAAGGCCATGAGCGCAAGCAATACGACGCAGCTGGCCACTCCCATCCATTTGGACACATAGACCAGCATCACCCCATAGCCCGCCATGGTGATGCCGTTCACCACGATTCCGATGCAGTCCATGATGATCTGGATGCAGCTGGTGGTATCGTTGCGGACCATGTTCAGGGCCTGCATGGCGCTTTTTTTGCTGTGCTCCCCCAAATCCTCCTTGATCAGCAGCTCGTAGATCTTCATGGACAGCTTCTGGGCTCCATTGTAGACGAACCGGTTGGAGACTCTGCTCTTATAGAGCTCGAAGAGGCATTTCAGCAGGGACAACAGTATCATGAACAGTGTAAAAGCTATCAGTTTATCGGATGCCCGGTTTTCCTGCACCACCCTGTTGATGATGTAGATGATGACAGAAAAGCTGAAGATGTCCACCACCGGGCTCACCAGGCTGAAGGCCGCGTACAGCTTCCAGGTCCTCTGCTCCTTTTTCTCCAGTATGCCTGTCAGGTATCTGAACATTTCCCTCATGTCGCTTTCCTCCGAATTCCGTATCCGTCTCATTTCCCGCCTCTTCCTCCCCTCAGCCGCCTCTGTAATTCTCTCCATGACAGATTCAGCCAGAACCAATCCACCAACAGCCCAAAGGGCAGCCTCCGGTACAGGCCCATGAACCTGTCCCGCCCTGCCGCCGCAGGGGTGGGGCCTTTCAGCCTTGGCTGCAGCACATCCTCCCGGCCGCAGGAGAACCAGTCCGCCTCCCCCTTCACCTCCTCCCAGATTTCCCTGGCCAGATCCGTGTGGAGGATGACCATGGAGGTGCCCAAACCGTCATCCATGTCCGGCCTGACCTTCTCGATTCCCCAGAAGTCCCCCAGGGTGAAATCGCTGTCCCTGGCCACGGTACAGTAGCCGCAGGCATGGCAGGAGGGCCGGATGATATGGTCCGTGAAGTACATCCTGCAGAATATATCGGAATTCAGGCTCCCGGCATACTCTTTCCCGTCCACCACATAGGCGCAGGTATGTCCGTTGTCCCCCGCCCTCTTGTCCCGGAAGGAGAACGCAGTCATTCTGCCGCCCCGCTTCCGCTCCAGCCACTTCACATAGGAGGCCCAGATGCCGGGGGAAGGGGCGCCATAGCAGACCAGGTCCGCCACGATCAGCTTCGGCCATGTTTTCCCCAGGAACCGTCTCAGGGCATGGGCCTGGCAGGGCGTGCCGACGAACAGTACCCATCTGCCCTCCTCCAGCCGCTGCCGGATGCGGCCATAGGTTCCCGTCAGGTCGCTCTGGACATATTTCGTCCGCTTCAGGGCCTCCAGCTCTTCCCTGCCGCCCGCCTCTCGGTGCGCCACTCTCATATGCTGGTCAAAAGCAGCCCCGTAGACCACCCCCTGCCGCCGGAGCACATAGTCCGCCAGCAGCGGGAACATGCCGCCGGAGGAGCTGGCCAGGCGCAGATTCCTGTCCCTGGCCCGGATACCGAAATAAGAGTTCTCCGCTTTCCCGGGATTTCCATGAGAAGCGTCCCCGCCGTGGGATGCAGCTCTAATAGGACATGTCCGCTCACATTTCCCGCATTTTATGCACTTTTTTTCGTCAATTTCCGGATACAGGAAGCCCTCTCCGTCCATGGCCATCCGTATCGCGCCCACAGGGCATATGTCCCCGCATGCGCCGCAGCCGCAGCATTCCTCTTTCTTCCGATATAGCTCCATCCCCGCTCCCGCCCCTTTCATGTACACGCCGCCCCCCGGCAGAATCCGCCCTGTCCTCAAACTGCCCAGATCCCCCGCAGGTTCCCCAGCAGGAACTCCCCGGAGGCCCGGGAGGCCTCCACCGTCCGCCGCCGGACTTCCTCCCAGTCCACCGGGGCGTCGATGTCCCTGTCGCCCTCCCCACAGATTCTGTCCTCCAGGCCGTGAATCCGCAGGATGTTCTGCAGCCTGGCGCTTAAGCTGCTGTGGGCGAAGGCCAGGAACTTCTTCTGAAAAATGATGCTGAACGCCACCGCGTGGAAGGAATTGGTCACCACATAGTCCGCATGGTGGATGTACCCCAGAAATTCCGCCGGGCCGGCCGTCACGTCCAGGTCGAAGCCCTGATCGGCCCCCTGGAGCCCGGCCCGCACCTCCACCACGGACAGCTTCTTCTCCCGGGCCAGCTTCCCGGCATACTCCGCCATCCTCCGGTTGCCCTCCGTGACGTACACCAGTATATAGCCCTTTTTCTCCGGCGCCTTTTCCGCCTGCTGCCAGGTCTCCCTCTCCAGGAAGAACACCGGATCCAGCACTGCGGCCACCTCCCCTTCGTAAAATCTCTTTACATAAGGAATGGCCGCTTCCTCCCGGACGGACAGGGCATCCACATGCCTCACCAGCCTCCCGAAATCTCCGTCATACCGGGCAGGAATGGACGCTCCGCCGAAGCTGGCGGCGTAGGAGATCACCTTCTCCTTCCCCCTGGCCTGAAAAGCCCCGAAATAGGCCCTCCGCAGCCCGCAGGTGATGGCCGGGTTCCATATCTGGTCGCTACCCACGATATAGCACCGGTAGGAAAGCCTCCTAAGCCCCCTGACGGACAGGGCCTTGCGCTGGCCCGGCTCCAGCAGGTAGGTCCTGCGGAACCGCTCCATGTTGGCCCGCTGCCTGGAAAACTCCTCCCGCACCCGCATATGGGCCAGGAAGCCGTTCCACATATTGAACAACCCCCATATACGGCCCTTCAGCCCCTGAATGGGGGCATAGGGAATCCACCAGTGGCGGCCTGTCATATAGGGCGGTTCATAGCGCACGATTTCCGTCCTGATTCCCTTATCGCACAGAAAGCGCTTCAGTCCGTATGCCTGGAGCATGGCCCCGTAATTATTCGAACAGTGGAACGTTATGATGCCCACCTGCGCATTTCCTTCCCCCATCTCACCGGCTCCTTTCATTCACCAAAATATGTACTAATCCATCCAAAATCACGTATATCGGATGACAGCAAAAACAGCAGCGGAAAAGTATCCTGTCGCTGAGGCAGATCTCCCCGAACAGCGGATGCCCTGCCTCCGACACAGCCGTCTTCCGCAGGTCCGCCGCGGCTTCCCGCTCTCCTCCCCGCCGCAGGGACTCATAGCTCCTCTTTAGCTGTTCTGCCAGGACGATCTCCCACCGCATGGCATAGTCCCTTCGGCCCTTCCGGTATTCCCCGTCCCTGATCCGCTGAGCGCAGTCGAAATATCGTCTCCCTCTCGCCGTCCCCGCGGAATTGGTGACGCTCTCAGGATGCACTCTGTAATAGTACCATGCATTCCCGCAGCAGACGCTCTTCACCTGTCTGTCCGTCAGGCGGTACAGGAACCAGGTGTCCTCCCCGTTGGCCAGGCTCCTGTCGAACCTGACGTCCCCTATGGCGGAACGCAGAATCAGCTTGCCGCCGATGCCGGAGAAAATGTCCGTGTACTTTACATGGAACCAGTTCTCTGTCATTTCTTCGTCCGCTGTATGCCACCGGGTTGCGGCGCTGTCCTCCCCTATCGGGGCTTCCCCGGCAGCGGCTCCGTTGCCTGGCCTCCGCGCATCGGCCTCCCGGATGGCGTCCGCTTCACTTCTGGCCTGCTCTCCGGCCTCCCAGATGGCATCCGTTTCACTTCCGGCCTGCCCTCCAGCCTCCCGGATGGCATCCGTTTCACTTCCATCCTTCCCTCCGGCCTGCCCTCCGCCCTTCCGCGCATCCTCTCCCCAGTCTCTCTTGAGCGATTCCTCCAGCTCCCTGCCGTCCATCCTGGCGTACCCGCAGAACGCAAGCTGCGCCCCCCATCCTTCCGCCCTGCCCAACATCTCCTCCAGCAGCCTGGGATGGATGGCGTCATCGCTGTCCAGGAAGAAGACATAGTCCCCGCAGGCCCTGTCAAGCCCCGTGTTCCTGGCGGCGGAAACTCCCTGGTTCTCCTGGCGCAGCACCTGTATCCGCCCGTCCCTCTCCGCCAGCTTTCCGCATATGCCGGGCCCTTTGTCCACAGACCCGTCGTCAATCACCAGTATCTCCAGCTCAGGATAGGTCTGCCTGACCACAGATTCCAGGCATTTCCCGATATAGCGCTCCGCATTGTACATGGGAACGATCACCGATATCTTCTTCCCAGTCTCCACTACCGTAAAATCCTTTCACTTTCCTATGGCTTTTTCTCATGCCATATGCTATAATACGCCGGGCGCTACAGGCGTTCCATATTCCTGACAGAAATTGGAAGCAGACCATATGAAGACCATGAGAACACTGGCCGTCCTGGCCATGGCAGCAAACCTATCCCTGTTCGGCGGCGGGATTTCCGCGCTGGGCAGACAGATTTCCGCAGGCACCGGCGACATCCTGGCCTTTGGCCGGGAGATCTCCGCCTTTGCCGAAGAAGTCTTATTGCGCACAGGCATACGCATTCCCGAATACACGCCGTCCCCCTGCGTGGAATCCGCGGCCGCACTGGACAATCCCTACATCGGCTGGTATCAGATCCACGCCTACACCCTGTCCGATGCCCCCTGGGATCCGACGGATGTCCTGGAGCAGGATTACGGCCCCGGCCTTGTCCTCCTCCAGTTCAATCTGTGCAATTTCGCAGAAGGCCCTGTCAGCGAGGCCGGGCTGGCGCAGTTGGAGGGCATCCTGGACGCCTGGCATTCCAGGGGCAGGCAGCTGATCCTGCGCTTTCTCTACGACTGGGACGGCAAGCCCCACGAGACGGAGCCGGAGAGCCTCTCCCAAATCCTGGAGCATATGTCCCAGACAGCCCGGGTCATAGACAGGCACCGGGACTGCGTCTATATCCTCCAGGGCATCTATGCTGGCTCCTGGGGGGAGATGCACGGCTCCGAATACACCAATGCGGAGGACATGCTCACCCTCATGGAGCACCTGGACTCCGTCACAGCCCCTTCCGTCTTCCTGGCGGTCCGCACCCCCGCCCAGTGGCGCGCCGTAAAGGACGCCTGGCAGGCCCGGGAAGGAGACTCCGCCGGGACAGGCCTCCAGCGCCTGGGCCTCTACAATGACGGGCTGCTGGGCTCGGAGACGGATCTGGGCACCTACGGCCAGGGGGATTCGGACTTTTCCGCCGGGCAGACGCAAAAGCGTTCCCGTCAGGACGAAATCACATTTCAGAATACCCTGTGCAACCATGTGCCCAACGGCGGGGAGGTCATCATCGACAATCCGTATAATGATTTCCCCTCCGCCGTCCAGGATCTGGCGGCCATCCACATCTCCTACCTGAATGACCGCTACGACGAGGCCGTGCTGGCCAAGTGGCAGGCGGACAGCTTCACCGGGGAGGGCCCCTTCCGGGGCATGAGCGGATATGATTACATCGCCGCCCACCTGGGCTACCGCTATGTGCTCAGATCCTCCGCCCTCTCCGCCCCCGCTTCCCCGGAGGAGGAGGCGGTGCTGACCCTCGCCCTGGAGAATGTGGGCTTCGCCCCCTGCTACCGCCCCTTTGACGTGGCCCTGAACATGGAATCCGAATCCGGGGACTATGCGCTGCCGGTGGAGGCCGACACCCGCCTCTGGCTCCCCGGCCAGGAAATCCTGCTGGAAATCCCTCTGGATCTCAGCGCCCTTGCCCCGGGGGAGTACAGTCTGTCCCTCTCCGTCTCGGATCCCCTCTCCGGCTTCGAGATCCGCCTGGCCAATGAAGGGGCCCTGGAGGGCGAGGGCTGTCCTGTGGGCTCCCTAACGGTCCGGATATCCCCCCAGTAGGATCCTGTCGCCAGCCCCCTCGTTGGCGAACCGGATGACCCTTCCGTCCGCCCTGCGCTTCAGCGTCAGGAATAACCTGCTGCCCGGGGCGCACCCTTCCGATATGTCCGCCCGCAGCAGACTCTCCTGTCCGCTGCGCCACTCTCTCGGGTCCGCGGCCAGATGCCGCAGCACCGCCCTTCCATCGCCGTACTCTGTCACCAGGAAGCATTCCGCCTCCTGGCACAGGTTCCCGAAGCCCGTGTTCTCCACCGTGACCAGCAGCTCCTTCCCCTTTTTCTCCGTCACATTCCGCACGGTGAACCGATACCCCAGATGCCGGCCGATATAGTCATAGCCGCTGACCCCGCCCCAGCAGCCCGCCTCCTCCACAGTCTCCCGTCTCCAGTGCTCCAGCTGGTCCGGATGGTAGATGCTGTTGAGATAGCTCGCATGCATCTTTCCCAGAACCTCCGCCGCCTGCCGGTATCCCGTCAGGGGCTGGCCGGACAGGATCTCACCGCCGTTTGGCGTCATGTCCATACAGCCCTCCTGCCAGTCCAGCTCCTCGCCGCGGCTCCAGCTCCCGGTCTCCCCGGCCTGTGCCCTTGTCCGGGTGCCGTATGTCCCCAGGTCCGTCTCCGAGCCGAATATGCCGTCATTGTACAGGCCCAGCCGCTCCTCCAGTCCGGGCTCCGCGCTGCCGCCTGCCACAGTGCGCCACTGGGCGGGGGTGCGCACCGCAAGGAAGCATCTCCCTTCGGTTGCCCGATATAAAGTATTCATCAAATCGCACACAGAGTCCCTGCCCAGGAACTTGGAGCCGTGCATCTCCCCCCAGTTCCCCACGAAGATTCCCTGCAGCACCAGGATATCTTCCATATAAGGCCGGATCGCCCCGCCGATCTGCTCCATGTGCCCCTTCACCATGGAGGCCGTGAGGGGCTCCCTCTCCATGCCTTTGCCCTCATTGTCGTAGACGAACCGCAGTATCGTCTCTTTTCCGTTCCGGCGGAAGAATTCCAGAATCTGCCCGATGTGGAGCAGGGCCTCCTTCGGAATCTCACAGGCCCTGTAGTCCCCGATGAGGATCAGGACCAGGGCCAGCTGCTCCTGTCTGCAGCTCTCGTCCAGCCAGGCCTCCTCTTCCACAGGCCGCCCCCCATCCGGCTTCGCCCGGAAGGTATAGACATGATACCAGCCCTGCCCGGGATTGTGCAGCTCCCCGCTGCTCTCCCTGCACCGGGCGGCCTCGAACGCCGTCTTCTCCCTAAATCTTATCCGCACTGCGCAATCCCACCTCCACGTCCATCTTCAGGAATTTCACCCGGAACAATATGATCACCGTGCTGTACATGACCCGGAGCATGTACCAGAAGGGCTTGAGCCCCGAATGCATGCTCTTCCCCGCCGTCCGGGCATGCATCACCGCCGGCACCTCCACCACCTTGAACTTGGCCAAAAGCATCAGCACCAGCATGTTGGCATCCGGATACTTGTCATCGAAATGATTGTATTTCGAATAATACAGGAAGGCCTTCCTGCTCAGCCCCTGCAGGCCCGTGGTGGGATCCGAGATCCGCGCGCCCGTGATCAGGCGGATCATGCCCCGAAACAGGGAGTAGACGACCTTCTTGGGCCATGAAACCGGGAAATCGGAGCTGTCCTTCCGGAACCTGGCCCCCAGCACGATGTCCGGATACCGTCCGTCCTCCTCCGTCTCCTTCAGCCTGTTGTAGAGCACGGGGATATTGCAGACATCATGCTGCCCGTCCCCGTCCATCTGGATAACGTACCTGTATCCGCGCCTTACCGCATATTTATATCCGGTCTGCAGGGCACAGCCGTAGCCCATGTTAAAGGGCTGGGATATCATGGGGTATCCCATCTCCTTCACGGTCCAGTTGGTGGAGTCCGTGGAAGCGTCGTTTATGACCAGGATATCCGCCACGGACGAAAGCCCCAGGCCCTCCACCTGCCCCAGCACCCTCCGGATATTCTGTCCCTCATTATAAGCAGGTATGATGATCAGTAATTCCTTCATAATCCTTTTCCAGCCCCCTGTCCTTCCCGCACTCAATCCAGAAGTGCCAGAAATGTCTCCAGTTCCTGTCCCTGGGCGAAATCCCTGCGCCCTGCCGCCTGCCCCAGGGCAATCCGCTTCTCCTCATCCTCCAGAAGCGATGCGATGCTGTCCGCGACAGCCTCCGGCGTCAGCGCGCAGAGCAGACCGTCCGCGCCGTCCTCTATCTGCTCCCGGTTGCCGTTGCAGTCCGAGGCCACCACGGCCCGCCCCAGTGTCTGGGCCTCCTGGATGGCGATGCTCTTGCCCTCGAACCGGGTGGCATGTATGTACAAATCGGCCTGGGCATAATAGGGATAAGGGTTCTCCACGGCCCCAAGGAGCAGGAAATCCTCCTGCAATCCCAGGGCCGCTATCTTTTTCTCCAGGGCCCTTCTCTGATCCCCCTCCCCCAGCACGTACCACCTGGCCCGGTATCCTCTGTCCTTCAAAAGCTTCATGGCCTCTATGGCTATATCGTAAGCCTTCTGGTAGGTGAGCCTGCCCACGGTCAGCAGACGCTTTCCCTCATAGCCGTCCGAAAAGCCTCCCGCTTCCCTGCTTCGGCGGCGGATGCCCTCCTGATTCACCAGGTTGTGGAAGATGCCGGCCTTTCCCCCATGCTCCGGATACACCGCCAGGAAATGCTCCCGCACCTCGTCGGAGACCATGAAGATCCGGTCGAAGCTGTCCCAGCAGTCCCTGTCCATCTCCCGGGTGTACCCGGCGCTCTCATAGTCGATGTGGACAAAGGCGCATTTCCTGGCGGCCTTCACATGGTCTGCCACATAGTAGGCGGAAGCCCCCTCCAGCCATGCCACCGCCAGGTCGAATTCCTCCTGAAAGCGCAGGCCTCCGTCCGAGAGCATCCGCCACAGCAGCTTATCCGTCTGCAGCTTTCCCCTCCTGACCATGGGCATGAGATTCTTGACGATATAACATATTTTTCCAATCTGCCCGCCGTTTTTAAAGAAAGCCCGGCACACTGTACGAACCATCCCCCGTTTTCCCTCCCGGGACAGCACGGAATGGGCGTCGAATCCGGGATTGCGCAGCCGGACATAGGGCGGCAGCTTATGGATCATCTCCCCCTGGCCCATGATGACATACAGGGAAATCTCATACGCCGGGCTGTCCAGGCGCCCAAGCAGCTCCAGCATGGCCGTCTCCGCGCCGGCCCGGCCCATGGTGTTAATCACGAACAGAATCTTTTTCCCCATTGGCCTCCTCCTGCTGCCTGGTCAGCTCCTCCAGCTCGTGCATCATGCGCTCGCTCTCCTGGTTCAGCATGGCCACCTGCATGGCAAGCTCCCGGTTCTTCATATTTAACTGGGAAATCACCAGGCTGTTCTGCACCTCCGTGAACAGAATCAGAGCCCCCACGCAGAAGAACGCAAGGCCCGTGCCAGGGGCAAGCATATGCGTCCATTCCGACAGAATCGGAATCGCTCCCATGAGAATCATGAATATCCCCAGCAGCCCCCAGATTACGGCGTAGTTCACTGCCAGCTTCTTAAAGGAATGGGTCCAGAAGCCGAACAGGAACAAGATCACCCCCCCAACCCCCAATCCGATCCTTATGATAGTACCGTCCATCTTACGCGCTCTCCTTTCTGTCATACACCTTGGCGGGCGGCTTCGTGCCCATGCCGGGCTTGATCAGCGACCCCTTGCAGAAGATATGGGCATCCAGATGCCTCTCCATGTAGCGGAGCCTGAAATAGGCGAAGGTCCAGCCGGTGAAGGCCCCCGCCACCACGCCGACGCCGTACCACAGTTCCGGCAGACGGGTGGCCGCCAGGCTGCCCAAAAAGGTCACCAGGCAGAAAAGCAGGGATGTGACCATGGCCCCCGTCAGGTCGTCGAAGTAGTACAGGAAGATGATCTCCGCGTACATGAGGAACAGGATGAAGTACCCTGCCGTCAGGCAGGGATAGATCCGCATGGTCAGCGGCGATATGCCCAGCCCGGGCAGGAACACCACCGCGATCAGGTATACCACCGCCGTGATGATGAACTGGATGCGCACCAGGTTCATCAGCTCCGCGGAGAGCTGGCGGAACATTTCCCTCTTGGCGCTGTCGATGTCCGCCCCCTTGCCCCCGATCACCGCCTCGGAGTAGGCCTTGTATTTATCGTGGAAATGCATCTCTACCCTGGCGATGAAGATGATCGTGGTGGAGATATTGGTGAACATGGCCAGGCAGGTGGCCATGTCGTAGGGCTGGTTGCACACGAAGGTCTTCACCACCACCAGGCGCATGTCCGTATTCCAGAAGACGAAATTATGGATATACAGGCCCAGGATATAGAAGAAGTTAGCCACCACCAGCTTCCAGTATTTCCCGAAGTAGCGCAGCACCGATTTGTACCGGTTGCTGTTCCTGACGAAGTACCGCTTTATGATGGCAAGCTCCAGGAAGGCCGTCAGGAAAAAGCCTGTCATCAGGGCGAACAGCATGCTCTCCCTGATGCCCCATTTCATGACGAACCGCAGGAACAGGGAGAACAGGAAGGCCCACAGCATCCCGATGGAGAAGAACAGGGATATCTTCGTGTAGTCCTTGGAGATGGACAGGTAGATCATGGAGTAGAACACCAGCACCAGCCCGATGTAGCCGCAGTATCCGGTAAAGGTGTAGAATACGTCCACCTTGCCCACGAAATGCTCCCAGAGGCAGAAGGGAATCCCCAGCAGGCTGCTCAGGGAGATGTTCAGGAACAGCCCGAAGAAGAAGCAGGGCCTGATGTCCTCATAGCGCTCCTCGTACACCACGTCGGACATGTACTTGGACAGCACGGAGTTGAAGGGGGCCGCGGTGAGCAGCGCAAAGATGAAGATATAGAGCACCGTGCAGGAGAACAGCTCCCGCTCCACGAAGCCCAACTGGTCGAAGCCCAGGAAATGGCTCATCAGCAGGATGTTCAGGATGACCACCAGCATGGGGGTCACCGTGGACATGGAGCTGTAGGCGAATCCCGCCAGGTGGGTGGTTATGGTGTTCTTTTCAAATATTCTGTTCAGCTTGATGCCGATGCCTGCCATGGCTCTTCCCTCTCTTCATGTTCCTGTCTCATATCTCATATCCCGCTCCGCAGCTGTCCGCGAACTCCCCATATATCTTCCGGTAGGTGGCGCGCATGTGCTCTATGCGGTAGGCGGACATGACCCTCTTGTAGCCGCTCTCCCCCATCCGGAGGCGCATGGCCTCGTTCCTGGCCATATCCACCATGGCCTGGGCGATTTCCTCCACGTTCATGATGTGGGTGAGGATTCCCGCCGGCCCGAAATCGTCCTTCTCCCCGTATATCAGCCCGGAGCAGTTGCCCACGTCCGTGGCGATTACAGGCACATGGGCCGCGTAGCTCTCCAGGATGGTCAGGGGCTGCCCCTCGCTGATGCTGGTCAGGATGGTCACGTCCATCCGCCCCAGGTAATCCCGGATATCGATCCTTCCGGTGAAGACCACGTCCGTCAGGCCCAGGGCCTCCACCTGCTCAAAGCACTCCTTTGCGTAGGCCTCGTCCTCGTCACAGGGCCCCATGATCCACAGCTTCAGCCTGGGCTCCCTCTCTTTGGCGAAGCCGAAGGCCTGGATCATGGTCTTCACGTCCTTGATAGGGGTCACCCGCAGGATGGCGCCGATGTTGAACTTCCCGGCGTCCTCCTCCGTCTTTCCAGGAAGCGCCTGCAGGTGGTCTACCGCCACGCCGTTGGGCGTGACCATGGTCTTCTCCGCAGGACAGCCCAAATCCACCTGAAGCTCCCTGGCATGCTCATAGAGGCTGGTGATCAGATCGGCCCTCTCGTAGGCCAAGGTGGACATCTTCCGGAACTGGTCGATCCAGATGTTCTTGTAGGCCCCCTTGACCCATTCCGCCCGCAGCAGCTCCTCCTCCCGCTCCCTGGTGTAGATGCCGTGCTCCGAAATCAGGAGCTTTCCCCCGTACAGGGACTTCCCCATGCTGCCCAGCACCCCGGCGTAGCCCGTGGCCACGCAGTGATAGAGATCCGCCCTCGGCAGCTCCATCTTCAGCGCGAACAGCAGCGGCAGGTACACTGAGCGCATGGTCCAGAGGAAATCGGAGAAATTCAGCTGGCTGTACTGCAGGTCGTAATACTCCCTGACGATGTGCATGAAATCCTCCCCCATGAGCAGCTTATCCAGGGAGACCCCGCCCTTCTGGAACAGCCGGAACAATGTCTCCCAGTCCACCTCCCGGTTCATCACCAGGCTGCGCATGGCCGTGTATTCCCTCTTGTTCAGCCTGTGCCTGTGCCAGCCCTTCCGGTTCCAGTCCACATCCTGCAGGTACAGCTCATGGACCTCCGCCACATTCTCCGGCATCTGGTAGATGAACTTCCCGCTCTGGTCCCGGGTGCTTATGATCGTCAGCAGCGTGAACTCCACCTTCGGGAATGACTGTATGAGTCCGTGTATCCAGCTGGATACGCCGCCTGCCACATATGGATAACAGCCCTCCACTACTATACAGACCTTCATTTCCTGTCTCCTTACCTGTCCTCCGCCCTGTCCTAACGGTAGAACCTCTCGTCCGCCGGCTTTAATGTCAGGACGGCCCGCTTATCCGTCACCTCGATCAGGTACGCGCCCTCCTCCAGCTCCTGCCAGCTTCCGCCCTCCATGTCCTCTATGGCCTCATTGTGGGTCCGCAGGACGAACCAGGCGGGCCCTGTAATCCCCTCCACCTGCAGATGTATGGCGTCATCAATCCTGCCGTCCCGGTAGTCCAGGGCCAGGAACTGGCGGATCCGGGCATCGCACTCGGAGGCGGTGGTGGCGTGGAAGCCCCGGAAGGTCTGGCCGTAGGTGCCGATGGTGGTGCCAAGCGCTTTGGAGAGCTGTTCCCAGCCGTCCCCGTCCTCCTCCGGATATGCCACCCGGGACAGATCGAAGGAGATGCTGAAGTACCCCAGCGCCGTCTCCATGCACCTGACCAGGAAATCGTTCTCATAGGTGTACGCCAGGCCGTCTCCGATTACACGCTGCACCGTCACATCCCCCGACAGGAATCCCACTGGCATGGCCTGTGCCCCGTCATGCTCCCTGACCACGGTTCTGACAGACCCAAGCAGCTCCTCCCCCAGCGCCTCCCGGATTTCCAGGTCCTCCATGTCCCCCGCGTACAGGGACGCGAACCCGTAGCCGCCCAGGGCCTCCCGGAGGAACGCCCCGTCCGAAGCCAGCTTCCCGGCCAGGGGCGTATCCGATACGGAAAGGCCCCACAGGCCCGTCTCCGCCCCGTGCTCATTGAAGATCTTCAGATAATAGGCCAATTGCCTGCCGTCTGGCAGATTGTCGTCCGTGTAGTCGTACTGGGGCGTCATCATACAGGTGGCCTTATAGCGGTGCTTCTCCAGAACGGCGGCGATATTGGGCCACAGAAGCTCCTGGAACACCTGCTTCACGGAACGGCTGTAGAGCCGCTCCATCTCCTCCGGATTTTCGTCCGCCAGGCTGGGATATCCCGCCAGGATCATGTTCTGGGCATTCACCACCGGATAGAGCCCATAGGAATCCGTCTCCGCGGCCATGGCGGACAAAAGCCCCATCCCCTGGAGCCCGTCCATCAGGCCGCCGTTCACGGCGAACACGCTGGCGGTGCCGTGGCTCTTGCGCCACAGCATGATCGGGTAGTTCTCCGCCTTCACCTGCTCCCCCGCCGCAATCCCCCTCATGTACACCTTGGTGCCGTAGCCGGGGAGATACCAGGGAAAGGTCTTCTCCCCCGGGTACGCCTCGCTCCCCGGCAGGAGCTCCTCCGCGTCAGGGCTTTCCCTGTCCAGGTAGAAGGTCCCTCCGCCCAGCAGGAAGCCCTCCCGCAGATAATATCCCGTCACCGTGGTCTCCTGCTCCAGCACCTTCCGGATGCCCAGAAAGTCCCGCAGCTTTTTGTTCCCCTCGATCACCGACACCTCCGGGAGGCCGGGGAGCACCAGATGGGTCCCCGCTTCCACATAGCCCTCCAGCAGCTCCAGCTCCTCCCCGGACTCCCAGTCCACACAGGCCGGATCCGTCACCAGCATCCAGGCCGCCCCTTCGCCCTCTGCGGCTTTCAGAGCCGTCAGAGACGGATAGGCGGCGATGTCCCGCTTCGTGTATGTCACCCATGCCTCCACCACGCCGTAGAGGGCGCTGTCCTCCGGGCCGATCCAGACGACCCTGTCCCTGGAAGCCGCGGCCAGGCTCCAGACATCCTCCGTGCCCTCCTCCGGGGCCGGCTCCTCCTCTTCCCCGCCCGGCAGGTACATATTGATCTGGGAGGGATAGTTCTCCGCCGTCTCGGTATACCTGTTCACGGCATAGTCATTCCAGCCGTCCTTCAGGCTGTTGAGGCACATGCACAGGAACAGCACCGTAGCCATCAATATGGTGATTGCAAAATAATTCCGGCGTGATATCATCTCTTTCCCTCTCTCGTTCCGGCCCCTGTCCCGGCTCCGCGTCTATCCGTGAAATGCCTCACTCGTTATAGCCGTAGTCCAGGGCAAAATTGTACAGGTTGTACGCGTCCTGGCGTATGCGGTAGCAGACGAAGGCATCCGTCTCGTAGTACACTTCCATCTCATTGGGATACAGCTCACGGAAGGCCCGGGCCCAGTAGTACATATGGGACATGGTCACCCATCTCTGCTCCCCTATGTAGGGCAGGATGCCCTTCACCTTCGGCAGGGGCGTCTCCGCTCCCTCCAGGGAGACCTCCCTGGAAGGGCGGATGGTGTTCAGGTAGTCCAGATACAGGAGGGGCACCTTTTCGATGAAGAAGTATACCGTATCCGTAGGTATGGTGATGACAGGCTGCTCCTTCACCTCCTCCTGCTTCCGCAGGAACTCGATCAGCTCATAGTGGTATCCCCGCCCCCAGGTCATCTGCTGCTCGTCATTGGCAGAGCAGATCGTCCAGGAGCCTTCCCCTCCGCTCTCATGCAGGATATTGGTGAGGCATATTATGGCGTCATTGGATTCATAGGCGCTCAGGCATGCAGGCCTCCTGACGCCTGTCAGCGCCACCGCCGCACAGGCCGCTGCCAAAGCCGCCACCGCGCCCGCATCGATCGCCCGCTTCTCCCCAAACAGCAGATACAGCACCGCGTCCAGGCCAAGGCCCCATATAATCGGAATGCCATATCCGATGTAGACGGAATACCGCGATACCTCCAGCAGCTGCGGCAGCCCCAGCTTTGCCGAGGCCTGGAGGATGCACAGCACCCCCATGAACACGCCGACGGAGAGCAGAGCGCCCCCGTAATCCGGCCTGCGTAGGAGCAGCCACAATACCCCCAGCGCCAAAACCGCTCCCACGCTCCCCAGCATGAACCTGGCCGCATCCATGCTGTCATTCGTAACATAATATTTCAGCTCCTCCAGAACGCAGACAACCCCTTTTTGGAGCTTCTCCGCCAAACCGCCCCCCTGAGGCGCTTTTTTCCCGCTGTCCTGTGTCCCGCCGGCTTCCTTCTTCCCGTCCTCCCCGGAGCCGCCTTTCCCTTCCACGCCGCCTTCTCCCGCCTCTCCCCCGCCGGAGGAGAGCATGTTCATGCCCCAGTACAGGGATCCCTGCAGAGGCTTTCCCATGGCATAGGCCGCCGCCATGGGCAGCACCGCAATCAGGATGCCGGCAATACCCGCCAGCATCAACCCCTTCAGATACCGCCAGCGCAGACAGCGGAAGACAAATCCCGCGCCTATCCCGAGGCACAGCAGCCCCGCCACTATGGTATCGTAAAAGTGGACTGTCAGCGTCATGGATATGGCAATGGCAAACAGGATCAGGTTCCGCCGCCGGGCGAAGTCCTTCTCCCGCAGAAAGGCAATGGCAAACCAGGCGGCGGGCAATATGAAGAGCATCCCGTACTCCTGGGGCAGCGCCGCATAATATCTGTAATATGTATACTGGTAGAAAACCCCCGAGGCCACATAGGCCATGACCCCGATGTAAGGGGTGTATCTCGCCTTGCACAGCAGCCGCAGGAAGGCCAGCAGCATCAGATGGATCATCAGCGTCTGAGGCAGCGCGAACACCCGCAGCAGCACATAGACAGGGATGGCGAACACCTCATGCAGATAATAGATCATGCAGTGGAAGCCAAAGGGATAGACGCCGTCCACGAAGATGTTGTTGTTCTCCATATGGTTGATCCAGTAATTGTGCAGCACCATGTCGGAAGCGCAGTAGCCGTACACATTCACCGTGTTGGTCCCGTATATGTAGAGAATCAGCGCCACGGTTCCGGCCGCCAGAAGGGCCTCCGGCCAGCGGGGCGCAAGCCATTCCCCCAGCCATCCGGAGGACATCCGCCCCAGGCGCCTCCCCAGCCGCAGCATCAGCGTCCTGCGCCCAAGCTGCCCCTCCGAGACCTGCCGCAGCTGCTCCAGCCGCCGCTCCAGCCGCGCCCCGAGGGATGCCTTCCACTGAAATGCCGCCACCGCGATAAAGGGGGCAAGCGTCCCCAGAAACAGCGTCAGCCTGCAGGAAATGTGGAGCAGCTGCAGCAGGTACACCAGGTTCATGCAGTAGAAGTTCCCGATCATGAAGCATGCCATGAACCTGGCCGGCAGCCTGATGCCTGTCATCCTCCGGCGCAGCAGCGCCCACGGCAGCAAAAGCGTCACCGCCAGGTATGCCGCCGCCACCTCTATGGTCTGCAATATCGTAAGCATCGTCATTGACATCTCACAAGCCCATGCCTTTCCACAGCCTGCCCGCCTTCATGGAGCATCTGTCTCAACTGAAGATACGGATCAGCTCCAGCGTCTCATTGTCGATCACCACATTGGATCTCTTCAAGGCCTCCAGCGTCTCGAAGAAATCCTCCCTGTCCTGCCTGGCGAAGCTCAGCTTCAGCCTACAGGTATAGCTGGGCAGCTCCTCCGGGAACTGCTCCTTCATCCGCCCGCACCATTTCGAAGCCCTGTCGAACTCCTTCACCTCCAGCGCCCGCAGACATACCTCCTCATACCGTTCCAGGGTAAGCCTGGAGGGATCCTTCCCATAGAGCGATTCCGCGCTCTCCGTCAATATATTCACGAATTTCCGCTGCTCATGGTCGGAGAAGATGCGCTGCCGCAGGATATTGTCCATATAGTCCAGAAGAATCTCCTCGCACTCCGTCTCCCCGGGCTCCTCCTCCTGGATCTGCCGCCACAGCCTCTGCACATAGAGGCGGAACTTGTTCAGCTCGTCGGACAGCACGGCCGCGGCGTAATGGGAGGCCTCGGAGTCCTCGCTGTCCAGCGCCAGCGTGATGGATGCCAGGGAATTGCGGATGTCCTCCTTGATCACGTTCATCATCACCATGCGCAGGTCCTTCTTCTCATTGACCAGGATGGCCTCCTCCAGGGGGATGATGTCCCGCTCCCGCTCCTCGTCCGCCTTCATGCGGGTCCTGACCCGCTCCTTGCTGAATATCACATCCGCCAGGTCCACGTCCCTCCAGAACACAAGCAGATAGAAAAGCTGTCCCATGAAGAAGAACAGCGGCCCAATCACCGGGCACAGTACCATCACCAGGAACCGGAGCAGATAGGTCCTCCGGTTGTCATACAGGGCCTCTCCCTTCTCCTCCCCGGCTGCCGCGGCGTGGGCGGGCACGAGGAACAGCACCCCTGCCAGCAGATAGACCAGCGCCACGGCCAGGTTCACCAGGAGCACGGTCAGGAAAATGCGCTCATCCCTCGCCAGCGTCATATCACAGCCTCCTCCACTCGGCATTCATAGCCCGCGCTCCGGAAGCGCTCCTGGATGCCGCCGATGTTCTCCTTGTTCGTATTGGACAGCAGCGCATGGAGCTTCCCCTGCTTCAGAATACCCAGATAATCCGTCTGCCGGATGGCGCCGCCCAGGGTCCTGGCCACATTCTCATAGTTCTCGTCTCCTGTGAGGATTTCCAGCAGCACATATTCGGTGAGCCCCTTCTCCCTGGCGTCAAAGAACGCCTTGGCCAGCTGGGTGAAGGCGCTCTCGTCCAGCACGTTCGTCCCCTCCACATAGCGGCGGTTCCTGAGGGCCTCCAGATAGCGGTTGGCCCGCACCACGGCGTTCTGGATCAGGAAGCCCACGATGGTCAGGCGGTTGGCCTCTCCCAATGTCATGCGCTCCCAGGGGATGCCCCAGAGCATCAAGATCAGCTCCATCTCATCCTCCGCATACACGGCGCTGGCCATCATGGGCATCTTCTCCTCCATCTTCCGGTTGATGTAGACGCGCCCTTCCTTCAGCTCTCCGTACATCTCCTCCATGGCGGTATATTTAATGGAATTCCCCATCTTGCGGGCCTCCGGAGACGTGGCGGAGAACAGTCTGGCGTAATCCCCGTTGGCTACCGTGTAAACTGCCACATCCTCACAGTCCATTAACTTCGAGAGTACCTGCGCCGCGTAGAACAGCACCTCCTCCGGGCCGTACTGCTCCAGGGTGGAGGAAATCTCGTAGATCTTCCCCAGGCTGTCCTTGTGGTTCACTACCTGGGACTCGAAATTGTGCTTCATCCGGACATTGCTGTCATTGATCTCCTCTATGTCCCTGAGCTGCCCCTGCAGGTATGCCACCCTGGCCCGGTTCTCGCTCTGGACGAACTGCAGCCGGTCCCTGAGATATCCCACCACCAGCCCCACGATGAACAGCTGCGCCATCCACACATAGGTATTGTAGTCTATCAGCACCTCAAAGCCGCTGCGGACCCCCATCTGGCCCACGATATATCCGATCACCGCCAGGAAGCCGGAAAATATGGCCTGCCTCTGGCCGTACACCACCGCGAACAGCAGCACGTACAGCAGATAGAAGTCCAGGCGCGCCACGAACGCGCTGTCCGCCGCATTGTTGTACAACAGGAAAAATGGGATAAAGCATATCAGGTTCTCGATATAGGGGAACATCGCCCTGAGAATCCTGCGCGTATTGTTCCAGGCCCTGACGGCCAGACCGCCCCCCGCGTCCTCCTCCAGAATGAAAGAGGCGCTGTGGCGTTTCATGAAATGGGCAACCTTTTTCACCCCTGTGTCGTAATGGTTGAATATCTCCCGGCCGAATTCCTCTGCGTACCTTTTTCCGTCCAGAACCAGACGGCTTCCCGCACCCACGGTGCTGTCCACCACCTCAATGCCGGAGCCCAGCTCCTCCCGGACCATCTTCGCCAGCTCCATCTCCCCAGTCTCCTCCCCGGAGGAAATGTGGTAACAGGCATGCTTCGGGGCTTCTTCGCAGATGAGCCTGTAAATCTGCTCCACCGCGTCGTTCAGATAAATCATGGAGAAGGTCCGTCTCTCATTGGCGGATATCTTTCCCGTCTTCAATGCCTCCCGGCACACCCGGAAGCAGGGATCCTCCCCTCTCTCCCCCTTTTGGGGCACCCAGTACAGATGGCCGAAGCGCAGAATCACCGTGTCCGTCCCCTGGGTCCTGCGGTAGTTAGAGCAGGTCTCCTCCCCCTGGGCCAGGGCCATGGCCCTGAATCCCTTGGGCGATACTGGCTCCTCCTCCCCGATGTCGTCTATGTAGGGCGCGCCGAACACCTCCTGGGAGGAGAAATACAGGAAGCGCCCCTTCTTCATCATGCTGCAGGCGGACAGGATGTTCATGAGCCCCGCCATGTACCGCACGCCGTCCTGCCTGGGGGACTCCCAGGTGAAATTGGTGTCATAAGCGCCGGTGAATACGGTCACGTCCGGCTTCACGCTCTCCAGGATATCCTTGATGCTCCCGCTGTCATAGGGGAAATTGTATTTCTCGAAGACGCGGCTGTAGGAGAACTTCTTCTCTTTCTGCCCCGTCAGCAGATAGACCCGATGGCCATTCTTGTTCAACTTGTCAATCACAGCGTTCATCAGCGCGCTGCCGCCGCCCACCAATAATATGACCATCTTCCCGACTCCGCCTGTCCTTTCCAGCTCATTGCGATAATTGTTTTCATTCTCAATTATAACATCCTGTAGTCCAAAGTCAATAGTCCGAGTGCGGCTCGGGCTTTAATCCACTCTCTGTACTAATCCTGCGGTCTTCTATCCCGCCGCCGGAACGGCAAAAACCCGGACCGTGTCGCCGCACAATCCGGGAATCCTGCTTCCTTTGCCCTATTCTGTTCTGTCCCGCGCAGTCAGATCCCGCCGTCAACAATGAGCATGGCGTCCCCAAAACTGAAGAACCGATACCGCTCCCTGACAGCCTCCTCATAGGCCGCCAGCACATGCTCCCTTCCCGCCAGGGCGGACACCAGCATGATCAGCGTGGACTCCGGCAGGTGGAAATTGGTAATCAGCGCGTCCAGCACCCGGAACCGGTAGCCGGGGTAGATGAAGATATCCGTGTCCCCGCTGCCCGGCTGCACCAAGCCGCTCTCGTCCGCTGCGCTCTCCAGGGTGCGGCAGCTGGTAGTCCCCACACAGACGATCCGACCACCCTGAGCCTTTGTGCGGTTGATTGTGTCCGCGGCCTCCCGTGACACCTCGTAGTGCTCCGTATGCATGTGGTGCTCCAGCACGTTCTCCTCCTTCACGGGCCGAAAGGTGCCCAAGCCCACATGCAAGGTCACATAGGCAATCCCTATGCCCTTCCCCTCCAGCCTGTCCAGCAGCTCCTTCGTAAAATGGAGCCCTGCGGTGGGGGCGGCGGCAGAGCCCTCATGCCTGGCGTAGACCGTCTGGTAGCGGTTCCTGTCCTGGAGCTTATGGGTGATATAGGGCGGCAGGGGCATCTCCCCCAGCCTGTCCAGCACCTCCTCAAAAATCCCCTCGTAGTCAAACCGCACCAGCCTGTTGCCCTCCTCCACGGTGTCCAGAATCTCGGCCTTCAGCATGCCGTCCCCAAAGGTCAGCCTGGTACCGGGGCGGCATTTCTTTCCGGGCCGCACCAGCGTCTCCCAGACATCGCCGCTCTTTCGTTTTAAGAGCAGCAGCTCCACATGAGCCCCGGTGCCCTCCCGCTCCCCCAGGAGCCTGGCCGGGATGACCCTGGTATCATTCAGCACCAGACAGTCCCCGGGCCGCAGGAAATCCCCAATCTCCCGGAACACATGATGGGAAACTGCCCCGGTGCGCTTATCCAGCACCAGGAGCCTGGAGGAGGATCTCTCCTCCAGGGGGTCCTGCGCGATCAGCTCCCGGGGCAGTTCAAAAGAGTAATCGGATTTCAGCAGACGGCCGTCCATTACATCCCTGCCCCTTCCGCGAACACCATGTAGCCGCGGTAGGTCTCGTACACGTCGGCCTTGCTGGTGGCCTCCCAGGGCGCATGCATGTTCAGCACCGCCACACCGCTGTCGATCACGTTCATGCCGTACTCCGCAAGGATGTAAGCGATGGTCCCGCCGCCGCCTACGTCCACCTTGCCCAGCTCCGCGGTCTGGTAGACGATTCCCTTCTCGTCCAAAATCCTGCGCAGATAGGCTATGTATTCGGCGTTGGCGTCATTGGAGCCGCCCTTGCCTCTGGATCCCGTGAATTTGTTGAAGACCATGCCCTTGCCTATGAAAGCGGAGTTCTTCTTCTCGAAGCAGGAGGCAAACGCGGGATCGAAGCCTGCGCTGACATCGGAGGAGAGCATGCAGCTACGGGCCAGGCATCTCCTGACGTTCAGCTCGCTGTACTCGCCCATGAGGTTCATCAGCTCCGCCACGGCGTTCTCAAAGAATCTGGACTGCATGCCCGTAGCGCCTACGGAGCCAATCTCCTCCTTGTCCACCAGGATGCAGCAAAGCGTCCTCTCCGTGGCCCCTACGTCCAGCATGGCCCGCATGGAAGTGAATGCGCAGACCCTGTCGTCCTGTCCGTAGCCCAGGATCATGCTGCGGTCAAAGCCCACTTCCCTGGTCTTGCCGGCAGGCACGATCTCCAGCTCCGCGGAGAGGAAGTCCTCCTCCTCCATATCATAGGAGGCTTTCAGGATGTCAAGGATGCCTGCCTTGATCGCCTCCTTGGCCTTGTCCTCCTTGCCTTCTTTGTCCTTCTCTTTTTCCTCCCCGTTCAGGACGATGGGCTTGCTGCCGATGATCAGGTCCATGGCCTCGCCCTCGATGACCTTGGAAGCCTTCTTCTCCATCTGCTCTCCGGCCAGGTGGACCAGCAGGTCGGATATGAAGAAGACGGGGTCGTCATCATTCTCGCCGATGTTCATCTCGATGGTGGTGCCGTCCTTCTTCACCACCACGCCGTGGAGGGCCAGGGGCAGGGCCACCCACTGATATTTCTTGACGCCGCCGTAGTAATGGGTGTCCAGGTACGCGAAGCCGCCGTCCTCATAGAGGGGATTCTGCTTCACATCGATCCTGGGGCTGTCGATATGGGCGCCCAGGATGTTCATGCCCTCCGCCATGGGCTTCTCTCCGATTTGGAACATGGCGATGGACTTGTTCATGCATACGCTGTATACCTTGTCGCCCTTCTGGAGCTTCTTTCCCTCACGGATCAGGCTCTCCAGCTCCTGATAGCCCTCGGCCTCGATGGTGTTCACGATGGTGTCGATGCACTCCCTCTCGGTCTTGCCGTTATCCAGGAAGTCCCTGTACTCCCGGTTGATTTTCTCCAGCTTCTCCATCTGCGCCGCGTCATAAGTCTCCCATGTAACTTTTCTTTCCATTTCTCTTTCCTTTCTCGCTTTTCCTGCTATGTGGCAAACCCTTCGTCAAAAGCTGACTCCATTGTAGCATACTTTCCAGTCAATGGGAACTCCCCAGGCGCAAAATATTGGCCAGTCAGAAGACCGTCCCGTTCAGGGCGCTTACATTCCCAAAAATCATTTTCCGACCTTGTCGAAATACGCCTTGATGTTCTTCTTAATCTCATCCGACTTCATGGACTTGGGCAGATAGCCCGCGGGCTTCAGGGCCACCACATTCCTGACGCTCTCCCTGTCCGTCCTGCCGGTGAGGAAGATGACGGGAATATTGGCCAGCTCCTCCTCCGCCCGAATCATCTCCAGCACCTGCTTCCCGTCGCAGACAGGCATCTCGTAATCCAGCAGCACCAGATCCGGTTTGTCCAGAATCATGCTCCGGATGGCGGCCACCCCGGACTTGGCCAGGCTTATGTCGTAGGTTCCTTCCAGCAGCCTCTTCATGGCCTGCAGCATCACATCGGAGTCGTCCACCACCAGTATCTTCTTTTTCTTCTCCGCCTCATGGTTCTCCAGGTATTTCTTGATCTCGGCCATGGCGTTCTCCGCCCCGATGGACGTGGCTATCTCCTCCTCCAGCAGATGGGGCGCCATGACGCTGTAGGCGAAATACCCCTCCTTCGAGGAAAACAGCAGGCTGCACTGGGGGTTATGCTTCTCGAAGGCCCTCTGGAACTGGTCGTAGTTCAGCAGGTTCTCCTCCCTGACTTCAAACTGCTCGGCATTGGGGAAATGCACCTTGATGCGCTCCACGAACTGTTTGGCCGCATACCTGGTGGCGTTCATCATCATCACGTCCACGCCCTCCGACTCGGCCCCGATGAGCTTTCCGATGGTATTGACGATCACCCTGTCCTCAAACACCAGGAAGAACTCCCATCTGTCCCCCCGGTCCGTGCCATAGACCAGCCGGTAATAGATTCCCTTGCCGAACTTCTCTCCGTTGTAGCTCTCGCTGATGACCTTGGCCTCTATCTGGAACATCTCATAGAGCAGCTCCGAGACGGTATTCTTCATGGCGATCTGCTTTTCCTCCGGCAGCAGGTCGCCCCATTTGCTCTCCGCCTTCCCCACGATTGCACGGTCTTCCGTCAATGTATGTCCGATGAGCCATCCGGCGCACACGCCCAGGAAATGCTTCACCGATTCCATGGAATAATAGCTCTCCGCCAGCTCCTTCTCGATCTCGGGAAGGGTCTTCTTGCGGAACGTGTCGTGGATCCGTCTATGTACGTCATATCCCTCATAACCTATGGACGCCATGTAGAGCTCTTCCTCCGCGAAATGCTTCATGGCATGCTCCTTGAAGTATTTGATGCCCTCCTGATAAGCCCACCGGCTCTTCTCGTCATTGTCGTCATAGGCAGAGAGCTTGTTCATGATCGCGAACAGCTTCCTGTGCTCCCTGTCGATAGACTCCACGCCGATATTGAATCTCTCCTGCCATACAAACTGATTTTTGCCCATGTTGGCCTCCTTCGTTATGATATCTATTTATTTCGTATCGAGAAGCGCCCTGTTCACCGGCTGGAAATACCGGTTCAGATAAGCGCCTATCATGATGATATACATGCAGAAATACATCCACAGCAGCACGATGATGATAATGGAAAGGCTGCCGTAGATTCCATAGGTATTGCCATAGGTCACATAGTAGGAAAAAGCCCAGGAGAACACGCTCCATACCACCGCGGAGAAGACCGCCCCCGGTATCTGCTCCCGAAATTCCAGCTTCTTGTCCGGCACATAGGCGTACACCGCCGCGAACAGCACCGACAGCACCGCCCACACGAAAATGAACCTGAAATTCATGATAAAGGAGACCAGCTGCTGAAGCTGCGGGAAACGGTGCAGGGTCAATGTCACCAGCTGGTCGCCGAACACCATGAGGAACAGGGACAATATGACCACGATCAGCATCACCACCGTATAAAAGGACGCTATCACACGCACCACGAAATAATTCCGCTTCTCCTCCACGCCGTTGATGGCGTTCAGCCCCCGCATCAGCGCCATGACTCCCTTGGACGCCGACCATATGGTGGCAATCAGGGCGACGGACAGCACCCCCGCCGATTTGTCATAGATATCCGATATCAGGCTCTCCGCCAGCCCGTCCACCTGATCCGGCGTCAGGTCCGTCACCGCCTCCACCAGATTCTCCTCCGTCAGAGGGGTGTATGGGATGATCGTGCATATCATGATCAGCATGGGCACGATGGACAGGAAGAAGAAAAAGGCCGTGCTGGCGGCAAACGTGCTGATGTTCTGCTTTTTCATCTTATTTGAGAAATCCACCAGAATCGCAATAAGGTTACGGCACATCGCACACTCCTACTCGTTTTCATATATATTCCGAATCGTACACCTGTCATAAAAATAGAGGAGGATCTCCTCCGCGGAGTACCCGCTTCCCGCCATGCTCCTGGCTCCGTTCTGGCTCATCCCCACGCCATGGCCGAACCCGCCGCCCGTCAAGGTATATCCTACCACATTTTGGCCCTCTTTGCTAGTCATTATGATAAAATATGCGCTGGGAAGCAGACTCATGCCCGCCATCTCGCTGCCGTCCTGCAGGATTACCGTAGCCGCGGCGTCATTCAGCACATACCGGATGTAGTTTTCGGAAATGACCTTTATCTTCTGGCCGCCGGCCTCTATCACAAGCTCGTCGGCAACGCCTCCGCTGCCCCGCTTCTCTATGTACATGTCCGTGATGTCGCCCAGGCTGTCGATGGCCTGGCTCACGTACTCCCCGTCCTTCCAGGTCAGGACAAGCCTGCTGTTAGCCGCGTACCTCTGCTGCAGCCGCTGCAGCATGCCGTCCTTATCCAGCGCCTCCACCTGAAAGCTCCACCGATACCACCCTTCCGCCGACTCAAAGTCATCCTCGTTCCGGCCGGATATGAACGCCGCAAAGGTGTCCTCGTCCCGCATCCTCTCCCCAAAGTCCGCCTCCCCCACGGGGCTTCCGGATGCCATGGCCGCGACGGCCTCCGTCATGGCCCTGCGGTTCAGGGGCCTGGCCTTCAGATAGGTCAGCGTAGGCGCGGCCTCCGTCTTCCACACATTCGCGTCGCTGCCCGCGCCGCAGGAGGTGGAATAGTAGAATGTCTCCGCCAGGCCGCCCCCTTCCGTGAACAGAAGCTTCCCGTAGGTCTCCTTCACGGCGGTGGTGGAGCCCTCCTGCTCACCCACATTGTTGTACACCTGGTAGGAGGTGCTGTCGTCCACATGGGCCCCGTACTGGGGATAGCCCGCATGCTCCATCCGGCCGTAGGCATATGTCCTGGCGCAGATGGCCTGGGCGTTCAGCGCCTCCGCCGGATAGTCCGCCGGCATCTCGCTGGGCACTACGCTGTAGAGGTACTCCTCCAGCAGCACCTGGTTGGTGGCCACGATTCCCTCCTCTGTCCGCAGCAGTTCCAACTGCCCCTTATAGGAGGGCACTCCCTGGACGCGATTGCAGTTTTTCAGGACAATCTTCCCCGTGAGCACATCCGGGACAATCTGTATGCGGTCCGCCGTGAAATAGCCGCTGCCGCTATCGAACGTCAGCTCCTCCCAGGCCTGATGCTTCTCGCTCTGCCTCCCGTCATAGGGGCCATAGACCACCGTGTAGTCCGTATCGCAGGTCAACACCACCTGATCGTGGAAGATTCCCCCGTAATCCGAAGTCTTTAACAGCACGCGGATGTATTCCATAGCCGCCTCCTTCGCCATGAGGATGCCGCAGACCTCGCCGCCCTCCATACAGAAATCCGTAAAATCATATCCGAAATACAAGTCATTTACGGTGCACATCTCCAGGGTATCGTACAGGCGGTAGCCCTTATGGTCCTCCGCCAGGGGCAGCCAGCCGTAGCCCTCCACCTCGATCCTCTCCCCGTCTGTCCGGAGGACCCTGCCGTTGATCTTCTCCGTCCAGGCGCTGACCGCCGTGACGCTGCCGTCCGTCACCGTCATGTCCGCCACCTGCTCGCGCACGGACAGATCCGGCCAGACGGCCTCCCCATCCTCCGGATCCCCCCAGGGATATCGCTCCCGCGCGCCGTCCTGGAATACCGTCAGCCCCTCCTCGTCCGCCTCCATGATCCATACATTGGCGAAGGTCTCCACCACTGGCACATGGGGCTGGGGGCTCGGCACCGGAGGCTCCTCTCCTCTATGTATCAGCGCCAGGAGCAGCCTGCCCAGCAGCAGGATTGCCAGAAGGAGCAGCCCCAGCAGACAGATAAACGCTTTCAGCTGCATCCGCTGGGACTTATCCAGCGAAGCTCCTTTGAACCATTTCCTTCCCTTCTTATTCCAGTTATCCAAGCATCCCTCTCCTGTCCCCCGGACTCCCTCCGGAGTAATATGCGCTCAAAAGAGCAGCCCCGGAAGGACTGCCCTCTTCTTCTGTATCAAAGGCCCAAAATGCCGCCCCCTGCTCTCTGACTCCTAGCAATGCTAGGTGGGTGACCGCAGCCAGCGCTTTTGCCTTCCCTTCCAATCCATGCTTACGCAAGTGAGGGCTTGACAGCCACCTGGCGATATAGGAATCCCGTTTAAAGTAATGTAGGTTCAAAATAAGCAGAAGTTATCGCACATCTCAGGCTGTACTTATTATATCAAAAAGCTCTGTGGAATACAACTAATTTTTTAACCAAAATCTTGAAAAATAATCACAGATTCAACAATGTTCGACACGGAAGCCTATCCCAGAGGCCAAAACAGGATTGAAAAAAATTTTCCGGCATGCGCGGGTAGGAAGATCAGTGGAAATCTTAAAGAGTTTTCGGCTAGAAATGGGATTGAGCCAGCAGGCTCTCGCTGAAAAATTCAATCTGACACAACAATTTATCTACAAATATGCGAACGGCCTGGCTGAGCCGGACATTAAGAGTTTAAAGAATTTTGCCATATTTTTTGGAATTTCCGTAGATTGTCAGTTCAATGCTTCGCCGTCTCCGGAAGCAAAAGACATGCTTTCCACCCTTGCCCCTACGGAAAGGGAAATCTACGAAATCGATTTCCTCCTGGCCTGGAAGAATAAAATCTGCCCCCTGGAGCTGAAATCCTCAGGCTATAGGACCCATGCCTCCCTGGACGCCAGGTTTACGAGAGACCGCCCTGCATATCCTTAACCCCTTAAATCATCAGCCTGAACACCCTCATTTTCCAGGGAAGATATTTATTTCGGGCCCTCCTGGCAGATTGGGCATAGACTTTTTTCCACCTGAAAAAAGCCTTCAGGCCGCCCACCTTGCCCAAGCCGCTTCGCGGATTCATGAAATACCGTTTCCACGCTGTCGCAAGCATTCTTACCATTTGTACATACAGCCCCTCCTTCACGATATCCTCCGTCTCTTTTCCAATCTCTTCCTCCAGGACATGAAGCGTATCTGTAATCTTTTCCAAATCGACAAAGCCGTGGCTTCCGCTTTCCTTCATGATTCTATGGCAGTACCCAGATAGAGCGCTCTCACACAATACCCCCCGACATGCTTCATGTACGCTGATACGAACATCACATCCTCCCCCAATATGGCAGAATGTCTGAACTCCACTCTATTTCCTCTTATAATCGACATTTTATAAAGCTTGTCCCATGGATAACCCATTCCGTAAAAGCCGTTTGTATACTCCGGTGCCAATTCCGCGCCAAAAACCGCCGCCCTTGCTTTCTGGATGTCATTTTTCTCTGTCAGGGAAAAAGATTTCAGATTGGCTACCCTGCGCATTTTTTTGCCGTTTTCCGCCTCCATATGGTTCCCGATTACCATATCCGTCTCTCTGCCGTAAGTCAGCTCCACCAACCCCTGAAAAAAATCATCCTTTACATAATCATCATCGTCCACAAATGACAGCCATTTTCCCTTTGCAGACCTGATTCCGTCATTTCTCGCTTCCGCTATCCCTGCATTCTGCTTGTGAATGACCTGTATCCGCTCGTCCGTCCGTGCATATCGATCGCAGATATCCCCGCAGCAGTCCGGACTCCCGTCATCTACAAGTATCAGTTCAAAGTCCTGGAATGTAGAATTCAGGATGCTTTCAATACAGGCTGGCAGATATTCCTCCGCCTTATAAACCGGCACTACTATACTGAGATAGACCTCTCCTTTTGCCATGCCGCATGTTTCCTTCCCTTTCATAGAATCCTCCGATTACCTAGCTTCTTCCGAAAAACCGTCGGAATGCTTTTCTATAGATTTTCTCGGCCCATAGGTACATCTTCCTGTGCCTCACATAGATATACTTCAATATTCTCATATGATTGGAGAACAAAAGAGAATATGCCGGGCAATCATCTCCCAGGATATAGCTGTTCCTGAAAGCCCTTTTCGGCCTTTCGATCATCTCACCGACTTTTTCGGTGATGTCCCCCTGCTGCCTGACTTCCCGCAGCATCTTTTCATCTGCCAGCAGAAAGGGCAGCGTGTTGAAGTAAGCATTGTGCCTGCTGGCAGGCTGATATCCCAGATAATGTATGATCCGTGCTTCCGCCACATACCTGAGCCCGGTATTCACCTGTACATTCCATACACCGTCAAGCTCTTTGATCAGCCCCCCCATTCTTTCGTTCGCCTCATTGAGAGAAAGCTAATCCATCGCCAGCCCTTTTTTCCATGTCTCAAGATACAGCTTGTTCCACAGGGAAAAGAAATCCTGTGCCTGCTCCGTATCCCGTATATACATGACGCCGCTGTTGAAATGACAGTTGCCATGCCCCATGGAATAGCCCATGACCTTGGCATTCATGTACATGTTCATGTATGTGTAATGTTCCTGAATCATCGCATGCTTGTCAGGCACTGCCAGAATGGAGCCTGCACATTTTTCCACGTCCGAAAGCGAATCCGCAATCACGGTATCGCAGTCGATATAAAGGAAATCCCCCATCATGTGTTTCCGCATGGTAGTCTTCAGCATCCTAGATCGCTGCATCATGCCCATTTCCTCAGGAAAAGGCACGACCATCATCTCTTTGACCAGTTCTTTGATTTTGCCGCGAAAGCCTTTCAGGTTCTCAGCCGTCCTGTCGTCCGTCAACAGGTAGACCTCCGCTTCCGGATTGCGCCTTAACAGGGAAACCACGGAGATATAGCACTCTTCGTAATACAGATCCTGTTCCGTCGATGTCAAGACATACAGACATTTCATTTCCACACCTCGCTATGATATTTGACCCCTGCCCCCGTGGCTGTCCATGTGTTTTCCGCTATGATGAATCCTGCTTTCGATTGCCATCACCATTGCGATTGAAAACCAGAAATATACCCTCAAAATATTCTGGTTAATCTGCAGAACGGCAAACTGTACCGCCAGCCCCCATACAAACGCCATCAGCAATTCCTTCTCCCTGGCATCCCTGCATTTCTTATAGGGGAACCAGCAGGAAATATAGAACAAAAAGCCAAGGAACAATAAAAGACCCGCCGCCCCTGTGGCCATCCATATCTCCAGCGACACATTGATTGCCTTACCGTTCAAGTCCGGAGCATACGGAATCCCCTGCCGCATGCAGAGAACCGGGTCAATGCCGCCCAGGCTTGTCCCTTCCCAAAAATGAGCCTCTTTAATGCATCTCCACATCCATCCAATCCTCGTCCATCTTTCCAGGCTGGAATGGGCCGGTGTCCCGAACAGGCCGGAGCCCGAGAGGTAGACCTGGACAAGATCTGTCTTCTCGTTCAGCACCCACAGCGCGCCATACAGGGCAAAAAAGGCCAGCGGCACCTGACGAACAGGAACACGCAGGCAAACCCCAATGTCTTGCAGAAGGTAATGCGCTTTGTAATATAGGGATAGTCTTCCATGGAATAATAAAGCCATTCCATGCTCAGCGCGCTTAAGGGTATGGCAAACCCATAAATCAGCAATATGTTTCTGTAAGCTTCCGTCTGTTCGGCGCACAAGACCACAATGGCAAAAAGCGCTATGGAAACCACAGTCATGAACCCGTTGATTGCCAGGAGCTCAGCGGCCAGCTGGCTCACGGCAGCCGGATTCTTTCTACGTTTTGCGCCCTCCCGGGTTCCGTATCTGTTGATTCCCAATCCACCCAACAAAATGAAATAACTCACAAAAGTATTCGAAAAATTAATCTTTCCAATGCCGTCCGGATTCAGTATCCTGGAAACATAGGCGATGGTTATGGCCGGAAAGACAATCTGCACGATTCCTCTTACCGCCGCGGAGACAACGTTCTTCTGAATGGAGCTCATATTTCACCCAGGCAGCGCACTATCTCCTTTTTCACGCTCGCCACAGCGTCGCCCCATACAAATCTGCCTGCCCTTTCCCTCCCCCTGGCAATATATTCCGCTGCGTCCATATCCAGCATGTCCTTTATGGCTTTCCCCATTTCCTCAGCATCGTATGGGTCGAACATCATAGCGGCATCACCTGCCACCTCAGGTATAGAGGAACTGTTCGAACATACAACCGGCGTACCGCAGGCCATAGCTTCCAGCAGCGGTATGCCAAAGCCTTCGTAAAGAGAAGGAAATACGAATACATCCGCTAGGTTGTACAAATCGACCAGTTCTTCCTTCTGTACCACTCCCGTATGAATCACCTCGCCTTCAATTTTCAGTTCCTCCTCCCGCCCTTTCAGTTCATGGCCCGAAAACGCTTTTCCCACAAGAAGCAGAACCATCCTCTTATCATCATTGATTTTCGAGAACGCTTCCAATAATCTTGACAGGTTCTTATGTGCTTTTAAATTGCCCACGTAAAGCAATATTTTTTTATTTCTCGGAATGGAGAAGCGGGCATATAAATATTCCGGCTCCGCCCTATCCTTTGAGACAAATTCCCGGCTTGCCGCATTATATGTAATGGTGACTCTGTCCTGGCAGATGCCAAAGGTCTCGCAAATATCTTTTTTTGGAATTCTGTGAAACGGTAAAAATATGCATAGCATTCCTAACGGCATGTTTCATCAGAAAATGCGCATAGCAGCTCTTCAACCTGTTCCCAAGCATCCTATTTCCGAACATTTCCAGCAGAATGATATGTGTCATGTCATGAATCGTTGCCAGGAATCTGCCGGAATAGCTGGCCGGAACATTATAATGGGGAAAATGGATCAATGAAATCCCTGCCCTCTTCACGTCTTTATTGGGAAAAAGCAGCTGTTCTTTCAGGCTATATATTGGCGCGTCATACAGAATAACCACTACTTCGTCATCATATTTTCGGATTGTTTCTTCTGTTCCAAGAGCATAATCATATATTCCCTGCCCCATCAGATGCTGCACATATGTGCCAATACCTGACATTTCAATCATCCTTGCGTCAATAGCCACGCTCTTGCCATTTATCATCTCATTTATTTCCGAACTTGAAAGCCAATCTGAAAAATGATGCAGGTACATCCCCGTACCTGGATATTTTAATGCTTGTCTGTAAATATTTTTTGTGATAAAGTGATATTACAATATCACTGGGAGGTATTTCTATGATCCATCGCTTAAAAGAGATACGCAAGGCGCTGGGGCTCAATCAGACCGACTTCGCAAAGCACTTAGGGATTACCCAGACCGCATACTCCATGATTGAAAGCGGAAATCGGCCATTGGCTGATAAATATGTGAAGGTAATCTGTTCCTCCTTTCACGTAGACGAAAACTGGTTCTTGACAGGGGAAGGCAGCATGTTCCTATCCTCTCCTTACGAAAAAGAGTTCACCGATATATTCAGCCATCTGGCTCCGGAGACACAGCAGTATCTTTTGCTGATGGCAAGAGAGCTGCTCAACACTCAGCAGAAGCTCTTGCAAACGTACAAGCCCTGATTGCTGTACGCAAGGCTGATCCTATCCTGAATTTTGAGGGATTGGAATTTGACATGTGCATTGCACGGGATGGCGCGATCTGCCACGCTGACCTGTACTACCTCCGTCTCGTCAAAAGCAAAGGCCTCCAGGCAGCGCATGACCTCCGCGATGGACTAAAGCACAATCCCCTTGAGCTTCTGATAAAGCGCCTGAATTAAGGAACAAAGAGACAAATAGCGGATTCTACCTGAAAATTAACGGTAGTGTGGTAAAATAGGAAAGCAAAAATAACGGTAGTGCAGGAAATTTGTCTTAAAAAAATAACGGAAATTGAGTCGAAGACCCGACGGAAAGGAGATGTATCATGTATAAAAGAAAAATATACGGCAAACTGTCCACATGGAAAGCCGAATCCGACGGTAAGACCGCCCTGCTTATAGAAGGGCCCAGACGGGTCGGCAAATCCACCATCGTGGAGGAGTTCGCCAAAAGAGAATACAAAAGCTATATCCTTATCGACTTCTCCACCGCTTCCGCCGGAATCAGAGAGCTGTTTTCGGATTTATCGGATTTGGATTATCTGTTCCTCCAGCTGCAGCTACAGTATAAAACCGATCTCCATGAACGCAATTCCCTAATCGTCTTTGACGAGGTACAGTTCTGCCCATCCGCCAGACAGGCTGTCAAAGCTCTCGTCCGGGACCACCGCTATGATTATATAGAAACCGGCTCCCTGATTTCCATACGGCGGAACGTGAAAGATATCCTGATTCCAAGCGAAGAGCGCAAAATCAACATGTACCCCATGGATTACGAAGAGTTCCTATGGGCAACTGGCGACGATACCACTGCGGGGCTGCTGCAGAAAGCCTTCGTTCTGAAAAAACCTCTCGGCGACCAGCTTAACCGAAAGCTGATGCGGAATTTCCGCCTGTATATGCTCGTAGGCGGAATGCCCCAGGCTGTAGCAGAATATATCGAAACCAATAATTTCAGAAAGGTGGATCAGGTGAAAAGAGATATCCTGACCCTTTATGAAGATGACTTCCGGAAAATAGATCCTACAGGAAGAATCTCTCTTTTGTTTGATTCCATACCGTCGCAGCTTTCCCGAAACGCGTCCCGTTACCAGGTTTCCACTGTCCTGGAGCATGAGCGCGCCGATACGATTCTGGAACTTATTTCCGAGATGAAGGATTCCAGAACCGTGCTGGTCTCTTACCATACCAACGATCCCAATGCGGGGATGGCCACGACCCGGGATCTGCGGCGTTTCAAAATGTATCTTGCGGACACGGGGCTTTTTACCTCGCTTATGTTCAAAGACCGGGATTTCACGGAAAACAGCATCTACGAAAAGCTGCTGAGCGATACGCTCAGCGTCAATCTGGGATATCTCTATGAAAATATGGCAGCCCAGATTCTGACCGCCAGCGGAAACGAGCTTTATTATTATACCTTTTTGAACGAAAAGACAAAGCACAATTACGAAATCGATTTCCTCCTGGCCCGGAAGAATAAAATCTGCCCCCTGGAACTGAAATCCTCAGGCTATAGAACCCATGCCTCGCTGGACGCGTTCACAGCGAAGTATTCAGACCGAATCCTGGAACGCTATCTGGTCTATACAAAAGATTTCAGAAAAGAGGAGGACATTATCTGTCTGCCCATTTATATGCTGCCCTTTTTATAGGGGCAGCTCCTTTTCCAAAAAGACCGCCGCACCAGCGTACCTAACGCCTGTGCAGCGGTCTTTCTTACTTTCCGTCCGCCACCCGCAGTGTCTGCGGGTGACTGGAGTTTACCGTCAATTTACTCATGATTACAGGCTTGCAGCCTCGTCCACGATCTTCTTCAGAGCAGCCAGAGCCTCGTCAGGCAGCTTGTCGTAGCCTTCCTTCTTGGTAGCGAAGCCTTCCACAGCGTCCACACGGTTCTGCATGGCGCCCTGCAGGGCCTTCACATACTCCTTGTCGCCAAGGTCGGGAGTGAAGCCTTCCCAATCCATGATCTCGATATCTCCGAAAGGCCCCCACTGCTTGAAGCTGGCCTTCTTCTCCACGATGGACTCCAGGATGCCGAGGGTATCGGCGGGCTTCACCTTCTTGCCCATGAAGTCGCCGGTGTTGATGATGTAGCAGTCAACGTTCTTCTCCTCAACCAGCTTCTTGAACTTCTCGTAGTCGTTCACCAGAGGATAAGTCCTGAAGGGGTTGGCATAGGGAACGATGCGCAGGGCGTTCATGTCCGTGCCGGCAGCCACGCGCTCTGCGGTGGATGTCTTGGTGGCCAAAGTAGCGCCCATGACGGATGCCAGCGCAGCGCCCTTGAGCTTCACTACGGGCGGGATGGTGGGATCCTTCATAATCCAGAAGATGGCGTTCACGGGAGCGTCGATCTTGTCCACGCGGTTGGGGCTCCAGAGCTTGGACTTGATGGCGCGGCCATTGCCGTTCCGGATGTCCTCGGTGACCAGCTGCACCTTGCCATCCTCGTCCAGGGTAGCGGAGCAGTTCTGGGCGGTGAGCAGGAAGGTGTTGTCAGGGCAGCCTGTGGGATAATCGGCTGTCTTGTCGAAATAAGTAGGCTCCAGGGCTACGGAAGCGCAGGTATCGGTGTTGATGATGAAAGCGTCGTCATGGAGCACCTTGATCTCGTACTTGCCGCCGTGCTTCGCATGGGTCAGGGTGGACTTGCCGGATCCGGACAGGCCGTATACGGAAGCCACGAACTTGCTGCCGTCAGCCAGCAGGTATTCCTTCTGTCCGCCGTGGCAGGAAGCGTAGCCGTTCCTGTTGGCCATAGCCCACGCCATGGTAAGTGTGCCCTTCTTGTGCTCGCCGAAATACTTCATGCCCAGGATGGCTGCGCAGTTCTGATCCGTGTCGAAATAGCACAGGGTCAGGTCGTCGCTTAAGCAGCTGTAGTCCACATCAGGGCTGGGAGTAGGCGCCCACTGAGGATTGGAGAAGATATAGATGTCGGGCTCCTTGCCGCCGCCGATGGGCTGGGACTCCTTGTACATCTTCACATAGGTGTCGGACATGTACTGGAAGTTCAGCATCCAGTTGTACATGATGTTCTCTTCCCCTTCGGGAATCAGCAGATGGGCCTTCGCCATGAACTCGGGATCCAGACCGATGAAGCACTCCACATGGTACAGGGTCTGCCAGCGGGTCTTGTAGATGGCGTCCATGACGACCTTGTCAAGCTTGGCAGCGTCCACGCCGGGCTCTCCCTTGATGCGGCGGGCCTGGGCGTAGCGTCCGGTTACGGCGCCGTCGTTGAACAGCAGAACCTTCGCGTCCTTCTCCAGACCGATCTCCTCGGCGCGGTGCACCGGCATATCGGTAACGATGGTTCCGGGAGAATTCTTGGCCAGCTCATATGCTTCCTTCAGGGTGTTCACCTTTACTACGTTGTTGCCGTAGAAAGCGCCCTCGATGATGGAGCGTGTCTTGCTGAAACCGGGCTTGCCGGCGCCGATCTCAGAAATGGGGTAATACGCTTTTGTTGACATTGGTATCGTCCTCCTTAAAATGGTATTTCCTACTCTCCCGGCAGGGCCGGAAGGTGATTGGTTCCCTTATCCTTTTTATTATCTCAAAACTGGTTTCAAAAGTCAAGAAAGCGAAGTATATTTTATAACGATTTAATAAACCTGTCCGCTTATTCAGTTCTTCAGGAAGAATGTCCCGTCCGCCCGGGTCTCCTTCAGCAGCCATGCCTTCTCCTCGTCATCCAGGTAGGGGGAGAGCTTCTCATAGACCTCCCGCTGGTACTTGTACAGATAGGCCCTCTGGGTCTCGGTCATGTACTTCTCGTCGATGGCCTCCATGTCGATGGGGACCCAGGTGAGGGTCTCGAAGTGCATGAACTGGCCGTACTCGTTCTTCACGTCGTTCTTGGCCACCATCACGTTCTCAATCCGGATGCCGTGGCTGCCCTCCACATAGATGCCGGGCTCATTGGTAAGATCCATGCCCTCCTCGATCACAGCCTCCGGACGCCCCTCCGCATACTGCCAGGAAAGCCCCTGAGGCCCTTCGTGCACATTCAGGATATAGCCCACGCCGTGGCCGGTGCCGCATTTATAGTCCAACCCTATATTCCACACGGGCTGGCGGGCCAGGATGTCCAGGTTCCGTCCCGTGCACCCATGGAGCCATCTGGCATTGGTCATCTGCAGCATCCCTGCGGCCACCACGGTATAATGCTGCCTGATTTCATCGGAGATGGGCCCCAGAACAATCGTCCTGGTCACGTCCGTGGTAGCCCCCAGGTACTGCCCGCCGGAGTCCACCAGGAACAGCCCCTCCGGCTTCAGCACGGCAAAGCTCTCCGGGGTGGCCTCGTAATGCATCATGGCCGCGTTGGCCTTGTAGCCGCCGATGGTGGGGAAGGACAGCCCCAGGCACTCGGGAATCTCCCTGCGGAACTCCTCCAGCTTATCCGCGGCGGTGATCTCGGTAATCTCTGCTTTTCCGATGTTCTTCTTCAGCCAGTAGATGAACTTCGTCAGGGCCAGGCTGTCCTTCAGGTACATCTTCTCCATGTTGGCCAGCTCCACCGGGTTCTTGATGGCTTTCAGAAGCTCCGTGGGGTTCTTCTTCTCCACCGGCTTCTGCTTCTGGGCCAGGGTCTTGTACAGTGCATAGCTGCAGTGGCGCACGTCCACCAATGTCTTCCCCTCCGCGGAAAGGCCTCCCAGAAACTCTACTACATTCTCGTAATCTTCTATCTCTATGCCCTTTTTGTCCAGGTAAGCCCTCACCCCGTCATCCAGCACTTTCCTCTGGATGAACAGCACGCTGCGCTCCTTTGTCAGGTAGCAGTAGGACATGGCCACGGGATTGCACTCCACATCGCAGCCCCTGATATTGAAGAGCCACATCAGATCGTCCAGCTTGGTCAGGAGGAATGCGTCCGCGTTTTCCTTCTCCAGCTTCTCCATCACATCGCCCCGCTTCTCCTCGAAGCTCCTGCCGGCGACCGCCTCGTCCAGCACAGTGACCTTCCCCGCCGGGAACGCCGGCCTGTCCGTCCAGATGCCCTCCGCCAGGTCCGATGCGTATGCGATGGAAATCTGCTTGTCGGCAAGCTTCTCCTCGTATTCTTTCCCTGTCTGGGCGGATATCACCCTGCCGTCGAAGCCCAGGGTCTGGCTCTTCTGCATGTTCTTCTGCAGGAATTCCGTGATGGTGGGGACGCCCTCCTCCCGCATGCGGAACAGCTCTACCGTAGTGCCTGCCAGCTCCCGCTCCGCCTGGATGAAGTACCGCCCGTCCGTCCAAAGGCCCGCGCCCTCCTGCCACACTACCAAGGTGCCGTTGGAGCCTGTGAAACCGCAGAAATACTCCCTCACCTTGAAATAGTCGTTCACGTACTCGGAATTGTGGAAGTCCGCAGTGGGAATCATGTAGTAGTCGATTCCCGCCTCCTTCATCGCTTTCCGCAGGGCAGCCAATCTGCCCTGGATGACTGTGTTCTCCATGTCCTTTTACCGCCTTTCTCTTTGTCCTCTCTATCTTATGAATGGAAGAATACACCGATTCTGCTAATGTCCGTCAATGTTTCCCTTCGCCGAAAGCCGCTTCGTACAGCCCCACGGCTCTGGAAGTTCCCACCCGGTCGCACCCCAGTCGGAGGAACATCTCCAGATCCTCCAGGGTGGAGACGCCGCCTGCCGCTTTGATTTTCACATCGGGGCCGATATGCTTTCTGAACAGCTCCACGTCCTCCTTTGTGGCCCCGCCTGTGCCGAAGCCAGTGGATGTCTTGATGTAGTCCGCCCCGGCGTTGGTGACGGCTCTGCACAGGGCGATTTTCTCCGCCTCGGTGAGGTAGCAGGTCTCTATGATGACCTTCAGGATATGTTCCCCGCAGGCTTCCTTCAGAGTACGGATTTCCGTCTCCACCTTATCGAAATCCCCATTCTTCACATCCCCGATATTGACCACCATGTCGATTTCACCGCAGCCTTCTTCCAGGGCCTTGCGGGTCTCCGCCAGCTTGGCTTCCGTGACGCTGTAGCCCAGCGGGAATCCTACTACCGTGCAGATATTGATTTGCTCTCCGTAGGTCTCATGAATCCGCTTCACATAGGAGGGCGGCACGCATACGCTGGCCGTGTGGTACTTCACCGCCTCGTCGCAGAGCTTCCTGATGTCCTCCCAGGTGGCGAAGGCCTTCAGCTGTGTGTGGTCAACTTTGCCCAGCATTTCTTCTATCGTCATTTCGTTCCTCCAAAATATACTGCATAACGCTGAATACTGCCTAATGCGATCATGCGATTGAACCGGTCAGCGTTATGCAGTCTGATTTCACGGCAAGTGAAATCGTTAAGCAGTATAGATTCCTGTATTATTGATGTGTAATCAGCAGTTCTGTCCCTGTCCGGACCAGATTCGGATCGTGCCCTATGGCATCCCTGTTTTCCTCATAGAGAATTGTCCAGTCCGATCCCCTGCCAAGCTTCTCTTCGGCAATGTTCCACAGGCAGTCGCCGTCCTGCACGATATAGCGCTCCGATGCGTCAGCCTCTCCCTGCTCCGCCTCTTCCATCCTGCGGCGTTTCAGCAAATCCGCCAAAGCATCGGCCCATTCCGCCAGTTCAGGATGGTTTTCAAGAACTTCAAGATACCGACTCTCCACGTCCACCATCCTGCCCATGTACTCATCCGTCCAGGCGACCTGCGTGACCTCATCCTCCAGAGCCGCGGATTCCGAGCCGGTGCAATCCTCCCATCCGTTTTTTCCCTTGCAGAGCACATAGGTCGTAGCCCCCGGTATGGCGGCCTCCATGTCTTCCACGGCCATATCGTATTCCACCCAGACCAGCCAGCAGTCGCCTGTCTCAAGATGATATGCGTCCGTCCGAATGATATCATACCGCTCCAAGCCGCATTCCTTTGCCCATTTCCCCAATGTCTTTTCCGCATAAGGGTTTTCCATGGCAATCAGAGTCCCGGCCCGCTCCCAGTCCCCCTCCGAGCACGCCTCATAATATTCTCTGAGCAGATTTTCCACTTCCGTCCGCTCCTGTTCATACCGATCCTGCGCCAAAGCGGACTGATTGGGAGCCGTCAGGCCGAACAGAAACGCACAGCCTAAAAACAGGCATCTTTTCTTCACCGTTTCCTCCTGACTTCCGATTATACCGCAGACCGCCAGGATTTACAGCGGTGTCCCCGGGAAAGTACCTGGCTGGCGGTCTGCAGTCTGGGCGCACTGCAAATTCAACCGATGCGCAGTATATATTCCCAGGAACTCTTTCACCACATCCTTCATCTGCGCTGTCTCGCACTGCTTCTCGTGGAGGACAGGCGCTGTGCGGATTTCCTCCACCGCCCGGGGCACCTTCACGCCGGAGAGCCTCGCCAGCTCATCCACCAATTCGAAGTCGTCTTTCGCTCCGTCCGCTCTGCCGATGGCGCTCATGACGCTTCTGGTAAACTTATAGGGGCTGGCCGTAGAGGCGATGACGGCTTTTGCCATGTCGCCTGTCTCCTGCACGTATTTCCGGTACACCCCGGAGGCCACGGCCGTGTGGGTATCAATGACATATCCGTAGTCTTGGTAGAGCCTGCGGATTTCAGCCGCCGCTTCTTTTTCTGTGGCATAGTTCCCATAAAAATCCGAAAGCGCCGCCTTCATGTCCTCCGTAATCTCATATCTTCCCTGTCCGCCAAGCGACTCCATGAACGCCCGGTTCCTGTCCGCGTCATTTCCGGCAGAGAGGTAGACCAGCCGCTCCAGGTTGCTGGAAATCAGGATGTCCATGGACGGGGAGCTGGTCAGCACGAACTCGCGGTTCCTGTCGTAGTCCCCTGTGCGGAAGAAATCATAGAGCACCTTGTTCTCATTGGAAGCGCAGATCAGCTTCCCGATGGGCAGGCCCATGTTCTTGGCATAGAACGCGGCAAGGATATTGCCGAAATTGCCTGTGGGCACCACCACGTTGATCGCCTCGCCCGCCGCAATCTTTCCCTCTCTCAGCAGCGTCCCGTAGGCATATACGTAATAACATATCTGAGGAACCAGTCTGCCGATATTGATGGAGTTCGCCGAGGAGAACTGGAAGCCCTTTCCCTCCATCTCCTTCGCCAGCTCCTTGTCTGCAAAAATCCGCTTCACGCCGGTCTGGGCGTCATCGAAATTGCCGCGGATGCCCACCACCAAAGTGTTCTCCCCCTTCTGGGTCACCATCTGCTTCTCCTGGATGGCGCTGACCCCGTCCTTGGGATAGAACACCACGATCCGCGTGCCCTCCACGCCGGCGAAGCCTGCCAGAGCCGCCTTGCCGGTGTCCCCGGAGGTGGCGGTGAGGATGACGATCTCGTTTTTCACCTTGTTTTTCCGCGCCGCCGCAATCATCAGATGGGGCAGGATGGACAGCGCCATATCCTTAAAGGCGATGGTAGGGCCGTGGAACAGCTCCAGATAATACGCGCCTCCCGCCTCCCGCAGCGGCGCGATGCGCTCCGTATCGAATTTCCCGTCATAGGCTTTTTCGATGCAGCCCTTCAGTTCTTCTTCCGTAAAATCCGTCAGATACAGCTTCATCACTTCTATGGCCACCTGACGATAGTCCATCTGCGCCAGCTCCTCCAGGCTCCTGTCCAGGGCCGGGATATGGTCCGGCACGAAGAGCCCTCCGTCCTCCGAAAGCCCCTGTAATATCGCCTGGGAGGCCTTTATCGAAATTCCCCTGCTGCGCGTGCTGTTATATAACACTTCCATAAGCTTTTGCCCGCCTTATCCTTTCCTTTTCAACGCTTTTTTCCGTCTGTTCCTATCCGCTTCTGTCTGTTTCCATCTTCCCTGATACATACTGCTTAACAGTTAAAATTTCCGAGTAACCTGACTACATAACGCCAGCCATATACGTTTAGCCAGTGCAGTACAGTACATTCTGGCGTTATGTAGTATAGCATTTTTTCCCGCTCATTTCCAGTCCTATCTGTACAAAATTTCAGACATATGCAAAAAGCACCTGCCGTTCCTGACAGATGCTGTCCTTAATTTATTACCCGGTTTCCACCTTCAGTGTCGGCAAAGATGATATCCATCATCTCCCTTGGCGTAACGATAAACCGTTCCACTGGAAAGTGCTTTATATTTCCCGTCACAAGATATGAATTTTCTGCACACGCTGCCTCTCCCCTCGCGCGGGACGGCATACTGCGCTCCTCCATGACCACCTCGTAGAACATCATGTCCTTTGAATCAGGCAGTTCAACATCAAGGGGCTTTGCGTCCACATAAATTCCATTTCTTTCGATATTTTCCAGTACATCCTCAATGATATCCTCCGTAAGATGGAATTTGGGACGTGCGAGCACCTCTCGATACTCCTTTACAATGCGCTCGTCCAGCAGAGGGACAATCGGCCCTTCAAACACCAGCTCCATGACATGGCCCGGTATGGAATTCCATTTCAGCATTGCGGAAACAAGTACATTTGTATCAATGACTGCGTAATATTTCATACATTGCCCTACTTCCTCGCTTCCGCGATTTCCGCGTTGATTTCCTCCAATGACATGTCGGATATCCCATTTTCTTCCGCAATGCGGCTGGCGGCTTTCATAGCGTCTACCGCACGGTTCCCGGTTTTCTTCTCAAGCTTCATGCTGAAAGGTATACCGTTTTCCTGAATCAGCCTTGCAATGCACATCCGCATGTATGTGGGCAAATCGATTCCCAGGCGCTCGCAGATGTCAGCCGCTTCGTTCCGCGTTGCATCGTCTGTACGGAACTGTACCAATGAATTTGCCATAGTGCCATCTCCTTCCGCGATACTATTATGATGCCGTTCCTTGATGTCACCATTATACATTCTTTTGAAAGCAAATGCAATCAAATAAATACAATTATCTTAATATTTTAAATGCCGTCACCGAAAGAACTCATGCCCCCCATGCACAAAGAGGTATGTAAGGTTCTCGTCGAACCACTTCATCTTCCCGCTGTCCGCGTACTTCCGCGCCGCGAAATAGAGCGCGCCCTGGGAGATGTCCTCCCCCATCAGGGCCCGGCCCACGGCGCTGATCGTCTCCTCGCTGACCTTCACCCTGTAGAAGCTCCCGTTGGCCACCGGGGAGAACTGGGATATGCCCTTCTCCTTCTGCAGCACCACCCCTGTCACCGTATCCGGGAACAGCTCCGAATCCATCCGGTTCAGCACCACATTGGCCACCAAAAGCTTCCCGTCCTCGTCCTCGTTCCCGGCCTCCGCCTCCACGATGCGGAGCAGAGCGTCCAGCTCCTCGTCCGGCAGGTCGTAGGCAAGCGTGTGTTCTATCATCCCATAGTCCACCACCCGCTGCCCGGACACGGCAATGTCCAGAATCCCAAGCCCCTTCTCCGGGTTCCCGGGGTCCTGCCTGGCCTCCAGGATCGCCCGCTCCTCCATGGCCTTGGCCTTTTCCTCCAGCTGCTCCAGTTCCAGCTTCAGCATCTGCACCGGCTCGGAGCATAATTGTATCCTGTCTATGCTCTTCACGCACAGGAAACTGGCCATGAACAGAAAACTTCCCAGCACCAGAAGACTTAACGCTCTCTTATACATCCCTTCAATCCCTTTCTCAAGTTGATATTGATTCTGAAATGCCTGTCCGATATATCAATATATGAGACAACTCTCAGAAATAGATCTATCGTACAGGCATTTTCGCTCTTTTTTATGAAAAATGACTTGAGAAAGTCCGGGAAGTCCTCCCGGGCGGATTTATTTCTCCGCGTAATTGACAAAACTGATGTTCATGTCCACATATCCCGTGATGCCGTCCACGAAGCCCTCATAGCTGTACTGCCACATGGAGAACCGGTACGGATAGTCCGGAATGTCCGCCGCCTGGGACAGCCACACATCATAGGCCGTCAGCTTCGACATGTCGATTTCCTTGATCAGCCACTCCTTGTTGCCGTAGAGCATGGTCTTGTAGCCCGCGGCGGCAATGGTGTCCATGAAAGCCTTCGCTATAGCGGTCTTTTCGTCCCTGGTCAGGACATCCGTCCTGGCGGTGTCGTTCTCCACCCGCTCCATGTCATAGGCCACCGGATAGCTGACGGTGTACTCCCCCAGGTTCTCCAGCACCATGTTCGCCTCCTCTATGGCCTCGGCCTCGGAGATGGCCTGGGAGTAGAAATAGACCCCCACCTGAAGGCCCGCGTCCGTGGCCCGTTTGATGTTGTCCTGGAAATACTCGTCCAGGATCAATTGTCCCGTGCCATAGCCTCTCGCCCCCAGCCGAATCATGACGAAATCTATCCCGGCCTTCTTCACCTTCACGAAATCCACATAATCCTGGAACTTGGAGATATCCACCCCGGTATAGGACACCTGCTTGCCGTTCTCGTAATATTTCATCAGATCCGACTGGCACACCAGCTTCGTGAAATCATAGTCATGCTTGGGCAGATAGGGGCTGATCAGGACCCACTCTTCCTTTCCGTCCGCGTACTGCACCAGCGTGTGCTTTCCGTCCGTGGACGGATCGTCCTCCGGCGCTGTCGTCTCCTCCGGCTCTTCCGTGGGCTGCGGCGTCTCCGTCTCCTCGGGATACATGTCCCAGAAGTCGAAATCATCCGGATGCAGCTCGCTTCCGCCCACCAGTTCGTCCGTCTCAGGGTATATAATCACGGGGGACGCGGCCTCCTGTGCTGCCTGTACGGAATTTGCCTGCTTGGAGCCCCTGGACGCCGCGCTGTTCTTCGGCTTCTGGTTCAGGAACAGCATGGCCACCAGGATCAGCGCCACAAAAGCGGTCACCGCCAGAATGGACATCACCACCGTGGGCGCCAGGCTGGAGCGATCGTCAAAATCCTCCGGCATCTTCACAATCCTCGCCTCCTTTCTTCTTCAAAAACATGGTTCCTTCCAAAATTCTTCCATAAACTCAACTCCCGCTTCACGTCCTTGGCAGGATGCACTTCTTGGGGCATTTCTCCGCACAGGCTCCGCACCCGGTGCACTTTTCCTGATCGATCGCGGCGTGGAAGTCCTTCACCTCCACAGCCTGGCTGGGACAGTTCCTTGCGCACAGCCCACAGCCGATGCAGCCCACCTCGCAGGCCTTCATGGTCACGGGCCCCTTGTCCTTAGAGCTGCAGGCCACCACATATTTCGCGTCATAGGGAATCAGGGAAATCAGATGCTTGGGGCAGGCCTCCACGCACTTCCCGCAGGCCTTGCACTTCTCCCTGTCCACCACTGCCACGCCGTTTACTACACGGATGGCGTCAAATGGGCAGGCCTTTACGCAGGAGCCATAGCCCAGGCAGCCGCTGTTGCAGGATTTGGGCCCGCCGCCGGGCACGAAGCCCATCATCCGGCAGTCCTGCGCCCCATAGTAATCATAGTCCTGTCTGGACTTGTCGCAGTCCCCCATACAGGCCACGAAGGCCACCTTTCTCTCCGAGGCCCCTGCCTCCACGCCCATGATGGCCGCAATCTTCTCCCCCACGGGAGCGCCGCCCACGGGACAGGCGTTCACTGGAGCCTCCCCCTTGGCTATGGCCGCGGCCAGGCCGCTGCAGCCCGCATAGCCGCAGCCTCCGCAGTTGTTTCCCGGAAGCGCCGCCAGCACGGCTTCCTCTTTTTCATCCACATCCACTCTGAACTTGATCCCCGCTGCCCCCAGGAAGAGCCCCACGAAGATACCTACCACGCCTACCACGGCAGTGGCGGTCAAAATACCAGTCACGCTCATCGCACGTCTCCTTATTCCAGTTCTTATTCCAGTCCCACAATGATTCGCCCAGTACCCAAACACTCTCAGAGGACTTCCGGCCGCAGAGGGCGCGTCCGTAATTCCTCTGGGGCACTGGACGAATCATTGCTGTTTTTTATTCCAGTCCCGCAATGATTCGCCCAGTACCCAGGCACTCTCAGAGGACTTCCGGCCGCAGAGGGCGCGTCCGTAATTCCTCTGGGGCAC
>NZ_CAJUCP010000013.1:0-59065 GCF_910585425.1 uncultured Acetatifactor sp. | reverse complement strand
CACTCTCAGAGGACTTCCGGCCGCAGAGGGCGCGTCCGTAATTCCTCTGGGGCACCGGACGAATCATTGCTGTTTTTTATTCTACAACAACCCCGAAAACCCACAGAAAGCAATGGCCATCAGCCCTGCCGTCAGCAGCACCGTTGGCATGCCCCGAAAGGACTTGGGGATGTCATTGTACTCCAGCTTCTCCCGGAGCCCCGCCAGAATCACGATGGCGATGGTGAAGCCCACCGCGGTGGCGAAGCCGTTGACGATGCCGGTGAGTATCCCGTACTCCTTCTGCACATTGGTGATCGCCACGCCCAGCACCGCGCAGTTGGTGGTGATCAGGGGGAGGTAGACCCCCAGCGCCTCATAGAGCGAGGGCATGGCCTTTTTCAGGAACATCTCCACGAACTGCACCAGCGCGGCGATGACCAGGATGAACACGATGGTCTCCAGGTATTCCACATGGAACTTCACCAGCACGAACCGGTAGATCGCGCCCGCCACCGCGCTGGCCAGGGTGATGACGAAGATGACCGCCGCCCCCATGCCCGCCGCCGTGTTGGTCTTGCGGGACACGCCCAGGAAGGGGCAGAGCCCCAGGAACTGGCTGAGCACCACATTGCTCACCAGAGAGGAGCCGATCAAAATGACAAGCAGCTCTTTCACATTCTCCATTCCCATTTATCTCTCCTCCTTATCCGGCTCCGCAGCCTTTCTCGTCCCGTCCTCACCGTAGAAGCGCTTCGTGCAGCCCTTCTCGGAACAGTTCATGCAGTCCTCGCTGCACCCGGAACCAATCTTCTCATAGCTCTTCCCTGCCTTCTTCCGGGCATCCTTGACATAATTCTGCAGGGCCACCAAAGCGGCCAGCACGAAGAATGCCCCCGGCGCCTGCCCGAAGATGCGGATGGGCACAAAGGAATCCGGCATCAGCGCCAGGCCAAAGATCTCCCCGGCTCCCAAAAGCTCCCTCACCGCGCCGATGCAGGTCAGGGCAAAGGTGAAGCCCAGCCCCATGCCGATCCCATCGAACAGGGAGGGAATCGCAGGGTTCGAGTAGGCGTAGCTCTCCGCCCGCCCCAGGATGATGCAGTTCACCACAATCAGCGGTATGTACACTCCCAGGGACTTGTTCAGGGCCGGGATATAGGCCTGCAGGAGCAGCTGCACCGCCGTCACGAAGGAGGCGATGATGACGATGAACGCCGGAATCCGCACCCGGCCCGGGATGATGCCCCGCAGCAGCGAGATGATCAGATTGCTCAGCGCCAATACTACCATAGTAGTAAGACCCATCCCCAGGCCGTTCATGGCCGAGGTGGTCACGGCCAATGTAGGGCACATGCCCAGCATCAGCACAAAGGTGGGATTTTCTTTGACCAGGCCGTTGTAAAGCCTCTCACCTGCATTATTCATTAGAGGCACCTCCCTCCGTCAGATCCTGCGCCGCCTTAAGCCCTCCGTTCACCGCGTTGGTGACGGCTTTCGTGGTTATGGTAGCGCCGGCGATGGCGTCTATCTCGTTTTCAGCCGATGCGCCTGTCTTGGTGTAGGCGAAGCTGTCCACATTCTTCTCATGGAACTGGGGCACCAGCTCCTCCGGCGCCAGCATCCCCAGCCCCGGGGTCTCCGCTATCTCCAGGATGGAGATGTCATTCAGCACGCCTTCGTTGGTGACCCCCAGGTACAGCACGATATTGCCGCCGTAGCCTTCGGTGGAGGTGGATTCCACCACCACGCCCAGGGGGCTTCCGTCGCTGCCAAGGGCCCGGTAGACGCTGCCTATCTTTACCCCGTCAGCGCCGAGCTCCTGGCTCAGCGCCTCGTCCGGCTCATATTCCATCTCCTCGAAGGAGGCCGCTGTCTGGAACACGGCAGCACAGGCCTCCTGCACCGCCTTCTCCTGCTGGATGCGGATGCGGTCCCTGGTCAGCTCGTTGACCAGCCCCAGGACCAGCCCCGCTATCAGGGTTATGGCAAAAAGGATTCCCGCCTCTTTCAGCATCACGCTGACATCGCTCTTATTTTTCAAGACGTCTCCCTCCTTTCTGGTATCCGAAAGCAGTCGGCCTGGTGCATTTCTCGATCAGCGGCACCAGAAGATTGCCCAGGATGATGGCGTAGGAGACTCCCTCCGCGCCGGGGCCGAAGATACGGAAGATCCCCGTCAGCAGCCCCAGGACGATGCCGTACACATATTGTCCCTTTATCGTAATCGGCCTGGTCACATAGTCCGTGGCCATGAAGAACGCGCCCAGCATCAGGCCGCCGCCGGCCAGCTGCGCCGCCAGGTAGGCGGGATGGAAGCCGTGGCCCCCAAACAGGCCCGCGAAGAGGACGAAGGTCACTATGTAGCTGCCGGGGATGCGGATGTCGATGACCCCGAACAGGATCAGGATGCACGCCCCCACCAAAATGGCGATCACCGAGGTCTCGCCGATGGTGCCCGCGGTGCGCCCTATCACCATATCCAGCACGTTCACCGCTTCCCCCGCCTTCAGCGCCGCCAGAGGCGTAGCGCCTGTGTAGCCGTCGCACTGGAAGGCCGTCATGGCAGTGGGGAAGGAGATCAGCAGGAAGCATCTGGCCGCCAGCGCCGGGTTCATGAAGTTCTGTCCCAGGCCGCCGAAGAGCATCTTCACCACCAGGATGGCGAAGACGCCGCCCAGTGCCGCCATCCACAGGGGGATGGTCACCGGAAGGTTCAGCGCCAATAACAGCCCCGTCACCACCGCCGACAGGTCCGTCACCGTCAGTTTCCCTTTATAGAGTCCGAAGAAGTATTCCGTCAGGATCGTACTGGCGATGGTCACCGCGATCACCGCCAGGGCCCTTGGCCCGAAGTTATAGATTCCAAAGCCTGTGGCGGGCATCAGGGCTATGAGCACCGCCGCCATCAGTCCGTTCGTGGCCACTTTGGAACGAATATGAGGATTAGATGATACTTTGAACAATTCGCTCATGAGTTTTTCTCCTAGGTTTTATGTAACTGTCTATTTTTTCTTTTTGGCCAGCAGGATCTTGCGCATGGACTTGATCTGTTGGGTCAGAGGCCGCTTGGCCGGGCAGATGAAGCTGCAGCAGCCGCACTCGCAGCACTCCATGCCGTAATTCGCCAGAAACGCCTCCTCGTCGAAGCGCTCCGCGTAGTCCGCCAGCCTGCTGGGGATGACCCTGCCCGGGCAGACCTCCACGCAGCGCCCGCAGTTGATACAGGGCCCCGGCTCCATGGCCGACACCTCATCCTTGGACAGCGCCAGCAGCGCCGTGGACGTCTTGGTGGTGGGCACATTCAGGTCGAACATGCCGAATCCCATCATGGGGCCGCCGCAGATGATCTTCTCCGGCGTGCTCTTGAAGCCTCCCGCGGCATCCAGCACCTGGCTGTAGCTGGTGCCTATCTTCACCCGGAAGTTCTGCGGAACCGCCACGGCATCTCCTGTGACGGTGACGATCCTCTCTATCAGGGGCCGCCCCTCCATCACTGCCCTGTACACCGCCACAATGGTATCCACATTGTTCACCACGCAGCCCACGTCCGCCGGGAGCATGGTGGAGTTGATCCGCCTGCCCGTGGTGGCGTAGATCAGCTGCCTCTCGCCGCCCTGGGGGTACTTTGTCTTCAGGGCCTTCACGGAGATCTTCGGGTCGTCCTTCACCAGGCCCCGGAGCAGGGAGACGCAGTCCGGCTTGTTGTCCTCCACCGCCAGGATGCCCGTGGCATTGGGAAACAGCTGCAGGGCGATCCGCAGGCCCCCCACCAGCTTCTCCGGCTCCTCCAGCATCCTGCGGTAGTCCGATGTCAGATAGGGCTCGCACTCCGCGCAGTTCGCGATCACATAGTCGATTTTCTCCGGCTCCTTGGGGGATAGCTTTACATGGGTAGGAAAGCCTGCCCCTCCCATGCCTACGATTCCGGCCTCCTTTATGATGTCCACGATTTCCTCACGGGACAGGCTCTTCGCGTCCTCCCGGGGACGGAATCCCACATCCTCATACTGGCCGTCATTCTCCACCACGATGCTCATGACCTGATCCCCTGTGACTACACGCCTGGCTTCCAGCGTCTTCACCGTGCCGGATACGGATGCGTAGATGGGCGCGGAGACGAATCCGCCGCTCTCGGCAATCTTCTGTCCCATGAGCACCCTGTCCCCTTTCGCCACGATCGGTTTGGCCGGGGCCCCGATATGCTGCGACAGAGGATACACCAGCTCGTTCCCCGGCAGGACGTCCGCTATGGGCCTGTCCTTGGAGAGATCCTTTCCATCGTAGGGATGTATGCCTCCCACAAATGTCAACTTCGCCATGTTATCTTAAGTCCTTTCTCAAAATCTTGCTTCTATATTTTTATAGATACTTTAAATATACTATTTTTTTTCGGAAAATACTACTGGAATTTTAAAAAATGTGATATTATATACATGGAAAGATTAGGAACCGTTCAACGGTTCGGGACGGAGGCTGTCATGAGAATATCTGAGGAGACATTGGAGAACTTTACGATAACTTATCCGCTGGACAGGCACGCGCCCCTGGAGCGCGTGCTTTTTCTCGACATCGAGACCACCGGCTTTACCGCCAAATCCTCCTATCTGTACCTCATCGGCTGCGCCTATTTCCTGGGAGGGAAATGGCACACCATACAGTGGATGGCACAGGCCTATGAGCAGGAGGTGGACGTGATAAGGGCTTTCTTTGATTTTGCCAGGCCCTACCGCTATCTGATCCACTTTAACGGCAACAATTTCGACCTGCCCTTCATCACGCAGAAATGCGCCCAGCACGCCCTGTCCTGCAGCTTCGACAGGTTCCAGGGAATCGACATCTACCGCCGGGTGGCGCCCTACAAATACTTCCTCCGGCTCCCCAACTGCAAGCAGAAGACCTTCGAGCAGTTTCTGGAGGTGGCCCGGAAGGATGTGTTCTCCGGCAGCGAGCTGATTGGCATCTACCACGACTATATCAAGAACCCCTCCGAATTCTCGGAAAACGCGCTGCTCCTGCACAATGCGGACGATTTGAAGGGAATGCTGGAAATCCTGAGCATGCTTGCCTATTACGACCTGTTCAACCAGCCGGTAAAGGCCCGCCGGGTCCAGGCCAATTCCTATAAGGACGTGAACGGCAACAGGCGCAAGGAGCTGGTCATCCTCTTCCAGCCGGAGACGCCCCTGCCCAGGCCTGTGTCCGCCAGCGCGGGGGGCTGCTATTTCCGGGGGGACGGCACGGAATGCTCCCTGAAAATCCCAATCTTCGAGGAGGAGCTGAAATATTTCTATTCCAATTACCAGGACTATTATTATCTTCCCACGGAGGATGTGGCACTCCACAAATCCGTGGCCGGTTTCGTGGACAAGGCTTACCGGCTGCAGGCTTCCGCCGCCAACTGCTACACCCGCAAGGTGTCCAGCTACCTGCCCCAGTGGGATTTCGTGTTCTCGCCCTTTTTCAAGCGGGACTACAAGAGCCGGGAGCTCTTCTTTGAGCTGACCGACGAGCTGAAGAAGAGCCGGCAGGCGTTCTCCGTCTATGCCAGCCATGTGCTGAGCATGATGGCCTCCAGTTATTAATTCTTTATTCGGGACACCCAAGGCGAAACGGCAACGGGAAAATTTCTTCTCCCGCTGCCGTTTCTGTGTAAGTGTAATCATGATGCTTTCTGATAAAAGAAGGCATTCTTTCTGAAAAAGCCGATTTCTTTGTGGTTCATCATCTGTTCCGAAGCGCCTATGAAAAGCAGCCCGCCGTTTGCCAGGGAATCGTAGAATTTCCGGAATATCTGATCCTTGACCTCCTCGGTGAAATAAATCATCACATTCCGGCAGACAATCAGATGGCAGCCTGTCGGGTAGGCATCCTTCAGCAGGTTATGCTCCCTGAATTCCACCCGGGACTTGATTTCGTCCGAAATCTTGTATTCCGTGCCTGTCTTCCTGAAATATCTCCGCTTCAAATCCGCCGGTACAGACGCAATGCTTTTCTCCGGATACACGCCCTGCTTGGCCGTCTCTATGATCTGTCTGTCCAGATCCGTGGCATGCACCCTGATATTGGTCAGGGGCAGATGCCTGGACATGGCCATCACAAGAGAGTAAGGTTCATCTCCTGTGGAACAGGCGGCGCTCCAAACCTTCAGAGTCTTGCCGAATCTCTGAATCAGTTCGGGAATCGCCTTTTCCTCCATCACCTTCCACTGATCGATATCCCTGTAGAACTCCGATACATTGATGGTGATGTGGTTGACGAATTCCTCGAACTTCCTCCTGTCTGTCCTGAGACAGAACACATATTTGTCATAGCCCTCTATCCTGTTCTTGGAAATCAGATTGTCGATCCGGCGCTTCATCTGGCTTTCCTTGTAACAGCTCAGGTTGATTCCTGTCAATGTCAGTACTTCTCTTTTGAAATACTCGTAATCAAATAGCATGGCAGTTACCATCCTGGGATTTATTGTCTGTCAGTCTTACTCTTCCGTCTGTGCCGAGATGACCGCCTCGATATCAACGGGAACCACGTCCTGGTCGATCTGCGCAGCCGCTCCCATGGCCTTGATGCTCAGGGAAATCTTCCTGTCGGCCTCATTGAAGTCCACAATCTTCGCGGTCACTTCCTGGCCCACGCTCAGCACGTCCGAAGGCTTCTCCACATGCTCCCTGGAAATCTGGGATACATGGAGCAGCGCGTCCACGCCGGGCTCCAATTCCACGAATGCGCCGAAATCTGTCATCCTGGCCACTCTGCCGCTCACCACGTTGCCGATGGCATACTTGTCCGCAGCGTCCCTCCAGGGATTCTGATCCTCGAACTTCAGGGACAACGCCACCTTGCTGCCGTTGATCTCCTTGATCAGCACGGTCAGCTTCTCTCCTACCTTGAAGACTTTCTTGGGATGCTCCACGCGGCCCCAGGACATCTCCGAAATATGGAGCAGGCCGTCGGCTCCGCCCAAGTCTACGAACGCGCCGAAGTCGGTCACGTTCTTGACCACGCCTTCCACCACATCGCCCTCGCGGATCCTCTCGAAGAGCTCCTTCTGCATCTGGGCCTTCCTGGCGGCGATGAGCTGCCTGCGGTCGCCGATATATCTTCTCCTCTTCGGATTGTACTCGCTGATGACGAATTCGATTTCCTGTCCCAGATATTTGCCCAGATCCCTCTCATAGGTATCGGACACAAGGCTGGCAGGGATGAACACCCTGACTTCCTCATAGACAACGCTGAGGCCGCCCTCCAGCACCTGGGCCACTGTGGCCTTTAAGACCTCTCCGCTGTTGTAGGCTTCCTCGATTCTCTTGTTGCCCCTGTCGGCAGCCAGACGCTTATAGGTCAGAACTACCTGCCCCTCACCGTCGTTCACCTTCAGTACCTTTACCTCCATGGTGTCGCCAGGCTTGACCACTTCGGTCAGATCTACGCTGGAATCATTGGTATACTCGTTCCTGGCCAGTATACCGTCCGACTTGTACCCAATGTTCAAGACGATTTCTTCCGGCTTGACATCGATGACTGTGCCTTCGACTACCTCTCCTGAATGTATTGTCCTAATTGAATTTGGATCTTCCAGCATTTGTTCAAAAGTTAATTCTGACATGTCTTTGAACCTCCTCGATTAATTTATTTGGGGTGGAAGCCCCCGCGGTGATACCCACTAGTCGAACAGCTTTAGGTAGTTCTAAATGCAAGTCATCCAGTGTCTGTATAAAATAGGTGTGGGCACATTCCTCCGCGCATATCTCATAAAGCTTTCTGGTGTTGGAGCTATGCCTTCCCCCTATCACAATCATAACGTCAGCCTCCGCCGCAAGTGCCTTCGCCGAGCATTGGCGCTCTTCCGTCGCGTTACAGATAGTATTCACAACAATACTATTGTAACCTTTTTTTTCCAAAATTTCAACTATATTATGAAATTTATTGTAGTTATATGTCGTCTGGGCGACCACGCACAGTTTTTCGCCCTCCGGAGGCCTGAATTTCTCCGCTTCCTCCAGGTCTTTCAGCACTGTCACCGGGCCTTTGCACCATCCTACGATGCCCTCCACCTCCGGGTGGCCGGCATTCCCCACAATGACGATGTGCCGTCCCTCCCCGCTCTCCTTCTCCACGATATTATGAATTCTTTTCACAAATGGGCAGGTTGCGTCGATGCACTCCAGTTCCTTCTCGCGAAGGATCCGGATGATCTTCTCAGGAACCCCGTGGGCCCGGATGATGACGCTGCCCTCGGAAAGCTCCATGAGCTCCTCCCTGGACTCCAGCACCTTCACTCCCTGTTCCGACAGCTCCCTTACCACTTCCTCATTGTTCACGATCGGGCCATAGGTATATATATTCTTCCCGTTTTTTATCTGTTCATACACGGTGTCCACCGCGCGCTTCACGCCGAAGCAGAAGCCCATGCGCTCCGCCAGCTTTACTTCCATAGAATCCTTCCCTCTACCTTGCGCTTCTGCACAGCCCGGTCACGGCGGCTATGACCTCCTCCGCGGTCATGTCCGACGTGTCTACCACAATCGCGTCGTCCGCTTTCCGCAGGGGCGATTCCTCCCTGTGCATGTCCCGATAGTCCCTGTCCTCTATGTCCGCTTTGATTTTGTCCAGGTCGCAGCTTTCGCCTTTTGCGGTGAGCTCGTCATATCTGCGCCTGGCCCGCACGTCGCTGCTGGCGGTGAGGTAGATCTTCAGCCGGGCGTCCGGCAGCACGCAGGTGCCGATGTCCCTGCCGTCCATGATGCAGTCGCTCTCCGCCGCAAGGCTTTTCTGCAGCGCCACCATGTTCTTCCTCACCTGGGGTATGGGGCTGATGACGGACGCCGCCTCGCCCACCTCCTCCGTGCGCAGGAACGCGTTCACATTTTCCCCGTTCAGAAAGACTACCTGCACCCCGTCCTCATACCGGATGGTGACGGCCGCCTCGGGACATTTCCCGGCTACCTTCTCCCCGTCCGCCAAATCCACGCCCTCCCGCAGCATGTACAGCGCCACGGCCCGGTACATGGCCCCGGTGTCCACATAAATCAGATTCAGCTCCCTGGCCACCGCCTTTGCGATGGTGCTCTTGCCCGCTCCCGCGGGCCCGTCGATCGCCACATTAAATCCCATCTGTCTTCTTCTCCTGTTCTCCTTTCTCAAATCTCCCCGGCAGGCGCTCCCGCGCATTTTCCGGCCAGATGCCCTGTAGACCAGGCAATCTGCAGGTTGAAGCCCCCTGTCAGCGCGTCCAGGTCCAATACCTCCCCGGCAAAATACAGGCCGCCTGCCTTCTTCGACTCCATGGTGGAGGGGTTTATGTCCTTCACGCTGACTCCGCCTTTCGTGATGACGGCCTCCTCATAGCCCCGAAGCCCTGCCACAGTCAGCGGCAGGTTCTTAATCAGTCCAACGAACGCCCTGCGCTCCTCCCTGGTGATCTCATTGACCTTCTTGTCCGGGTGGATGCCGGAGAGGTCGCGCATCACCGGAATCAGCTTCATGGGGAAAAGCCCGCCCAGCGCGTTCTTGAACTGCCTGTTCTTATTCTCCTCGAAATCCCGCAGCAGGCGCCTGTCCAGCTGCTCCTCGTCCAGAGCGGGCTTTAAGTCGATATACAGCCTGGCGCCCTCCTCCGTCCCCGGATCGGCCTTCTTCCCGGTTTTCCTGCCCTTCTGCCCAATGAAGCTGCTGGCGGAGAGTATCAGCGGGCCGCTGACGCCGAAATGGGTGAACAGCATCTCCCCGAAGCCCTGGTAGACCTCTCTGGAAGGAGGGCAGCACAGCCGCACCGACACGTTCTTCAGGGTCAGCCCCATCAACTGGCGGCACCATTCCTCCCGGATATTGAAGGGCACCAGCGAAGGGCGGCGCTCCGTCAGTCTGTGTCCCGTCTCCTCCGCGAAACGGTAGCCGTCCCCGGTGGAGCCTGTGGCCGGATAGGAAATCCCTCCGGTACAGACTACGCACTTGTCTGCAGGAAGCGTTCTGCCGTCCGCCAGCTCCACTCCCGCGATCCTCTCCTCCCCGTTTTCCCCTTCCAGCATCAGTCCTTTCACCCGGGTATTCAGCAGGACCTTCACGCCCAGCCGCTTCAAGGCCCTCTGAAAGGCTCCGATCACGTCCGAGGAATGATCGGACACGGGAAAGACCCTGTCCCCCCGCTCTGTCTTCAGGGGGCATCCCTCCCGCTCCAGGAACTCCATCACCGCCCGGTTGTCGTAATCGTAAAAGGCGCTGTACAGGAACTTGCCGTTGGTGCACACATTGGCCAGAAGCGTCTCCCTATCCCCGGCATTGGTGACATTGCAGCGCCCCTTGCCGGTGATGAACAGCTTTTTTCCCAGTTTTTCATTTTTCTCTATGAGACATACGCTGCCGCCGCTTTCTGCCGCCGCCACAGCAGCCATCATGCCCGCGGCTCCGCCGCCTATGACGATCACTCTGTCCAAAGCCCGCCTGCTCCTGTTCCGATTCTTCTCATTCAAATCTTTTGTCTATCCGTCCTGCTCAAACCGGTGCCCTTTCCGGTTCCCCCTCTAATCTATTCTCTACTTATGATTATTCTCTTTCCAATGTTTTTTCTCTTTCCAGTGTTTATTCTCTTTCCCGTCCCTGACCCATGTCTCCTCCCCCCGGGAGTCCCTGATGGTACAGCCCCAGGCTCACAGTTCTATGGGCTTGTACCCCAACGCCTTGTCCGCTATTTGTTCCGCTGTCATGTCGCTCCAGAAGACATAATCCGAAATCTGTGGGTCGAGAACGCCCTGCTCTAATATATCTATCAATCTGTCGATTTCTTCTTCGCTTTTATCCTGGCAATTCGTTATCTGTTCTATCAAATCAATGATTTCTGTTTTTGACAAAAATGTCATTTGGGCTGCCCCTCTATAATAATTTCTGGTAGATTTTCTGTCCATGCATTTCATCTATCATGTGAAAGCCACATTTTTCATAGAAGACGTCCTCCTCAGAGCCCAGCGTGATATACCGGAATCCCGCCCGGACCGCCTCTGTTTCAAATATATCCATCAATCTCCTGGTAATCCCCTGCCGTCTGTGCCCGATTTCACAGGCCACAAAGCCGCATACCAGGCTTTCCTCATTTTCCCGCCTTCCAAGGACGGCAGATATTACACTTCCGTCTTCATGTGCGTACACCAGTAATCTACTGTCTTTCTCAATCCGTTCTTTCCAGTCCTCATATCTGTAGGGCGAAATATCCCGAAGATGCTGCCCCAAGATGCCGTAGCAAAAATCCAGAACCTGCTTTAACTCCCATTCTGTCCTGACGAACGATACCTGATACATGCACTCTCTCCCAATTTCCCTGCTGCCAGCCGTACCACCATACCTAAAAGTAAGGCAAAGCTCCTTTTGGTAAGGCAATAATAAAAAATTGCCAGGGAGTTTAGTGGATGCAGAAACTTTAATCGTAAATACACAAAAAGGCAGAAAGCACCGATACAGTATGCTGGCCGCTTACCATGTATCGGCGCTTTCTGTCACTTTCTTTATGCTTTTTCAAACATTAGTCACTTTTATACAGGATATGCCCCGTTCTTGGTATCCGCCTGGGTCATATCCACCTTATCCTGCTGGGCCTGGCGGTACTTGAAGAAGTCCATGGCCACCTGGGGGAACAGGGCGTAGGAAAGCACGTCCTCGTCCTGCTGCTTCCACTCGCTCATCTCGGCTTCCAGCTTATCCATCTCGTTCTCAATCATATCCGCATAGCGGCAGGTGATACGCTCCTCGCCGGGGATGACCTTGTCGATGACTTCCTGGTTCATGGGCTTGATGGTCTGGCCATACTCGCCGCGCAGCACTGCCTTGGTCTCCTTGGTGGCCATCTTGTAGCGCTCGCCCATGAGTACGTTGAACACAGCCTGTGTGCCAACGATCTGGGAGGAAGGAGTGACCAGAGGGGGCTCGCCCAGGTCTTTGCGGACCTCGGGAATCTCTCTCAGCACGTCATAATATCTGTCTTCCGCGTTCTGCTCCTTCAGCTGGCTCACCATGTTGGAGAGCATGCCGCCGGGCACCTGGTACAGCAAGGTCTTGATGTCCACGCCCATGACCTTGGGATTGAGCAGGCCGCTCTTCAGGCACTCGTCACGGTAAGGACGGAAGTAATCCGCAATCTCCGCCAGCAGGTTCTGGTCGAAGCCCGTGTCGTAAGGCGTGCCGCGGAAAGTCTCCACCATGACCTCGGTGGCGGGCTGAGAAGTTCCCAGAGCCAGAGGGCTCATAGCGGTATCGATCACGTCCACGCCGGCCTCCACCGCTTTCAGGTAAGTCATGCTGGCCACGCCGGAGGTGTAATGGGTGTGCAGCTGGATGGGCAGCTTGGTGTTCTCCTTCATGGCCTTGATCAGCTCGGAAGCCTTGTAAGGCACCAGCAGGCCTGCCATATCCTTGATGCAGATGGAATCCGCGCCCATCTCCTCGATCTTCTTTGCGGTGCCGGCCCAGTACTCCAGGGTGTAGGCATCGCCCAGGGTGTAGGACAGGGCAATCTGCGCATGTCCCCTGCCCTCCTGCTGCTTCATGCGGTTGGTGGCGTTCACGGCCTCCTGCAGGTTGCGCAGGTCGTTCAGGCAGTCGAAGATACGGATGATGTCGATACCGTTGGCGATGGATTTCTGCACGAAAGCATCCACCACGTCATCCGCGTAAGGGCGGTATCCTAAGATATTCTGTCCGCGGAACAGCATCTGCAGCTTCGTGTTCTTGAAGCCGTCGCGCAGCTTTCTCAGCCTGTCCCAGGGATCCTCCTTCAGGAAACGAAGGGAAGCGTCAAAGGTAGCGCCGCCCCAGCACTCCACGGAATGATATCCTACCTTATCCATCTTCTCCACGATGGGAAGCATGAAATCCGTCGGCATCCTTGTTGCAATCAGAGACTGGTGTGCGTCACGCAGTATCGTTTCCGTAATTTTAATCGGTTTCTTTGCTTGTTCTGACATTTACGAATTTCCTCCATATTTTTAGTTGCGGCAGCCGTAAAGCCGCCCGGCCGCCGTGAATCATCCGAAAACCAAACCCCTATCCCTCTTTAGAACACGCCGAAGATAGCCATGAACGTACCGGCCGCAACGGCGGTTCCGATAACGCCTGCCACATTGGGGCCCATGGCATGCATCAGCAGGAAGTTGGTGGGATCCGCCTCCGCGCCTACCTTCTGGGACACGCGGGCCGCCATGGGAACGGCGGACACGCCCGCGGAACCGATCAGCGGGTTGATCTGGCCATGGGTAAACTTGCACATCAGCTTACCGAACAGCACACCGGCCGCAGTACCGAACATGAAGGCGATCAGGCCCAGCGCCACGATCTTCAGCGTATCCCAGTTCAGGAACGCCTCCGCGCTGGTGGTAGCGCCTACGGAAGTGCCGAGCAATATGACCACGATATACATCATAGCATTGGAAGCCGTCTCCGTGAGCTGGCGCACCACGCCGGACTCCCTGAACAGGTTGCCCAGCATCAGCATACCGACCAGGGGAGCGGTGGTGGGCAGAATCAGGCATACCACGATGGTAACGATGATCGGGAACAGAATCTTCTCCAGCTTGGAAACGGGACGGAGCTGGCCCATCTTAATCTTCCGCTCCTCCTCTGTAGTCAGGAGCTTCATGATAGGCGGCTGGATGATGGGCACCAGCGACATGTAGGAATATGCCGCCACTGCGATAGGCCCCAAAATCGCCGTCTGCCCCAGCTTGCTGGCCAGGAAGATGGAGGTAGGGCCGTCTGCGCCGCCGATGATGGAGATGGCTGCCGCCGCCATATCGTTGAAGCCCAGGAAGATGGCCCCGAAATATGCCGCGAAAATGCCGAACTGCGCCGCCGCGCCCAGAAGGAAGCTCCTGGGATTGGCAATCAGGGGGCCGAAGTCCGTCATAGCGCCCACACCCATGAAGATCAGGGAGGGCAGGATGGCCCATTCGTCCAGCAGGTAGAAATAATACAGTAAGCCGCCCACACCGTTGGAGGCGTCCTCCGCATGAAGCATGATGTCAGGATAGATATTCACCAACAGCATGCCGAAGGCTATCGGAACCAGGAGCAAGGGTTCGAACTCATGCCGGATAGCCAGATAAAGGAAAAAGCATGCAACCACAATCATCAGATAGTTTCCCCAGGTCAGATTGAAGAATGCCGTCTGATGAACGAGATTGTTTAGCGTTGAAGCTATATAATCCATTTGTTGACCTCCTGTTGTTCTTGGCGATAGAAAGTCCGCCGCAGCGCTTTCTACCGTATATCACTGTCCGGAAACGCGCTTGCCGCCTTAGTTCAGGGTAGCCAGTACAGCGCCTGCCTCCACGGCATCGCCCACTGCCACGTCAACGCTTGCAACGGTTCCGTCTTCGGGAGCCACAACAGGGATTTCCATCTTCATCGCTTCGATAATGACTACTGCGTCGCCTTTCTTGACGGCATCGCCCACCTTCTTCTCCAGCTTGAATACCTTTCCTGCCGCACCGGCCTCAATCTTGACGCTGCCTGCGCCGCCTGCGGGAGCCGCCTTGGGCGCTGCCGCGGGAGCCGCTTTCGGTGCTGCCTTGGGCGCTGCGGGGGCCTTGGCCGCTACGGGAGCGCCGGACGTGTTTTCCTCTACCACTACATCATATACATTTCCGTTCACGGTAATTGTATAATTCTTCATTTTTTATTTCCTCCTAAAATAGATTGCTTATTTGTTTTGTTTTTGTCTGGCTTATCTTCTTCTGATGGAGCGCACCACGAAGCCGTCCGTAGTGACAGCGCCCTCGCTGGCCGCGATGGCTGCCGCGATGACGGCTACCAGCTCACAGTCGTCCTCTTCCGCTTCTTCCACTGTCTCCTGCTCCACAATCTGCGTCACGGCATTGTCCACGCCCGTGACTTCTTTCTGAGCGGCTTTCTTCCTGGCCGCGTTCTCCTGAATCTTCGGAATCACCTTAAAGCAGGAGATGATCAGGCTGATCAGGATCAGCACCGCGAATACAGTGCCCATGCCGATCAGGGTGTTCAGGCCCGCGTTGGCCATGAGCTCGCCCACCGTCGAAGTGGGATTCAGCGCCGCGGACTGCAGTTCCATGAACATGTCGTTGGAGAAGATGACCTCCGCCGTGGCGTTCTTCTTCTCTCCGGTGACCGCTACCTCCACGACAATCTGATTGCCGTCAATCGTCACTTCGCTTCCGTTGGTCCCCGTGATCGTGCCCATGTCTTCCTTCGCGGAATGGAAAGAATCAATCGCTTTCAGGAACGCATTTCCGTCCACATAGATGTTGTACTGATTGTTCAGTATATACTCCACTTCTTCCGCCGTATAGACATCAAAGGAACCTGCCGCTGCGTCATCCATATACTGTGAGAAGAGATAGAGGACCATCTCGTCCGCAAGCTGCTGTGCGTTGGCCACCTTCTGCTGCTGGTACTCTGACTGCGCCGCCTCGCTTCCGCAGGCCGTCAGTCCCAGAAGACAGGTAATCATACACAGTATGGCTATCAATTTCTTCATAATTTACATCACCCTTTCTATACAGTTCCGTGCTTTTTGGCGGGACGGTCTTCGCTCTTGGTGAAGAGCATCTCAAAAGCGCCGATAACGTATTTCCTGGTGTCGGCGGGCTCTACGATGCTGTCTACATACCCTCTCCTGGCCGCGCTTCCGGCGCTGCAGTTAAGCGCATCGTACTCCGCTGCCTTCTCATTAATGACATCCGCGCCCTGTCCGTCATACATGATCTTCGCCGCAAGCTTGCCCTCCATGGTGCCGATCTGGGCATCGGGCCACGCAAAAGTCATATCCGCGCCGATGGCCTTGGAGTTCATGGCGATGGCGGCCGTGCCCAGAGCCTTGCCCACGACGACGTTCACCTTGGGCACCGTGGCGTTGGCAAAGGCGTAGGTCAGCTTCGCGGCAGCCTTTGCGATTCCTTTTTCGGAGCACATGGTGGCCTTGTAGCCCTTCACATTGGTCAGCGTCAGCACGGGAATCTCGTAGGCATCGCAGAAGTTCACGAAGTCGGCGGCCTTCTCACAGCCCTGCTTTGACAGGACGGCATCCAGCTTCTCCGCCACCTTGCCCTCCTCGTCGCATATCTCGCTGCGGTTGGCCACAGCGCCTACGGTGACGCCGTCCAGCTTCATGAAGCCTACCACCATATCCTTGGCGTAGCCCGCCTTTACCTCGAAGAAATCATTGTTGTCCGCCAGGATGGAGAGCGCTATGGAGGTGTCCCCCGCGCAGCCCGCCAGCTCCTCGTTCACACGGTTCAGGTCGTCCGTGCACTCCACGATGTCGCTGCCCTCGTTGCTGTTGGAAGGCAGGAAAGCGATCAGATCCCTGATCTTGGCAAGGACTGTGGCCTCGTCCGCCACCACGTCTACGATGCCGCTCTCCTCAGACTGGAACGCAGCCGAGGAGGAATCGCATTTGGTGATCACGTTTCCGTCCAGCGCATTGGGCGCGTTGACGAAAAGCCTGGCGTCCTTCTCTTCCATGAAGGTGAAGTCCGTCAGAGTGGGGAACAGGGCAAGCCCGCCGCCGCAGTTTCCCAGGATGGCGGTAATCTGGGGGATGATGCCGGAAGCCAATGTCTGCTTCATGTAGATAGCACCGAAAGCGTTCAGCGCATCCGCTGCCTCCTGCAGCCTCAGCCCCGCGGAATCGATCAGCCCGATCACAGGGGAGCCGGTCTTCATCGCCAGATCATAGAGACCCGCAATCTTCCTGGCATGCATCTCGCCGATGGTCCCGTTCATCACGGAAGCGTCCTGGCTGTATACATACACAGGCTTCCCGCCAATCACTCCATAACCGGTAATGCAACCGTCAGAAGGAGTCTCGTTGGGTTTCATATTGAAATCAGTGGCTCTGGCTGTCACAAGGGCGCCGATTTCAACGAAACTGTTGTCATCGAGCAAAGCTGTTATTCTTTGGCTCGCTTTTGAAGTAGTACTCATGCTCTCAGTCCTCCATTTATAATTAGATAAATACTAACGACTTGCCGGGGCCTTGTCGGAAAACCGCAAATACCCCCATGATTATTGTCCTACACAGTATAACATAAAAAATGCAACTCGCAAAGGACGAATTGCATTTTTTTGCTAAATTTTTTGTGAAAATTTTTGCGGCTATTTTGCGAATACAGGAAAGGCCTTAGCTGTCCGGCTGTATTTTGGGTGATGCCTGGGTTTGCAGAGTTTTCCATGCTTTTCCTTCACTCCCATCAGGGCGCTTATTGTCTCCGCTGTCTCCTCGTCCAGCTTCTCATATGTAGGGTTCTCGTCCAGGATTCGCTCCAGGCCTGCCTTATTGCCCCGAAGAGGCAGTAGGACAAACACCGCCCCAAGGGATGTGGGAATCCGGAGCAGTCCATAGGCTCATTGGTACCTGGGATGTTGCCGCTCCTGCCCTTTTCCGTTTTTGCTTACCTACTCTTTCCAGTGAAAAACAGCAGAAACGCTATTAAACCTTAGAAATGATTGAAATTGAGACTTTGGACTGGTTCTTTGTGGTGTCCATGGGTTTAGGATAGTAAAGAACGAACTGCATTTTTGCCTAAATCTACTCTTGCATTTCTGTACTTGTCTCCAGCAGCTTCTGGGAAATGCCCAGCTGGACTTCTGTATAGTGTTTTAGCTCGGCATCATTCATATCGCCTTCCCAGGCTTCGAACTTTTCTTCCATCTCTCCGGCTTTGGTCAAAGCTTCCTCTGCGCTTTCCAGTTCATCGCCAGATTCTCCCGTTTCCTCTTCCGGTGGCTCAGACGCCTCGCCGTCCGACTCCGGCGCGCTGCTTTCTGTCTCTCCAGGTTCCGTCTTGCCGCCTTCTGTCTCCCCGGGCTCCGGTGCGCTCAAATATATCGTCAGTTCCTCCCCATCCTTGTCAAGCATAAGGCTCAGGGAATATCCCTCTCCGTCATCTGCCAGATAATAGCTGTCCTGTCTGGAATAGTCCACCGTAAATCCGGCATCCTTACATTCCTCAACGTAGTCTTCAAACCCTCTCCTTTCTGTCCTGTCATATCCTGGATATTCTGAGCGATTGTATGTCCTATTGCGACGCTTGCGCCCAATCCCACCAGGCCGTCTGCCCTCTCGGACGCCTCCCTCACCGCCCTGGCTGTCTGATACTGCCAGAATGCCTCCATGTCCTGATTAGCCACACTGATTCCGGACTGTTCGTCAATCAGCTTCTCCACCTCATCCGGCAGCGATATGTTTTCAATCAGGATATCGCTGAATTCAATGCCCACGGCCTCCATCTGTCCATTCAGCCTTTCCTGCATCTTTTCCGCAAGCTTTCTGTACTCCGCTGCCAAATCCAGGACCGATGCTCCGCTCTCCCCCACAACGGCTGAAAATGCTTCGGCCACCATTGACGACAGATATGTAACTATGTCATAGGCCACGACCATCCCCTTGGTGCCAAATATCTCCAGCATGAAGGACGCCATGTTTCGATTTTACCCACATAAAATCTGTGGATGCCAAATCCCCCCAGAAAGATGCACAGCAGCAGCGCAGTCATCCGCTTCTTCCTGCTTATGCCTGGAACAATGCCTGGGTTTACAGGCTGAATTTGTGAGTGCGTGGCTTATATAACGTAGCTTTGGAAATTTAGGATTATTGAATGTGTGATTCTTCAATGAAAACAGCAGAAACACTTTCCGACTCTGGAAAACAGTTGAAATCAACACTCTGAGCTTACCGGTCAGAACCATCCATGATGATCAAGATGAAAAGCGATTTACAGTACCTTCAATAGCTGGATTAGGCAGCGCGGCTCTTCTGCGCTGTGCTTTACTTCTCTTGTGTCAAAACGCTTAAACCCGTTTTGTCTTTCATAAAAATGTAACAATTTTTCTTCGTTTTGGGTTTCAAGAAATACTACCATGCCACCTGCCATATATTGCAGCTCCTTAATCTTTTCAACTGCAAGACCGAGGAGCTGCTGCCCTGTAATCTTTTCGTTTAATCCATTATGGAAATTTTTACCCAGTTGGGCAATTAGATATGCCGATAATTGATAATTTCCATTATCCATATCCTGTTCGCTCACTCTTGATAATTTTCGTTTCACTGTATTGCTGAATTTCTCTCCGTTAACAGAAATTGGTTTTATTGTTAATGTGAAATATCCTACGATGCGGCCTTCCTCCGGGTTAAGAACGATATATGTAACAGACTGGTTTTTCTTAGTAAAATCAACCGACTGCTCCTGCAGAAATTTCTCCACATCAATGTTTTTTCTACAGGAAAATGCAGAAAAGCTCTGTCTAAGCAAATCCTCTCCGTCTTGTCCCTGTTTCAAATATTCTCTAATATTGAGTATTAAAAATTCATCATTCATGAGATTTCCTCCACTTCTCCATAATTTCTTTTACTTCATCCGCATTCTGCAGTTCCCTGAACTTAATCGAAGCAGCACTCTGTGATGTCCTCAAAGACTCCTCATATGATTCCTCAATAGCATTAGCAAATAGTTCTATCTGCTTTTCATCTGAAATAATAAAATTCTTTGTAATACTTGAAGTTGCCATGCTCATCGTCTCCTTCCATGGTTATAGTCCATTTATCATGCTTTTCGCCTTTACTGCTACAGGCACTCGCCCGCCCTTTTTCGTTTTTGTTTATTCTTCCCTTTCCAGTGAAAAACAGCAGAAACGCCATTAACCCTTAGAAATAATTGAAATCAAGACTCTGGATTGCTTCTTTGCGCTATCCATGGGTTTAGAATAGTATAGAAATGAGGATTTGTCAAGGATGGAAAATAAAAAACGGGAAAAACTGATATCGATATTGATCAGCTGTGAATGGTAACAAAAACTGCTGGTGCCAGCCCTCTCCGCTTTTCATCCTGTTTTTGCAGTTTTACTATAACATAAAAAATGCAACTCGCAAAGAACGAATGCATTTTTTTGCTAAATTTTTTGTGAAACTTTTTGCGGCTATTTTGCGAATACAGGAAAGGCCTTAGCTGTCCGGCTGTATTTTGGGTGATGCCTGGGTTTGCAGAGTTTTCCATGCTTCAGCTTTTCCAGGGAATAGTATTTCTGTGGTTTGCTGACGATTGCTTCGTCTGTTGCGCCGTCGTCACGGTTGGATTGGATGAAGATGCGGAGGCCGTTGGCTTTCGGACGGCTCAGATGCCCCACCATCCGACTCCGGCGTGCTGCTTTCTGTCTCCCCAGGCTCCAGCGCCCTCAAGGATATCATCAGTTTCTATACATCCGCGGTCACCGGGGAAAGAAATAGGGGAATGCCTTTAACGCAAGAACCCCCAGGGATTCTGTTTCCTAGGGGTTCCATTATCCTTATGATCTCTTCTGTAGTATTGCTCGTTTGCTGTCACCGACTCCTCATCGCTCATCGTCTGCTCTGCTACCATCTCCATCTTTTCTAAAGTCCCCGGCTATAGGTATGTCGCTGCATCATTAGGCGAAAGTTCATAGTTTTTCACAAGTATTTCTTTTATCTTCCCATCATCCACGCCTAAATCCCGAAAGCTTTTTACAGCACGAATAATCGAAGTCCGGGCATCGTCTGCCCGAATTTTCTCAATCTCCGGCTCCATAATCTCCAACAACGCCTTGCACATACCGTTTCCTCCTCTCAACTCGTCCACAATCTGCCTGTTCGCCCGGATGCTTACCTCCAACACCGAATCCGCCAGTTCCCTGTCGAATTTCTGCGTGATGCAGTTTATCCGTTCCAGAAGCTCTAACATCTCCTGCTTCTGAAGTCTGTCGGACAAGGCCCTGAGCCATGCATGGTTCTTCTGTTCCAGTTCCTTTCCGACGACAATCTGCGTGGGGAACAGAACGCTATCCAGCACATAATAGATGCCTGCATACGGATTCGTCACCCTGATGCCATGCCTGTCAAAGTACTGGAACAGTCCCTCCGGTTTCGCATCCCGTATGATAGTTACCGTGATATCGTCTGCCGCCCGTTCGTCCACTGTCTCACCAAAAGATTTATACAGGCTCCCATATGCCCCTGCCTTATAGAACACATCAATATCCAAGTGATCCTCCGGCGAGCTCATCCACTCTCCCCTTCTCTGTTCGAACTCATTATAACATATTTTCTTCATTTTACAACTACCACAAGGCCATCGTTCATGGTAAACGCATGCTTTATAAAGAATCTATAAACAAATTCTTCTTGTCTCCTTCCATGGTTATAGTTCTTTTATCATGCTATTCGCCTTTACGGCTACACATGCACTCCTTTCCGTTTTTGTTTATTCTTCCCTTTCCAATGAAAAACAGCAGAAACGCCATTAACCCTTAGAAATAATCGAAATCAAGACTCTGGATTGTTTTTGCGCTATCCATGAGTTTAGGATAGTATAGAAATGAGGATTTGTCAAGGGACCAAATATGGCTTTAATGTGCATGCGGGCATGCCCACTTGGCTCGTTGCTTGCGGGAATCAAAAAAGGCTCAGCGGACTGTACCCCCTGCATCCGCAGAGGGCACTTTATAATAATAGTCATGTAGCTCAATACTCTATAGCTATTGTTGGTTTATCAACTGTACCATATTGCAGATTACGTATCTCAAGGGTTATTTCTATATTGGTTATTTCTTCTATCTCAGCAATTTTATTCTCTTCCAGTGAAGATCCCCGCATCGTAACATCAACGATGGCATATTTTCCAGGAACAGCATCCCCTCTATAAGCAGAACAATCTGTCATGAACCCATTTACAGAAAGCGAACCATACTCTTCATCAATAAAGACTGCTTCCGAGGATTGATTCTCTACCAACAGCATTAAGTGAATGTCATCACTGTATTCCTTTGGATCCTCGAATAGTCCTTTTGAGATAATCCTTATTCCATTGTCGCTATAAAGCTCTTCACCGCTGTCATCAACTGCCAACGCTTCTCCCATTAATCCAATTCTGATTTCCTCAGATACAGCTATCTCTTCATGAGCGGCATTCTCTACTGCAAATGAAAAGGCGAATTCTCCAATCTCCTGAATTCCAAACACAGGCCAGTAGACCTTATCAAGCATGGATGTAATGGGCATATCTATAACACGACGGGTTCCAGGATTAATAGCCTCAGCAGACCAATTTGACGCATTCACAATCAGTCCATTCACAGTTATCTCAGATGCCACTCCATAAATCATCTCCTGTGAATCATTTACGATTTCGATAAGAATAATCTTTTCTCCGTCTTTATTGGTCAAAAGGGCTTCTGACACAACCCTTATATCATTCTGATTATATAGTTCCTCTTCTTCATAATAGTCTATGCTGCAGTTGTATGCTGTTTCCCAGATTCCACTTTTCATAGATTTTTGGTAATTACTGTCTTCATAGTCGTAAGAATCGGCGGCAGATGTATTTACCTTTCCCATTCCCGTATAGAAATCCTCATAGTCATCATCCTGTACAGAGAACCCTATCTGAATATTGGCAACTTCTGTAATTCCATATAACGCCAGCGCATCCTTGCTAAAGCTAATCGATTCATGCGACTTTTTACCAGCAGATACATCCGCATTGAGATATCCGTCACCAACCATATAACCATTGACAGCATTGCGGTCACATCCCAAAGTACCGCTAGTAAATGACAGGTTTACACTACTGTTGTTTTCAATCAGCAAGCCTAATTCAACGGAATAATCTGTATAATTCAATTCCGTAGCCGTTATCTTTATGTCATTTTCGTCCACAAGCACCGTCTCTTCTATATTAGCAGCGGTCTTAAAGCTTTCTGTCCGAATATCTGTAGATTCTGTTTCCACTTCATCAATCTCTTCTGTACCCGGATTCTCGTCTGCATCTTTGCCGGCTTCATCCTCCTCGCTTATCTGTCCGCCACTCTCTTCCATATGTATTTCTGCGTTTTGGGGTGACGATTCTTGTGCGGCCGGAACCTCCCCACATGATGTCAAAACCAATATCGCCATCACTACCCCAAAACCAGCAACCCTATTTTTCCGTATCATAGCCTTTTCCTCCTTATCAGCGGGCATCTCCGCTTTTTCATATAAATAAGTATACAACGGCAGTTTTTGTTTTGGATTTGTGGATGTAGGCCTAAAAAAGAAGCAGTTTTTAGAAATCATCTAAATTCTGCTTCTTCTATCTCCATTCATTAAATTGACGCCCTATCTATTTTGCTTATTCCTCAATCACCTCAAACGTGATATCATATTCCAATTCTTTCACTATGTCGTTATCTATCAGCTTGCGGATAATCGCCTTTGCGTTTTCCAAGGCCTTATCTAAAAGCCCGTTTTCAATGGCCCGCTTCTCCATAGCGTCCTTACTGTTGGCATCAAACGCTCTGATATCATCAATCTTAAGTTTATTGAACAGGCCATCTTTCTCGTCAAGGGTTTCGATGCTCTCGTCATCTACCTCATGCGAGAGGATTTCCGCTTTTGGAATATGTACTACTATCTTCTTTTCTGACTCATTCACTTCTGCCGTGACCTTGCTGATGTCCACCCCTGCCTTGATAGAGCCATCCCATTTTGCGATAAAAGACTTTGTGGTGAATGAAAAAGGGATTTCTTTTCCGAACAGCTCCGCGGGATCCTCAAATTTTCCGGCATCCGTGTATAGATATTCTATTGTGGCAAGTTCGCCGATATCACGGATTTCTGCGTTTATCACAGCGATGTCTATCTCCTTGGCAGCCTCCTCATAAACAGCCACTGGTTCTGAAAGCCTATCGACCTCCTCTTCAAGTTGTTTGATAGTCGCTTCATATTTCTCTTTGGCGCTTGAATAGCCTTTATAAAATATTCCCAGAACTATTAACAAAATTGCGACAACAACGATTAATGCGACATATTTTCTGCTTTTCTTTTTCATGATTGAACCCACCTTAGATTTCTCCTTCTTATCTTCCATATTATTATAGCCACCCATCTATATTCCCTTCCGCTTTTCTTCCCGAACCTTCACTTCTGCTCCCATCATCCCACACCCGAATACTCCTTTGCCGTTCATCCTCCAGCAGCTATTTCCACCCCCCTCTCTCCTCCCTTCCTTCTCCTCTTCAATCGATTTCTCCACCTCCCTGCACTTGTCCAAATCTCCAATCTCCTGATAAGCCGCCAGCAGATATCCATATAATTCCCGTTTCTTCCGGATATATGGGATAATTTCCCTATGTTTCTCTTTCTCGCATATTCCTATTCCTATCCGCAGCATATTATCCATGTCCTCATATTTTCCCCACTCAAAAAGCATATTGGCCCAGGGAATTATGATGCCATCAATGATATCCAAATCTGTGCCAGATGTAACTTTGGCAATATCGAAAGCTTCTACCATGAGCCTCATCATCCCTGCATAATCAAAATCCACCCGTGTATGATACCAGGCTTTCACTGACTTATAATTATAACGCAATGCTGAATACTCCTGTGTATATTTCTCCGCCAGCCTCTTTGTTTTGCTCAACAGTTTCTCGATATCATTTCGCTTTTGAGGAAAGCATCGAATGAGAATGTTTGCCTTAGAGAGAAGATACTTCGCATGCATGGCTCTGCTGTCAGCATACTTTCCCCTGTCTCTTTTCATATATCGGATTGCCTTATTGATTGCATTCAGCATTTTATCAATTTCTTCTATCCTGTCCTCATTATAATATTCCCCATTGATTACACAATCGTAATATCCCGCAAGAATATTATAAAACATCCCTTTCACATATTTACCATTTCGTCTGAGCCTCCTCCCCGTCTCCGTAAATATACTGGATTCCCTATATGCCATTTTAATGAATTCCCAGGCTTTCTCCACCTCCGTATGGGCAGCCGCAAATGCTCCCCGTTCTTCATAAATGGATATCACCCTTTCACAAATCTTCAAATAGGCAATGCCATCTGTCCTACGGAAACCGTCCAGCAATTCATCGGCATGCTCCAGAATGTACTCCTCTCTGTCACGAGGCATATTTATCATTGTACAATATAGAACATTCCGGTACATATCGTCCTTCCAGAGAATTTCCTCTTTTCTGCACGAATCCAGCACATTTTCTGCCATGCGAAGCCAAAGCTGCTGTTTTCTATGATCCGTCACCTGTCTCTTATCGCTGTCGGCAACCCGCTTCATTATGATAGCTGCTATCACCCCTTTCTTTACGGCACGCTTCTCCATTATTCTCCGTAAAACCTCGCTTTTCTCCATGTACCCTTTCTCCCACTGAAAAAAACGAAGCAGTTCCTTCGGATACTCTTCCTTTCTGCTCTCTATCTTAATATAGCAAAAAAGGCTGTCCATCACTGCCTCAAATGCCTCGCGGTACAGCTCCGTCCACTCCCACCGCCTGATGACCTCCTGTACCACCGGATGGAGCGACAATTCCGTCCCTCTCAGCTCCAGCCAGCCCTCCCTTGCCAGTTCATTGATTGCGTCTTTGGAATTCAGTCCAAGCATACCCGAAAAAATATTAATGTCCACGCCCTCTGCCGAAAACAACGAAAGCGCTTTCAGAATCATCTTTTTCCTCTCCTCCATCTCCCCCGCCTGAAAAATCACCCCGATGATATCCGCCACCGTATCCTGATACAGCCGCCAGTCCTTCACATAGTCCACCCTCTCGGGAGCGATATCCGAAAATCCCTTCTCCCGCAGGAGCGCCGTCGCCTGGGACACGGAGATGTGGCTGCAGGCCACCTGCCTGGCAATCAGCTGCAGGGCCAATGTATGCCCGAACACCCTGTGGATCATCTCGTCCACGCAGTTCAGCTCCTCATCGTCCAGGTCTCTGCCGACATAGCGCTCGAACAGGTCATATAGATCGGCCCTGTCAGAAATCGCCTTTAAGGCCAGAGTGGCATATCCGGTCTTCGGAATCTCCAGGCGGCTCACCACGATGACCTTCCAGCCGATGTTCAGAATGGCAGAGAAGTCCTCGTCCGGCTCCCCGTCGAAATTGTCCACCACAAGGAGGATCCTCCTCCCTGCCGCCAGGTCCCGGAGCACCCTTAATTTCCTGTGGAAATAGTCCGATATGCTTTCCTCCGTATTCTTTTCCACGATATTGATGCGCAACTGGCTGTCGTCCGCGACCATCTTCTGTATGCTGCTGTTGTAGTACAGATACAGGACCGCGTCAAAGCGGCTGCGATGATCCGCGATATACCCCCGCACCAGCGTGCTCTTCCCCATGCCGCCCATACCGGTGAGGAACAGGCAGTTGGTTCCGTCCCGGTTCAGCCACTGCTCCATGGCCTGCAGCTCTTTTTCCCGCCCGAGCAGCACGGGCGGACGGTTGACCTGGCTGGATATGACGAAGGGCACTATGGTATCCGCGTACCGCTCTATCTCCTCCAGCTTCCGGATGACCTGATCCATGTCCTGATAGCGGCCGGGGCCAAAGTCGGTCAGCGTATGTTGGAAGAAATCCGGCAGCGCCCGGAACAGCCTGTCCTGATAATTCCTGTCCGCGAACTGGCAGTCGGCAAACTTATACTCAGCCCCTGTCTCGCAGTCCGGCGCTTCCGGCACCCGCCCGAACAGCAGCCAGAACAGCAGCGCCCCTACGCCGTAGACATCCGTATGCCTGCCCAGATTATGCAGATACCCCTTCTTCTGTTCATATGCCGCGAAGCCTTTGGTGCAGGCAAGCCTGTTTATCCTGCCGGATTCTCTCCCTTCCCTGGTCTTCGTTTTCCTGATGTCGCTCAGGCGTATGGGCGTGTCAAAGTCGAAAAGCTGGACCGCATGGGGGCTGCCCTCCAGCAGGAGGATGTTCTCCGGCTTCACGTCCAGGTACAGATACCCCTTCTCATGCATCCTGCCCAGGAACGCAGCGACGCTTTTCACAACGGAAACACATTCCTTGATGGATTCCATCCTCCTGCGTGAGAGCACCTCTCCCTCCTGGTACGTCAAGACGGTATAAATTGTATTGTTTTGCGTATAATTATCGATGGTATTGGATATATAATTGGTCAGGCCGCTGGTATGGAACAGCTCGTTGTGCAGGCCGTAGGAGGCTTCCATTTCGCTCCTGCACTCCCGGAAAATCCTTTCGTCAAGCTCGCTCCCGGGAACCAGCCTGTCGCCGTCCCGGTAAATGTCCGCCTCAAAGGGATAGCATTCCTTGATCAGGACAGCGTGCCGGTAACCCCTGTTGTCCAGGTAGGACGCGTCATACACAATGCCCGACATGCCCCTGCCCTTCACTTTCCCTATGGTATAGGTGACCGCACCTTTTTCACGATTCGAAACGCTCAGCAATGTGCCTTCCTTCAGGGCGATTCTTGTGTCCTCCATGTCATCCCGTCCTTTGTACCTGCCGTTTTTCTCTCTATTTTACACCATCCGGGGCATTTCTGGATTTGCCAGTGCGTCAGCTCCATTCCGCCGCATATCTGGCATCGATGTCGTGCTCCTTCACATAGAACAGCTCCCGCATGAAATCCCGGAACACCAGGAGCGGGAATTCGTTCTCCACCGCGTGCAGGATGATCCAGTCGAAGGGGTCCCCGGGATAGAGCTGCGGGTATCCCGTATCCAGCAGATAGCGGTTGATTTCGCAGATGCTCCTTCCTGTGTCTCCGCCGCGGGCCTGGTAGTCATTCCTTTTCAGCGCCGCCTTCACCCAGAACCTGTAGAATACCAGCAGTATGATGGTCTTATGCACCAACTGTTCCGACGCGTGTTCCCCGTTCAGAATCTTCTCCAGGCCGCCCCTGCTGGGGAAAGAGTCCTCCGCCCAGGCGTGGAGCAGTTCATTGTCCCGCAGTATGGGCTTCAGTGACCTGTCCGTATCCAGCTTTGCGATCCTGTTCCCGGACAGCCCCAGAATCTGCAGGTATATCTCCCACAGGGAGCCTCCGGCCCGCGCGCTCCTGGTCCGCCTGCGCGCATCCGGCTCTCCCGCCCGCGCCTCTTCGATCTCCCGGTCTGTGTCGTTGAAGGCGCGGTACAGCTTTTTCTTCTCTTTCGCCGCCAGGCCCTCCTCCCCGGAAATCTCCTCCCACATCCTGCGGATATATCTGTAGGCGGTGGCATTGTTGTAGCCGAACTGCTCAATGTTGCCGCTGATGTAGCGAATCAGCTCCTCCGGGCTCCTGAAGCGCCTGACCGCCGCGATGATGGATGCAGTGTAGAGGATTTCCTCCCCGAAGTCCAGCCGCTCCGGGTTCGGCCTGGGCACCCTGTCCAGGAGGTTCTGCGCATCCGCGTAGCCCAGACGGTTGCTGATGGCATAGAAATGAATGACCTCCTCCACATTGTGGCAGTCAAAGCCCCTGAGCAGGCATATGCGCCGCATGAAGTCCTCGGACTCCTCCACGGTCAGGCCGAAGGCGAAGCAGATGCGGATCGCGGTCTCCTTTTTGATCCTTTTGTGTTCCGTGTACCATTTTCTGATATTTCTCGGCAGGGGAATCTCCTTCTGCTCGAACCTGGATTTGATGAATGCCATCTTGCCGTCGATATCCTGTCTGTCTCCCGTATATCCGTGCCTTACGAGGAAGGTATCCAGGGCCTCGTCGAAATTCCGGAACATGCTCACCACTTCGGCCAGCGCCGCGCTGTAGTCGATGTCGTCCTCCGGGTTGATGTCCCGGGCTCTGTTTTCAAGGGATTCCGTGTATGTATCCATGGAGGTCTCGCTTTCTATGTGTACTCTTATCAGGATTCTGTCATCAGACTTCCATTATACTTCCTGGCGCGGGAATGCACAAGATTTTGGCGCAAAATTAGTCGAAAACAAAATCATCCGTTTGCCGCAAGCCGGAACCGGATGATTTTTCGTATAATCCTATTCAATTTGGAAGATTGACCATCTGGCCAATCTGAATCAGGTCCGCATCCCGAATCTGGGGATTGAAGGCCATGAGCCGCTGCAGGCTGATGCCGTTTCGAAACGCTATATGGGAAAGGGTCTCCCCTTCTGCCACTGTATAGCCCCGATAGACCGCCACCAGATATTCGTCCCCGCGCCTTAAGCCGAACATGGCATTTCCCTGCCCGTTGATTCTGAAGATGCCTTCCTGCCTCATGCGGCTCCCCGCCTCGTCATAGGAGTACAGGACGGCATGCCTGCCGGCATATTCCTCCCCCAGCGCCAGATGCACGTTCAGGAGGCATGGATACGCGTCCTTCTGTGCCATGGAGAACTGCCTGAGGATATTGTTTCCCGGGAGCTGCTGCTTCACCTCATCGGGAATCACCGATTCGAAGGACACATCCACTGTGAAGGGAGCGTCCGCAGCGTAAATCTCCCCGCCGCTGATGCTGAACGTGACGCCGTTGCTGGTGTGCAGGGCCAGCGTGGCGTTCTTTCCCGCCAGCCTGCCCAGGATATCCGTGGGAATCTCAAAATGGTTCCCCACGAGGAAGCCCACATTCTGGCCCATCCCGTTCCGGATGGCCTCGTCAAGCCGCTGCGCCATCACGTTCCAGTCGTCGGTGGCGCCTTCAACGGAATCGCTGGCCACCGCCACCGCCCCATCCCCCGCAGCTTTCACCGGCTGGCCGGGCCTGATTACAGGCACCAGCACGAATATCAGGGCCGTCAGCAGCATTATCTGGTTCTTTCCGATTATTTTTCTTTTCATTTCGACACCTCTCTTTTGCATCTTTCTGCAATCTGTAAGTTTGTTTCCTCACCCTCAGTATGCCCAATAGTCAAAAAATAATCATCTTTCAATACAGATTTTCATACCATACCGCCAAAACACTTTATGGTTCCAGTGTCTTTTGCTATAATATGGAAAGAGCGATAACAGGGCTATCGAAAACCGATAGCCCTGTTTCATTGATGCCGATGTCTGTTGACGACTGCGTGTAGTCCTTCTATCCAAGCTGGCTCTCCAGCACCTTCGCAGCCTCCGCGATGCAGTCGGGGATGCCCGCCGGGTTCTTGCCGCCTGCCTGGGCCATGCCCGGCTTTCCGCCGCCACCGCCGCCTACCTTTCCGGCGATGCCCTTAATCAGGTTCCCCGCGTGGGCTCCCTTGGAAAGGGCTTCCTCCGTGGCCATGGCGATCATGTTCACCTTGCCGCCTGCGTTGGACAGGAGCACGATGACGCCCTCTCCCAGCTTGGCTTTAAGCTGGTCGCCCAAATCCCGCAGCCCGTTCATGTCCACATTGTCCACGCTGGCCGCCAGGAGCTTCATGCCCTTCACCTCCACCACATTGTCCATCACGTCTCCCAGGGCCTCCTTGGCTGCTTTGGCCTTCAGGGACTCCAGTTCGGAAGACAGGGCCTTCACCTCCGCCGTCAGATGTCCGCACTTCTCCACCAGCGTGGCAGGCGTGGCCCGCAATACTCTTGCCGCCTCCTCGATGGTCTGCTCCAGCTCTTTATAATAGGTAAACACACCGTTCCCCGTCAGCGCCTCAATCCTGCGGACGCCTGCCGCAATGCCGTTCTCGGACAGGATTTTGAAGGCCGCGATGGCGCTGGTATTGGCCACATGGGTGCCGCCGCAGAGCTCCACGGAAAAGTCTCCCATCTTCACCACCCGGACCTCCTCGCCGTACTTCTCGCCGAAGAGGGCCATGGCTCCGGTCTTCCTGGCATCCTCGATGCCCATCACTTCCGTCACTACAGGGAGATTGGCCGCAATCTGCTCGTTTACGATTGCCTCCACCCTGTCCAGCTCTTCCTTAGTCATGGCCGCGAAATGGCTGAAATCGAAGCGCAGTCTCTCTCCGTCCACGTAGGAGCCGGACTGTTCCACATGGCTGCCCAGCACCTCCCGCAGAGCCTTGTGGAGCAGATGGGTGGCGCTGTGGTTCTTGCAGGTGTCGCCCCGCTTCGCGGCATCCACCGTAAGCGTGGCGGCGTCCCCCACCTTGAGCATGCCCTTGGTGACAATGCCGATGTGGCCTACCTTGCCGCCCAGGAGCTTTACGGTATCCCTCACCTGGAAGCTGCCGTCCGCCGTAGTGATGACGCCTGTGTCGGCATTCTGGCCGCCCATGGTGGCATAGAAAGGAGTCTCCTCCACGATGATCGTGCCGGTCTGGCCGTCCGTCAGGGCCTCCACCAGCTCGCTCTCCGTGGTCAGCACGGTAATCTTGGAATCATGCCGAAGCCTGTCATAGCCTACGAACTGAGTGGTGACGGACGCATCGATGGACTCGTACACCGTCACGTCCGCTCCCATGTAATTGGTGGTCTTGCGGGCTTTCCTGGCCGTTTCCCTCTGATGCTGCATGCACACGCCAAAGCCCGCCTCATCCATGGTGAAGCCCTTCTCCTCCAGAATCTCCTGGGTCAGGTCCGTGGGGAAGCCGAACGTGTCGTACAGCTTGAAGGCGTTCTCCCCGGAGAGCTCCGTGGTTCCCGCCGCTTTCATCTCCTCTTCCATCTGGGCCAGGATGCTCAGGCCCTGGTCGATGGTCTTGTCGAACTTGTCCTCCTCCTGGGTGAGGACATTCAGGATAAAGGCCCTCTTCTCCTCCAGCTCGGGATACCCGTCCTTGCTCTCATCGATCACGGTCTCGCTTAAAGCCGCCATGAACTTGTCCCGGATGCCCAGGAGCCTTCCATGCCTTGCCGCCCGGCGGATCAGGCGGCGGAGCACATAGCCGCGGCCTTCGTTGGAGGGCAGGATGCCGTCGCTGATCATGAAGGTGGTGGAGCGGATATGGTCCGTGATCAGGCGGATGGACACGTCCTTCTTCTCGTCAGCCTCGTACTGTGTCCCTGCAATCTGGCAGATCCTGTCCCGGATGGCCTTCATGGTGTCGATGTCGAACACCGTGTCCACGTCCTGCACCACCACGGCCAGGCGCTCTAAGCCCATGCCGGTGTCGATGTTCTTCTGGGCAAGCTCCGTGTAATTGCCCTTTCCGTCGTTGTCGAACTGGGTGAACACATTGTTCCACACTTCCATGAAACGGTCGCACTCGCAGCCCACCTTGCAGTCGGGCTTGCCGCAGCCGTATTTGATTCCTCTGTCATAGTAGATCTCGGAACAGGGGCCGCAGGGGCCTGCACCGTGCTCCCAGAAATTGTCGCATTTTCCGTTCTCGTCCCGGTAGAAGCGGGTAATCTTATCAGCGGGCACGCCGATTTCTTTCGTCCAGATTTCAAAGGCCTCCTCGTCCTCGCAGTAGATGGAGGGGTAGAGCCGCTCCGGATCCATGCCCACCACTTCCGTCAGGAACTCCCAGCTCCAGCGGATGGCTTCATGCTTGAAGTAGTCCCCGAAGGAGAAGTTGCCCAGCATCTCGAAGAAGGTCAGATGCCTGGCGGTCTTGCCCACGTTCTCGATGTCGCCTGTGCGCACGCACTTCTGGCAGGTGGTGACCCTGCGCCTGGGGGGAATCTCCTGGCCTGTGAAGTAGGGCTTCAGGGGAGCCATGCCGGAATTGATAATCAGCAGGCTGTTGTCGTTGTGGGGCACCAGGGAAAAGCTCTTCATTTTCAGATGTTCTTTGCTCTCGAAGAAATCCAGGTACATTCTTCTCAGTTCGTTTACGCCGTATGGTTTCATGTGTTCTTCCTCCCGGTTTATCGAAAGCCCCTTTGGGATGCGGGGGCTTTGGATGCTTGTTTTTTCCTAGCGTCTATTATAGCACTTATTTTTATTTTGTATAGTAGATTTTGGGGGAGACGGGGAAAATCCTTGCCGGAATCCTTGCTGGCTGTCTTCCCGTCGGCGCAGAGGGCTGAGCCGGGAGCCGATATCTTTACTGTGTTTCTTATGTGACTTTTTCTCTGTTGTTCGTCCGAATTGTCACGGCTTTCCGCATATAGCCTTCGCCTGACGGTACTCGGCCTGGGTCTTGCCGCCTACTATGCAGGCCTTTTCCAGGGAGCAGTGGAGCTCTTTCCTTATATTGTCTATAATCTCGATTATCTGGCTGGCGCTTCCCTTGATTTCCCCGCGAGCCTCACCACGGGCTTCTCCACGGGCTTCTCCTTCCGCAATCCCTTCCTGTCTGCTGTCCTCCATCATTTCGCGTATGGCCTGGCACATATCATATCCCTCCTCTGTCTTAAACCGCTCTTCGTTTTCGCCAAAATTCTTTATTCCCATCAGGACGCTGATCGTCCTCGCGGTCTCTTCGTCCATCCTCCGGTAGGAGGGATTGCTTTCCAGGAGCTCCTTCAGCCGCTCCTTGTCCCTGCGGTAGGGCAGGATTTCGAACAAGTCCCGCAGGGATGTACGGAATCCGGAGCAGTCCATGGGCTCGCAGGCACTGACCAGGCGCATGGGATAGTCCGCAAAGCACTCCTCCCAATCCTGCCTGTCGCCCTCTTCCGGTTCCTCGTCTCCGAAGTCCATCATGTCCTTCAGGCTCCTGGGGCCGTCCCAGGCCTCCTCCCCATGGTACAGGCAGAGCGTGTAGACCGGGGAGAAACGCTCCTCCTTCCGCACCTTGCACAGCCGCTCCCCGGCATCCGCGTAGACCTTCTCCCCAGCTTTGTCCAGGGCTTCGTTGGCCCTCTGGGCCTCCCTGATCTGCCGGCCGTATTCCCGGCAGTCGTAGTCCATGACCCGCCAGGGCATGATGTAGCTTATCTCGCTTTGGCTCTCCACAGCCAGTACCTTCAGTTCCCGGCCGGACTTCAGGCGCTTCTTGATGTCCCTTATCCTCCCGCTGTCCTTCTCCCCCGGCTTCCCGCGGTAGGTCTCCGACGCTTCCCCCAGCCTGTCGGCGTCCACTATCTGCTTTCCCTTAAAATACAGCTGGTTGAACAGGTCGGCGAACCTCTGGTTGTCCTCCAGGTAGGACAGCATTGATTCGTTCTGCAGTCCCATTGACTTTCCTCCTCTCCGGCAGGGAGTCGCGGGCTACTCTTCCTCATCCCGGCCGCTTTTGTTTTGGTGTTTTGGTTGCGCTTTTTCCAGTGAAAAACGGCAGAGATGCCATTCAACATCAGAAAGAAACAGAAGCTTAGATTTCTTGCTTTAGATATAGGATAGTATATGGGAGGGGGTTTGTCAAGGAGAAAGTGGTTCTTTCCAAAGTTAGTTGGTCATACTGAATATTGGTATCCATAGAATTATCGACCTTCTGCCCCTCGCGCAAGATTGCGGCCAAGCGTTACACTCGTCTCCGCCTCCATGGCTTTCTGCAGGATATCCCTGAAAGCATCTTTTAAGAAAATAACTCCTTTTCGGTAAGAATTTCCATATCTTGCTTCTTACCAAAAAGGAGTATATTTCCGCATTACCTCATTGCCAGATGAATCGTACCATATCCAATCTACATTATTTCCCCCTGCATTATAGATATATTCTTTTTTTGCATATCCTTCCGGTTTATTGATTGGTTCCTGGTTCTCATCAAGATACTGTATATATTCCAGTTGTCCCATTTCGTTATAAAACCATCTGCATTCCGCATAGCCGTTCTCCTTATGCATTACAAGATTTCCGTCTTCATCCAAATACTGTTTGCTTTCTCTTTTGCCCTGTTCTCCATAAACATATTGGATAGCAGAATATCCCACATCCTTTCGCTTTACACGCTGGAGCTGCTTCTTCTCGTCATCGAAGATGTAATATGCATCCCATACCATATGGTCATATCCATCATATGACATATAATTCAGGAGTGGCAGAATGAGCTGGATAATCAGTGGGATTCTATTGTTTTGTAGTGGTACAAACTTTCAACTCACAAGTATAGATGTAGATTTATCTTTTATTGAAAACTCATGATAGCTTTTCCGCAATAGCCAAAATATATATTTCACTTATAAAAGTAATCTATTGGTTCTACTACCATAGTTGCTTGTATTCTCTTATTAATTATTCCATGCTTATATAGCGTGTTCGAAATACGATCAGCTGTAAAATCATAATTTCCCAAAGCTTCTGGAACATGCAATATAAATTCCTTCAATCCCATATATTCGGCTTGTTTATACTGCTCAACTATATTATTGTTCACTAAATAACACAATTCTGTATTACCCCCATAATATGAGATAGATTGTTTATAATTTCCAAATATAGTAGTCGTTATCATAACATACAAAATTAGAGGTATACATATCCATATCTTCCTATGTAGAGTCAGAATATATCCAAGTGAAATAGCAATTGCAGCGCCCCCCAAGCATATATTACAAAAATATTTTCTGAACGTTGCAGTTTATGTTGTCCGATTCTGACATAAAGCAATACCATGTAAATCAATGTCAATCCAAAAGAAAATAACATTATTTTTAATGCTTTTATATATGTATTATCAGTATTATTTGCTATCCCCTTTCTTTTCCTATAAATATATGTAAGTATTGCATAACAAATTGCTACTACACATGTTATTGCAATTTTTTTATTTATATTTATCCAGATGTATTTAACATCAATCATTATATCACCAAATGCAAAGTCCGCGTCAAAACTTAAGTCTTGAGCACGACCACCATTATATTCAAATATTAAACATATTAATTCTAATAGGAATGAATATATAAAAAAACAATATCTTTTAATATTGGATAAGCATATCACTTTTTTGATTCCATCAGTTTTAATTTGCTTCAAAATAGTTGTGCTGAACATGTATATAAATGGCGCTATAATAATAATATTACAGACCATGTTTGAAAATATTGCTAAATATATAACAAAAGCAATTGTTCCTATCTTATAATAGTTCCATGATTCGCAATTTCTTTCACCATTTAAATTCTCATTCAAAAAAAGGCTATTGATATTAAATAAGAATTTTTGCATAAAATATAAGGTTACTATAAAGCAAAATAATACAGGTATTGTGTAGTTTAAGAAACAGTTAAGGTTACTTGCAGTCAGCATGAAAAGATTGTTCGTATCTCTATTTAACATAAAAAGAAAGTGCAGAAAATACGCTATAAGCGAACAGGCTAAGCTGCATTGAATTGTCGCATCAAAAATTTTTCTAATAAAAAGCAATATTGCTATTATATAAATCCCAATAAATAATGAAACTACAAACGCATAAACATATGTAAACGATAAGATATAGTCTCCTATAATAGGATGTTTAACATATGCAGAGAAATATCCACAAAGTCCCATTAAGGTTTCTGGAAGTACCTTGGATGGATTCCAATCCTTCCAAAGCGGAATTGCATATCTAATACTTGAAATATATGTCCAATCGTCTGGGTCGCACACCATTATAGGCTTTACTTGTGTATATAAAATATATGTAGCGCCAAACAGAAGCATGCTATATATGAATAATATTAGTTTTTCCTTTTTTGTCACTATAACAGACCTCACACAATATATTTTGTATAAAATAAAAATCTACTCTTCTTTAATAATCATATTATCGTTTAGGTTTTATTGTGTTAATCAAATTTCTCATTGTCGTATTTCCCAACCAATATAGAAATATAAAATAAGACATTCCACCCAATATTATGTCAAAAACTATTCTGAAAAAATAGGTTGAGAATAAAATCTTATTCACTTGCAATGTCAAAACCATAGCAGATAACGCAATTACAATAGAAATAATATTTGCTCTATCCATATTTATTTTTACATATGATTTAGAAAAATGAAAATGAATGACAAAAACCACTAATTCACTTGCTACAGATGCAATCGCTGCTCCATTCATTCCCATATTATTAATTAAAAGTACATTTAAGCAAACATTTGTAATTGCTCCAAATGCTGTTGCATACATTAAACATCTTTCATTATTTGTAGCAGTCAATATAATAGATCCAGTCAAATATGAGATTCCTATCACTATTAATATTGGAGAAAGGATTAATAGTATTGATGCTGTTGGTAGGAAGACTTCTCCCCAGAAAAACACTGCTATTTCTTTACTCATGATGGCCAGGCTAACTGCTGCAGGAAGAATTATAATACATATTATGTTAAATGTATTCCTAAATAGCTTTTCAAATTCAGCGTTTTTATTATCCTTATGATATATACACATTCTCGGAATTATCGTAGCACTGATAGCAGTTGTCACTGAATTAATAATTCTTATTATTTTAATTCCATTTGAATAGTAACCGACTACTTCATCTGTACACCATATCCCAAGCATTGTCACGTCTATCTGATTATATAAATCTGTAGCAAGTAATGTTAATAATAAAATTAACACTGATTTCAGATGCCTTTTTACATTAATCTTTTGGAACTTAAGCTTAATACGTTTCCTAAGACTGAATACATTAAATAAATAATTACCTGTTGTCGCCACACTTGTAATAAATGCATAGATTACATAATCAGATTGTGTTTTTACTAATGTAAAAATTCCAACTAACGACAATAATTTTATAATCGCACTACGAACTGTAATATAAGCATATTCCTCATTTCCTGCAAAGTACCAATCAATATTGAATATATTCATATATAAGGACAATCCCACACATAAGTATAACTCTATTTCACTTTTGAATCTTCCAATCAAAAAAATCATTGATGTAAAAACAATGCTACAAAGTATGGTAGAAATTGCACTTAAAAGAAATAATTCAGTAAATAATCTATTCTCCTGTTTTTTTTCACCTGCTACTCTAGCAATCTCACGCATTCCATAAGTAGGAATTCCCAAGGAGGCAACGACTATAAAATAAGATAAAATGTTCTGTGCATATGACACTTTTCCTATATATAATGGTCCCAGTACCCTAGCCAAATACACCGACGTCACCATCGGAAATAATATATTAAGCAATTTATATGAAACATTAAATATTATATTTACAGCTATAGATTTTTTCATTTAGTATCAACCAGCCTTAAATCTGCGCAGATACGCACATCTATTTCGCTTTCTATAAAACTCAAAAAGTGCTAAATAAAATGGCCATGCATAAATCCTAACCGAATCAGTCACCAATAAACTTATAGTAGTAAATAATAAATATACATATAATCCGATTAAAAAGCTATACTCTTGTCTTGTATATTGCTTCTCCACTTCTTTTAAAATACCTATCAAAACCCCTCCATAATATATCATCGGAATAATATACACACCAAAATAGAACACTCCTAATCTGCCTAAAGTTCCTATAATACCTATATCCTTATGGCTATATAGAAATTGAATACCACTATGATTAATTACAAAATCTGATAGGTTCATTCCATAGCCAGTAAATGGATTTGAGATAAATTGTTCTATTGCATACGATATACCAGCGATACGCACTGACGTTTGAAGTCCATACTGTCCTGATGTAGAAAAAGACTGAAATAATGAACTATGAGGAATATAAATAAACAAGCAGCAAATAAAAAGCGGTATTCCAAAAATATATATAGTCATTCTTATCCTTTTCCTTTTTATCTGTACCATAAACATAATTGTAAGTGTGAATAGTAATGCTAATAATTCCATTCTTGTTTGTTCAATATAGATAACAGAAATAAATATCAATCCCAAAAGATACAATGAAAGTCCTCTATCTTTTCTTCGCCTGGCAACAAAAAATTTATAAAAAGAGTACACAGCCATAATTCCCATAAAGACTGATAAATCCCAAATTCGAATCCTCCCATTTCTGGTTCCTAATGTTTCAGTGTAATAAGAAAATGGCAATAATGATTCCCCTATTTTGTTTCTAAAAAAGGTATTCACTACCACTATAGTCAACAGTATCATCGTTATAACAGCTATTTTGTTTAATAATTTTTCAGTTCCACTCTCCACAAAAAAATAAGTTAATATTACAGGAAAATAGAAAACATAAATATAAGCTGCACCGCCATTCCCTGCGAACTCTAAAACAGAAGCATGATTGATAATACAGCAATAAAAAAATTGAAAACCAACAAAAAAAACAATATATATTGAATACAAAAAGGATACTTTTGTATCGTGCACAATCTTTCCATTATTATTCCTCATCCTTAATATCACCATAAAGGCAATAACAAACACAGCCATCTGTAACATATCCAATATTTTACTAGTCGAATTAATGATATGAAAAAAACCGTTATTTATTAGAACACTAAACAATAATAGTACAAAAAGCATTTTTCTTTCAGTAAATCTCACACTCATTCCACCACACTCTTTCTTCTTACAATTGCATCTCAAAATATAAAGCAAATTAATCAAATGTCACTAAAATCCGAATTAATAGACACCCAAATCCCAAAAGAAAGTGTAGTCATATGCTTGATTCATCAACATTGTAACTACTGTTCCACTAGTACGCCCCGCAATAAGACAATCACATTTCGACAGCAGTGAAAGCGATGATAAATATTCTAAATTAGTGTTATATCTGTCATTTTCTCTTTCGTTCAATGTGTTAGCCAAATATCCATCCAAATATCTCTTGTATACTCTTTTATTGACTATTACCTTATTGCCCAATTTCTTCCGAAAAAGAATCTCTACGTTGTAATCTTCTGTAGCAAGATATATAAAATTACATTTGAATTCTTCCATAACCCTTTTTGCTTTCTCAATTACCACAGAAGTATCTGGTTGAACCGGATGCCCTTTCGGGCACAATCTAACATAGTCTGTCCCGCGGCAAAGGACACCAAGAATTCTTCCCTTTCCCTTCAATAATTCTTTATATTCCCGATTTGAATAATCCCTAACCGTTCTATTAAAACAGCAATATTTTCTATATATATTCTTCCAATATAATAGCAGATTCTTATCATTTAAAAAAAACATACTATCATTCGGAAAAAAATTTTTATTTTCTCCATCGCTCAACCAATAAATTTTACTCTTATAAGCGTTTGTTAATTCATCTTCTTGTTGCTCAAAGAAAAGAGTCCATGTATTTTCAACATGTCCATCCACAACCGTTCCGTTATAATTTTTCATATCTATTACAGGCTTATATCCTTTCTTCTCTGCGTAGTCAATTTGAGATAGATTTGATATAATATAAGAACCAATTCCCATATTTTGTGCGTATCTTCTTATGATAAACGGTATTTTCTCTCTTCTCTTTCTTTTGAATATAACCTTATCGACCAGACGTTCACTCCAAAACCACTGATTATATTTTTCTTTCAAAAAAATAATGTTAGAGAAAACAGGATTTTTCTTAACTTTTTGATATATTTTTCGCCCTACCGAATATAAATGCATAAAAACTCCTTTAACATTACTAAACTGTCATATCTTCATAAGAATAAAATCTAATGAAATCCGGAAGTCTGGAAATCAATCTTTTCCTTAAACATATATATTTTATTTTTCTTCTTTGTCTCTCTGCTTCATTACTATCAATACATCCGTTCTTAACCAGTAAATTTACTCTTTCCATTTGTGTTAATTTTGCTTTTTGTTGACTTACACCCTCAATATCAAAATAAACGATTTCAATATCTACTTTCTTAAATGTTTTTCCATGCAGATACATATATAAATAAAAATCATAATCTGCAGTCATTTTATATTCTGTATCATAATTACGTTCTCGAAAAAGTTCTGTTTTTGTAAATATAGCTTGATGCGTACAAATCATATGTCGAGGTAATTCTGATACTGAATAGCTAACATATCTTTTCCTTTTATTTTTGCTATAAACATAATAGTTACCATATATAACATCACTATATATATTCACATTCTTGAATATACTGCATACTACTTCGGCACCTGCGAAAAAATCTCCCGCATTCAAAAAAATAACATAATCCGAATGAATTAAGTTTAGGCTCTTATTCATCGCATCAAAAATGCCATCATCAAACTGGGAAATAATTTGATAAGGAATCTTCTTTTTTTCAAACTCAGCTTTATATCCCTCGGCAATTGCTAACGTTGCATCTGATGATTTACCATCCATAATCCAATATTCTAGCTTCCCATAGGATTGTGCTATAACGGATTCAATTGTCTTCCTCAAACCTACTTCTGCATTATATGTCACAGTCACGACAGCTACGCTTAACATAATACTATCCTTTCATAACATACTAAGCAGTCTTGCACTGCACATACTATATTGTTTTTTCTGTTTCAATTACCTGAGTTAACGCATATAATCTGGGAGTAGTACGTATCCTTTAAATCCATCTCATACTCACTTAATTTATAACTTAGTTTATGGAATGGTGTCTGCTCTTTTACTGCTCGCCAAATCCTTTCATCATAGCTTTCAAACAACCTAAGCAAAAGGATATGGGGAGTTGCATTATCTGATGGCACAATAGCCTTCCACTCCTCTGGATAGTGTTCTAATACAATAGCCATAAAATCATGGAGCAAAAAGTAATCTAGCATTCCTCTATGTTCTTCCCAATATTTATAGCAGAGATATTGTACTGCCCTCAGTATATGATTATTGCTTTTTGCACTTATCAGCCAGGATGATATATAGCTGGAATGACCATCCCTCCCAGGTTTCAGGCATTGGTAGAAAAACAAATCTGAATCGAAATAGTATTCTGGGATTTCTTCACTTTTTCGACTACAATATACCGTTGCATCTATCCATATTCCGCCATACTGAATCAGCAATTCCAATCGTAGCAAATCTGTCATATGTGTATGTGTAATGATTCCACTCTTCCACTTTTCAATGATAAATTCTGGAAACTGTACATATTCCATCATATTCTCAGATGTAATCAGCACAATCTCTCGATCAGTCAAATTCTCTTGTAGGCTTTCGTAGCACTTCCGTACAAGTTTTGGCGCATTCTCCATCCCCTGGAACCAGCATACCCAAACCTTGTTGCTTGCCTTCTTTTTTCCCTCTTTATACTCTCTATCAAACTGTTCCAACTTTCTTTGATATTTCTTTTCCAGTTTCTGCTTTGTCTTTAACCCTGCCGATAATCGGAGTATTTCAAGTGCTGTTCTGCTCTTTCCCAACAGCATAAACTCTCCAATAGCAGTGAAAAGCGCTCCACTTTTCCAGTATTTTTTTAAAAGCTCTATGCCACCTTGCTTTTTGAATATTTCTTTTATCCCCATTTATATCCTCAATATATTGCAACAGATTATAATTTTTTTACGCAAATATTTCCATTTCATTCACTTCTTACTGATGTTTTTTACTTCAAATGGCTTATTCTCCAAATTGTCTTCTTGCCCTTACAAGATCATCCATATTATCAATTTCACACCACATTTCTTCAGGTACTGTCACAACACGAAAATCACATTCTCTATAATATATCATGCTGCCAAGAATTTTTTCATAGTAGCTATTTTCTCCCATATTCTCTACATACCATTTAATTAGTGCACGAAACTTAAGAGCAAATTTTCTTGTAAACTTGTATATATTAACTGTTTTCAAAGTATTGGCATAATTGAAGTCTTCATTTTGCCATGCACCTAAAACAAGCTCTTCTACAACATCCTCTTTTATCCGGATAACTGTCCCATCCATAGTCTGTTGGTTAAAAGGACTTGCCAAAATCAAACAGTCTCCTACTTTACTAATCAGCGGCATCAACAACTCTTTATGATAGTAAATATCACACTCAATCATCAGCATATCATCATCACAAAAATCTAAGGCCTGGTACAAAGAAAAAACGTTGTTTGTCTCCAGATATCTCTCATTCTCATAATAGCTGATAGCAATACCTTTATAAAAGTTCCCTATGGTATTCTTGATAAAATTGGCCATATGACCAACAACTATTCCGACTTCCGCAATTCCTAAATCAGCCAGATTATCCAACGCATTAATCAACAATGGTGTTTCGTTCACTTCGACCATGGACTTAGGCATTGTTTCTGTAATTGGCCGAAGTCGTTTTCCATATCCAGCAGCTAAAATCAAAGCTTTCATTTTTCTACCCTCTATTCATCCCATGCTTATCCAATCAATCCCAAGAACATTTATTATAAACCTTCTTCAAGTATAATCTTTCTTTTTATACGCTTTGTAATAATGGTGCGGAATCTGTTCTTCCTTAACTGGAAGCTTCATATAGTCCTTATAAAGCCTAGTTAACACTTTGTCATATTCTTCAGGTACACGGAATAAATGTCCCTCAAATTCTTTTTTAGATATGGATATCCCCATCCAGCTTCTAGGGAAAATCCCCTTAATACCATCACGTCCCCATACAAGACATCCTATATACTCAGTTTTATCGTAGCTATACTTCTTAGCCATTTGCTCAAGCTTATACATAAATATTCTCTTACCAACTATTTTAGAAATCAAGAACGCACCTGGTTTTAGGAGCATTTTTATCTTTGATTTTGTATTCTCTTTTACACAATATTTCCTTGTTGACAAATAACAAAGCGAAGATAGTCTAGTGGCACCTCTTTTTCGCTTTGCTCCCTCTTTTTCACTATTACCTATTCCATCCAAAGGGTATATATCAACAAAAATGCCCATTCCATACGGCTTTTCATTTTCAACCTTAAGATAATAATCATCATTACTGACACGACTTATCATGTACGGATATCCTACAGTATTGTGATATGTGAATAATTTCAATGGCCTTAATTCATCTGAATGACATTCCATAAATTCTATAAATTGTTCATAGTCTTCCCGTGGCATAACTATATCAATATCATCATCCCAAGGAATAAATCCTTTATGTCTTACTGCTCCCAAAAGGGATCCAAAACATAAATAGTATCTAAAATTATGAACATCACAGATTTCATCAATTTTAATCATAATATCTAGTGATATTTTCTGTATCTCTCTCAGCGACAACTCCCTGTTCTCCAATAGTCCGCCCCCTATTGTCCTATACATTTCTAAACAATTTCATATATTTGTCAGCAATATAATCCCAACTGTAGAAATCTCTAATTCTCTTTTTTGCTTTTTCTGCTCTAATTACAATGTCCTCTGATGCCATTCTATCCACTTTATCAATATATGCTGCTAAATTTCCCTTCACCTTATTCCAATAAACTGCTGCATCCTCAGCTACCTCCCTATTAAATCCTACATCCAAAAGTAGATTTAAATCTGTGCTTCCCAATGCCTCTAATAGACTAGGATTCGTTCCCCCGACTTCATGACCATGAATGTATCCATAAGCGTTTTCGCGGATTTTCATTAGCAGCTCTTTTTCATATACCGTACCAACAAATTTAATGCGCTTATCATACTTGAAATGCAGCTCATACTCAAGCCGATTAAACAATTGGTCATTAGTCGTTGTAATAATAGCAAGATTCCGTTTGCTCTTACTTCTCATAAACTCCCGAATCATAGTCTCATAATTGTTTTCCGGAACAAATCTCCCCACAGCAAGATAATACTCCTTTTTCTTCAGCCCTTTCTCCTTCAGCCAATTCATGAAAGAAACATCGTCATCATCCAGCAGACTTTTTCCAGTATCCGCACCATACGCAATATAAGTCGTCTTCGGATTGCTGCCACCTATCCCTTTCCCATCATAAGACTCATGGATATAACGCTCTATGTTCTTACTGTCACATATCAGCAAATCCGAATACTTCGTCATGACTTTTTCCGACAGCTTCCAATACTTCCGCACCGGAGCCGACCATTTGGCGCGCATCCACTCGTGCCCATCCGGATTCACGTATATTTTCCCTCCAAGCCTATGTATCTTCCGTCTAAAGTAGGGAGCAAAATATCCTATCCTGCACGCCAAAATATATACAATCGGATGTCCAATGTGATGTTTCTGTATATATCTGCAGCAAGCCACCAATGCCGCCACATCATAATAAATCGCCTGTGCAGGCCCTATATCCGGAACTTTTACGTTGAAGCAACGAGCGTTATGGTACTCGAACTCCTCTTCCTCAGCATTCTTACAGGCCACATGATACCTAATCTGTTTATTTTCCTGATGGCACTCTGTCAGCTTATCCACAAAGGTCTCATACCCGCCATATGCTGCCGGAATCCCTTTGGATCCAATTATGAACACATGCTGCATATGCGAACCTCCCTCCTGTCTTGGACACATAGATGACAGCATCCCAATCACATCTTTTCTGTATTAAGATACGGCGCATAAATCCCCCACCCCTTACAATACACCAACTCCCCCGTCCCCTTCCCCACATATCGCACCGTCCCCGGACACCTCTCCCGGCATTCACGGTAGAACCTCTCCGGCAGCTTCACATAACTCTGCAACTGCTCCAGCACATACCCGCACTTCTGATAAAGGAACCCCTTCCCATACCTCTCCAGGCACTTGAACAGCCTGTCCGGATCCAGCATCGGCAGCCGCATGATGCACTCCGCTATCCTCTCCAGCCCGGCGACCTTGTCGCAATTGTGGATGCTGTCCACCACCGTCTGCTCCAGGCCGGTCACCATAGCGCCGCCAACCTGCTCTATGTCGGCCTCCCTCCGCTTCACCTGGCGGTAGAAGACCCCATTATACCGGAAATCCGTGAATCGGCTCTCGGTGGCCACATACACCTCGCCACCGGCCTGCGGCGCATATCCCCAGGCCTCGAAAGCACTGTAGAGGGCGATATATGCATCCGGGAAGAGTCTGCTGCCAATCTGATACCGCGTCAGCACCGGCTGGCCTGTCTCCCTGTCCATCACGGCATAGAGGTTGCGGTGTATCCGGTCGATATATCCCCTGCGCTGGTAATCGTTCACCACATAGGTAACGGTGGACTGCTCGTCCACCATATCAGCCACGTCCCGCACGGTGAAGCAGCCAAGCCTGCGCATTTCATCATAATACTTGACACTAGAAAGCTGCCTTTGCTTTCTAGTGTACTCTTCCACAGGAAGCTGCTTTTGCCTCCTATGGCATTCCACATTGGCCATCCCTGATATCTTCCACCTCTCTGCCGTCAGCGCTCACCTGCAATCAGAACCTATGCCCTACCTGGCTCAAATCGCGTCCGTTCCAGGCTAATCCAACAGCGTCAGCTACCGCAGTGCCCTGTCATACCCTCTGGAAAGTTCGCCTTAGTGGTATGTAAGGCGAACTTTTTTCGTCCTGTAAAATTCATGAAATTCCAGGTACAAAAAGAAGAAGAGGTTCCCTGATGGACAGATATGCCCTGTTCAAGCAGTAAAATTCAGCAAAACACATAGAGAATTATGCTAAAATCCATCAAAAATGTCAGAATCTCCAAATAATGAGAAAAATGAAATTAGGCTTGCATTATAATGAATTTTGTTTTAAGATGTAAAATATAATAAAAAGTTCGCCTTACATACCACTAAGGCGAACTTTTTTGTCTTATAGCCCCAATCCCCACAAATCTCCCCCCGCTTTTACCTTTACAAGAAGAATTTCTCCAGGTCCTGGACGGCCAGTATGACATGGCAGAAATGTTTACCCGATTCAGTCAGATATGCGGAATGTCAAAACAGCCCGTGATACTCATGATTGACGAGGTTGACAGCGCTTCCAACAATCAGGTATTCATCGACTTCCTTGCGCTGCTTCGAAGGTATTACCTAAGCAGGGCAAAAAAACCGGCCTTCCATTCCGTAGTCCTGGCAGGTGTATATGACATCAAGAATCTGAAGCTGAAAATGCGCCCCTCAGAAGAACAGCGGTATAATAGTCCATGGAATACTCACGAAGGCAACGAGCCAAGTGAACGCGTGCTTTCATTTGGCGACTGCCCGTGGAATCAAATGGTGCATGCACCATTTGATATTGCGGCAAAGTTTGCAATGGATATGGACTTTTCGGCTGAACAGATTGCAGGAATGCTCCGGGGCTATGAATCAGACCATCAGACCGGAATGCCCATAGAGGATACAGCGGCTGAGCTTTAGAATACGGATAGAAAACAGAACCATTGTTAGAGGCAGTGGTTTAAGGGGAGGCGCTAACCTTGCGCCTCCTTTTCCATCCCCTTCAACTCCTTCACCACCATCACCACAATCACCTGCGTCAGCACAAAAGTCAGCAAATCCGCCACCGGCTGGGCCAACTGCAGCCCCAGGACTCCATATATCCCCGGCAGAATCAAAATCGCCGGGATGAAGAACAGCCCCTGTTTGCCGATGGCCGTAAGCGTTGCCCGGAAGCTGTAGCCGATGGACTGGGTCAGCATATTCCCGATAATAGTGAAGGACTGAATCGGCAGCAGCACGCACTGCATCTTCAGCGCCAGGGCCCCTATCCTGACTACCTCCGCGTCTTCCCGCCGGAACAGGCGCATGATGGGCGTGGAGACGGCGAACATCACCACCGCCATCACCAGCAGGAACACGAAGGCCACCCTGCGGCAGAAATAATACGCCTCCAGCACCCGCCCGTAACGCTTCGCACCGAAGTTGAAGCCGCACACGGGCTGGAAGCCCTGGCCGAAGCCGATCAGCGCCGAATTGATAAACATCATGATCCTGGTGACGATGGACATAGCCGCCACCGCCGCGTCCCCGAAGCCGGACGCCGCCACGTTCAGCAGCACAGAGGCCAGGCTGGCCAGGCCCTGGCGTCCCAGAGTGGGCATCCCGGCGGACAGAATCTCTTTGTACACCCATCCCTTCATGGTGAAGAACTTCGGGTGGGGCTTCAGCACATTCCCCGACCGGATCACCAGGGTCAGCAGGATCAGGAAGCTGACGAACTGGCTGAAGATCGTGGCGATTGCAGCGCCGGAGATGCCCATCTCGAACCCGAATATCAGCACCGGATCCAGGATGACGTTCAGCACGCCTCCGGCCGTGATTCCAAGCATGGACAGGGCCGCGTTCCCCTGGGAGCGCAGGTGGTTGTTGAACACGAAGGACACGGTCATGTAGGGCGCGGCAATCAGGATGTATTTCCCGTAATCCCTGGCATAGGGCGCTATGGTCTCCGTGGCCCCCAGGGCCCGGACAAGGGAGTCTATATTCCAGATGCCGAACACTGCCAGCAACAGCCCAAAGAAGAAAGCGGTATACACCGCGGTGGAGCAGGCCCTCTGGGCCCTGTCCTGTTCCTTCGCCCCCAGCATCCGGGACATGTAGTTTCCGCTGCCCATGCCCAGCGTAAAGCCTATGGCCTGAATCATGGCCATCAAAGAGAAGTTCACGCCCACGGCGCCGGAGGCGCTGGTGCTCAATTGGCTTACGAAAAAGGTGTCCGCCATGTTGTAGATGGAGGTAATCAGCATGCTGATGATGGTGGGCACCGCCAGCCGGGGAATCAGCTTGTTCACAGGGGTCTCTACCATCATTTTGTACTTTTCTTCATATGTCAGTGCGTGTTTCATCGTTTTTCTCCTGTTCTGCTCCTCTTTCCATGTCGTCATCTCTTGCCCGGCCCGGCTGCGCTTTCCTATCCCACCTCTCACCCCTGGCGCAGCCCGGCAGAGCGGATTGCCCGGAACCCGCCCCTTAGAACACGAACTCCTGCTGCTCCATCACCTCAATCTGGGTCGCCAATATAGTCTCCTCCTCAGACCCCCGCATGTGCTCCGCCCGCAGGTACTGCATGTCGTTTCGCAGGTTGGCGGCAATCAATGTCAGGACGTAGATATTGTCGAACCGGTTGTAGATGGATTCCCCGCCCAGTCCCGTCAGGCAGATCAACTGGGTGTTGGCCTTCTTCGCCATGTCCATCAGGGGCTTCAGCAGATGGGAAGCATTGGTCTGGGCGAAGGGGTTGTCCATGAGCAGCACCTTGCCCTCGTTCAGGTCGGCGAAGAGGTCCGTGTCGTCCTTCCGCATATAGTATAGCAGCGCGGACAGGATGACGAACGCGGACAGAAAGCCCTCCCCACCGGAGTTCTTCGCCACGTCCGCCCAGGTGATGGGGTATTCCCTCTGTTCCTCAATCTTGTACAGGCGGATCTGGATGTTGCCGATTCCCACCACCGCGTCATAGAGCCCCCTGGTGGTAATCCGCGTGCCCAAAAATTCCTGCAGGTTCCCGTTCTCCTCCAGCAGGGCGATTCCCCTGGCCGTCACATCGTCGATATAGTCCTGGAGCCGCAGGGCGAACATGCTCTCGTTCTCCGCCCAGTCCGGCGGCTCCACCCGCAGCATCTTCACGGGCCGCTCTCTGACGGTGATGGTGGAATTGCGGTCGATCCTGCCCAGGTTCTCGTGCACCTCTTTCAGGTAATCCCCGAAGAGCTCCGTGATCTTCTCCTTTTCCTTCTCCACCATGGAGATGTCCACCTGGAGCTTCTCCATCAGGCTGTCGTAGGAGGCTATGGTGGTGTCCAGCTGCCTGATGACCCGCTCCGCATCCTCCGTCAGCTGCAGCATGGCCTCCAGGGGCTTCCGGTAGAAGTCCTCCCCAAATTCCTCCATCCTGACCATCCGGTTCAGCGCCCGGTCCAGGGATGCCCTTGCCTGGCCGCGCTGTTCCAGGCCGGCATTGTAGTCCCGGATCAGCAGGCCCTTCTGCTTCGTCAGCTCCGCCCCGCTCAAGGCGCCCAGGTCGAACTCCCAGACTATGGCCTCCGGGCCCTGGCCTTCCGCCGGCGTCTGCGAATCATCCGGCCCATCCGTCGGCTCCTCCTCCGCAAATTCCTCATATTCCGCCAGCGCCGTCAGGTTGTTCCTGTAATCCTGCACCCTTCTGTCCGTCAGCTCCTTCTCCTTCCGGGCCTCCTTCTGCCGGTACTCCAGCTCCCGGATGGCGTCCTCGAAGCGTATGCTCTGGATCTCCTCCCTGGGGGCAGGCTCCTCCCTCTGGCAGCGCGCACTGATTTCTTTCAGTTTTCCGTCTTTTTCCTGGCGAAGCAGCGCGCACTGGATTTCCTCCCTGTGGATGAGGTTCCTCTGTTTCTCCAGCTTTCTGTCCTGATCCTCCAACTGGATCTCCTGGTGGGTCTCCTCCTTCCTGTCATAGGCCACGGTCTCCCAGTCCTCCCGGGCCAGGCCGTGCTTCTTCGCCAGGGCCTCCAGCTCCTCCAAATCTCTGTCGTACCGCTTCTGGGCGCTGCGGACGCGCTCCTCCAGCTCCTTCTGCTGGGCGCTGATTCCGCCCGTGATGATTTCAAAGCGGCTCTCGGCCTCCCTGGCCTGTGGCTCCGTGAAGGTCTCCCCGCTTTCCTCCGGAGAAGGATACTGTCTGTATGTCTCCAGCTTCTCCCCGCAGGCCCGGCTGTCCCGCTCCAGCAGCGCCAGGCGGTTCTTCTCCGTCTCCAGCTTCTGCTCCCGCCTGGCATTCTTCTCCGTCTCCAGCTTCTGGAGGGTCTGCACCCGCTCCTTTTCCTGCCGGATCTTCTCCAGGGCATGGCAGTGCCCCCGGTATTCCCGGTAGCTTTCGCGAAATCTCCCAAAGTCCGCAAGCCTCCTGGCCTGCCAGGCAATGGCCCTGTCTAGGCCTGCCGCGTCCTGTTCCCGCCCGGCCTGGCGCTCCTCCAGGGCCTCCAGCTCCTCCCTGCCCCTAAGGATCTCCTGCTCCAGGGCGGCAAGACCCTTCTCCTGTCCGGCGATTTCCGCCTTTACCGTCTCATAGGCGCTCTTCGACACCTTCTGGCCCTTGACCTTCTCCTGATGGCTTACATATTCCATGTATTCGGCCTGGCGGGTGTCGATGGCCCTGCGCAGCTTCCCTCTCCGGACATCCAGCTGCGCCAGCATGTCCCTGAGCTTTTCTTCCTCCAGCAGGTTGTCGTTGAACCATACATAAAAATGCAGTTCACCGAATGACTGCACCGTCCCCTCCGCGGCGCTGCCCTGCCCCTCCAGCTCCTGGCGAATCAGTATGGGAACAGGCGCGGAGGTATAGACCTGATCCGGCAGCCCCCGCAGGCGCTCCAGCTCCTGGCCCGACAAAATCAGGGAATAGGGGAGGAAGGGCTGCCTGGCCACCAACTGCCTGTTCCTCTCCGGGGAGAATTGGTTCTTCCGAAGCCACTCGCAGCCGTAGACATAATGGATCCCGGCCTCCTCCAGCATCCCCCGGAATTCCTCCGACAGCTCCAGCACCTGTCCCTGGGCCAGCCTGCGGTACTCCTTTTCCAGGGCGTCCAGCTCCTTCTCCAGGCCCTGTCTGGCCAGATCCGCGTCCAGGAGCTTCCTGCGCACCCCGGCCAGGAGCTTCTCCGTGTCGAACGCATCCTCCTGCGCCATTCCCACGTATCGCAATATGACGCTGCGCTCCGCCAGCTCCCTGTCGTAGTCCTGGAGCAGCCTTCCCGCCTCTTTCCTGTTGGCCTCCAGGCGGCTCCGCTCAGCCAGCTTGTCCTCCACCAGCCTCCTGGTGGCTTTGACCTGCTCCCTGTACTGCTCTATGTCCTTCTTCGCGGCCCGCCGCTCAGCCTCCGAGGCGGCCAGCTCCTTCTCGTACTCCGCCTGCCTGATTTCCAGCGCGCCAGCCTCGTATTCTCCCAGGAGGTTCCGGTTCCACGCCTCCCCGGAAGGGCCCGAATCCATGGCACGCTTCTCCTCCATGGAATGCTTTTTTTCCCTAGAACGCTTTTCTTCCATGGAATGCTTTTCTTCCATGGAACGCCCCGAGTCCACAGAACTCCCCGGTTCTCTGAAATGCCCCGGTTCCACAGAGCGCGCGGCGTACTCCTGGTTGAACCTGTCCTCCGCCTCATCGAACATCCGGATGCGGGCGTTCAGCGCTCCGGCCTCCTCGGTCAGGCTGTTCTCCGTCTCCCGCAGCTCATCCAGCTTCCGGATGCCCTGCTGCCTCTCCTGGATCAGGCCCTCCACTGCCTCCTGGCACTGCGCCTGCTCCGCTTCCTTCCCGGCCTTCAGCCCGGCATAGTACTGCCGCAGCTTCCCGCCCAGGGCCATCCGCTCCGGCTCCAGGTTCTCCTTCTTCTCTCTGACAAAATCCAGGCGCTGCCTCTCCTTGTCCAGTTCCTGCCCGGAATCCTTCACGGTTTCCTGCTGCTTTCCGCAGGCCAGCACATGGATCTTACGGAGGATCTCCTCCCGCCTCCGCTCCAGGCCCTCTTCCTCCATCCGCAGCATCTCCAGATTGCTCTGGGCATATCTCTCCCTCTGGGCAATCTCATGGAACTCCCTGGACAGCTTCCCATACTCCAATTGCTCTAACTCCCGGGCCAGCCCCTCCAGGCGCTCGCCCACCGCCCCGGCTTTTTCCTCTTCCTGCTCCTCCAGCTTATGGAGCCTGCGGATGAAGTCCCCTATCCGGAGCCTCTGGGCCGTGAGTTGTCTGGACACTTCCCGGTAGCCCAAAGCCTGTGCCCGCACCTGCTCCGCCTCCCGGCCAAAGGCCCGGATGGTGTCCCGGCGTTGGATTTTGGAGCGGTTGTCCCTGTACTGGCCCGTGTACTTCTCCATGATGCCCTGGAATTCCTTCATCCGGTTCCTGTCCTGGTTCAGCTTGTTCTCCACGGCCTCCAGGAACCATTTCTCCACCAGGCCCTTCTCGTCCCTGCAGTCCGCGAACAGATCCGACAGGCCGGATTCCTTCAGGTTGACCTTTTTGATGATGGTCTCCCATTCCTTATAGTAGATCCGGTATTCCGCCAGCTTGTTGAAATACTGCCTGGCCTGGGCCGTGTTGTTCATGTCATAGTAGAAGAACGGGACGCCCCGCTCCCGCTTATAGGTGTCGAAAAGCTGCCTGCAGGCGGCGAAGCCCTTCAGGGTCACGTCCTTTTTGGTCTTCTCCACCACAGGGAGATGGTCGATGTCCTGCTGACATCTTGCTTTATATTCCGATATGAAATTAATGATTTCCAGTTCATCCTGGCGTTCCTCGGATATCTCCTGGCTCCTCCGCACCATCATGCCGGTGAGCACATACCCAGCCCCCTGGTCCAGCTTCCACTCCACCAAGATGAAGGTGGGCTTGTTGGTGGTGAAGTAGCTGGCAAAGGGACGGTCCTTGGCATTCTGGTAACGCCTGTGCACAAAGGGGGCCATCATCATCTGCACCAGCACGGACTTCCCGCCTCCGTTGCGCAGGGAAAGCAAAGTGCTCTCGCCGTGGAGCCGGAAGGTCTCGTCGCTGATGCGGATGGCATTGTTGTTATAATTTAAATTAATCAGGCGGACCGCGTTGATTTTGCTCACATTTATACCTCCCCGCCGATGTAGTCGGCGCATACACCGGAACACAGTTCTGTTTTCAAGGACAATCAGTGCACACTCCCTCCTTCCAGGATTCTGCGCACCCGCTGGAAATGGTTCTGGTTCAGCAGATTCCAGTCCATGAACTGATCCAGCTTCTTGGTAGTCTTGATCATCTCATCCTCCTCCACATACTCTATCAAGCCCTGCTTCTGGAGAAAGTTCAGGATGTTGTAGAGGAAGCCCTCCTTGGTGGTCCTGGCCCGGGAGCCCCGCTCGTCGGAGCGCAGGGCCTCATAGGCCTCAATCATGTTGGAGAAGGCCAGGCCCAAGCGCTCCTCGCCGGAATGCCCTCCTCCCCCGGAAGCCCCCTCCTCCCCGTCCTCCTCCACCCGCTCCGCGCCCTCCCGCAGGCGGCCGGAGACGCAGTTCTGCAGTTCTCCTACGCGCATGTAGTCCCTGGTCTTGCTGGTGGCCCCCTGTCCGTCATAGAATTCCACCAGCAATGTCAGTATGACGAACTGGGAGAGGTAATAGTCCTTGTCCGTTCCGCCGGACTTGCACAGCAATTGCTTTAGCTGCGCCTTGGAGAAGCCCAGGAAGGTGTTGTCCTCCCTGGGGATCAGGTAGACCACATCCCCGTAGCGTTCGATGTCGCACTCGGCGGCCTCCCCCTGGGACTTCACCAGGTTCTGGACCCGCTCGTTCTCCGCATAGCTGCGGAACAGCCGCTCCTGGGCCTCCTCGCTCAGCTCGTGATGTTCCAGGAGATAATAGAAAATCTCCTGCCCCGTGCGGATGTCTTCCATTTCATATGCCATGTTACTCTCCTTTTCTCACTTGCCATTGATGCCGGGCCGGAAGAAGCCTCACGCAGGGAGGCCTGCAATCCCTTAGCGACCCCCTCCTTCGCTTCCTGGTTCCCCTCACACCGTCACCCGCAGCAGCACATTGGAGCAGCAGATGTTTTTCCCCACGCCCCCTTCGTAGGGCACGTTCTCAAAGGAAATCACCTTCCCGTCCTCTATCCGGTAGACCGTGACCTTCCTGACAGGCAGGCCGTGGGCGTCAATCAGGTTCAGCAGCGTCTCGTTGAGCTGGAAGCCGCCGGAGGACTCTCCAATGAAATTCCGCCGCTCCTCCCGCAGGACCTCGATGTCGATCTCCCTGCCCCGCAGCAGCTCCACCATGACCTCCTTGAAGATTTGTACGCTGGGCAGCAGCGCGGAGAAGCTTTCCCCGGCCTCCTCCCCGTCCATGGCCCGGCGGATTTCCTCCAGAGATACCTCACCCGCCTTGGTCTCCAGGGCCCTGCGCAGCAGGAACAGGACGCAATCCTCATACTGCGCCAGCTTCTGCCGCCTGCGCCGCTCTTCCTCCTCCATCCAGCGCTCGTCCCCGAACTCCATCACAGCCCCCGCCTCGTCCTCCCCCTTCTTTCGGAGGGGCCTCTGCAGCTCCGTGGATTTCTTCAGATTATATATCTTGTCCGGCTCGTTGCCAAAGAGCGGGCGCAGGAAAATCTCCATGCGCTCCAGCCCCTCCGGATGCTCCAGGATTTTCTCATACAGGTCGCTGCGCAGGGAGAAACGCCGGATAAATGACATCTGGGACAGCTGCTCCAATTCCCTGGTATACAGGGCCTTCAGGTCGAAATGGCTGCTCAGGATTTTCTGGTGCTCATCGATGGTGCGGTTCAGGTAGCTCTCGATGATTCCCAGATTCCTCAGCTTCTCCTCCTCCTTCTCGTCCAGCCGCCGGACATTCAGGTTCATCTCCTCCAGCTCTCTGGCCCTGGCCTTCACCAGCTCCCGGTAGCCCAGGAACTTCTGCTTGGTGTCGCTGATGGTGTCCAGGTTCGCTTCTAATACGGACTCGTAGTCAGCCACGGAGTAGCTCAGGGCATTCCTGCGGATCCGGCCCATGGCCTCTTCGATTTTCTGCAGTTGGATGCGCAGCAGGTTGAACACGTTCTTGATATCGTCCACGGCCCGGTCGTAGCTCTGTTTCTCCAGGTGCATCCGGAAAATCATCTCGTGGATGGTTATCTTCATATTGTTCTCGATTTCCAGGGTGGAGAGCAGCAGATTGTAGCCGTCCTCGGTGAGATAATAGGATGTCCTGCGCACCTCGGCGTCCACATAGACGATGCGGTTGGCCACATAGCTTATGTTCATGGTGCGGTACGCCCTCTCCTCGAAGTCGTATCCGTCAAAATACATGGCCTTTCCCTCGTTGGAGAGGACTACATTGATGATGAAATCCCCCAGGTTCTTGCAGTCCTCATAGCTCATGTTCCTGCCAAAGTAGCGCATGTTCAGGCTGTCCATGTAGGCCCCGATGTCGTCTATGGTGCAGTTTTCCTCCTTCAGGGACTGCTCCATGAGGTAGAGGAGCAGGGCGAAGATGACGTTCACCTGCTCGTCCAGCTTCTGGAATCCGTACTGCTTCCAGATGGTCTTCTGGCTGCTGTTAGCGAACAGAAGCGCGTATGCCCCCACATGCTTCATGCGCCTGGGGAAATGCTTCAGGAATTCATATTGCATGGTCTGGCCCTCTCAAAAATCCGTAATCGCCACGATTTCCTGGGGGATATACTTTCCGGCCTCCAGGAGCTGTATCATCGCTTCTTTTGTCTCATGGGAAAAATATCGAAAGAACAGGCCCGACAGGTTTCGGTTCTGGTTCCCGCTCATGTCGGGCAGGAAATCTTTGCCGTATCCCCGCGCTTTATCCATCATTTTTTCGTAGGCCCGGATGAATGGCTTTATCTCATGTCTCCCGGCGCGCCCGGCCATCTCCTCCCCGGTGGAGAAAAGGGCGGCCAGCCTTTCATAGATGCCTATGCCCTCGTAGTCCAAATCTCCGAAATACAGGATTTCATTCTCCGGGTGGTTGATATGGGGTTCCACGCAGAAGCGGAAGTCCTGGGAGGAGCGCAGAATCCCCTTTCCCGCGCCGTAGATGACTGTGGATATTTCGCTGCCGAATATCCTGTGGAAAGGCGGTTCCCCGGTGTTTCCCTGCGCTGCCTCTCCCTCCCCCATCAGCCACCTGCGCATGGTATAGAAGGTGTCCTTGTTCTCCAGGATCAGTATGGTCTGGGGGACCCGGCGGGTGCGTGAGTAATAGGCCAGGGGCTCTGTGGTGCGGTAGACGCGCAGCTCCTCCAGGCCGACGCCGCAGTGGGCCAGGATTTTCCTCCCCTGCTCCCTCTGCAGGAATTTCTCCCTGCCCCATATCCGGAAGCTGCGCTCGTTCAGGGACACATAGGGCAGGTTCCGGCTCCCCGCCTCGCCCTGCTCCAGGAAAAAGCGGTTCAGGAGCCTGACCCATTTCCGCTCTTCCCGGTAGACTTCCGGGTGATTCAGATAATAGTCGGTCCGGATGGCAGGCACTGTGCGAAACTGCAGCTCCTCCAGCTCCTCTCCGTAATCCGGCTTCTCCTCCGCAAGCCAGTAGCTCGTATAGAGGGCCGGCTTCTTCCCGTTTCGCGGGGAACTTTTCACAGGCGTGATTCTCTGCTGTTCGATCAGGCCGCAGATGTAGCGGTACTGCTCCGGATAGGATTCTGTCCGGCTCTCCTTCTGCAGTTCCTCCAGGGAAATCTTCTTCATACCTCTGCCTTTTCTCCTTTTCGCATCCCTCTTCCCATACAGCCTGTCCCGTCCACGATTCTGCGAATCATGCCATATGCCTCCGGGAACGCCTGAAATCCGCGGCAGAGTTCATCCGTTCCTGTTTCAATCCCATTCTTATCGCAGAAAATCTCCATGCCGTCCATGCGGATGTTCAGATTGATGAAATCCCCCTTCTCATACAGCGTGGCGATGACAATTACATGATTGTCTTCCCCAATCTCCTCCATAACGGAAGAAAAACAGCCCGTCTCCTTCAATTTTGCGGCAAGGGCAGCGGCGGCCCTCAGTTCGTCGGCATTGTCGAAGGGATCGCCTTCCTGCGCGCTCTCCCGGGGGATTTCTCCGGGTATGAAGACATCCCTGGTATAAAGGATTTCCCCCTTGAGAATGGCCTGAATCTGCCTGTCCACCATATTTTCCAGCGCCTGCACCCTTGCCGGCCCAAATTCTCTGTTGCCTCGGAAAGAGAACCGGAATCCCTGTAGATTCATCAACTCTCTCCTGATTTCTGAGGTCAGCATTTCCTGCCCTGTCCTCGTGAAATCATTGCCCAAGGCGGGGCTGTAATCCATAAGCTTCGTCCCAATCCGTTCAAATTCCTCCTCTGTCACATAGGGAAGCATGGACAGGTTGAAATCAAAATTCGGGGCGATTCCAAGGGGCTTTTGTGTGTCATTATCTACCAGGAGGCCAATATTCCCCAGATGTCTGTCTACGTTAAATATCACCGCATCCAGGACAAGAATCCTCTGGAATTGCTCCCTGCATCCAAGCGCGTCAAAGAAGTCCAGGAGCCCGTCCAGGGTAATGCTGCGGTCTACCAATTTCCTCAACGGGGTAAAACCAATCTTCTCGTTGGTAAAAGCCTTACATTTTGTTGCCGTCTCCCCATGGAGCCTTAATACGGAATATCGGACGCTTGTTGGGTCCGCTTTCCGGACGATTTCAGAGGCCAGCGCTTCGCAGTATGGCTCCAGTCCTGCGTTGAAAGCGCCAGAAATCCCTCTCTTGTAGAGATAGATTTCCCCCTCTTCCTTTCTCCAGCATTTGCGAAAGGATCCGTCCGTGGTCAGCTCCGGGGAAGTGCTGCTCAACTGTACGCCATATAATCCCAGGCCCTCGAATGCCAGTTTTGAAATCGTGGCGTCGAAATCATTTCTGTAAAAAGAGATATCATTCCAGCGGACATCCTCTTTCTCTTCCTTTATCCAGAAGGAGTCATTGATGGACGCGGCATGCGTAATCTTTATGAATCCTTCCGTGGTCTCGCATCCGCAGTCTATCATAAGCCGCTTCAAGTGACGGTTATGCTTATAGGCCTTTCTGTCTTCCAGCCATGTATTGATCTCAAATCTCCCGAGAGGAAGTTCCGCATCCTGCCGCAGCAGCATCCATCTGCTGTTCTCTTTATGGAAAGATGCGGCGACGGCATCCTTGTTCATCAGATAATACATGGAAAGCGAACCTCCTCTCTGGATTTTTTTATGATGCTAACGCTCATTATATCAGGAAAGAGGTGATTTAGCAATTCTTATTATTGTTCCATAAAACTTGATATGTTTCATATATGGCGGTAAAATCAATTTTCAGTGAAACTAGGTCTTTGACAGTTGGATATTTGATAAAGCCGGTATCGCGACGCAATTCGGGAACGGGAACCCCAAATATGTAGTCGGCATGACAGGCTGTGAGGTGGTGCGCGGTCATGGAGCAGTGCGGCGTTCCGCTGTCCGATGACATCAAGGACGAAATGTATCTGGACAAATCCCCGGAATACTGGGCGGGTTGGGCGCTGTGCTACTATCAGTGGATTACCGGATATACGTTTTCCCATATCCATCGCGCCGTTCCCATAAGCGAGCTTCTCGGCATGTACCCTGCGCTCCATGAGGCGGATATCACGAAGTTCGCAGACATCATGCATGAGAAGATGAAAGCCGCTTACCCGGAGACCAACTTATACTGCGCACCGGTTAAATTTGCAGTGCGACCCGACTGCGGACCGCCAGCCAAGTAATTTCCCGGGAGACACCACTGTAAATCCTGGCGGTCTGCAGTATAAAGCGCCTCCGGACCCTGGCAGGGCTGTCACAGAGCGAACTGGCCAGACAGTCCGGCGTGAGCCTGCGCCAGATCCAGCTCTTCGAGCAGCGCCAGCGCGACATCAACCGGACGCAGGCGCTGAACCTGCTGCGGCTGGCCCGGGTGCTTTGTTGTAGGATGGAGGATTTGGTGGAGCATACATGAGGTTCGCTCAATATTTGCAATAACATATTTTCTAATACGTGAAAACAATATTCATATCATGGCTCTTATAATATTGTAAGTCTCTGCATCCTCTCCTCCAAATCCTTTCGAAGTTTCATGCACTTTATCTCTTCCATATTAGGTCTCACCAGCCTTTTTTCTTTGTAGTCTCTTAACAATTTGAACAACATCAAATAACAATCCTGCTGATAATAAAAATCCAATATTGAAAGGAACTCCGCATCGCTAATATTTTCAATATTTAGCACATTAGAAAAGTCTTCATCTGGCATATAATTCAGAACAGTAAGGTATTCAATAAATAACTGCTTATCCCTCTCTTCCATGCCATAACTATTGTATCTCTTAATTAATCTGTAACGATTGTAATTAGGTATGCCACAACCTGTTTGCTTACCAGGTATAAGCT
>NZ_CAJUCP010000012.1:73799-111175 GCF_910585425.1 uncultured Acetatifactor sp. | reverse complement strand
GTTGAAATCTATCTGAACTTTATCGGCAAATTCGACCTGCCCGAACAGGAGGAACCATCGGTAAGAAAGAGCAGGAGCGCAAGGACAGGACAAACCGCCTCTGCAAGCGCATGGGGTTTATCGAGAAGCTGCTGCCCGACACTATCCCGCTGACCGAGGAGCAGTTCAAGACCTTTGCGGAGCAGACCATCGCCACCGAACACAGCCGCCGCATACTGGACGGCTTGACCGCCCAGGAGGGCGGCATAGACAGGAGCGCAGAAAAAGGGGAATAGGCTTGTTGATAAGGGCGTGAAAGAGAAAAGTAGATTTATTCATGAACCATAATACTGTCTAAATCCGAAATGAACTCTGTATACTAACGCCCTAATTCAAACCTAATTTCTTTCACAGTATCTTTGCTTATTAGCTGTTCCAATTTCTCCTTTATAGCACTCATGCTTAGTCCTTTTTTTGCATAGTTCACACCTAAAAGAATGTGAATACAAATATTTTCTGTTTGACAAAAATTTTCGCCATGTGTGTATTCGTTCAAGACCGCAGGAAAAATTTGTTGTTCATCAAAACCCATTTTGTAAAACCGCTCAAAATCATCACTCACAAAGTCTTTTAGTTCCTTATATGAAAAAATCGTAGAAATCTGCCTCCGCTACAATTCATGTTTAGTCTACCACAACAGCCGTCATTTTTCCACCATCATCCACCAAGGAATTTAAAAGCTACAACCTCGCTTCCGTCAAACCAGCGGGAGCGTTTTTCATGGAGAGGGCAGGAAGACAGCGCAGACGGGAGTCGGAACGGGGGGCGCTCTGACAGGGCGATTTTGTGGAACGCGGTGGAGAAAATTGAGAAAGCGAAAAACGCCCCGCTTGCAGTACAAATGCAAAGAATTCAAGTCCATGATAGGGGAGCAACTGGATATTCAAGGCAAGCTGAAACCCGTTGAGCGGCGGTTAGGCACTCTGAAAAAGCATATCGAGCAGGCCGACATTTATTTCAAGTACAAGGGGAAAAAGCCGCTGACCGAAGCCGAGCAAATCCACAGGAGCGTTTACAATATCTTGCGGCAGGAACAGCGGGAGCAGCAGCCCCGCAGGGCGCAGGATATGGAGCGGTAACGGACAGGGCGGCAGGGATAGTTAATGCCTGTCACCGCCGCCCTGTTAGCGTTTCATTTGCCCGACAAGCTGGAAACTATAAGATTGGACATATAATTATCGACTAATGAAAAATCCATATCCAAATTTTCATTTTGATAAGCCGAAAAATAGTCATTGGCTCTTGTGTAATCTCCCATAATCAATGCACAATAGCTTTTAAGTAGAAAAAACTGCTTTTTCCAAATGAGCGGGACAACAGAAAACGATTTTGATATTTCATCAAAATCGGAAGATAAAATTGTTTCATAGCAACCCCAACAATTCATCCACGCTTCAATATCGGGCATTATTTCTGTCAATAATGCTTGCATAGTTGTCACATCTTCAATAAATCCAATGTTGTGGACAAAGGCACTTGCTTTACCCGAAATTTGTTCTGCCCTCTGCCGTAAAACGCATTGACTTTCTTTTGGCTTCTCTACAATTTCAAGCCGTTTAGTATAAAGCATTGGCAAATCACAGGGATGAATTGCCACGTTGATAAAAAAGTAATTCCCGTACGAGCCCGTTTGAAAATTTATCAATTTATAAAAAGCATTTTCAATTTTCCAAAAGGAATTGCCTCTTTTCTTGTATCCATATTTCAGTATTTGCGGCTTAACTTCATTCAATGCTTTCATATTGTTCACCTGACTTTTTGCCATAATCCGCGCCGCCGATTGCTTTATATTTTCTGGATACCTACTTGCGTCAGCCAGTCTTGAAGTTTTTTCACGGGAAAGCCAGTGACGGTAAATTTTTCTTCGGATTTGCTATGTATCGTTACTTTCGTAGCAAACAGATGCTTTCCAACAGTAAAACCTCTAATTTCCGAAAGTTTAAGCTCAAATTCCATGTGACTTGTCCAGGAAATACGAAAGCAAACTCTTTTATTTGTAACAAAGATTGTACCTCGCCACACATTACACGAACTTCCCAGCACAGGCTCCCAATAGGCCATCATGCCCTGCCCAATCAATGCCTCGCCCGTTTCAAGTTGTATGTCTGCCATGGTTGCTCCCCCAAGTTCCAAATTGTATTGCAAAGCCGTATAGCACAGCCCTTGTCAGTTCGTCTCAAGCATAGCACATCTCCCCGCCGCAGACAATCCCCGTTCTATGCCGTTCCGACTATCTGCACTGGTGCGGTGGCTCTGCCCCCGAAAACGGCCTCTAATCGTCCACGGGGCTTTTCCCGCTTGATTTTTCCCATCCCTTGAAAAGTTCCTCTTGACAAAATGCCTAATAGAAAACTCCTCATCCTAACTTACAGCAGACAATTGTCCTCAAAAATTTTGATGATATCGGAACGCGCATTGGAAATATTTACTGGCAAAACCTCTTCTGTCAACAGCTTATATGCATATTCCATCATCACCTTTGCCAACTGTTTGTCAGATACCTCCTTCACCGGAGGTCTGCCGTTTAAGTTGAGGGCGCATATCAGAAGGATATCTATGACCTGCGCCGGGAACAGCGACCTTCCAGTCTCCTTATCAAGCAGCTTCTTCAAATCTGCCAGTTTATCGTTTGCCTCCACAGTTATGTTCAGGTTTACCGCCGTGCCGCTTCCCTCCTGCTTTATATCAGACTCGGCTATCGCGCTTTGCAATGCTGCCGCATTTCTGATGTAGAGAGGATAATCATTCAAAAGGTTCGTCACAACATAGCCCTTTGTCACCCTCATTCCTTTGTATCTGTCCTGGCTTCTTGTATACAATTCAAGATTGGTTATCGCTCTCGGTTGTAATTTGGTCCGCAAGTACATAGACATCACCCTTTCTGCGCTTTATGTGCAACTTGTTCTTTCCGAAATGATAGCACGGCCAGCCCTATCTGTCAATACCAAACACCCCCTCCGCCTTGCGCCATCCCGTCCTGTCATATGCCCAGAATCGCCGCCATGCCGGCCAGCACCAGGGCCACCGCGGCATGCCGCTTCCAGGTCAGGCTCAGATAGCCACCGAATTCCCGGAGCAGGGCGTTCAGCGTAAAGTACCATTTCGTCTTCGCCCCGAACCCCACGCACTTCATCCCCTGCTGCCTGGCCAGGAGCAGGGCCCGGAACACATGATAGGCCGTGGTGACCAGGATGACCCTCGGGGTCTCTTTTTCCATCAGCGCCCTGGAAAACAGCAGGTTCTCCTCCGTGGATACCGACCTGTCCTCCACCACGATCCTCCCCGGATCCACGCCCTTATCGATTGCATAGTCCGCCATGGCCCGGCCCTCCGCCAGATCCTCCCCGGGCCCCTGGCCGCCGGACATGATCAGCATCGCTTTCGGGTTAAAGGCCAGCAGCTCAATCCCCTTGTCGATCCTGGCGGCCAGCAGCGGCGTCACCCTTGCGCCGATCAGGCCCGCTCCTAATACAACAATGTAGTCAGCCCTCCGCCTCTTTCTCAGATGGATCAGGTTCAGCACAGCGGAGAGGGCGTAAGTGGCCAGCAGGCTGAGGAGGTAGAACGCCAGCAGGCTGATCAGGATATACAGCCTCGTTCCGAATATGCTCCTCCCCAGGCCTCCCATGGCGGGCCAGACGGTCAGGTAGCCGAAGAGCATGACGGAGAACGCCACGGACAGCATGTTCGCCGGTTTCCTGCCCTCATGCCGGATGACCTTGAGCCCCTGTACGAAGAACATGACAGCCAGGGCAATGGGGAACACGGCCACGCATACCAGCGCTATCATCAGCAATATGAGAAGAATCCATATCAGGACAGTGCGGGACGCCAGCCAGGCCGCGCAGCCCGCCAGGACCAGGAACATGACGCCAGCCAGGCAGAGCATCATCCAGAAAAAAGACACCCCGCTCCTCAGCGACCTGGGCTCCCGCACCATGACCCCCACAAAGAAACAAAACGATACCACGAATAAAATCATTGCAATCTGCCACATGGCCACTGCCCCCCATTTTCTACAGGCATCCATTCCATGCCCCGGATAAGCACATTATAGCATATGTCCTGCCATAAGACCTTACAATCGGGTGACATTTCCCTTACAGTTTTGCAGCGCGCGGCAGTCCGGCTGAAAACCACGGCGGAATGATGCCTGAAAACAAAAGCCGAAAAACAAAAGCGAAAAAAGCTTGACACCGTCCCCCGCATACCGTATAGTATACCACAAATACATATACTGCAAATTTAACCAGTGCGCAGTATAAATCAACGCTAGGGGAGCACATCGCTGAGATTGAGACCGCATACCGCCGTCTCTGACCCTCACTACTTGAACCGGACAATACCGGCGTAAGGAAGCGCAGCAACAGACGGACTGCCGTATTTTTGGCGTCCTGGGCTGTCGATGTCGTTCCTCCTTAGCCAGATGCAAGGAGGATTTTTTATGTTGTACAATGTCATCAAAGACGGGGACTCCGTCAGCTATGTCCCCACCACCGCAGGCAAAATACTGTTGATCGCGGCCCTGGCGATTCTCCTGGCCGCAGCCGCCTTCTGCGCCGGAAGAAGGGCCGCGGCGAAGAAGCCCCGCCCCGGCGCTCCCGAAGCGGACATCCCGGAGAAAAGGCCAAAGGGGGCTTCCGCCAGGATCACCGCCAAGCAGATGGCCTTCTGCGCCATGGCCATCGCGCTGGGCACAGTGCTCTCCAACCTGAAGGTCTACAGCTTTCCCTTCGGCGGCTCCGTCACCCTGCTCTCCATGCTCATCATCTGCCTCCCGGGCTACTGGTTCGGGCTGGAGGCGGGTTTGATTACAGGAATGGCTTACGGCGTGCTGCAGCTGATCATCGACCCCTATGTCATCCATCCGGTCCAGTTGCTTTTCGACTACCTGCTGGCCTTTGGCGCGCTGGGGCTCTCCGGGCTGTTCACGGATAAAAAGAACGGGCTGCTGAAGGGGTACTGCGCGGGCATCCTGGGGCGTTGGCTCTTCACTGCCCTCTCCGGCTGGATCTTCTTCGCCGAATACGCCTGGGAGGGATGGCATCCCCTTCCCTATACCTTCGCCTACAATGGCTGCTACATCTTCGCGGAGGCCGCCATCACTTACCTGCTTCTGGCCATTCCCTATGTGCGGAAGACCTTCGCCAGGGTGAAGCAGATTGCCGTGCAGCCCTGACAGGCGGACACTGCTCCGGGCAGATCGGCTATCCAGGCGAAGCTGCCTCTTGACGGGGCTGCCACACACCAAGACATATCTCTGCGGGTCGGGCTGCCACGCATTAAGACAGCCCTGCAGAGCGGAATGCCCGGTATATCCCGCTTCCCTCCTCCGTCAGCAGACTATATTTCCGTATTCACACCAGGACAGCCCCTGGCAGCCAGCAGCGCATAGTGCACCGCCCGCCGGAACTCGTTGGAATTGGCGACAGGGCCTTCCTCCGGGCGGTAGTATTTATTGGTGAGGATCACCGCGCCGATGTCGAACCTGGGGCTGAACCACATGCTGGTACCAGTGAAGCCGCTGTGGCCGCAGCCCTCCAGGTAGACATCGCTCTTGTCGAAGCCCAGCCCCCGGCCGCAGATATCCGTCTCCATGGCCCGCAGGAAGCTCGGCCTGTCCGTATTCATGTAGAACTGGCACAGCTCTGTCAGCGCCCGGGAGCTTCCGAAGGTTCCCGCGTGCCCGCTGGCCCCCTTCCAGTAATAGTAGGCATTGCCGTCATTGCAGGCCCCCCGGACCTCCACCCCGTCAGGCCGCCAGCCCGCAAATTCGATCCCCCTGTCGGCGCACATGCGCTTCTCGATCTGATTGCCGAAGCAGCTTGGGGCGCACAGGGACGGCTCCACAGGCCCGTAGGCGATCTCCCCGATGCCCATTTTCCCCTTTATGTACTTCTCCAGCCCCTCCCGCAGGCCAAGCCCCGTGACATATGTGAATATCTGGCCCAGCAGCATGAAGTTCAGGTCGCTGTAGGCCATCCCCTCCTCCACCGCCGACGCGGCCAGGGCATGCTCCAGCACAGTATAGAATTCCCGACCGTCCGCATAGAAGGGATACCAGGGCAGGATGCCCGAGGTATGGGTCATCAGGCGGGCGATGGTCACGCCCTCCAGCCGCTTTCTGGTCACAGGCCCCAGGGCCTCCCCCGGCAGATATTCCAGCGCCAGGTCCTCCGCCGCCAGCCGCCCCTCCTCCATGGCCCACAGAAGCATGGTGGTGCAGACGATCTTGCTCACCGAGGCCAGGTCGTACCAGGTGCCGGGGGCCGCATCCCCGAAAGATTTATGGTACAGCGTCTTTTCCCTGTCGAAAATCTGGCACACTGCCGACGGGTAATACCCCCTGTCCAGATACTCCTCCAGGATACTGTCGATTCTATCGAAATTCATAGCACAACTCTCCTCTCGCGGAAATCATCGCCTCCGATTTCCCTGTGCCTCCAGTATAGCAAAGCCAGAGCGTGAAGTCCACAATTCCCTGTATAAAAGCAAAACTGTAAATAAATTAATTTCTTGACATCTCCTCCGGAGACGGATACAATAAGTACATAGAACACTTTTAAGGAGGTTCCGTCATGGCCCAGAACCAGCGGGGAGCGGGAAGGAAAAAGGCAATATCCAAGGAGATGCTGCAGGAAATCCACAGCCGACATACGGCGGGGGAGACTGTCACGGCATTGGCCAAAGCTTACGGCGTATCCCGCCAGACAATGCACCATTACCTGAAAGTACCGAAGGAAGGGGAGAAGCGGATCTACCGGAGCCTGAAGCAGTGGCAGTGGCTGAACCGGGATTTCCCAGGCGTGGAAGCAGGGGACTATATGCTCCGCATGGACTACATGAATGGGACAGAGCGCTGCAGCAGGCTGCTGGTAAACTTTCGGGACCGCCAGGTAATCGTGGCCAACGAGACGGACATCCCCTTCCACCGCGCCTTCGGCATAAAGCTCAGGCCCACATGGGAGGACTTTGAATCGTTCCTGGAAGAGCGCTGTATGCCAAAGGCCAGGGACAGGCTGCGGCTGGTACTGGAGGACATAGGGCTGGACAGTTATGACCCCATGGCTATCATCGAAAAGACACAGGGGCGCATGGCCGAGGATCAGCAGTGGCTGAAGCTGTCCTATTTCGCCCCCGGACAGTAGGAGGTCCCTCACATATGGGAAAGACAGTGAAAGTGCCTGTCATCGAGATCAGGCCTCAGGAAATCGAGACATCCGGGCACACCAGCAAGGGGAATCAGCTGAAGTGGCGCCAGGGCCATTGGTGGTACAAGGCGGATGCCTTTGGCTATGAAAGCCTTGCCGAAACCATGGTGAGCAGACTGCTGCAGGAGGCGGGCCATACCGGGCATGTGCGCTATGAACCGGTGACGGTATCCTGGAATGGCCGGTTGTACCGGGCATGCCGCAGCCGGAATTTCCTGCCCCAGGGCAGCGAGCTCCTGCCATTGGAAAAGCTCTACCGCAGCGTCACAGGCTTCAGCCTGGCGGAAAATCTGGCCCAGATAGGGGAAGTGGACAGGCGGATCGCCCATACCGTGGAATTTGTGGAAAACCTGACGGGGATACGGGACTTCGGCGCTTACCTGTCAGGAATGCTGGAAATGGACATGTTCTTCCTGAACGAAGACCGCCATACCAACAATATGGCGCTGCTCTACCAGCAAGCGGACAAAAGCTTCCATCTGTGTCCTTATTTCGATATGGGATCGTCCCTGTATGCGGATACCCGGGAGAAATATCCCTTACACATGGATGCGGAGGCCTGCAGGAGCCATGCCAGGGCAAAGCCCTTCAGTCGGGATTTCGATGAACAGATGGACGCGGCGGGCAGGCTCTATGGCCGGAGCCTTCATTTTCCCATGAGCCGAAACGGCTTGTGGCATTTGCTGGAAGATATCCAGGGCACCTACGAACCGGCTCCGGGAGCGCCCTGGTACAGCCCTCAGGAATGGGAGCGGGCAAGGGCCGCCGTCATGAGCCAGGCCCTGTCCTATCCTTACCTGTTTCTCCCATAATCTGCGCGGAAGCCAAAGCAAATAGGCTCTCGGAATTTCAGAAAGCAGAATCAGGCATTGGGGCAGGAAGGCACCTGGAAAAGTGGGGGAGCCGCTCCAAGGCAGTTCCAGAAAACCGCGTGATACGTGGCCTGGAGATTCCGAGAGGATATAGCAACAGAAAGGAGGCTCCAAATGATATTACAGAGCATACAAGAAGGAAAAGTCCGCCGGGTGGTGGGCATGATGTCGGGCACCTCCGTGGACGGCGTGGACGCCGCCCTGGTGGAGATTATGGACGACGGGCATCCCATGGAAGACGGGCATTCCATGGAAGGAGAGCATCCCATGGAAGGAGAGCATCCTGTGGAAGAAACGCATTCCATGGAAAAAGCGGATTCCATGAAAGAAGGACGTTCCGACGAAAGCCGTTCCGGCGCAAGCGGCGGGCCCCTGCGGGTGAGGCTCCTGGCCTTCGAGAACAGACCCTATCCGGAGGCGGTGCGGGAGCAGATCTTCGCCCTCTTCCGCCCGGAGACCTCCACAGTGGACAGAATCGGCTATATGAATTTCCTGCTGGGGGAGATTTATGCCCAGTCCGCCCTGTCCGTCATCCAAAAGGCCGGGCTCACCCCCGGGGACGTGGACCTGATCGGCTCCCACGGCCAGACCATCTGGCATGAGCCCGTTCCCTGCGGGAAGGACGGCTTCCCCGTGCGCTACACGGTACAGATTGGGGAGGGCTCCGTCATCGCGAACCGTACCGGACTGGTCACGGTGTCCGATTTCCGGGTGGCGGACATGGCGGCCGGAGGGCAGGGAGCGCCCCTGGTGCCCTTCTCGGAGTACCTCCTGTACCGCCTGGAGGACGAGACGCTGCTGCTCCAGAACATCGGCGGCATCGGCAACATGACCGTCATGCCCGCCGCCGCGAAGCCGGAGGATGTCTACGCCTTCGACACCGGCCCGGGAAATATGATCATCGATGCGGTGGTCTCCGCCCTCACCGGAGGCGCGCAAGCCTTTGACGATGGCGGCGTCTTCGCTTCGAAAGGCAGCGTGAACCGGGAGCTCCTGGCCCTCCTCCAGCAGGAGCCCTATTACACGAAAGCCCTGCCCAAGACCACCGGCCGGGAGCTCTTCGGCACCCAGTACACGGAAAAAATCCTGCGCTGGCAGGAAGCCCACCGGATTCCCGAGGCCGACCTGGTGGCCACGGTCACCGACCTTACCGCCTGGTCCATCGCCAGCGCCTATGAGCAGTACGTCCTGCCAAAGCACCATGCCTCCAGGCTGGTGGTGGGAGGAGGCGGCAGCTACAACAAGACGCTGCTGGGTTTCCTGCGGGAGCGCTTCGCCCCTTACGGCGTAACGGTCCAGACCCAGGAGGATCTGGGGCTGAGCAGCGACGCCAAGGAGGCGGTGGCCTTCGCCCTGCTGGCGGACCGCTGCGTCCGGGGCCTGCCCAACACCCTGCCCAGCGTCACCGGAGCGCAGAAGCCCTCCGTCATGGGGAAGATTTCGCTGCCTTAGCACATTAGTGCCTCGGCCCCGATGCATGAATCCTTGGGCAATCAGCGCAGGAGCCGCGCCAGGACAGGGCCGTCCTTGTCTGATGCCGACGCAGTGCCGGGGCGTACAGCCGGGACGGATTGCTCCGGGATTCATGCAATGGGGCGCCGGACATCCGGTTCCCCCGAATCTCCCGGGAATCCACAGCCCGCCACAGGCCAAAAAAGCAGCTACCTCCCGATAGCTGCTTTTTTGCGGTACACGCCCGGAATGCCCTCTTGCCCCGGATGCGCCAATCCGGCGTTCATCTCCCGGAAATCCTGATGCTCCCGCTGCCGGTGTTGGCCTTCACCTTGCAGGCGCTGTTCCCGTAGGCATAGGTGCCGTTCTTCACCTTCTGGCTGTCTTCCCCGCCCCAGCCGATGTGCACGCTGCCGGAGCCGCTCCTGACCGTGGCCTCCATGCCCTCTGCGCCCTCCAGCTCCAGCTTGATGCTGCCGCTTCCGGTGCCCAGGTCGATCCTCTCGCTGGCTCCCACGGACCTGACCTTGACATTGCCGCTACCGGTGCCACAGTGGCACTCCGCCAGGTTGGCGTCCACCTTGATGTTGCCGCTACCGGTGCCGCAGTGGATATCGCGGCCCTTTACCATCTCCGCCTTCACGTTGCCGCTGGCCGTGTCCAGGCTGGCCGAGATGAACTCCGTATGCTCCACCTTCACATTGCCGCTGGCCGTGTGGGCCTTGAGCCTGTCGGCCACCACCTGTTCCACGCCGACGTTCCCGCTGGCGCTGTTGGCCTCCAGGGACTCCAGCTCGATTCCCGAGATGTCCACATTGCCGCTGGCCACCTTGGCGGTGAGCCTGGGCACGCTCTTAGGCACCCGCACGGTCAGGGTGATGTTCTGCCCGCCTACGCTGAAGCTCCCCACGTTCCCGTAGGATATGATGGTGCGTCCGAACAGGGTCACCTTCACCATCTTCTCCTCATTGTCGCCCTCGTCCCTGGCCCCTTTCCTGCGCTTCACGCCCGCATAGAAGACACCGTCCTCTTCATACTGGTAATACTCGTAATTCACCTGGCTGCTGACGCCCTTGGCTTCGTACTCCACATGAATCTGGTCGTCCTCGGAGCGCTCCACCCGCACATTTGCCACCTTGCCCTCCAGAACCATGGCCTTGTAGAAGCCCGAGTAGGAAAATGTCCTCTTCAGATCCGTGTCCCTGGGCTCCCTCTGGGCCGCCTCCCCGGCCCCGGAGACCTCCTGTCCGGCGCTCTCGCACAGCCCGCCCTGCTCCATGGCCCTCTGGGCGAATTCCTCCGGCAGGTCGTCCTCCGACAGCTCCCTGATCATCTCCTCGATATTGCCCAGCTCCTCGATGATCTCCTCATCAGCCTTTCCTTCATTCTCCCCCTCGGCGAAATGCTGCCTGTAGTCCTCCAGGATCTCCTCCTGCAGCTCCCTGCCGAAGCGCTCCAGCTTCTCCTGTAAGTTCGCCATATATTCTTGTTTCGTCATCTCTCATCCTCCTATTCCGGTTCCGCTATCCACATCCCATATCGGGCCTATCCCGCAATCAGCTGGTTCACCGCGCTGGCAAACGCTTCCCACTCCTGCCTCACATCTGTCTGATACCGCTTTCCCTTGTCGGTAAGCTTGTAATACTTCCTGGCCGGGCCGGACTCCGATTCCACCAGATAGGTGACCACGTAGTCGTCCGCCTTCAGCTTCCTCAAAATGGGGTACAGCGTGCCGCTGGCAATGGACATCACGCCGGATATCTTCTCCGTCAGTTCATATCCGTACTTGTCTCCTCCAACGAGCTGGGACAGCACGCAGAGCTCCAGGGCGCCTTTTTTAAATTGTGTATTCATGCATATCCTCCTTTCCGATTACCAGTATTCGTCTTTGACAGGTTCAGTGTATCACACACTATTATATATTGCAATATACTATTTTCAAATAATTATAAAAAATCCATAAACTCCCGCCCCAGCCATATACTGCATGACGCTGAATACTGCCTAATGTAATCATGGGATTGAACCAGTCAGCGTTATGCAGTCTGGTTTCACGGCAAGTGAAATCGTTAAGCAGTATAGCTTATACTGACAATCGCTAAAACACGCCAGGCAGCCAGACTCACGAGCGAAAGATTCCGGATACATCGCGGCAAATTTCATCGCTCGTAAGTATAAGGCCGGGAAACAGAACTGCTCCCCGGCCCCGCCATGCATCGGGCCCATGTCACGCAGAGCCCTCTAAAACCACATATTCTTTATAACATCCGCAGATATGTCTGCGATAATAAGTATCCGGATGGTAGCTCTCTCTGAGATGATACCAGGTTTCCTCCGGCACATCGCTGTACTGCCGCACCTTTCCGTCGCCCACCAGCCTGATTTCCAGAAGGGCGTACTGTGGGTCATACCCCATCGTCTGAATGATTCCACTGTAGAAGCTAATATGTCTGATTGTTCCATCCTCCTTCTCCTGTGTGCTTTCTGATTCCTGCATGTCTTTTGAAGGGCTTTTCCCTCCTTTCCACAAACAACCGATTTGAATTGTCCTTCTACTATATATATGACTTCAAATCGACAATATATTACAAATTATTCTTCATTTCTACAAATTTTTTATCCTATCGGCTGATCTCCTCCTTCAGCTTCTTCCGGAAGCGGAACAGGCGCACCCTCATATTGTTCTCCGTCACCGACTCGGAGCGGGCGATCTCCGCAATGGTGGTCCCGAATACGTGATAGGCCTTGACCATCTTCCATTCCTCCTCGCTGAGGGTGGCCACCGCCGCCAGGTCCAGCTCCACCTCGCCATAGCGGCAGTCCTGCGCCGCAAGCTCCAGGCACTCCTCCAGGGGCTCCATGCCCCACCGCCTGGCCCTCCTGTACTGCTCGTGCAGCTTATTGCGGGCCGTGCGCAGCAGCCACAGCTTGGGCTTCGGATGCGCCAGGAATCCCTCCCCCAGCTTGAACGCCGCAACGAAGGTATCCTGCGTGATGTCCTCCGCAGTCTGCCTGTCCGAGATTCTGTGATATACCGCTCTGAGCACATCGTCAAAATACATCTGATACATCTTCCCGAATTCGTCAGTACCCACTTCCAACGACTATCCCTCCTTTGCTATGGAACCCATACGCCTACATTCCTATAGTCTAATTTACCATTGATTTCCGGTCATATAGCACGATTTTATAATTAGTGAATTCTTTTTCATAAATTCCATTTTTCTTAAACGGCTTGCGGGATGGACATTCCTATATTATAATGGGAAATGGTCTTGTTTTTCACGATACTGAACAGAAAGGATTGCTGCGGCAAAGAAAAATACCATGAGCTTTACATTCATAAAGCATCTTCCCACGCCGGACCAGATCAGACAGGAGCATCCGCTCCCGGAGAGGTTTGCCGAGATCAAGCGGGAGAGGGATGCGGAAATCAGAGATGTGATCACAGGAAAGAGCAGGAAGTTCCTCGTCATCATCGGCCCCTGCTCCGCGGACAACGAGGACTCTGTCTGCGATTATATCAGCCGGCTGGCCAAGTTGAACGACAGGGTGAAGGACAAACTGATCCTGATCCCCAGAATCTATACCAACAAGCCCCGGACCACAGGGGAGGGCTACAAGGGCATCGTCCATCAGCCCGACCCGGAGAAAAAGCCCGACTTCCTGGCCGGGCTGATCGCCATGCGGAAGATGCACATCCGCGCCATCGAGGAGTCCGGGCTCACCGCCGCGGACGAGATGCTCTACCCCGAGAACTGGGGGTACATCTCCGACATCCTCTCCTATGTGGCCATCGGGGCCCGCTCCGTGGAGGATCAGCAGCACCGCCTCACAGCCAGCGGCTTCGATGTGGCGGCTGGCATGAAGAACCCCACCAGCGGCGACATGTCCGTCATGCTGAACTCCGTCTACGCGGCCCAGCACCCCCACTCCTTCACCTACCGGGGCTGGGAGGTGGAGACCACCGGGAACGAGCTCACCCACACCGTCCTGCGGGGCGCGGTGAACAAGCACGGAAACAATGTGCCCAACTACCACTATGAGGACCTGAACCTCCTGCTGGAGCTGTACGGCAGGATGGATCTGATGTACCCCGCCTGCGTCATCGACGCCAACCACTCCAACTCCGGCAAGCAGTTCGAACAGCAGATTCGCATCACCAAGGAGGTCATGCACAGCCGCAGGCTGAATCCCGACATCCACAGCCTGGTGAAGGGGGTCATGATCGAGAGCTATATCGAGGAGGGCTGCCAGAAGGTGGGCGGCGGCATCTACGGCAAGTCCATCACGGATCCCTGCCTCGGCTGGGAGGCCTCTGAACGGTTGATCTACGAAATCGCGGAATATGAGTGAACGCGCAAAGAAACCAGGGCTGTCTTCGGACGCTGCCCTGGTTTCTTCTAACCGGTCTTCTATCGGATCTCCGTATCCCCGCCCAATGCGGCAGGCTTCCCTTGTGCCCGGACCCTGCCGGAGCCTGCGGCTTTCCCTTGTGTCCGGCTCTCTGCCGGAGTTCACGGCCTTCCCTTGTAACGGCCCTCTGCCGGAGCTGACGGCCTTCCCCTAAATCGGATTTGCCCACCCCATTTCCTGTCTGCTCCCCTGAGGCCCGAAAATCAGAAGATTCTCAAAAACCCCAGCAGCAGGAAGGGGTTCACATATCCCTCCAGCAGACAGCCCACCGTCATCACCAGGAGGATGGCCAGGAACCTCCCCGCCTTTTTCAGCAGGACTCCCTTATCTCCCCCCGCGAACTCCCCCCGCACATAGATCCCCCGGAAGAGCTCCTCGCACCAGACCAGCAGGAGCAGCACCCCCGGCACATAGAGCAGGAAATGGGGGAACAGCCCGACGACGGACAGCAGTATGCCCTTCAGCCCGTAACGCAGGGCCAGGGAGGTCAGGAACGCCCCGGCGGACATGCCGTACCAGAACGCCGCGCCCATACAGGCCACCAGCCCCAGATAGGTGGTGGAGAGCACGGCCAGTATGAGCACCCTGCCCATCCTCTTCCGGAAGATATAAGAAAAAAGGGCATTGCTGTCCACTGTCATATATTTCATATGATAGAGCGTGGCTTCGTCGAACAGCCCCGTCTCCCCCAGCAGAATGCCCTTTCCTATGTTCACCACCACGATTCCGATCAACAGCCCCACGCCGAAACAGACCAGGAAATTGCGCTGGAATGCCTCTCTTCCATATCCGGCCAGGAACCTCCTCCCAGCAAACTGCATCCGCCCCACCGCCCTTCTAAGGTTGCGGCATCCCGTGGAACGCCCTCAACGTCCGACGCGCTTCCCTGGAATGCTCTCCTTCCATCTTATGCGGGCAGGCTGTCATCTATGCGGAAGAAAACCCCTGTCCGGGCACCGGGCAGGGGCATATCGTCAATCTTTTTAACAAAATCCGGTCCTTCACCCAGCCAGCCTGTCGCTGAAGCGCTCCGCATCCCGGACATGCTCCTCCAGGAGCTTCTCCACGCTCACCAGCTTCACGCACAGCACGAACAGGTCCGTGGCCATGGCCAGCTCCTCCGGCGAAGGATAGGTGGGCGCGATACGGATATTGCTGTCCCTGGGGTCGAGGCCGTAGGGATAGGTGGCTCCGGCTCCCGTCAGCGTGACCCCGGCGCCCTTGCACCTGGCTACGATCGCCTTGGCGCAGCCCTCCATGGACTGGAAGGAGATGAAGTAGCCGCCGTTGGGCCTGGTCCACTCTCCGATTCCCGTACCGGCCAGCTCCTGCTCCAGCACCTTCAGCACGGCCTCGAACTTGGGCCGCATCAGGGAGGCATGCTTCCTCATATGGGCCTTGATGCCCTCGAAGTCCTTGAAATACCGCACATGGCGGAGCTGGTTTATCTTGTCGTAGCCGATGGTCTGTATGGTCAGGGTCTTCTTGATGCATTCCAGGTTCGCCATGGACGAGGCGATGGCTGCCACCCCCGCGCCGGAGAAGCTGATTTTGGAGGTGGAGGCGAACTCATATACCATGTCGGGATTGCCCGCCTTATCGCACTCGCTCAGGATGTCCAGGATGCTCTCCTGCCGCTCTTCCTCCTCGTAGAGATGATGCACCGAATAGGCATTGTCCCAGAAGATGCGGAAGTCCCTGGCCGCGGGCTTCAGGGCAGCGAACCGCCGCACCGTCTCGTCGGAATAGGTATAGCCCTGGGGATTGGAATACTTGGGCACGCACCAGATGCCCTTGACGGCCTCATCCTCAGCCACCAGCTTCTCCACCAGGTCCATGTCCGGCCCCTGGGGGGTCATGGGCACCGTGATCATCTCTATGCCGAAATGCTGGGTGATGGCAAAATGCCTGTCATAGCCGGGAACCGGGCAGAGGAACTTCACCTTATCAAGCCTGCACCAGGGGGTGCATCCCATGACACCGTGGGTCACGGCGCTGGACACGGCGTCATACATGATGTTCAGGCTGGCATTGCCGTATATGATCACATTCTCCGCCTTCACGCCCATGATGTCCGCCATCATCTGCTTGGCCTCGGCCAGCCCGTCCAGCACGCCGTAATTGCGGACGTCCACGCCTTCCCTGCTCGTCATGTCGCTCTGGGAATTCAGGACATCGAAGATGTCCATCCCCATGTCCAGCTGCGCTACGGAGGGCTTCCCTCTGGACATGTCCAGCTTCAGCCCCTTGCCCTTGGCATCCTCATATTCCTTCTCCAGCTTCGCCTTCAGCGACAACAGTTCCTCTCTGCTCAGCTCCTGATATGCTTTCATGCTTACCTCCCTACACATGCTCTTAAAGAACGCTTTTCTTGCGTTCTTCCCGGAATGATTTAGATTTTAATCTTCATTCCGTTGTATCATTGTATACAATCATGCACTTGCATTATCATACTATAAGTCGCTCAAATACACAAGAGGTAATATTACAAATTTGGCAATAAAATTTTATGACAATTTGTGAAAATGTATAAGAGACGCCGGCTTGCGCCCGGCGTCTCTTTCCTTGCATTTTCCCTATTCAATTTTTATGATTATTTCGCATAATCAATGACACGGCTCTCGCGAATGACATTTACCTTGATCTGTCCGGGATATTCCAGTTCAGCTTCAATCTGCTTGGAGATATCACGCGCCAACAGGACCATATCGGTATCCGTAATCTGTTCCGGAACTACCATTACACGCACTTCCCGGCCTGCCTGAATAGCAAAAGACTTGTCTACACCTTTGAAATTGTTTGTGATTTCCTCTAATTTTGTCAGCCTGCTGGTATAGGTCTCCAGCGTTTCCCTCCTTGCCCCCGGTCTTGCGGCGGATATCGTGTCTGCAGCCTGTACGATACACGCAATCAGGGTAGTGGGCTCCACGTCGCCATGGTGGGACTCCACGGCATTGATGACTGTGGCGTTCTCCTTGTACTTCCGGCAGAGCTCAACACCCAGCTGGATATGGGAGCCTTCCATCTCATGATCCACGGACTTGCCAATGTCATGGAGCAGTCCGGCGCGCTTGGCGATGCGGACGTCCAGTCCCAGCTCCGCCGCCAGCAGTCCTGACAGCTGCGCCACCTCGATGGAATGCTTCAATGCATTCTGGCCATAGCTTGTCCTGAACTTCATCTTGCCCAGCAGCCTGACCAGCTCGGGATGGATGCCATGCACGCCTACCTCCAGCGTGGCGGCCTCTCCCTCCTCCTTAATCATGATCTCCACTTCTTTCTGCGCCTTCTCCACCATCTCCTCGATCCTGGCGGGATGGATGCGTCCATCTACGATCAGCTTTTCCAGCGCAATCCTCGCCACCTCCCGGCGGATGGGGTCGAATCCTGACAGGATCACCGCTTCCGGCGTGTCGTCGATGATCAGATCGACGCCGGTCATGGTCTCCAGGGTGCGGATGTTGCGCCCTTCCCGTCCGATGATTCTTCCCTTCATCTCATCGTTGGGCAGCTGTACGACGGAAATCGTGGTCTCAGAGACATGATCTGCAGCACATCTCTGGATAGCTGACACCACATATTCCCTCGCCTTCTTGTCTGCTTCCTCTTTGGCCCGACTCTCCATTTCCTTGATTATCACGGCCGATTCATGCTTCACTTCATCTTCAACAATTTTCAATAAGTAGTCTTTTGCCTGTTCAGAGGTCAATCCGGAAATTCGTTCCAGTTCCTGCACTCGCTGCTCGTTCAGTTTGGAGACCTCGACCTTAATCTTGTTCAGGTTCTCTTCCTTGGCAGCCAGGCTTGTCTCTCGCCGCTCCAGGGATTCGGTCTTCTTGTCGATGTTCTCTTCCTTCTGCTGAATCCTCCGCTCCGAGCGCTGTACCTCCGCCCGGCGTTCCTTGATTTCCTTGTCCAATTCGTTCTTGGTCCGAATGGACTCTTCCTTCACCTCAAGCAGCGCCTCGCGCTTCTTGGATTCCGCATCCTTGAGAGCTTCATCGATAATCTCCCTCGCTTTGTCCTGCGCATTGCCGATGGTGGCTTCCGTGGTCTTCTTGTGGTAATTGGAGACTACGAACGCCGTCACCACTGCGGTCACTGCTGCAGAGACAACGATACTGATTATAATCTCAAGCATTACAGGAGCACCTCCTATTCCGTTTTCATTGTACATTTCACTGCGCGGCCGCTTCCCGGCCCCGTAGCTTTAGAATGTATGTACAACATTCTAACAAGCAATTTACAACAAATTCAATTCTAACCGCAAATCGGTCTAATGTCAAGCATAAGTCTACGTATTTTATAAAACATCCTCATAAAATCCGGAAGCATTCTTGTAGCATTTGCACAAACCCGCGGCAATACTGGATTTTCCGGAATCTGCGCAAAAAAGGCGGATTCGCAGGCCCTGGCATCCGCGAATCCGCCTCTTCAGTCATACGGCTCCTCTGACCGCAGGGCCCTCCTCACCTGTTCGGGGGCAAAGCCCTTCCGCATCAGGTATCCGTACATCCTCTGGCGCTCCTTCGGCAGGGCCTCCTCCGGATCGAAGCCCTTTTTCGCCAGAAGAGCCTGTATCATGGCCTGCTCGTCCTGGCTTCCGCCCTCTGCCTCGAAACCGGCCCAGGCCCTCTCCAGCGTGTCCCTGTCGATCCCTCTGCCCAGCAGGTCGTTCTCTATCCGCCTGCGGCTCCTGTCCTGTATATGGCATCGGATGAAATTCTCGGCGTAGCGCAGGTCATCCGTATAGCGGAAGCCCTGCACATAGTCCAGGGCCTCCTCTATGATCTCCTGCGGATAGCCTCCCTCCTTAAGCTTATCCCGAAGCTGCTTTACCGTGTAGTCCCGGTTCTTTAACAGGTTCATGGCCCGCAGCTTCGCCCGCTTTGGCAGAATCTCCTCTCTGATGGCCCGCAGCGCCTCCTCCTCGATTTCCTCGCCCTGGCGGATGCGGAGCCTGCGCAGCTCGCCCCTGTATAAGACGAAGGTAAGCTCCTCGTCCGTGGATATCTTCATCCGGGATCTGGAGACCTCCGCAATCTCTGTCACTCTCATAACCGCTCCTGCATGGGGGCCGCTTTACAGGGCCCCGGACTGTCTGTCTTCCGCGGAGGGCTCCTTCTCCGTGGAAGGCTCCATCTCCATGTCGCCGTCCGCGGCCTTCGCCTCCGCCTTGGCGGCGGCAGACCGGCTGTTGGCACGGCCGCCACGGCCCTTAGCCTCTGTCTTTGCCGTATCCTTGCCCGCTGCTTCCTTCCCCGGCGCATCCGCCTCCGCGGCCTCACCGCCGCCGAAGCCGTAGTGGGCCCGCACCTTGTCCTCGATGGCCTTGCAGACTTCCGGATTGTCCCGCAGATACTGCTTCGCGTTCTCCCGGCCCTGGCCTATCTTATTCCCGTCGTAAGCGTACCAGGCCCCGGACTTCACCACGATGTTCAGGTTCGCCGCCAAATCCAGGATGTCCCCCTCCTTGGAGATGCCCTTGCCGAACATGATGTCGAACTCCGCCTCCTTGAAGGGAGGGGCCACCTTGTTCTTCACCACCTTGACCCGAGTGTGGTTGCCTATCACCTCGCCGCCCTGCTTCAGGGCCTCCACACGCCGCACGTCCAGCCGGACGGAGGCGTAGAACTTCAGGGCACGGCCGCCGGTGGTGGTCTCCGGGTTGCCGAACATGACGCCTATCTTCTCCCGCAGCTGGTTGATGAATATCACTGAGCAGTTGGACTTGCTGATGACGGAGGTGAGCTTGCGCAGCGCCTGGGACATGAGCCTGGCCTGCAGGCCCACATGGCTCTCGCCCATGTCGCCGTCTATCTCGGACTTGGGCACCAGCGCCGCCACGGAGTCCACCACCACGATGTCGATGGCCCCGGAGCGCACCATGGTCTCCGCAATCTCCAGCGCCTGCTCTCCGTTGTCAGGCTGGGAAATATAGAGGTTGTCGATGTCCACGCCGATATTCTTGGCATATACGGGATCCAGCGCGTGCTCCGCGTCGATGAAGCCCGCGATGCCGCCCATCTTCTGTACCTCGGCGATCATATGCAGGGTGACCGTGGTCTTACCGCTGGATTCCGGTCCGTATATCTCTACGATCCTCCCCTTGGGAATCCCCCCCAGCCCAAGGGCTATGTCTAGGCTTAAGGAGCCTGTGGGAACGGTCTCCACGTTCATCCGGGAGGAGGGGTCGCCCAGCTTCATCACCGCGCCCTTGCCGAACTGCTTCTCAATCTGGCCGATGGCCGCATCCAATGCTTTTAATTTCTCTTCTCTTTCCATCTGGAATCTCCTTTTTCTACAAGAACAAATGTTCTATATCCTTAGGATAAAACATTCGTCCGCATTTGTCAACTATATTCTACCTTATTTCAAGTACCTTAAAACTCCCTCAAAGGCATCCCACCCTCCTGTCCGGAAATTCTCTCTGAAACATATGGCGAAGCCGCCGGAATCCAAGAATGATACTGACATACGAAACATCAGAGATATTGATTCAGACAGATATATCTTACCACAGACAGCCCCGGGTGGCAACCGGAAAATGCCCCAAATCCAAAAAAGACGAAAAAACAGAAAGAAAAAAGGAGTCAAGACTCCTTTTTTCCGAATGTCACCTTGCTGAAATATTCCAGCACGCAGCTGCGGGTCAGGGTCAGCGCCGCGGACACGGCGGATTCCCTTATCTTGTCCCGGTTGCCGGAGAACTGGCATTTCTTTACGGTAATCTTTCCCTTCACGTAGCAGGCGATGTACACCAGGCCCACGGGCTTCTCCGGCGTGCCGCCGTCCGGCCCGGCGATGCCAGTGACGGCTACCGCCACGTCCGCCTTGCTCTCCAGGGCCGCGCCCTTCGCCATCTCCTCCGCGGTCTTCTCGCTGACCGCGCCTGCTTTCCGCAGGGTGCCCTTCTTCACCCCCAGGAAGCGCCTCTTGGCCTTGTTGGAATAGGTGACCATGCCGAACTTGTATACCTCCGAGATGCCCGGGACGTTCACCAGCCTGGCGGAGAGCAGCCCGCCCGTGCAGGACTCGGCGCAGGTGATGGTCAGGGCGTTGGCCAGCAGAAGGTCCGCCACGGACTTCTCCAGGGTCACAGCCTCCTCGGTGGTGTACACATGGTTGCCGAACCTGGCCTTCAGTTCCTTCACCACGGGTTTGATCAGCTTCGCTGCGCTTTTCTTGTCCTCGCCGCTGGCGGTGACGCGGATATGTACCTCCCCGGTCTTGGCGTAGGTGGCGATGGTGGGATTGGTCTGGCTGTCGATCAGGTCCTTCACCATGGTCTCCGCCTTGCTCTCCCCCACGCCGCAGATCTTCACCGTGGTGGAGCTGAGGGCCTGGGAGTTCAGGGCGGCCAGGTAAGGGGCCGCGCTCTCCTCGAACATGGGGTACAGCTCGTTCGGCGGGCCGGGGAGCAGGATCACCCTGGCGCTCTCCGTCTCTATGATCGCGCCCGGCGCGGTGCCGTTGTGGTTCTCCATGACGATGGCCCCCTGGGGCAGCATGGCCTGCTTCCAGTTGTTCTCCGTGGGCTCCGTCCCCCTGTCCGCGAAGAACCTCTCTATGGCCTTCTTGCTGGGCTCATGCAGGTACAGGGGCCTGCCGCAGACCTTCGCCGCCGTCTCCTTGGTGAGGTCGTCCTCCGTAGGCCCCAGGCCTCCGGACAGGATGACGATGTCGGAGCGCCCTATGGCCGTCTCCAGCGCCTGTGAAAGCCTCTCCTCATTGTCCCCCACCACTGTCTGGAAATAGCAGGAAAGCCCTAAACCGGCGCATTTCTCCGCCAGATAGGCCGCATTGGTGTTCACGATGTTTCCCAGCAGAATCTCCGTCCCCACGCATATCAGTTCAACCTTCATCATAATCCTCTCCTCCGCGCCGCGCTCCGGGCCGCGCTATCTCGTCTCCCGCATCACGTCTCTGTTCTTCATCAGATAGTCCGCCAGGGACACCACAGTCAGCAGCAGCGCCGCCCACATGACGATGTCCGTCACCGGCCGCAGCTGCTCCAGATCCGCAATCATCAGGCACACCATCACCATCTGGAAGGTGGTCTTGAACTTCCCCCAGTAGCTGGCCGCAATGACTACGCCCTTGTCTGCCGCCACCAGGCGGAAGCCGCTGATGATGAACTCCCTGCTGATGATGACGATCACGATCCAGGCGGGGATACGCCCCAGCTCCACCAGCGCGATCATGGCGGCGCTGACCAGCAGCTTGTCCGCCAGGGGATCCATGAACTTGCCGAAATTGGTCACCAGCCCGTACTTACGGGCAATCTTGCCGTCAATCAGGTCCGTCAGGCTGGCGATGATGAAGATAGCCAGCGCGATATAGTCCACGTATTCCAGGATGCCGCCGAACAGCGCCCGGTACCAGCCCCAGCCGCCGCTCTCCCCCAGCAGGAGCAAGACAAAAGGCAGAATCAGAAATACACGGAATATCGTCAACTTGTTCGGTAAATTCATCTTATTCATGGCTCGTCCTCCCTGTGATCCACCATCTCGCCGATCAGATCATACTCGTTGAAGTCCGTGACCCGCGCCCTGACGAAATCGCCGCTCATCAGCTCCCTGTCCGTGTGCAGGAACAGGTATCCGTCCACATCCGGCGCATCCCGGTATGTCCGCGTCACGTACACGTCCTCGTCCGTCATCCTGCCCTCCACCACTACCTCCAGCTCCTGCCCGATCATCTCTTCGGCCTTCTCGAAGGCAATGGCCTGCTGCAGCTCCATCAGCTCGTCCCGCCTGGCCTCCTTCACCTGGTCCTCGATCTGATCCGGCATGGCCGCGGCGGCAGTCCCCTCCTCCTGGGAATAGGCGAACACGCCAAGCCTGTCGAACTCCATCTCATTGACGAAGCGGTAGAGCTCCTCGAAGTCCTCCTGGCTCTCTCCGGGAAAGCCGCTGATCAGTGTGGTACGCAGACAGATATCCGGAATCCGCTCCCGCAGCATCCCGATCTGACGGCGCAGATGCTCCTGATCCGTCCTCCTGCCCATGCGGCGCAGGACTTGATCCGAGGCGTGCTGGATGGGAATGTCCAGATAGCGGCATATCTTCGGCTCCTCCGCGATCGTCTCTATCAGCTCCTCCGTAATCTCCTCGGGATAGCAGTACAGAATCCGGATCCAGTGGATCTCCGGGATGGCCGCAAGCCGCACAAGCAGCCCGGGGAGGCTCTTTCTTCCATATAAATCCACCCCGTAGAGGGTGGTCTCCTGGGCCACCAGTATCAGCTCCCTGACGCCGCCCTCTGCCAGCCTGCGGGCCTGCTCCTCCAGCGTCTCCATGGGGATGCTGCGGTACTTCCCCCGCACCCCGGGGATGACGCAGTAGGTGCAGCGCTTGTCGCAGCCCTCCGCGATCTTCAGATAGGCGTAATAGCCCCCTGTGGTCACGATCCTGTCCACACAGGCGGCGGGAGCCCCGTCAAGGGGCCGGTAATGATCCTGCCCTCTGCCTGAGAGTGCCTCCTCCACCGCGTCCCCGATCTCCTCTATGGCCGCGGTGCCCACCAGCGCGGCCACCTCCGGAATCTCCCTGCGGATCTCTTCCCGGTAGCGCTGGGCCAGACAGCCTGTGGCGATCAGCGCCTTCAGCCTTCCCTCTTTGCGGAGCCGGGCCATCTCCAGCAGCGTCCCGATGCTCTCCTCCTTGGCGTCCCCGATGAAGCAGCAGGTATTGACTATGCATATGTCTGCCTTTTCCTCATCGTCCGTGAAGCCGAAGCCCCTTTTCTGCAGGAGGCCCAGCATCATCTCCGTATCGGCCAGATTCTTGTCGCAGCCCAGCGAAACGAACAAAATATCCATAAACCCCTCATTCGCCGCCCAATATCTTTATCTTGCCCTGATTGAGCTCCTCAACGGCCACGGACAGCGGCTTCTTGTCCTTGCTCTCCACCATGGCCTCCTCGCCGCCGATCAACTGCCTGGCCCTCTTGGAGGTGGCCATGACGATGGAATAGCGGCTGCTCACCACAGGGGCCTCGCCCTGCTCTACCTCTTTGTTCACTACCTTCATCAAATCTGAATAGGATGGATGTAACATTATTCCTGCGCTCCTTTCGCGAAACTGTGCAGTTCTTCCCTGATTCCTTTTACAAATGCTCCCCTTCTCACCGGAGCCCTGCGGGCCGCGGCCACCAGATGGTGGACCTCCTCCGCGCTCTCCTCCAGCTTGTCGTTCACCACCAGGTAATCGTAGAGCTCTACGCCCTCCGACTCCTCCGCGGCCCTGGCCAGACGGTTGGCGATGACCTCCTGGCTCTCCGTGCCCCTGCCCTCCAGCCTGCGCTTCAGCTCCCGGGCATTGGGCGGCGTCACGAAGATCAGCAGGCTCTCCGGGAACCTCTTCTTGATCTTCAGGGCCCCCTGTATCTCGATCTCCAGGATGACATTCTTGCCCTCCGCCAGCTTCTCCTCCACATAGGCCCTGGGAGTGCCGTAGTAATTGCCGCAGTAGGAGGCGTACTCCACCAGCCCGTCCTGCTCTATGGCCTCCTCGAAGCGCTCCCTGTCCGTGAAGAAATATTCCACTCCGTCCCGCTCCCCGGGCCTGGGCGAGCGGGTGGTCATGGAGACGGACAGCACGTAGTCCTGGCCGTGCCTGCGCAGCAGCTCCCTTACCAGTGTGCCCTTCCCCGCCCCGGAAAAACCGGATATGACGATCAAAATCCCCTTTTTTTCCATATGTTCCATAAGATATTGCCACCTACTCCCTTTCATCGGTTCCCTCCACGCCGCTGTCCTCCCGCGTCTGCGCGCTGCCCTGCACACGGCCCGCGATGGTCTCCGGCAGAAGCGCCGACAGCACCACCTGGCTGTTCTCCATGACCAGAACGGATTTGGTCTTGCGCCCCTGGGTGGCGTCGATGACAGTCCCTTTTTCCCTGGCGCTCTGCACCATCCGCTTCACAGGCGCGGAGTCGGGGCTGACGATGGCGATGATCTTCGAGGAGTTCACGATATTTCCGAATCCAATGTGAATCAGCATGCCCTACCCCTACTCTATGTTCTGGATCTGCTCCCGGACCTTCTCGATCTCCGTCTTGAGCTCGATGGCGCAGTTGGAAATCTCCAGGTCGGTGGACTTGGACAGGATGGTATTGGCCTCTCTGTTCATCTCCTGGGCGATGAAGTCCAGCTTGCGGCCGATGGCGCCACCCTCCAGCAGGGTGTTCCTGGTGGTCTCGATATGGCTGTAGAGCCGCACGATCTCCTCGTCCACGCAGACCTTGTCCGCGAAGATCGTCACCTCCGTCAGCAGCCTCCCCTCGTCCACGGCGGTGTCCGCCAGAAGCTCCCTGACCCGCTCCTCCAGCTTGCGGCGGTACTGCGCCACGATCTGGGGGGAGCGCTCGGAGATGAAGTCCACCCGCTGCCGCATTCCGTCCAGCTTCTCTATCAGGTCGCACTTCAGATGCTCCCCCTCCGCCACCCGGGTGTCCACGAACATGCGGGCGGCTCCGGTGAGGGCGCCCAGCAGCTCCTTCCACAGCTCCTCCTGGTCCACCCCGGCCTCTTCCATGGTGAAGATCTCCGGGAACCTGGACAGCGTGGACACACGGACATCGTTCTCCAGCCCGAATTCCTCCCCCATCCGGCGCAGATACCGCAGGTATTCCTCCGCCAGCTCCCTGTGGTAGCACACCACCGATGTCTTCTCCGAGAAGTCCTCATAGGAGACATAGACGTCCACCTTGCCGCGGGAGATATAGCTCTTCAGTTCGCTGCGTATGGATGATTCAAAGAAATTGAGCGCTTTCGGCAGCTTGATACTGACATCCAGATAGCGGTGGTTCACCGATTTTATCTCCACCGTGAATTTCCTGTCGTTCTCGGCCATCTCACATCTGCCGAAACCGGTCATGCTTTTTATCATATGACGCTCCTGTCCGGGAAAGAATCCCTCTTGCTGCATACTTCCATTTATTATAGAATAAGATTGGGAAAGCGTCAAGCTTTTTCCGGCATCTGTCTTGCAAACCGCAGGGGATCGTGCCATAATGAAATCATCTCATTCCTGAAGCGAAAGAGCCTCAGGACCCAGATTTAAGGACGGAGGATACAAAGATGGCCTTTGACGGCGTGACCATAGCAAATGTGGTATCGGAACTGAAAAGAGAGCTCACCGGCGGGCGGCTCTATAAAATCGCCCAGCCCGAGGCGGACGAGCTGCTGCTCACCATCAAGCAGCCGGACGGCACGAAGAAGCTGCTGATTTCCGCCCAGGCTTCCCTGCCCCTGCTCTATCTCACTGGCGAATCCAAGCCCAGCCCCATGACGGCCCCGGGCTTCTGCATGCTCCTGCGCAAGCATCTCCAGAACGGGCGCATCACGGGCATCTCCCAGCCGGGGCTGGAGCGCATCGTCCACATCGACGTGGAGCACCTGGACGAGATGGGCGACCTGCGCAGGAAGACTTTGGTGGTGGAGATCATGGGGAAGCACAGCAACATCATCTTCTGTGATTCGGAGGGGACGATCATCGACAGCATCAAGCACGTCTCCGCCGCCGTCAGCTCCCTGCGGGAGGTGCTGCCGGGCAAAGCCTACTTCATAGCCGCCACCCAGGACAAGCTGGACGCCCTGTCCACCGACGGGGAGGCTTTCCGGAACGCCCTTTCCGCCAGGCCCCAGCCTGTCTTTAAGGCGCTCTACGGCAGCTTTACGGGCATATCCCCTGTCCTGGCCCAGGAGCTGTGCTATGAGGCCGGGATCGACGCGGACCTGCCCACCGCGGCTCTGGGCGATTCGGACTATGAAGGGCTGTACAGGGCATTTTCCCGGATGGCGGAGGCCATACGGCAGGAACGCTTCTCCCCCAACATCGCCTACACGGACGGCAGTCCCGTGGAATTCTGCGCCCTGCCCCTGACCATGTACGGCTACGGCAGGCAGGACGCTCCATCGACTGATTCGGTCAATCCAGGTGAAAAGCCTGCCGGGGACTATACCGTCCCCTACGGCTCCATGTCCGCCCTGCTGGAGCATTACTACGCGGAGAAGAATGTCCTCACCCACATCCGCCAGAAATCCGCCGACCTGCGCCGGATCGTGCAGACCGCCCTGGAGAGGAACGTGAAAAAGTACGACCTGCAGCTCCGCCAGATGAAGGATACGGAAAAGCGCGACACCTACCGGGTTTACGGAGAGCTGCTGAACACCTACGGCTACAGCGCAGAGCCCGGGGCCAAGTCCCTCCAGGCCCTGAACTACTATACCGACGAGACGGTGACCATCCCCCTGGATCCCACGCTCTCCGCCAAGGAGAACGCCCAGAAATATTTCGACAGATACGGCAAGATGAAGCGCACCTACGAGGCCCTGTCCCAGTTGACCGTGGAGGTCAGGGAGGAGATCCAGCATCTGGAATCCGTCTCCACTGCGCTGGACATCGCCCTGTATGAGGAGGACCTGGCCCAGATCAAGGAGGAGCTCACCGAAAGCGGCTACATCCGCCGCAAGGCCGGGAACCGCGGGAAGAAGCAGAAGATCACCAGCAGGCCCTTCCACTATCTGAGCAGCGATGGCTTCCATATGTATGTGGGGAAGAATAATTTCCAGAATGACGAGCTGACCTTCAAGCTCGCCACGGGAAACGACTGGTGGTTCCACGCCAAGCAGATTCCCGGCTCCCATGTGGTGGTGAAGACGGGCAACGCGCAGGAGCTGCCCGACCGCACCTTTGAGGAGGCCGCGCGCCTGGCGGCCTACTATTCCAAGGGAAGAGGACAGGAAAAGGTGGAGATCGACTACGTCCAGAAAAAGCATGTGAAGAAGCCGAACGGCGCGAAGCCCGGCTTCGTGGTCTATTATACCAACTACTCCATGGCCATAGACAGCGACATCTCCGGCATACAGCCGGTAAACGAATAGGGGCCTATCTCATCAGCCCGCACTTCTTCGCCAGCTTCACCAGGAGATACCCCTTCGGGAATCCCCGCAGCTCCTCCTCCGACAGCCCCCTGAACAGGAGCAGCATGACGAAGTACACGCAGGCCGCGATGCAGATCGCGATCACCACGGAAATCCTGGGGGAGGCGGTCAGCATCAGCAGGCCCTCGTAGACCGCCCAGGCTATCCCGCCCATGCAGACCGAGGCGAGCCCGGGGATCAGGAAGGTCTTTACGATCTCCTGCCTGTACCCCACGGCCCTGTGCACCGCGATCTGGTTCAGCACACAGAGGCAGACCGCGTACAGGGTGTTCGCGATCACGATGGCATACAGGTCCAGGTCCGTGTAGAGCAGCAGCAGGATGGCGGACACTGTCTGCACCGCCAGGGCCACGCCCGCGTTGACGATCGGTATGCTCACCCTGCCCAGCCCCTGCAGGATCTGTCCCGTCAGGGTGGACAGGGCATAGAACACGATGGACAGGGACAATGCCATCAGCAGCCCCGTGGCCAGGTTCTCTTCCTCTATGGTATTGCGGAAGAGCAGCCCCGTCACAGGCCGGGCCAGCACGCACAGGCCTACGGCGCAGGGGATGGAGATGACCATGGTGCTCTTGATGGACAGGCCTATCTTCTCCCTGGCCCCCTCATGGTCCGAGGAGGCGATCAGCTGCGCCACCACGGGGATCATGGCCGCGGCCATGGCCATGGCAAAGGCGGTGGGGATATTGGATATGGTGATGGGCTGCGTCTGGAACACGCCCCAGCGGGCGCTGAGGGCCAGCTCATCCACTTCCTTCCAGGCGGGCAGGAGCTTTAAGTAGATGCTGTTGTTCACGGCGCTGCCCATATTGTACACCGCGCTGCTGAGGATAAAGGGGGTCACCACCATGGTGATCCGTTTGAAGACAGCGCCGTAGGACTCCACATTGTCATGCCTGTCGTTCTCGATCCGCCGTCTGATGATGCTCCGGTTCAGCCCGTAGACGCCTGCCATGAACAGCAGCGCCACCAGCACGCCGGCCCCGGTTCCCGTGGCGCTGCCGATGGCCCCGTACACCGCCCGCCTCACCTGTCCCGCCTGGTCCGCCGGCATCTCCAGGCTGCCCATCTGGGTCTTTATCAGCAGATAGGCCACGCCGATGGTCACCGCGGCATTGGAGATCTGCTCCAGGATCTGGGACACGGAGGTCTGCACCATGCTCTCATGGGCCTGGAAATAGCCCCGCAGCACCCCCAGGATTCCGTAGATGAACACTGTGGGGGCAAATGTCCGCAGCACCGGGACCGCGTTCTCCGACACGAAAAGCCCGGCGCCGAAGTACAGCGCCAGGCTGGCCACGCCTCCCACCGCCAGCACATAGCCGATAGCCCCCAGGAAGATCCTGTGGGCATTGCGGTACTCCTTTACGGCCAGCTTCTGTGCGATGACCTTGGACATGGCGGAGGGGATGCTGTAGGAGGATACCATCAGAATGATGGTATAATAATTGTACGCCGAGTTATAGTAGCCCATCCCCAGCGCCCCCACGATATTGTACAAAGGGCTCCTGTAAAGGAGCCCGATGATTCTGCTGACGATCCCGGCCACAGCCAGGATTCCTGCCTGCACGATGAAATCGTTGGATCTTTCTTTCTTACCCGCCATACCTTTAACCTATCAGCCAGTCGTACATTTCCTGATATTTCCTGGCGGATACATGCCAGGAGAAGTCCGCCGCCATGGCTCTGTCAACCAGCTTGTTCCATTCACGCTTCTTATCATAATAGATACGCTCGGCATACCGTATCGTATTCAGCATTTCCTGGGCATTGTAATTGGTAAAGCTAAAGCCCGTGCCGGAGCTCTCGAATTCATTATAAGGCTGCACCGTGTCCTTCAGGCCCCCCGTCTCCCGGACGATGGGGATGGTGCCGTACCGCAGGGACATGAGCTGGCTCAGGCCGCAGGGCTCGAACAGGGACGGCATCAGGAACGCGTCGCAGGATGCGTAGATTTTGTGGGACAGAGGGTCGGAGTAGTAGATATTGGCCGACACCTTGTCGCCGTACTTCCAGTCGAAATGACGGAACATGTTCTCATAGCGGGCCTCGCCGGTTCCCAGCACCACCAGCTGCACATCGTCCCGGCACAGCTCATCCATGATGTACGCGATCAGGTCGAAGCCCTTCTGGTCCGTGAGCCTGGACACCACGCCGATCATCATCTTCTTGTCATTCTGGGCCAGCCCCAGCTCCTGCTGCAGGGCCCGTTTGTTCTTCACCTTCTCCTTGCGGAAGTTCACCGCATTGTAAGGATTCACGATATGCTTATCCGTCTCCGGGTTGAAGTCCGTATAGTCGATGCCGTTGACGATGCCCCTAAGGTCGCCGCTCCTGGCCCGCAGCAGGCCGTCCAGGCCCTCTCCGTAGAAAGGCGTCTTGATCTCCTCCGCATAGGTGTCGCTGACCGTGGTCACCGCGTCCGCATAGACGATGCCGCCCTTTAAGAGGTTCGCGTCCTTATAGGCCTCCAGCTTGTCCGCGGCGAAGAAATAGTCCGACAGGCCGGTGATGTTGCGCACGGTCTTGATGTCCCACTTGCCCTGGAACTTCAGGTTGTGGATCGTGATGACGGACTTCATGCTGCTGAAGAACTCCCCGCCCCGGAACCGCTCCTTCATGTATACAGGGATCAGGCCGGTCTGCCAGTCATGGCAGTGCACCACATCCGGCCTGAAGTCCACCACGGGCAGCGCGGAGAGCACCGCCTTGGAAAAGTACGCGTAGCGCTCGATTTCCCACCTGGGGTCGTCCGTGTAGACCTTATCTCCGCTGAAGTAGTATTCATTGTCGATGAAGTAGTAGTGCACGCCCTCTTCCTCTGCCTCGAAGATCCCCACGTACATGCTCTTCCAGTTGAAATCCATGTAGAAATGGGTCACGTATCTCATCTTATCCTTCATCTGCTGCTTCATGCAGGCGTACTTCGGAATCATGACCCTTACATCAAAATACTGCTTGTCGATACATTTCGGCAGGGATCCCACCACATCTGCCAGACCGCCGGTCTTGATGAAAGGGACTCCCTCTGATGCCGCAAAAAGAATTTTTTTCATCGGAAACCTCCACTGATTATGATTGCATTATTAACCCCGCTTTCATTATACAACAATATCCGTCCAGTGGAAAGCTTTTTCCATAAACATTCCCAAAAATCCCAAAAATATCCTATTTCGTCCGGTAGGAGAGCCTTATCCTGTCCGCTATCAGGGCGATGAACTCGGAATTGGTGGGCTTGCCCTTCCCCGTATCGATGGTGTAGCCGAAGAGCGCGTCCAGCGTCTCCATCTTCCCTCTGCTCCAGGCCACCTCTATGGCATGGCGGATGGCGCGCTCCACACGGCTGGGCGTGGTCTGGAACCGCTTCGCTATGGTGGGATAGAGGATCTTGGTGATGGAGCTGATCATGGCCGGGTCGTCCACGGACATCATGATGGCCTCCCTCAGGTACTGGTATCCTTTGATATGGGCAGGGACTCCTATCTCGTGTATCATGTCGGTCACATCCTGTTCCAGGTTCCGCAGCACCTCCGGGGCCTTCGGCGGCTCCTGCGGCGCGTTCCTGTGCGCGGCGCCTTTTCCGGACGGCACCGTGATCATAATCTGGAACTCTTTGTCCCCATTCATCAAATCGCCCAGAATCCTGTAGATCTTCTCGTTATCCTTTGTAGCTGTGATGTTCAGCTGTTCCATTTCTTACCTCCTCGCGAAAATTCGTGGACTTTTTTTGCTCTCGCGTTACAAATTGTCTAAATTCGTCCTTTCCCATTATAAAAGAGAACCCTTTGTTACAGCAACCTGTATTCATCGCACAATTCATTAAAATGTGCAAAATAGATACAGAATAAAAAGGATATCAACGGCGTTTTGCAAAAAGAAGTATAAAATTTCATAATATTTATAATTTCTTGAACAGTTTTAAGATTTTGATAAAAAACGACTTTTTAATTTCCGCTTGACAGCACGGCCCGTCAAAGGGCACAATAAAAGGGTGGAAAGAAGCCCGGAAAGAGGTTCCTATATGAGACAGCTCAACGAAGACATCAGACAGCAGAATTTCAGGCAGGTCTATCTCCTGTACGGACAAGAGCGGTATCTGCGCAGGCAGTACCGGGACAAGCTTAAGAATGCCCTCTGCCAGGAGGGGGACACCATGAACACCCATTTCTTCGAGGGGAAGGACGTGGCGGTGGGGGAGATCGTAGACCTGGCGGAGACCCTGCCTTTTTTTGCCGACAGGCGTGTCATATTCATCACGGACAGCGGCCTGTTCAAGTCCGGCGGGGAAAAAATGGCGGAATATCTGTCGAATCCCAGCGAGTCCGCCTACTTCGTCTTCACGGAGAGCGAGGTTGACAAGCGCAGCAAGCTGTACAAGGCCGTACAGGCGAAGGGCTATGCGGCGGAATTCGGCGAGCAGGACGAGAACACCTTAAAGCGCTGGGCCGCGGGAATCCTGGCCAGGGAGAACATGAAGATCACGGAGAGCACGGTGCAGCTCTTCCTGGGAAAGACCGGCACAGACATGGAGAACATCCAGATGGAGCTGGAGAAGCTGATCTGCTACTGCATGGGCCGGGAGGTGGTCACGGCGGAGGACGTGGAGGCGGTGTGCACCGTGCGCATCTCGAACCATATCTTCGACATGATTAATGCCATCGCCGCCGGACAGCAGCGCCGGGCCCTGGAGCTGTACTACGACCTGCTGGCCCTGAAGGAGCCGCCCATGCGCATCCTGTTCCTCATAGCCAGGCAGTGCAATATGCTGCTCCAGGTGAAGGAGCTTGGCGCAAAGGGGTTCGACAGCCGGGCGATTGCCCCCAAGATCGGCGTACCGCCCTTCGTGGCCGGGAAATACCTGGGACAGGCGGCGAAATTCAAGTCCGCCGCCCTGCGCGGCGCCGTGGAGAAGTGCGTGGAGGCCGAGGAGGCCGTGAAGACCGGGCGCATGAACGACAAGATGAGCGTGGAGATATTGATACTGTCTGTGCTGTGAACCGGCGCGGTCTTGGGCCTGTTCCCCGGCTGCCCCCGTACGGTTTTTGGCCTGCCCTCCGGCTGCCCCCCCGCGCGGTCTTGGGCCTGTTTCCCGGCTGCCCTGGCGCGGTCTTGGGCCTGTTCCCCGGCTGCCCTCCGCACGGTCTTTGGCCTGCCCTCCGGCTGCCCTGGCATGGTCTTCGGCTGCCCCCGGCGGTCTTGGGGCTGCCCTCCCGGCGTGGTCCTTGGACTGTGCCGGCAGAAAGAGAAAGGAGCCGCCACATCTACGTGGCAGCTCCTTTTCCGTGCATTTCAGGTATCTTATGGGCCCCGGCTCAGTCCTTCAGCATCAGGTTCCGGAAGTACTGAATGGTAAAGTCGATTCCCTTCTCGCCCAGCTCTCCCCTCCAGTTGGCGGAGTGGGGCTCGATGCTCAGGCACTTGTCGTAGCCCTTTGCGTAGAGGATGGCCAGGAACGCGCCCCAGTTGGTCTGATCCAGGCCCGCGGGGGGATCGTCATAGCGCTCTCCCCCTACGATCAGGGAGCCCTTCAGGTGGACATGGAGGAAGCGGTCGCCCCAGTCCCTGGTCTCCTGCAGGTAGTCCCCGCCCGCGTAGATGCAGTGGGAGGGATCGTATTTGATATAGAGGTCCTTCAGATATCCCATGATGACAGTGTACGCCATGGGGTCGCAGACGAAATTGTTCCAGCGGCAGTTGTACACCGCTATCTTCACGCCCTTCTCGGCCCCGTGGGCGATCAGCTTCTCAAAATAGGAGATGGCCAGCCCGCAGTTCTCATAGTAGGACAGCTCCTCCACCTTGTTGCAGCCGGTGATGTACACGCCGCACCCCAACTGCGCCGCGGCATCGATCAGCCTGTATTCCAGCTCCAGCTCCTCCTGGCAGATGCCCTCCTTGCAGATGCGGTCGCTCCCCCATCTGCCCACGGCCCCCACGGGCACCTGGTACTTCGCGCTCCTCTCACGGATGGCTTCCACATTGTCCAGGAATTCCTGAGCCCTGTCGTTCACGTCCAGCTCGATGAAGGCCATGCCGCGTTCCCTGGCGCTCTGGAAGTCCTTCTCCTCGAACCATGCGATTCTTCCTAGCTTCATATCGTTTTCCATGCCTTTCCGCAATCCGCCGGTTCCCGGCATCCCAAGGCGGACGCCGGGGAAACCGCGGTGCATTATTCCATATCAGTGCCCTGACGCCCGGCTGCCCGGACAATGCCCCGGTCTGCCGGGATGCGCTGTCCGTCAGCCGCGGCTGCAAAGCTCAGGCCGAACTCAGTCAAAGAACACGGGCTTCCCTGTGTTGCCGGACTCATAGATGGCCTCCAGAATCTGGGTCACTACCATGGCCTGCCTGGGTTCCACGGTCAGTGGCTCACCGTTCACGATGGCATTGTAGAATACCCTCTGCTCCACATCCTCGGGCGCTTCCGAAATCCCGTCATAGAACGCCGCGCCGCCGGCTGCCAGGGCGGGCTTCTCCACGCACTGTTTGCCGTAGTTGACGCGGTTGATGCGGAGGCCGTCCAGCATGTCCGCCCCTGCCTTGGTGCCGCACAGGGACGTCTTGGCCTCGTTGGTGTCCAGGCTGTTCAGCGCCCAGGAGGACTCCAGCACGATGGTGGCGCCGTTCTTCATCTTGATGAAGCCGAAGGCGGAATCCTCTACGGTGTAGACCTCCGGATCCCAGTCGCCCCAAGCGTTGCCGGTGTCCCCCTTCTGGTCGGCAAGCTTGCGGTACACGGAGCCCACCACCATCTCAGGCTCGTAATTGTCCATCATCCACAGGGTCAGGTCCAGCGCATGGGTCCCGATGTCAATCAGCGGCCCGCCGCCCTGCTTCTCCGCATCCAGGAACACGCCCCAGGTGGGAACGGCCCTCCTGCGGATGGCATGGGCCTTGGCATAATAGATCTCACCCAAATCCCCGTTCACGCAGGCCTTCTTCAGATAGGCGGAATCCCCGCGGTAGCGGCTCTGATAGCCGATGGTGAGGACTTTGCCTGTGCGCTCCGCGGTCTCCACCATCTTCTTGGCCTCGTCATAGGTCTTCGCCATGGGCTTCTCGCACATGACGTTCTTCCCCGCCTCCATGGCGGCGATACTCACAGGGGCGTGGACGCTGTTGGGGGTCAGCACATATACGGCCTCGATGTCCTCCTTCAACAGGTCATTGTAATCAGTATACACCTTGGAGTCCTCTGTGCCGTACTCCTCCTTGGCCTTCTGGGCCCTCTCCTCGATCAGGTCGCAGAACGCCACGAACTCGAAGTTCCCGTTCCTCTTCATTGCGGGGAGATGCTTTCCGTTGGCGATTCCCCCGCAGCCTACGATTCCTACTCTCAATTTCCTCATTGTAAGGTCCTCCTTGTTTTATGCTCCACACCCGCCCGCGCCGCGCTGCAGCCCCACGGGCAGGCGCTGGTTCTTGCTGTCTGCCATGTCTCTCCCGGGATGCCGGGCCTCTGCCTGAAGCGGCAAGCCTGCCTCTCCCTGCAGGAATATGCGGTCCCGGTTCCTATGAATCCTGAAGCCCCCTCAGATATTTGGCGCTCTTTGCCATATTTTCCATGGGCTCCCCGTAAGGGTGGTCGTCCTGCTCCACCACCAGCCACTTCGTGCCGCATTCCTCCGCTTTCTTCACGATGGCGGCATTGTCCTGCTCCCCCTCTCCCAGGGGGTACTGCTCCACTTCCCCGCCATTCCTGCGAAAATCCTTCATATGTACCACGGGACAGCGCCCTGCGTACTTCTCCAGATAGGCCACCGGGTCTACCCCGCCTACCTTCACCCAGCAGGTATCCTGCTCCGTCTGCAGGTGCTCCGCGTCCACTGCTCCGAACAGCTCGTCCAGGAAATACGTTCCCCTGTCCGTCTTCCCGAATTCGAAGTCATGGTTGTGGTACATCAATATGATTCCATGCGCCTCACAGCATTCCGCCAGCTTCTCGATGAACCGGCAGGTCTCCTGGAATTTCTCCCCGCCATAGTGGCAGTCCAGGGACATTCCGGGAATCCCGATGTACTTGCAGCCTATGGTCTCATAGGCCTTCACCGTTCCCTCCATGTCCTCCTGGAAGGGCTCCAGCCCCACATGGGCGCTGATGCCCACAAGCCCCGCTTCCTTCAGGCAGTCCCTCACTGCCTCAGGGCTCTGGCCGTACAGCCCTGCAAGCTCCACGCCCTCATAGCCGTATTCCTTCAGGGCCCTCATGGTTCCCGGGAAGTCCTTCTGCGCCTCGTCCCGCACGGAATACACCTGTGCGGCAATTCCCATCTTACCCATACGAATCCGTCCCCATGCCTTTCCCGCTGTCGCGTATCTTTTATATGGCCTCTTTTACCACTTCTCCCGTCTCGGCGGATCTGTGGATCGCCTCCATGAGCTTCATGACCCTCATCACCTCCGGCAGACGGATCAGGCTCTCCTCCCTGCCCTCCAGCACGGCCATCACATTGTAATAGAAGTCCCGCACGTCGCTCTCCACCTTGGGCAGCTCCTCAGTGAAGATGCTGTCGTCCCTCCTGGGGGCCATGGTCTTGGTCAGGCCCGCGGCGGTGATTACAGGGGCCACGTCCTTCTCGTCCACACCGGAGGCCCGCACGATTTTCCCGTTCAGGGCCCAGTCCTCGATGACGGCCGTGCCGTCCGCCCCCATCACGTACCACCTGGGAAGGGAGACGAAATTACTGGTGCCCACCTCCACCAAAGCGGTGACACCGTTCTCAAAGGCAATCTCCGTGTAGAAGCCGTCGTCCACAAGCTGGTTGGTCACATGGGTCTCCACCCCGTATACGCTCTTTATGGGCACAAGGGCGAACATCTGCAGCAGCTGATCCAAGAGGTGCACGCCCCAATCCAGAATCATGCCGCCGCCATGCTCCTTCTCCTGCCTCCAGTCTCCGGGGATGCCCCTGGAGCCGTGTACCCTGGATTCGATGCGGAACAGCTCGCCCAGCTTCCCCTCCTCCAGTATCTTCTTCACCGTCAGGTAATCTTCGTCCCAGCGTCTGTTCTGATGGACCGTGAGGAAACGCCCTGTCCGCTCCGACGCGTCTATCATCTCCTGGAGATCCGCGGAGCTTAAGGTGATGGGCTTCTCGCTGATCACGTTCTTCCCGGCCTCCATGGCGGCGATTGCCACGGGCTTATGTACATCGTTGGGCGTGGCAATCAGCACCAGATCCGTCTGCGAATCCGCCAGCAGGTCTTCCAGGCTGCCGTACACATGGAGCCCCTTCTCCCGGGCGGCATAGTCACGCCTCTCCTCCTTGATGTCCCAGATACCGGCAATCTCCAGACCCTCAATGGTCTGAATCTCATCATAATGCCATCCCGCCATCCCTCCAAAGCCTACGATGGCCATTTTATGCTTCATCATCATTACCTCCTATTTTAGTCGCTGCGCGACGGCTCTAAAGGCTAAAGTCTCTTTGGCGC
>NZ_CAJUCP010000012.1:0-73699 GCF_910585425.1 uncultured Acetatifactor sp. | reverse complement strand
ACACACCGGAGAGTCAAATTTCATTCGTAATTTCTCTCATGAAATTTGCTCTCGTGCGCCTTCGCGACTTTATTTTTAAGTCGCTGCGCGACGGCTCTAAAGGCTAAAGTCTCTTTGGCGCACACACCGGAGAGTCAAATTTCATTCGTAATTTCTCTCATGAAATTTGCTCTCGTACGCCTTCGCGACTTTATTTTTAAGTCGCTGCGCGACGGCTTTCCCCGCTTTACTGTTTTAGGCCCAATACATAGCGCCCCGGTCCTCGTATATCAATACATTCTTCAGGAAGCTGATTGCCTTCTCCAGCCCCTCCCTGCCGGACATGAGGCCGTCCTCGTGCTCGATGCTGATGGCGTAGTCATAGCCTGCCATGCGCAGCTCGGAGACGATGTTCCTCCAGTACTCCTCGCCGTTGCCATAGCCCACCGTGCGGAAGATCCAGGACCTCTCCAACTCCTCCCCGTAATGGGTGGTGTCCAGCACGCCGTTGACGGCAGTGTTCCTGGGATCCACCTTGGTATCCTTGGCGTGGAAATGGAAGATAGCGCCCTCCTTTCCAAGCTCCCGGATGGCAGTGCAGGGATCCATACCCTGCCAGATTAGATGGCTGGGGTCGAAGTTCGCGCCGATCTCGGGCCCTACCTCCCTACGGATCCGCAGCATGGTCCTGGTATTGTAGACACAGAAGCCGGGATGCAGCTCAAAGGCAATCTTCGACACCCCATGGGCCTTGGCGAACTCCACCTTCTTCTTCCAGTAGGGAATCAACACCTCGTTCCACTGGTACTCCAGAATCTGGCTGAAGTCATCCGGCCAGGGGCAGGTGACCCAGTTGGGCGTCCTGTCCTCTTTGCTGCCGCCGGGACATCCCGAGAAGGTGTTCACCACGGGCACATGCAGCTTCTCCGCCAGCAGAATGGCGTTGTCGAAATCCCTCTCGAAGCTCTCCGCCACGGCCGGATCCGGATGCACCATGTTGCCGTGGCTGCTCAGGGCGCTAATCTCCAGATGGTACTTGTCCAGCGTCTCCATGAACTTCTCCCGCTTCCCCTCGTCGGCCAGAAGCTCCGCAGCGTCGCAGTGGGCCTTGCCGGGGAAGCCGCCGCAGCCAATCTCCACCATCTGCACGCCCCTCTCCGCCAGGAACTTACACGCCTGGTCAAAGGGCAGGTCTCCCAGTGCTACCGTCAATGTTCCTAATTTCATGATATCTCCTCCGTTTCCTTTATGCATTCTACCGAGGAATGCGATTTCTCATTTTAAACTGATTATAAAAAAAGACAGCAGAAGAAGAAAGATTCTTTCTGCTGTTTATACATACGATTCTGCTGTTTATTTTTTCAGGATCTCCGAGGGCGCACAGCCGTAATACCGTCTGAACTGCCGCCCGAAATGGTTGTAATCCGTGAACCCCACGCTGTCCGCAATCTCCACCACCGTGCCCTCCTTCCTCTTGAGCAGGTTCATGGCCTTCTTCATGCGGACCTCGTTCATGTATTGGAGCGGCGGCATTCCCATGCTCTCCTTGAACAGATGGTTGAACCTGTCCTCGCTTAAGTGGATAATGTCCGCCAGCTCCCTGTTGCTAATCTGCTTGGTGTAGTTGGACTGGATGTAGTCCAGCACGGTGTTGAGCCTCTCCAAGCGTCTCTTTCTGCTATCGCTCTCCCGCTCCGTGAGCACCTCCGCGGCGTACTCCCGGGCCAGGTGGACGATTAGGTGGAGCAGCTCCCCCTTGCAGATCAGGCGGTAGCCAATCCTCTGCTCGCTGTATTCCTTCTGGATGGCGGACATGATGGCGTCTATGGTCTCGTCCCGCTCCACCAGGGACTGGAAGATTACGTTCTTGTCTGCCAGCTCCTTGTAGAAATCCCCCATGTCGAATATGATGACCAATACCCGCATATGGGTTCCGTCACAGTAGCCCGCGTGGAGCTCGTTGCTGTTGACCACCACCAGGTTCCCCTCCCCGGCCAGGATCTCCCGCTGCCCCAGCCGCAGGGTGGTCCTGCCCTCCAGCACATAGTGGAGCTCGATGTGCTCGTGCCAGTGCTGGGTGAAGTACCAGACCTTCTTGCCCACATCGTTGACGAACATCTGCACCGGAAACTCCGCATCGCTGATGATTTTCTGTTCATATAATTCCAAAGACTGCATAGCTTTCCCCTTCTGAAACCCGGCCCTGTACCGTCCGGGCAACGCTCTTGACTCCTGGAGAATTTAGTTATATTATATTACAAATAGGCGCTTTTTGCAAACCTTTCCGGTCAGGCGCATAGACAGCCACGGAAAAACAAAAAAGGCCCAAATATAAGTCATAAGGAGATAAATTATATGAGCAGGAATCAGAATCATGGAACAGCGGAAAGGCAGAAAAGCTACAGTCTGTTGATAATCGGGGCTGTTTTATTAATCGCAGGCATCCTCTTTTCCGTATACACCTACAACACCAGCTACCGGGAATCCACTGTCACAGGTGCGCAGCTGTCCGAGGTCAAGGCCCAGATCGGCGCCGTAAAGGAGGGGACGCAGGAAGGGGACTTAGAGGCCCTCACCGCCCAGTCAGAGCAGCTCTCCGCTGAGAAGCTGTCGCTGGAGCGTCCCTATTCCTACGGCCTGACGCTTGTATTCTTCGCCATCCTGCTGACGGCCAGGGGAATCTACAATGCCGTCATCGGCAGACGCAGCTCCGGCTCCCGGCAGGCGGACGTAAAGCGCCTGGCCCAGGCAGGGCTGCTGGCGGCCCTTTGCTACATCGGCTTCGCCTTCTTCAAAATCGACATCCCCGTTGGGCCCGAGAAGACCGCCTTCCACTTCGGCAATGTGTTCTGCGTGCTGGCGGCCCTGCTGCTGGGCGGCTACTGGGGCGGCCTGGCCGGAGCGGTCGGCATGACCATCGCCGACCTGACCACGTCCTATGTGACCAGCGCGCCCAAGACCTTCTTCCTGAAGCTGTGCATCGGACTGATTGTCGGGCTGGTGGCACACGGAATCTGCCATCTGAACCAGGCCCGGGACGGCAGGAAGGCGGCCATGGCCACGGTTGCCGCCGCCTTCTGCGGCATGGCCTTCAATGTGGTGGCCGACCCTCTGGTGGGGTATTTCTACAAGACCTATCTCCTGGGCGTGCCCCAGGACATCGCGGCCGCTCTGGCGAAAATCGCCGCCCTCACCACAGGGGTGAACGCCGTCGTGGCAGTGATTGCGGCCTCTGTCTTCTATCTGGCCCTGCGGCCGGCGCTGCGGAAGTCCGGGCTGTCCGTGGAAATCTGAGTGCTGAATGAGCCCGCGCAAAAGCCTGCAGGGTGGCATATCCACTCTGCAGGCTTTTTTGCAAACTTTTTCCACCGCACAGGTGGAACTTTTTTATCTTCACTCCATGAACCGCATGTCGATGTATCCCATGGAACATTCCAGCTTTACCTTCCTGGACGCACCGTTGTCAATCTTCTTCTCCTGGCCAAGGCCCGCATACTCCCATTCCCCCAGATTGATGGCACCCATAGCGCATTCCACCTCGTAGTTGAAGTCGCTCTCCCGGCCCCGCACCGTCATGTCCACGCTGCCCATGGAGCAGTTCACATCGGCGCCGCGCCTGATATCCGCCTCGGTCACCACAAACGCCCCCATGCCTACCTCTACCTCCAGCTCATCTGCCTCCAGGACGCCCAGGTCGATGCTGCCCACTCCCACGCTGACCTCCAGGTCCGATATCTCCGCCCTGTCGTACACGATAATCTGGCCCGCGCCCACCTCCAGCGATGCGCTGTCGGCATACAGCGTCCCGAGGTTCATCTGCCCGGCCCCCAACTCCATCTCTACCTCATGGAACCGATAATCCCTGGGCAGGTACAGGGTAATATGGCAGTCCCCCGCGTCCGAGGGCAGCCTGCTGGTGGATATCACATGCAGGGTGTCGCCGTCCACATAGCCCTGGAACTTATAGGCATTCTCCGCCTCCAGGTACACCTCCCCGTCCGGGGAATCCGCTGTCTGGAACCAGCAGCCTCCTATGTCGATCTCCAGGTTCCGGATACCCTCCCCGGGGCAGAACATCTCCACATCCCCGCTGAAGATATGCCTGTCACTGGAAAACTCTACCTCGTGGTCGTCTTCGGGCCAATCCATGTCATCGTATCGGCCCTCATCATAGCCGTAGTCCGCGGCACTGCCCGCGACTTCGTCTATGGTGTCGGTCGAGCCGTCAAAGTGCAGGTCCATCATTTCCAGGATCCAGCCTCCCAGGCCATGCCTGCCCCAGCTCCTGACGCTGTCGGAATCTATCCTCACCCTTCCCTTCGTTGCCTGCTCCACTGCCCGGGCGATGGCCATGTCCCCTGCAATCCTGCCGCCCACCACCGCCAGCACCATGCCTGTTACCCAAAATATCAATGCTGTGATCGCACAGCCCTTCATGAATCTCTTCATTATTATATCCAGTCCTTTCCGCCTCGGCTGCCTCCAGCCGTAAGCCTCAGCTCCCGCGAATCCATCCTATCTGCCGGCCAACGCCAGGCATTTGCGCTTCACAAAGCCAAACAGCCCAAAAATCCCCCGGAAGATGGCGGGCGTGGCGATTCCTGCCATGGCCACGGTCAGCATCATCAGCAGTATGCCGAAACACCCCACCAGCAGGCCTGCCCCCACCAGGGCTATCCCCACCCATGGATTGATGAACAGGCAGAGGATGCCTACCACCGCCAGCACCAGGAACAGGACCAGCAGGGTAATCGCGCCCACGCCGAGGCCAAGAATGGTGCCGAACCACCCCAGCAGCAGCCCCAGAATTCCCATGAACACGCCGCCGTACACCGGGAATCCGAATACCAGCACCGTAATCAGCAGGGCGATGGCCCAGGCGGGCATGGCTTCTTTCCTCTCCTTTTCGGGCTTCTCCCCGAACCACCCGGCAGTGTCATGGCTCCACCTGTAGGCGTCCTCCTCCGGCGGGGCGCTCTCGGCGCTCCTCCCGTAACCCTCAAAGGGGTTCCAGCCAGCCCCATTGGACGCTGTCCCGGCCTGTGCGCCGCCCGGGCCGCCTCTGCCGTTCCAGGCAGCTCCGGCGGACTCCCCGGCGGTCCTGTCCTCCCGGCCTGCGGTGAAATTCCCGCTTCCCTGTCCGGCGGCGGCCGCATGTCCGGCATCCGCATCCTCCCCGGTGTCCGCCTCCCCGCCCGGGTCGCTCTGGCCGTACTCCATCAGCGCCCGGTCGGAGGCCTTTGCCTTGCCCGCGGGCTTCTTCCCATAGCCGCTGTCCAGGAGGTCGCGCTTGATGTTCTCCGCCACCCGGGCCGGGTTGCCCAGCGCCTCTATGACCTCCTGCTCGTTCTCCGCCCCGGCGTCATCGAAGTAGTCATTGTAATACTGAATCGCCTCCTCCCGCTCCGTGGTTGCGATGCCCGTGAGCAGGCTTTCCAGTTGGTTCATAAAATCCGCTCTGTTCATAGTCCTATCCTTCCCTCAAATAATCCCGTAATTTTGTCAGCATACCTCCGCCATTCGCTCTCGTACAGATGCAGCTGCGCCCAGCCCCTGCTGGTTACCTTATAATAGCGCCTGTTCCTGCCCGCGCATTCCATGTCGTAGATCTCCAGGCATTCATCCTTCTGCAGCCTCCGCAGCACAGGATAAAGCGTGGATTCCGACAGCTCGATAACCTGCCTGACCTCCTGGGTGATCTTGTACCCGTAGGTCCCCTCCGGCTCCTTGGACACAACGGCCAGCACGATGGCATCCAAAAGCGCTGCGCCTGTGTTAAATACCATTCAATCCGCTCCTTACCTTCTGTAACACTATACTGCCATACAATATTATATGGCGTATAATATTAGCTGATGCCTATACTATACGCCATATAATATCATATGTCAACACTATTTTTCCGAATTCCGCCAACTTTTTCATTGGCTTTTAGATTGACCGGTTCAGTTCTGTTTTCAGGCTTTTTCGAGGCCTTTTTGTGGATAACTTGATCCGAATGTCATTTTATGGAAGGCCCATCCCCAAAAAATCCACAAAATCCACAGAGTTATCCACATTTACACATCTGTCATTTTTGATACACTGCATGTCATTTCCACATTTCCCCTGTGGAGGCATCCCCACTTTCCACAGGCCGGGGTAGGATATGGCGGATGCCGCAAACCCTTACAGCCACTCATCCCAGAAGCGCTCCACCCGCTTCGCCACTTCATTGACCGTCACGGTCTCGAACCGCTCCCACTCCCTGGGGAAGAGCCTGCGGTAGGCGGGCTGCAGGAAGCGCTCATCCAGCAGGGCGATGATGCCCACGTCCTCTGCGGTGCGGATGACCCGCCCGGCAGCCTGCAGCACCTTGTTCATGCCGGGATACCGGTAGGCGTAGTCGAAGCCGTTCTCCGCCCCCGCGTCGAAGCAGGACTTCAGAATCTCCTTCTCCTGGGAGACCTGGGGCAGGCCGGTGCCTATGATGATGGCCCCGATCAGGCTGTCGCGCTTCAAGTCGATGCCCTCGCCGAATATCCCGCCCAGCACGCAGAAGCCTATGAGGACGCGGTCGGGGCCTTCCGCTGTATCGCCGGGGGCAACCCCTGGTGATGCGTTAGGGGCAACCTCTGGAGATGTGCCTGAGGCAACCCCTGAAGATGCGTTAGGGGCAACCTCCAGAGATGCGCCTGGGGCAACCCCTGGAGATGCGTTAGGAGCAACCTCCGGAGATGCACCTGGGGCAACCCCTGGAGATGTGCCTGGGACAACCTCCGGAGATGTGCTGGAGGCAACCCCTGGAGATGCGCCTGGAGTAACCTCCGAAGATGCGCCTGGTGCGGCGCGGAAGCGGTCCAGGAAGGCCTCCCTGTCCGCCTCGCTCATGGACTCGCTCTGGAGCATGCACTCCCTGTCCTCTCCCCCGAAGTTATCCACATACTTCCCGTGGATAATCCGCAGGAAGGCGTAGGAGGGGCAGAAGACCATGTAGTTGCCGTGGCGGTTCTTGACGATCTCCTCGATATAGCGGGCGATGCACTCGTATTCCTCCTCGGATCGCCTGGTGTACTTGCTGGTCACATCGGCTGCGATGAACAGCCCCCGCCTGTCCGGCTGGAATACGGACCTGGCGTAGACCTCATAGTCCTCCGGCTCCCCGCCCAGCAGCTTCTTATAATACTGGATGGGCAGCAGGGTGGCGGAGAACAGAATCGTGCTGCGGCCCCGCTGCATGCAGCTTCTCAGGTTCCCGCCCGGGTCCACGCACAGGAGCTTCAGGAAGAAGCTGCCGTCATCGCAGAGCTGGGTATATTTCACATAGCTCTCGTCCAGCAGGTCGTAGACGGTAAAGAAATGGCTCACCGCAAAGTAGAATTCCAACAGCAGCTCCCGGACGGGCAGCTCCCCCTCCTCCTGCTCTGAAAGGTAGTCCTCCAGGACAGTGCGGAGCCGCATCAGGCTCTCCGTGAACGCCTCTATGCTCTCCACGACGCAGTAGTCCTCACACTGACGCTTCAAGGCCAGAAGCTCCCGGTTGCATTTCTCCAGATGGTAGATCAGCTTCTCACCGTACCCCTGTCTGGCCAGGACGCTCCTGGCCCCGGAGGACCCGCCCGGATTCCCGTAGGCACCATCCCCGCAGGCGGTCTCCGGCAGGCCGGAATCGTCACCGGAGGCTTCGGCACATCCGCCTTCTTCCATACCGTCCAAAACTTCTGACACACGTGTCGAAACAAGTGTCATATTTAAGTCCATCTGGCCGGAAACCTCAGTGTTTTTGCCCCTTTTCCCCTTCCTTCCTTTTTGTGACACAAGTGTCTTTTTCAGTTCCCTGGACAGCTCCAGGAAAGCCTCCTTATAGAGCACGGCGCTGTACATCTCCCTGCCCCGCTCCAGCAGGTTGTGGGCCTCGTCGATCAGGAAGATGTAGTTTCCGGCCGCGCCCTCCCCGAAGAAGCGCTTCAGGTACACATGGGGGTCGAAGAGGTAATTGTAGTCGCAGATGACCGCATCGGCAAAGAGGCTGGCGTCCAGGCACATCTCAAAGGGACAGACCATGTGCCTGGCGGCATAGGCCTCGATGGTCCCCCTGTCGAAGCGTTCTTCCCGGTTCAGCATGTCGAACACGGCGTCGTTGACCCTGTCGTAATGCCCCTTTGCGTAGGGGCAGGACTCCGGGTTGCACTCGGTCTCCTCCATGAAGCAGATCTTCTCCTTGGCGGTGAGGATGACGCTCTTCAGACGCAGGCCCTTCCCCCGCAGGATGTCTATGGCCTCCTCCGCCACTGTCCTGGTGATGGTCTTGGCAGTCAGGTAGAAGAGCTTCTCCCCCATCCCCTGCCCCATGGCCTGGACGGCCGGGTAGACGGTGGAGATGGTCTTGCCCACTCCCGTGGGGGCTTCCAGGAAGAGTTTCTTCTTATGATAAATCGTCCTGTACACATGGGACGCCAGCTCCCTCTGCCCCTCCCTGTAGGGGAAGGGGAACTCCAGCCCCCGGATGGAATCTCCGCGGATGCCCCGCCACTTCCAGGAATAGTCAGACCATTTCCGATAAGCGGCAAGCAGTCCATCGAACCATTCCGCCAGGCTGTCAAATTCGTATTCTTCGTGGAAATATCGGATCTCCCCGGAGGGCATGTGGCAGTAGGTCAGGCGCACGCCCACCCTCTCCAGCCCCTGGCGCGAACCGTACAGATAGGCGTAGCACTTGGCCTGGGCCATGTGCAGCGGCAGAGGGGCTCTCAGCCTGGCGATGTCGCGGTAGGTCCCCTTGATCTCATCGATGGTGACCTTGCCGTCCTTATGGATGATGCCGTCCGCCCGCCCCTCCACGCTGAGCATGTAGCCCTGCCCGGGAAAGGTCATCTTCAGCGGCACCTCGGCCTGGTATTCCGCGCCCATCCTGCGCTGGATCATGCGGTGGACACGGCCGCCCTCCTGCATGGCGTTATCCGGAGATACATGGCGGCGGTTGTCGATGTCCCCGTGGCGCAGGATGAATTCCACCAGCCTGCGCACGGATACGCGCACCTCCTCCAGCGGTTCCGTTTCTCTCATATCTTCCATCATTCCTGCGCTTTCCTCTCCCATCGCTCTGTCCCCTATATATATCCTATATCCTCTCGGAATCTCCAGGCTACGTATCACGCGGTTTTCTGGAAATCCTTGGGAACGATTCCTCCACTTCTCCAGATGCCGTCCTGCAACAATGCCTGATTCTGCTTTCTGAAATTCCGAGAGCCTATTCCTTGCTTCCCCGCTAATACATACATATACGTTTATAAGTATAGCACAAAACTCCCCGCTCAGATAGCACCGAATCTATCTGACACGGAGAGCCCTTTTGCATTTTGTCACTGGAACTCCACCATATATTCCCGGAACCGCAAAGGCAGCATGCCTCTCTGGAGCTTCCGGTTCTCCCGTCCCTCTACGGTTATGGTATGGCAGAACTGCCGGAAAAGCTCCTGGTACTCCTGTTCCCTGTCCGAGTAGCGAAGGTTCTGCGGCCTGTCCGCTTCCTCCCCCCGAAGCAGATACCAGGGCTTCCTGGCCGGATGTATCCCGAACAGATTCCGCTTCTCGTCATAGATGACGAAATTCTCTATGGGCAGCCTGTCGGCGAAATGGGGCATAACGAAGACGACCACGTCGTTCTTCGGCCCTATCCTGGAAAACAGCATGCCGTTTTCCAGCTCCTGGAACCTTATGAACTGCAATTGATGGCCCACCTCCGTGGATACGCCCCGGGCCAGCGCGAAGGCCCTGTGCACCCAAACGTCCGCCAGATTGTCGAAGAGATGCCCCGGGCGGCACCTCCCCCGCAGCCCCTGTACCACGGTGCGGTAAATCGCCTGCGCTTTCCCCTCGTCCTCCGAGGCCAGCGCCATGGCCAGCCGTTCACAATCCTCCCTGCCGAAGCGCCGCTCCAGAGTCCGCATGACCTTGCGGGTCTTCTCCTCGTCCGCCGTCACGGGGATGTCCTCCGCAAACAGCAGGGGATCGTCCGTAAGGCTGAGGATTGTGTCATCGTGATTCCGCTTCTCCTCATACGCCTGGTAGATTGCCGTGAAGACGCTCTCCAGGGTGTCCTCGCATCTGTATACAATCATGGGCATTTCCTTTCTCCCTCTTTTTTCTCTGTATCCCTTCCCGGCTCCCTCCGGGGCATATGCCGCGTCTTCCGCAATGGGCTGTGTGTTCCCCGGGTCTGCCGCCTGCATTCAGCCTCTTTCAACCGCCGCTTTGCAGGGCTGTCCCCTCACAACTCCCCCACCGCTGCCTTGCATGGCTATCTCTCACAACTCCTCCGCTGCCTTGTACGGCTGCCCCTCACAACTGCCCCCACCGCTACCTTGCATGCCTGTCCCTCACAACTCCCATCGCCGCCTCGCATGCCTGTCCTTCACAGCTGCTCCATCACCGCCTCGCAGAGCTGCCCCTCACAACTGCCCCATCACCACCTCGCATGCCTGTCCTTCACACCTGCCCCCACCGCTGCCTCGCATGCCTGTCCTTCACAACTACCCCCACCGCTGCCTCGCATGCCTGTCCCTCACAACTGCCCCACCGCCGCCTGCTGCCGCTCTATGACCGTCACAGGGCGGTTGAATTCGACATCGTCGAACAGCGACAGCTGCTTATAGCTCATGCCGTCGCTGCCGAACCGCACCCTGTCCTTCTCGGTGGTAAGGTTGCGCACGATGTAATCCTCCTCTATCTTCACAGGGTACATCATCCTGCCGCTGCAGGTGATGAAATACAGCGCCCGCTTCAGCACCACCCCGATCTTCTTTAAATCAGGAAAAGTCAGGCTGCCGCTCCTGCGGGCCGCCACGATCCGTCCCGCGCTCTTCACCCCTATGCCGGGCACCCGCAGCAGCTCCTCTAAAGGAGCGCGGTTGATCTCCACCGGAAAGCGCTCCAGATGGCGCACCGCCCAGTCCTCCTTTGGATCCAGCATCACATTGAAGTAGGGACGCTTCTCATCCAGCAGCTCCTCCGCCCGGAAGCCATAGAACCGCAGCAGCCAGTCCGCCTGATACAGCCTGTGCTCCCGCAGCAAAGGCGGCCCTCCCGGCAGGGCGGGCAGGCTCTTGTCCCCGGTGACGTTCACGAAGGCCGAATAGAAGACCCTCTTTAAGTCGAATTTCTGATAAAGGCTCTCCGCCACATTGATGATCTGATAATCGCTCTCCGGCGTGGCACCGATGATCATCTGGGTGGACTGGCCTCCTCCCACGAACTTAGGCGCATTGCGGTACAGCACCAGGTCGTTCCGGTTCACCTGGATGCCGGTCTGGATCTGCCGCATGGGGGTCAGGATGCTCTTCCGGTGCTTATTGGGCGCCAGGCTGCGCAGGCCCTCCGCTGTGGGGAGCTCTAAGTTGACGCTCATCCTGTCCACCAGGAAGCCGGTCTGCTGTATGATCTCCGGCGCAGCCCCTGGAATGGCCTTCACATGGACATAGCCATTGAACCGGTAGCGGTTCCGCAAAAGCCACACCGTGCGGCAAATCAGCTCCTGGGTAAAGGTGGGGTTTCCGATGATGCCGGAGCTCAGGAACAGGCCCTCGATGTAGTTCCTGCGGTAGAACTCCATGGTCAGGGTGCATATCTCCTCCGGGGTGAAGGTGGCCCTGGGGACATCGTTGGAGCGGCGGTTGCGGCAGTATTTACAGTCGAAGATGCATTCGTTGGTCATCAGGATCTTCAGGAGGGAGATGCATCTGCCGTCCCCGGAGAAGCTGTGGCAGATGCCCGCCGCCACGCAGTTGCCGATGCTCTTGCCGTCCCCCTTGCGATCCACGCCGCTGGAGGTACAGGCCACGTCATACTTGGCCGCGTCCGTCAGTATATTCAGTTTGTCCTCCAGGGGCATTTCCCCTTTGCTTACCAGATATTCCACTTTCCCGCACCCCTCGTCCATGCCATTTATATAAAAGAACATATGTTCTTTTTAAAGTTTAGCACATACGTTCTGATTCTGCAAGCATTTTTTACAAAAATCGGAAAAACTTCCATAAGCAAGGACAACAATAGTTTCAAAAATGATTGTTGGCCCCAAAAGGACGTGATATAATAATAGAAAGGAAGAGCATATCCAGAGCGGATAGTGCATACGCACATGCAAAAGATGAAGGGATAGGCCTGACCCAATGCGGAACATCATCAAATGCATGTTCCAGAGGAGGTGTTTGCATGGCGAGGACAGTGGGTATCGGACATCAGGATTTCGGACAGTTGGTTCGAAATAATTACTTTTATGTGGATAAGACAGCATTCATTAAGGAGTGGTGGTAAAGCGGGAACGCCGTCACCCTGATAACCCGTCCCAGACGCTTCGGAAAGACCCTGAACATGAGCATGCTGGAATATTTTTTCTCCGTAAAATACGCCGGTCAGGGGGACCTGTTCGAAGGCCTTGCCATCTGGCAGGAGGAAGCCTACAGGCAGCTTCAGGGCACCTGTCCGGTCATCAACCTCTCTTTCGCCAATGTGAAGGAGTCTTCTTTTCCCAAAGCAAGAAAGCAGATGTGCCATATTATCACGAACCTGTATAACCGATATGATTTTCTGCCAGGCAGCGGTCTGCTGAACGAAAATGAGAAAGAAATCTATCGGAAAGTCTCTGCCGAAATGGAAGATTATATAGCGGTCAATTCGCTGAACGCTTTGTCCGATTACCTTTCCCGCTATTATGGGAAAAAGGTCATCATCCTGCTGGACGAGTACGATACGCCCATGCAGGAGGCATATGTCAGCGGGTTCTGGGGAGAGATGGTGGAATTCATCAGGACGCTGTTCAATGCTACGTTCAAGACGAATCCATATGACGTGCTGCTGGAGCCCTGTGATAAAAAGGGTACTGACGATGCGATTATAATCGAGTTCAAGGTTCATGACCCGGAAGATGGCGAGAAGACGCTGGAGGATACGGTGCGGTCGGCCCTGGTGCAGATTGAGGACATGAAGTATGGGGCATCCCTTGAAGCGAAGGGCATTCCTGAGGAGCGAATCCGGAAATATGGCTTTGCCTTCCGGGGGAAGGAAGTGTTGATTGGATAAAGGGAGGCAGAAAAAACTATTGCCAAATCCACCGGAAAGCAGTTAAAATAGGATGGGCGCATTCCATATGGAAGAAGCGCATACCATAGGATCAGAACAGAACAATATATCAAGTAGAAAGGATTACCCATATGTCAAGCAATGCATTCCCGAAAGACTACCAGTCCGGCCTGGACCTGTACGACACCCAGGTGGCCATCAAGCGCGTGAAGGACTTCTTCCAGACCCTTCTGGCGGAGCGGCTGAACCTCCTGCGCGTGTCCGCGCCCCTGATGGTGGATCCAAAGTCCGGCCTCAACGACAATTTGAACGGCGTGGAGCGCCCTGTGTCCTTCGACATCAGACACCAGGACGGCCGGGAGGCGGAGATCGTCCATTCCCTGGCCAAGTGGAAGCGCTACGCGCTGAAGAAGTACGGTTTCTCCGCGGGGGAGGGGCTCTACACGGACATGAGCGCCATCCGCAGGGACGAGGAGCCGGACAATATCCATTCCATCTATGTGGACCAGTGGGACTGGGAGAAGATTATCACCCGGGAGCAGCGCAGCCTGGACACCTTAGAGGATGTGGTGCGCACCGTATACAAGGTGCTGCGCAAGACGGAGAAGTACATGTCCATCCACTATGATTATATAGAAGAAATCCTTCCCCACGACATCTTCTTCGTCACCACAGGCGAGCTGGAGGAGATGTTCCCGGACAACACGCCCAAGGAGCGGGAATACTACATAGCCAAGGCCAAGGGAGCTGTCTGCATCATGCAGATCGGCGGGGCCCTGGGGAACGGCAAGCCCCATGACGGACGTGCGCCGGACTATGACGACTGGGCCCTGAATGCGGATATCATCGTCTACTACCCTGTCCTGGACATCGCCCTGGAGCTGTCCAGCATGGGCATCCGGGTGGACAAGGAGGCGCTGCTGCGCCAGCTGGAGGCCGCCGGATGCATGGAGCGGGCACAGCTCCCCTTCCACCAGGCGGTGATCCACGAGGAAGTGCCCTTCACCATCGGCGGCGGCATCGGCCAGTCCCGCATCTGCATGTTCTTCCTGCGCAAGGCCCACATCGGGGAGGTGCAGTGCTCGCTCTGGCCGGAGGAGATTATGAAGGAGGCGGATGAGAGGGGCGTGAAGCTGCTGTAAGCAGGAATTTCAGTGGGACTGTGTTTTACAGGCTCTAGCGGTAAACCGCGAATTTCCCGTTGTGGAAGGTCTGTTCATAGCCGAAGGCATCCATGAATGCCAGCAGACGCTTCCACTTCGGGTCGCCCTCCATCTCCTCCCGCTTCTCCCAAGAAAGCTCCTCGCTGTCCTCCCCTGGAATATCCTCCGTCCCCCTCTGTCCGTCGGCAAGGCTCTCCTCATAAAGGGCATAACTGTGCTCCAATATGATTACAGGCTTGTCTCTCCCCTTCTCCGTGACCTCCGCCTCCAGCACCGCCATGTCCCGCTCCATGGTCTCCAGGCTGTAGGAGTCCAGGTCGCTCCAGGGATTGAAGGCCGAGGGCATGGCAAGGTAATAGGATATGGAGGGAATGTCCCCGTACAGGATGACCTCCTGTCCGTGTAGCCCGTCCTCATTGGCGTAAGCGCTCAATTCCTCCATCCACCGGGCCCTCTGAGGGCTCATCTTGATATTCCGCAGGATGGGATTGTTGTCTATGGCGACCTCCGCGTCCTGTATCCCGGTCCCCTCCGCGAAGGCGAAGTTCGCCCCGAAGGCCCCGAACTGGAACAGACAGATGGCCAGGAACGCCGTCAGCACGCCCTTAGCGGGAAAGGCCGAAATCACCAGTCCCCCCTTTGTCCTGTACTCTCCCACATGCCGCAGGAAGCGCCAGCTCTCCCACAGGACATAGGGCCCTGCCAGGAAAAGGTTGTTCAGGCTGGGGAAGACACCGTTGTTGCTGCCGATGGGCGTCAGCAGGATGATCAGTATCACCATGCCGCCGATCAGCTTTTCCTCTTTCGCGGCGTTTCTGTCCAGGATACGGATTCCGGCAATCAGCATGGCCAGCATCAGGAATATGGGCCCGGCATGCCAGATGGAGTCGTAGCTGAAATAGTAGAAGGAAAGGAATCCCCGCCGATACAGCCACCCGATCATGGCGATGCTCACCAATATCCACAGCACGCGCACCCCCGTATGGAGGATTCCTGCAGCCAGAGGCGCCCTGTCCTCTCCTGCCGCTTTCTCCCATTTTGCATGCTTATCCGGCCTCGCCGTCTTATCCTTCTTCCCCGTTTCCCTTGCCGTACCGATGCCCTTCCCACCTGGATGCCCGCAGAGGATTCCCTCCAGCCATCCAGCCAGGGCGAACAGCGCCGTCCCCCCCGCGGCGATGGCTCCCATCCGGACCATCCAGTACAGCTCCTCCCGGTAGCGGCCAAGGATCCCCAGAATCATGGCCGCTGGCTTATAGTCCGCCGCGTTGTCCGTCATGGCGAACAGTCTGCTGATACCCGCCGCATACTCCCCGAAGCCGTAGCGGAGATGGATATCGCTGAGGACCGCCGCCAGCGCCCCCGCATATCCCAGCAGGCACCACAGCGTATGTCGGGCAGTCCGCCGCCAGAAGCCCCCTTCCCCCGGAACTCTTCCCGCACCTGCCGCAAATGTCTTTTCATCCCATTTTCCGTCTTTTCTAAAACGTTTTTCAGATAAATCTGCCATTCCGCATGTTTTCTGACGTTTTTCCGATAACCAGACGATAAGGTCGTAAGCCCAGACCGCCAGGATCATCCCCATCTCCGGCAGGTTGGAGAAGCGCACCAGCACATTGGCCCCCAGGAACGCTCCGGCGGCCACAAAATACCCTTTTCTCTCTTTTGTCAGGCCCTGATAGAGGAATATGGTTGAAATCAGGAAAAGCAGATAGGTCAGGTAGTTATAGAGCAATGCGGTGGGGCACCAACATAAGCTCAGCGCCACCATCTCCCCCAGGAACACGATCGTCTTCGGCATCTTCAGCTTCCTGGTGCAGAAAAAATAACCCATGAGGGCCAGCGCGCTGGCGAACAGTCCGGTATACAGGTTCATGCCCATCAGCGTCTCCCCATTGGGAAGCCCGGTCAGCCAGCTCCCCGCCACATTGGCCAGATACGTGGAAAAGAGCCACATGGAATCCATATGCTTCGTGCCCATATATTGGAAATTCGCGTAATTATACCCGGTATCCCACAAATCCAGTCCCCAGTCCATATGCCGCAGGGGATAGAACGCCAGAACCACGATTGCCAGGTTCTCCAGCAGATTCCCCCATTTCCTCAGCCTGTCCCTCTCGTTCCTCATATCCATTTCCGTCCAGAATCCTTTCCGCCCATGCCTCCTGCTCCACGCTGCCTGAGCCCCTCTTACGCCCCGGGCCTCTGCGGCATCCCCCATCAGGGGCGCTGCCTTCTCCAAACTCCTGTCCCCGGACCCCAGGCTCCTGCCCCTGTCACGCTTCCCGGAACAGCGCGTCCGCTCTCTCTATCTTTTCCGTCAGCCTCCGATAGAAGCCTGCCCTCAGCAAGAGCCTGTGGAGTCCGCCGAAAATCCGCTTCCGCGCCATGTCCGCCAGGACGCCGCAGACGAACACGGCCAGCACGGCCGCCATCGTCCCCACAAGCAGACGGGCTATCCCGGCAAATCCGCCTGTCCCCCGGGCCATCTCTTTCGCCAGATGTCCGGCGCCCAGCCACTCCTGCCAGGAATAGCGCAGCCCTATGTTCTCATGGAGCAGATAGACCCCCAGGGTATACGGGGCCAGCCCATTGACGATCCTCGCCGTCCTCCCCTGTACGCGCAGCCTGGAAAACGCCCCGAAGAGGCCCACAGCCGCCAGAAAAGGGAGCACATGGTTGTACTCCAGGCACATCTTGATCCGGCTTCCCAGCCCTCCGGTGCGCAGGTATATCTCCCGCAGGACAAATGTCCCGCAAAAGACCAGCAGGCAGCCTCCCAGGTACAGCAAAAGCCCCCGCCCCTTTTTCTCCAGGAACGGGATGCCGAACCGGCGCACATACGCTGCCGCCAGGAAAACGCACAGATACCAGAGGCAGTCGTATCCCAGCGCGTCCATCTCCAGGCGCACGGGCAGCACGCTCTTCACGATGCAGAAGACTGCCAGCAGCAGGGCCAGGGACAGCTGCATCTGCTGTTTCGACATCTTTTTCACCCCTATCCCCACAAAGGGCAGGAGCAGGTACAGGAAGACATAGGCCGTCATGAACCAGTAATGCCCCATGGTCACCGGGAACAGCACTGTCAGCAGATAGTGGATATCGAACACTTCCTCCCGCAGCACTCCCGTCAGCGCGCCTATGAGCCCGAAGGCCACGGAATAGGCCCATATCTGCAGCCATAGCTGCGCCAGGCGGCTGGGCTTGAAGGATGAGGTGCACAGGAAATACCCGCTGATGAACATATAGACGTTCACGGCCACGATGCAGAAGCTCTCCATGAGCCATGCGGCCATGCCCATAGTCCCCATACCGCTGTCTGTCAGCTCGGGCAGCAGCTCCCCCTTCCCCAGATAGTGCAGCGCCACCACCATCAGCATGGCCACACAGCGCAGCAGCTCCAGATTGGCCATGCGGTCTGCCCCTGTCCCCTCTTTGCGTTTTTCCCTATTCTCAATCTGCGGCATATGAATCCTGTCGGGCACCCTGCCCGGCTTCCCTTTCCCCGAATCGGCGCAAGGGGACTGCTCCCCTTTTTTGCATTGCGCTATTACAGCATCATCCTGTGCGCTTTTCAATTCAGCTCCATATCTCTATATCGCAAACTCATAGATGCATTTCCGTGTCTCCCCGTCCCGGCGCATGTCGTTGTCCTCCGGCAGATCTGCGATTTCCCGCAGGATCCCTCCCGCGTATTCGCAGGTCCTCCTGGAAGGGAAATTGTCCGGATTGCAGGTGATGACCAGCCTGTCCATCCCGTGCCGCCTGGCCAGATGGAACAGAAGGCGGCAGGCCTTCCCCGCGTAATGGTTCCCCCGGTAGGGCTCCTCCACCCGGTATCCGATGTTCCCTCCGTAATAGACGCCCTCGCTGTAGCCTATCCGCAGGTCGCACTGCCCCGCCCTGTGGCCTGCCCTGTCGCAGATCGTGAAATGATAGGAGGGGAGCCACTTCTCCGCCGGGCTGCCCGGGACGGTCTTGTCCAGCATCAGCAGGATCTCCCCGTCCGTCAGGACCTGGGCGTCAAAAAAGCGGAAATCTTCCTTTTGCTCCTGGCCGCTGTTGAAATATCTGTCCCTTAACATCCTTTCTCCCGTCCTTTCCCGTCCCGCGCCATTGATGGGCGGGTGCGCCCTGTGGTCCTATGCGTCCGCTCTTCCCTTTTTATAGAGCCCGTCCAGGCGGCATCCCGCCTCATGGGCCTTCCTCAGATATCCAGCCTGGTCCAGCTCATTGGTGGACAGCTCCAGCAGAAGCGGCCCCTCATACGCGGACCGGGATATGGTCTCCATCACTTTTTCCCACTGGATATTGCCCTCCCCGGGAATCCAATGGGAGTCCATGGCCCCATTGTTGTCATGGATATGTACCGCGTACAGCCGGTGGGCGTACCTCCCCAGGATCTCCGGCGCCTGCTCCCGCCAGACCATGTTGGCATGGCCGGTGTCATAGCACAGCCCCAGGAATTCCTCAGGGTATCTGCCGAAGAGCCTGTCCCATGCCTCCAGCATGTATTCCCCGGGCATGTCGAAAAGGTTCTCGATGCAGATCCGCACATTTTTCTCCATGCAGTAGGGCATCAGCTCGTCCAGGGACCTGAAGACGCAGGCGTAGAAGTCCTCCTTGACCTCCGGCTTCTTCTGTATGGTGATGTAGGGGACGTACAGATGGAGCACGATCTCCGCAGCGCCCAGGGCCTGTGCCAGGTCCACCCGGTTTTTGATTAAATCCACCCCTGCCCTGCGGTTGTACTCCCAGTCGGAGGTGTAGTCCTTCCGGTAATGGCCCTCCCTGACGTTCACGTCCTTGGCGGAGCCCTTGGTGGAGTGCAGGGCCTTGGATTTCAGGCCGTACTCGTCCATCCACTCCCTGATCTGCTGCATCTCATAGGGAGAATACATGTATTCCCTGTCCCACTCATGGCACCAGTGGATATGGGTGAAGCCTGCCTGGGCTATCCGCTCCAGGGTAGTCCTGATCTGCTCCAGCCGGGTGCTCTCCCCCGCGAAATCCGTATTCACCGCCAGCTCCAGCCCGGCGTTTTCTGTCCTGTTGTTCTCCATCTTGCCACCAATCCTTCCCGGGGACTGCCATGCCCCGCTTTTTTCGGCATCAGAAAGGCGTTTCGCCTGCCGCATGGGTACATTATAATCCATATTGGGCGTGGGTTCAATAGAAATCAGGGGAAACCTTTGCCGGGAGTCCGTTTCACTGCACGCTTTTCAGCTTCCATGTCCTCCCGAACACCAGCAGGATGCAGGCCCCGGGCTCCGGCGCGTTGGAGACGATCGAGACATGGCTCTCCTCCCCAAACGCAAGCTTCAGCCGCTGATGTACGTTCCGAAGGCCGATATGGGAATTATCTCCGCTGTCATCCAGAGATTTCGTCAGGGCATCCGCCTGTTCACGGGTAAGCCCCTTCCCATTGTCGCAGAACCGTACATGGATCATCCCGTCCTCCGGATCCAGATATCCGCGGATATCGATCCGGTCCTCCCCGTCTCCCCGCAGCCCATGGGCAAAATAATTCTCGGCAACAGGCTGGAAAATCTGCTTCGGTATGGCGCAGTCCAGAATCTCCTCGTCGAAGTCCGCAGTGTACTCGAAGGCATACCGGAAACGGATGGAGGAAAAATCGATGTAGCTGCGCAGGGCGTCCATCTCCTTCTGGATGGTCACGATGCTCTCCCCCCGAATCTGGTACTTGAAGATGCGCGACAGCAGCAGCACCATCTCAGCCCCTTCCTCCTGCCCCGCGCCATCCAGCATCTCCCGGATGGCCTCCAGGGAATTGTACAGGAAATGGGGGTTCACGCTGGCCTGAAGGGCCTCATATGCCGCGTTCTTCTGCAGGAGCTGATAGATGTAGTTCTTGTTGATGGTGTCCTCCAGTTCATCGCACATTCTGTTGAACCGGGAGGCAATCCGGAAGAATTCGTCCTCATGCCTCCCAAGAGGTAGCCTGAATCCCAGATTGTTCTTCCCAATCTGCTGCATCCCCCACTCCAGCTCCCGGAACCTCCGGTTGGCCAACCGGTTGATGGAGAGCATGGCTACGGAGACCACCGCCACAATACCTACGGCCAGCAGGGCCACCAGCCCCATGGCCCCGTTGAACCGGATTCCGGAGGGGATGGTGTAGAAGACGATGCAGCCGCCCCTGGCGGAAGTCCTCCGGCCTTTCCGGTAGACAACGGAGCCTGCGATAAAGGAATCTCCTTCCCCGGCGATTTTCCCTATGTCCTCATAAAATACCGGCTCCCCGCCATAGTATCCCCCCATGCTGTCATAGAGCACCATCCCCTCCGCCGATGCGATCAGGAAGCGGGCCTCCTGGTCGATATCATGCCCTGCCAGTATCTGGTCGAAACGGTTCAGGTCGTACAGCACTGTGATCCGATAGTCATAGGTCTCCCCCGCCCTTGTGACAGACTGGATGCCGGATTGGATTCCGAACACCTCCGTCTCCTCCGTGCCCCCATCGCCGCCCTGCAGCGCCCTGCCGCCGATCAGCCCCCGCCGGGCCCCGTCCGGCCAGACCTCCGGCCCCAGCTCAAAGGAGACCTGCCGAAGCTGCTGGCCCTCATGGAAGTACAGGAACCCGGCGCCGTCAAAACAGCGCAGGAAATAAACCCCTCTGATCCTCCTGTCCTGCTGGCAGATATCTGCCAGGATACGCTTGAAATCCCGCCGCACCGTGTAGCGGTCATACCCGTAGTCCTCCCCCTTGCAGAACGCGTACAGGCTCTCCTCGTAGAAGCTGTCCGTCAGGGGCATGAAAGCTTTGTAATAATTATTCCAGATATCATTGTGCTCCGCCTCCAGCTCCCGCAGGGCGGCTTCATGCTCCTGGACCGCATAGACGGTCCGGGAGGACTGCAGGTAGGCCAGCAGGCCCAGGGCCACCACGGAGACCAGAAAGAACACGGAAACCAGGCTGACCAAAGTCAGCCTGGCATAATAGTACCGCAGAAACCTCAATTTCCTCATAGCCCCTTCTCCTCACTGCACTGGCGGCGGTATTCGGCCGGAGAAACCCCGCAGCTCTTGCGGAACATCCTGTTGAAATAGCTCTGATTGGAAAAGCCCACCGCCGACGCGATCTCCCCCATGCGCAGCCTGTTCTCCAGCAGGAGCCGCTTCGCCTCCTCGATCCGGATCCGCAGCAGGTAGTCGTTGAAGAACTCCCCTGTCTGCTCTTTGAACAGCTTTCCCAGATAAGCCGCCGAAATATGCCATTCCACCGCCAGTCCCTTCAGGGAGAGGCTGTTGTCTCCGTAACCGCTCCCAATCCTGCGCAGCGCCCGGTTCACCTGGGGGTAAGCGCCCTCCTCTGCCTCAGCACCGTCCCCCATCCCGCGCCAGAATTCCTCCAGCCACCGCAGCATCTCCTCCGGCCGGGGCCGGGCTTCCACGCTCCCCGCCATGGCGGGAAGGCGGCGGTGTGGAAATGCGATCCGTATGTTTTTGATCAGGAATACTCCCAGGCAGACGATTTCCGCCCTCCGGTCCGCCTCCCCCGGGCAGGCGGAGGCGATTTCCCGGACCGCCTCCATGGCCCCTTCCCGGTCGTCCAGCTTCAGGCAGTCCCCCAGCCTTCTGCGCGCCCTGTCCTTTGGGGCTTCCAGGTACTTTTCATAGGGATACTGCCCGGTCCGCACCACATGGCCCGGAAACAGCGGCCCAGCGGTCTGGAAATCGCAGCAGACCTGATAGCTCTCCGCTATCTGCCGATAGCTTTTGAGCGGTCTGCCGATATACAGCGCCGTGGCATCCCATATGCCCTCGAGGCGCAGGATTTCCCCGATGCCCCTCTCTGCCCGGCTGTCGCAGCCCTCTCCGCCCCAGAACAGGAAGACCAGATCCATCCGCCCGTTGAAAAAGCAATAATACCCCTCCCGCCCTTTCCCGGCAAAGCGGTTGGCTACGCGGATATAGTCATTTTGTTCCAGGCGGCGCATGTCCAGAAGCGCCACCTGGAACAGGGGCTGGTCCAGGTCGATGTCCGCCAGGCTGCACTGCTCCTCCAGACGGGCCGCGCTGCCCTCGCCGTTTATCAGCCTCTGGAAGATGCTGTTGCGGAACACCAGCATGTCCTGGTTCCGCTGCCGCATCTGCCGTTCGCTGTAGGCCGCTTCCGCAGACTTCAGGCAACCGTACAGCTCGTTGACGTCAATGGGCTTCAGACAATAATCTATGATGCCGTATTGGAAAGCCTCCTTGACGTATTCGAACTTGTCGAAAGCGCTTATGACGATGACGTACAGCTGCGGATATCCCTCCTTGGCCCGTTTTATCAGCTCCAGCCCCGACATCCCGGGCATACAGACATCTGTCAGCAGCAGATCCACCGGGTGCCCCTCCATATAGCGGAGGGCAGCCGCAGCCTCGGTGGCAGAGCCCACCACCTCACAGTCATAGACCTCCCACTCCACGTTCCGCACAAGCCATTCCACGATAGCGGCATCGTCATCCACCACGAAAACCTTCAGGCTGTCCGCCTCCATCAGGCCCACCTCCTTGCATCCTCCTGTCCTTCCCCGTTCCGCTCATACCCTCCCATATCCTCCGGCGGGAACCGCCTCCCCTCCCGCACCGTGCGCCGCAAGGCTCAGACGGCCCTGACACGGCAGATGCTGGGCCGCACCCCCGGCGTGGGGGAGCTGGCTTCCAGTATGAACCCTTCCCGGATATCGGCCAGGTCTATCAGATACTCCTTCCTCTCCGAGGGCCCCAGGTCAAATGTCAGCTGCCGTGCCGTACAGCTTTCCCCTCCTCTGGCCGCCACCAGAATCGTCCCCCTGGCCCTGTCCGGCTCCTGATTGCGGATCCGCAGGCAGACGGTCAGCCCGTTCCCCTGCTCTCTCACCGATATCGCCGTGCATACATTGCAGGGATTCTCCATACGAAGACTTCTCTGTAGTCCGATTCCGGCCATGGAGCGCCCCAGGTAGCCATTTCGGAAGACGCCGGAATCCCGGCGAAGCTCCCAGTCCTCCCAGGAAGCGTCCCGGAAATCCTCCCGGGCGGCGAATACATTCTCCTCGAACAGATAGCTCCCCCTCTCGCCGCTGGTCGCACAGCGCACATTTGTCCCGGAATCCCCGGGGAGGAATACGTTTCCCCGGATGACCCCGCTGCCGGGAATCTCGTCGCCTTTCCTGAAATATGCGTCTATCTTCTCCAGCTCCGGATACCTGGACAGATAGAGGGCGCTTATGCCGCTTACATCCTCGCCGCCAGGGACGTCCATATTGTCGGTGTCCACATTCCGGATATGATAGAACCTTTCCCGCAGCTCCTCTGTCATCATGTACCGCCAGACCGGATGCCCGTCCACGCCTCTGCTGTCTAGTTCGATGGCCGGGTCACAGCCTATGAACACATTGTTCCTGACCATGAAATCCCGACCGCCCCCCAGCATCACGGCCCGGGTGGCCTCCACGAAATAATTGTCCTCCATCACCGTCCCGGACACGCAGTCGTCATTATAGATCCCCATGGCCCCCATGCCCACGCCGCCCAGATGGTGGATATAATTATGGCACACCCGGTTCCCCCGGAACGTATAGTTCTTGCCGGTATAGACAGCGCCCGCGTCCCCTGTCTCCATCACCACGCGGTAGATTTCATTGTCTTCAATCGTCATGTCATTGCCCCAGTACATGATTGCCTTGTGGGGGCAGTCGTGTATCAGATTGTTCCTCACCGTCATCCCCACGCCGGCCAGCAGAATCGGGACCTGATAGCATCTGGACAGCTGGGTGTTCCGGTACATATGGTTGTTGCAGATATGGAAATCCGCCGCCTCCAGCGTCAGGCGGTCCCCTCCCACGGCCTTTACCCCGCAGTCCCCGCAGTCGTGGATCGTGGAATGGAGCACCCGGTTCCCTCTTCCGCCCTGCAGCGCCACGCCGTGGTTTCCGATATTGCGGATATGACAGTTGTCGATAGTGACGCCGCTGCTGCCCTCCACCCGGATTCCGCAGCCGCAGGTTCCTTCCAGCTGCAGGCCCAAAATCGTGATGTCATCGCTGTCCTCCACTGTCAGGAGCGGCTCCTCCAGCAGGGACAGCAATACTTCCCCCTTCTCACAGCCTGCGGGAGGCATGAAATACAGCATGTTCTTGTCGCGGTCGATATAGTATTCCCCGGGTTCCGTCAATTCCTCCAGAATGTTCAGAAAATAGAACCTCTGCCCCTTCTTGAAGGAATACAGCCCGTAGGGAGGGGCATTTACGATTTTCTTACAGCCGGAATCCAGCCTGGCCACCCTCTCATAGCTGGTTGCCCAGTCCCAGCACCAGTTCCCGTGGACCCAGATATCCTCGCTGTGCGACCAGGCCCCGGGCCTTTCATCATCATAGTGGAATCCCGCCTCCAGCCTGCCCACCTCATTGCCCCATTCATCCGTCTCCGGCTCCGCGACGCCGGAAATCGTCAGGAAAGCCTCCCCCTTCGGATAGCGGATGAGCCGCTGGGGCTCTCCGTCAAAAAACAGCCTGGGCTGGGAGGGGACCACCGGGCGGTCGAAGCCCCGGGACTTCATGCCCCCTGTACCGGCGATGCCGTTCTCTGCCAGGCTGCAGGCCAGGATCCTTCCCCTGGCCCGGGGCGCGATGCGGCAGTCCTCTGCCACAGCCCACCCCCGGAGGCTCCTCCCCCCAATCAGCCGCGCTTTCCCCTCCCCCCGCAGGGTCATGCCCCTGTGCCCTTTTCCAAGCCGCAGGCCTGCGTCCAGAAAATATCTTCCCGGTCGGAATACGATTTCTGTCTCCCCGCCTCGGTTCCCGTCCAGGATGCGCTGGATGTCCGCGCTGCACCCTACCGTCTCGTCTGTTATCTCAATCCTCTTCATTCCCTGCCCTCTCCTTATGTCCATCTTCCGTTCCTGTCGCATTTTTCCCATATCTTTTTCCGGAGCGCAAAATACATCACTGTCATCATCAGGCCGCCCAGCCCCCAGCCCAGCAGGGGAGCCGCGAAGCGCCCTATGTAGCCGAAGCAGGGAATCAGCCAGAATGCGCATACCAGCCGCCCCAGCAGCTCTCCCGCCCCGGAAAGCATGGACACCTTTGCCATGCCCACGCTGTCGAAGAAGACCCTGATCACATAGATCATCGCCAGCGGGATGCAGCCCAGCCCATACCAGAACCAATATTCCCTCCCCAGTTCTATCATGGCCATGTCGTCGAACAGGGTGCCGAAGTACCATTCCCCGGCCAGCATGTGGAACAGGGCGCAGCCCACCCCATAGACGGCCCCGAACCAGATTGCTCCCGAGACGAAGCGCCTCAGCCGCAGGGTCTTCCCGGCCCCATAGTTCTGGGGCACGAAGACGCTGCACAGGGTGGAGCACACGGCCAGAGGGCTGGTCAGGGGCAGGAGGATGGTCACCGTGGCAATCTCGTCCATGTCCAGATAGCGGTTGCTCTGCATGGAGATGGCCATCTCGCTGATACAGCATAGAATCATCTGGGTGTACAGCAGGCAGCCGTATCTGGCATTCCCAAAAATCGATTCCCAGTCCGGCCTGAAATGTTCCGGCTTCAACCCCGCGACGATTCCGCATTTCTTCAGGAACGCCCACTGCACCCCGATATGCGCCAGGGTGACGGGTATGCTCCCCAGCAGCCAGCCCCAGAATCCCATCCTGAGGACCGCGATGAAGAGCATGGCCGCGATGGCAGGCCCGCAGACGAACAGCAGGTTCTCCGCGAAGACCATGCCCCGCCTCCCCCTGGCCGTGATGATCGTGTTCAGCATGGCATTGATCCCGGCAAAGGGCATCAGCGCCACCTGGGCATAGTAGTACAGGCCCGCCTCCCTGTGGATTTCCAAGGGGACGTTCATGGCGCGGAAGATGCAGCCCTTACCCAGCAGCAGCGCCAGCATGCACAGGAGCACCACCAGCGTCACGGAGTACAGGGCGTTGACCGTCACCCTGTTGGCCCGCCCCCTGTCCTCCTCGGCGTAGGCCGCGGCGCTCCTGATCCAGGTACCGCTGGCCACGCTGCTGTAGGCGCTCTGGAAGAGGGCGATCACGGAGCTCAGGACGCCCGTCACCAGAAACACCAGCTTTCCGAAGTACCGGCTGTATATCTGATTGGTATAGGAAGCAGCCAGCATTGAGAGCAGCTGTACCGCCAGCAACGGCGCCCCGATATTCAGCACGATCCGCAACACCCCATCCTTCAGGACATCGTTTTCCACTTCCGTCTTCCCCATGTTCTCCCCATTCCGCTCTTCTCTTATTTCAGGTATTTTTCACTGACCTTCACGGCCTCTTCCCATCTGGCCACCGCGTCCGCAAATACCTGCTCTGCGCCCAGCGCCTCCGCGTCCGCCTGGGTCTGTGCCCAGAGGGCGTCGAACTCCTCCTGGTCCCTGGCATACACCATCTTCCAGGAATTCTGTACCACGATCTCACCGATCTGTCCCCTGATTTCTTCTATGTCATCCGGAGCCGGAGCCACGAAGCTCAGCACCGGGCTGGTCACGATCAGGTTCTTCCCCTCCGCTTCCGCTCTTTCGTACCTGCTGGCATATCCTCCGTTGTTTTCGGTGAAATCCTCCTTCAGTTTGGATTTCGTATGCTTCACGCACGCATAGGAGTCGGTCTCCAGCTCATACCTCTGGCCGTGCTCCGCCGTGGCAGTGGGCCAGACGGCTATGTCGAAATAGAACTCCCGGAGGTTGTTCACATTTCCGCCGTCGGGATGTTGGTAAGGATTTCCCAGATAATCGTTTTCGTAATACAGATCGCTCAGAATACGCTTGCCGCTGTCGTCATATTCCCAGAGCATTCCCTCCGGGCCGTTGAACAGAAGGTCAAGCCCTTCCTCTGAGTAATACCAGTCCAGAAAAGCCAGCGCCTTATCCACATCCGCGCACTTGGAGCTGATTCCGATGCAGTTGCTGGCCCCTACCGGCGTTTCGGAGCTCACGGGGACTTCCACATCTTCCGGCCACACGGAGGCATGGCCCCACCATTCCTCCCCGTTCTCCGCATCCGGGTCGCCGTAGGAGAACCAGTCCCATACGGTGGACAGATACTGCGCGTTGCCTGCCTTTGCCGTGTATCCCTCGTAATTCATGGTAGCCGATTCCGGATCCAGCAGCCCCAGCTGGTTCGCCCGGAAGAACCATTGCAGCGCCTCCTTATAGACACTGTCATCATCCAGCAGATATTTCACGTCCCCGCTGCCGTCGTTTTTGAGATAGGCCAGCCAGGAAAAGCCCTCCATCGCAAATCCCCTGTACACCATATAATTGGCGAAGGCGCAGTACATCACGCCGTTCCCGTCCCAGTCATTGAAAGCGCCCAGTCCGTATACAGGCAGGCCCTCCGCCGTCTCGGGCTCCAGCTCCTGCATCTGCTTCAGCACGTCCAGCAGACTGTCCATATCGGGAATCTCCGGCATCCCCAGCTCCTTATACAGATCCCACCGCATCTGAGGGTCTATGCCTATCCCGCCGCTCTCTCCGATCAGCAGAGGCATCATATACAGACCGCCGAAGGTGTCCTTGGCATACTGGATCGCCGACTGGTACTTCTCGTTTCCGAAGATATGGGGCAGCTGCTCCCTGTACTCCTCCAGATCCAACAGCATATCCCCGGCCACAGCGTTGGCCACGTCCGTCTTGTTGCCGATCTGTATGATGTCCGTCAGCTCGCCGCTGGCCAGCATGGGGGCCAGGAGGGATGAGTCCGCCGACTGGACCCTGCTCTCCAGGTACAGGCCGAATTTCTCCCCCAGGTATTTCTCGAACCAGGGATAGCGCTCCACCCCGTTGTTGCCGTTCTGGAAATAGCAGGTCAGCGTGACGATCTCGCCCTCCCCGCCCGGTTCCGGCGCATCGTGGGCCCCATCCTCTTTCGCGGCCTGGTCTTCTCCCACTTCCCCATTTGCCTGCCCGGTTCCGGCATCTTCCTTCACGTCCCCCTGACAGGCAGACAGCGACAGGGCCATGGCCATGCCTGTGAGCGTCGCAAGTACCTTTTTGAATCTCTTCTTCCTCATTTTTGCACCTCTTTCTTTTGATATTTCTATTTTGATTTTTCCTATTTTGATTTTTCCTATTTTGATTTTTCCTATTTTGATTTTTATTTTGTTTTCTGTTTGATGTATTTACGTTTCTTTTTTATCTTTTTCCCGTCCCCCACTTCCCTCTTCCTCAGGTCAGCCCTTCACGGCCCCGATCATGACGCCCTTGACGTAGTAGCGCTGGATGAAGGGATAGACCAGCAGAATGGGGAAAATGGTGACCATGGTCATGGTGTGGCGGGCGCTCTGCAGGTTGGTCATCTGCATTACCATTTCCCCCGATACCCTGCCGCCCTTCTTCATCATGTCCGCCAGCTGCCTGGCGCTGTTCAGATACTGGTACAGGATGGACTGCAAGGTCTGGAGCCTGGTTCCGCTGGTGTACAGCACCGTGTCCATGTAGGCGTTCCACTGCCCGACTATGGAAAAGAGGATGATCGTGGCGAGAATGGGCTTCGCCAGCGGGACGACGATGCGGGTCAGGCGTTTCAGATAGCCCGCCCCATCCATCAGCGCCGATTCCTCCAGCGACTGGGGGATGCTCTCGATGTAGGTCTTCACCAGAATCATGTTGTAGGGCCCAATCAGGCATGGAATCACATATACCCCGAAGGTGTTCATGAGCCCCAGCCTCTTGATGTTCAGATAGCCCGGAATCAGCCCGGCCCCGAAATACATGGTGACGATCAGGAAGCGATACCAGAATTTCCTGTGCCAGAGTTCCTGTCTGGTCATGGCGTATCCCAGCACCGTACAGGACAGGAGGGCGATGCAGGTGCCCACCACTGTCCGCGCCAGAGATATGAAGACCGCGTGGGGCAGCCCCTGTATCTTCAGGACATCGCTGAAATTATTGAGATGGATCCCCCGGGGCAGGAACACAATCTTGCCCAGCTCCACCAGCTTGTTATCGCTGAGGGAGTTTATCAGGATATAGTAGAACGGATAGATGCACGCAAGGGCGAACAGGCCCAGCAAGGTAGCGTTCAGGATGTCGAAGAGCCTGTCTGCCATGCCTCTTTTCTTTTTTCTCGCTGCCACATTGTCCATATCCCATCCTCCTTGCTCAGAAAATCTTCTCATCCCGGACTTTTCCGGAAATCATGTTGGTGGCGCTTAAGAGCAGCACCGCAATGACGCTCTGCATCATGCCGATGGCAGTCCCCCTGGAAATATTGTTCCCCACAAGCCCCACGTTATAGGTATACAGGGACAGCACCTCAATCTTTTCCTTATTAAAAGCATTCTCGAAGACAAGGTACTGCTCCATGCCCGTGTTCAGGAAATTGCCCAGGCTGATGATCAGCAGGGTGACATAGGTGGGCAGCAGCCCGGGGAAGGTGATGTAGCGCATCTTCTGGAACCGCCCTGCTCCGTCTATGGCCGCGGCCTCATAGAGCTCCTGGTCGATTCCGTTGATGGCCGCCATGTAGATGACGCAGTCCCAGCCCAGTCCTTTCCATATCCCCAGAAGAAGCATGAGCAGCCATACATGGGAGGAGGTCCCCAGGACATTCAGCCCCTTCTCTATGACGCCCCATTCCCGCAGCATCCGGTTCACCGCCCCGCTCTCCACGGAGAACATGGCCGTGGCCATGGCGAATACCAGGATCCAGCTGATGAAGTTGGGAATGGTGGTCACTGTCTGTACGAATTTACGATATTTCCTGTTCCGCACTTCATTCAGCAGGATTGCCAGGAGCAGGGGGAGGAAGGAGGTCAGATAGCCCAGCGAGCTCATCACCACCGTGTTGCGCAGTACCCGGAACAGCTCCCGCCTGGACACCGGGTTCTGGAACATATTGGTGAAATACCGCAATCCCACAAACGTGCAGTCGCTCAATTGCCGCCCCGGCCTGTAATCGTAGAACGCGTAGCGCCATCCGGTCAGCGGCAGGTAGCAGAACACCCCATAGGCGACAATGAAGGGCAGTATGCCCAAAAACAGCCTCACTCCTGGTTTCAGTTTCCTTGTCCCGGCTTTCGTCAAAGCAGCATCCAGCATAGCGCATCTCCTTTACAGCATGATTTGTATCCCGTTTTTCTCACTATAGTATAGTATTTGGACATTGTATATAAAAATAATTTCGATTTTTTGTCTTTTTTTGAAAAAGGTACAAAAAAAGACGGTATTTTACCGTCTTTTTCATTCATTTATCAGGAGAGGTTACTTTTGCAGGGCAGTGATGTTTTATCGGATAACCGCTACAAAATGCTTACGCCACTCTGGATATTGTGGTTTATAGCATAAAGAAGGACATCTGCGCTAACAGATGCCCAGCAGGAACTACCGATAGACGGTTCGCCCGATTATTTAGTCACAAAATAGCCGTAACCTTTGGTCGTGTGGGCACAAGCTTCGTCACGGCTCAATCTCTCGTATAATGGAATGCATCTTCAGACAGCACCAGACATAAGCCCATCTCCTCCGCGCCCTCAGCAGCTCCAAAAGCCTTCCCCGCTCCCGGATCGCCTCCCGGATCATGTCCGTCTCCGCCTGCTTCCCACCGTATATGACTCGCTCGTAGCTCTCCAGGAACCCAAACGGCAGGGCCTCCTTAAGTTCCGGCAGGCGTCTGGCCCTTTCCCCCGCCTCCTGCAGGGTCTCCCAGCTCCTCCTATCCAGACCGAACCAGCGCAGGATTTCCAGATTCCGGAAGACCTCTGTCCGCAGCTTCTCCTCCGGCCCCATCTTCCGGTATCTGTGCCTGTACAGCAGGCCGTCCAGTATCCAGAACGCCCCGCAGGCCAGCAAGACGGCCAGAACCGCAAGGCCCGCCAGCTTCCAGGGAAACCGCCCATCCGGCTCTGCTCCCTCTTCCGTATCAGGAATCCGGAAATCTCCCTCCGCGCCTGCCGCCGGATTCTGTGCTCCCTCCATTCCCGTTTCCTCGCCGGAGCCGGACGCCTGGCCCGGCAGTTCCATCTCCCCCGTCCCTGCCTCCTCCGCACCGTCCCGGGGCTGCTCCGGCTCCCAGGAGGCATACCGCCCCACGCCATACCCCGGCGTGGGCTCAAAGGGAATCCATCCCACTCCCTCCAGATAGGCTTCCGGCCAGGCATGGGCCATGCCGGAATACACCGCAATCCTGCCCTGGTTCAGCGGCACGCAGTACCCCTGCACATACCGGGCCGGGATTCCCTCCACCCTGGCCAGCAGCACGAAGGCGGTGGCGAAATAGGTGCAGTACCCCTTTTTGCTCTCCAGAAGGAAATGATCCAGGAACTCCCCGGCCCCTGTGACCTGCTCCGGCAAATCTCCCGGCGTCCTGGTATAGGTAAGCGCCGCCAGGCCCCTTTCGATGGCCCGGAGCTTTTCCATCTCCGTCCCGGCCCCCTTTGTCATCTCCTGTAAGCAGAGCCTGGCCTCCGGGGAGAGTTCCGGCCCTTCCAGATAGTCCCTGTAGACCGCCTCCCTGTAGGCCCTGATGTCATCCACCGTAAATGCATATCCGTTGCGCCGTCTGCAGATCTGCAGGACTTCCCTCCAGAGGCTGTCCTCCTCCGGCGGCTCCCCGGACTGTGCCGAAGCCTTGTCAGCGCCCTGTCCAACAGCCTGTCCGCCGGCCCTCTCCAAAAAACAGTCGAACTCCTGCCGTCCCAGGTTCATCTTAAAATACTGCACCCGGTACTCCGTGCCATATCCTTTCCGTTTCTTCCAGCGAAGCTCCTCCCCCTGGCAGACATAATCCGGGGATTTCCTGTCCTGGCCCTCCAGCCCCCAGGCCTTCAGGGGCGCAAAGACATAGCCCGTGTTGAAATCCTCGTAGCGGATGTCCAGGGTGATTTCCCTGAGGTAGTCCCGTTGGTAGGTCTGGTTCGCCCGTCTTACCGCCGCCAGGGTCTGGGCCGTGTCCAGGAAGACCTCGCCGGGAATGCCCTGCCGCTCCCTGCTCCAGCTCCTGCCATCGAAGGTGTCCGACACGCTTCCCGCCAGGTACAGGCGCTCCTCCCCTCCCGATGCCAGGCCCGACTGCACCCGGATCGACATGACCTCCTCCGCGTCCCGGTGCAGGTTCCCGCCCACCGCACCCTCCTCCGAGAAGCCGGTGAAGGCCACCCCAAAGCCCTCCCTGCCGCCCCATTTCAGGTTCCGGGTAAGCGCCACCACCCTGTCCTGGATTCCGCGGTAGATGTTCTTCGCCCACATCCAGTCATAGGGCTCCTCCGGCACCGGCATGGCCGCCATGAGAAGCAGGTAAAGAACCACAAAGGGCATAATCCAGAACGTGTGCGCCTCTTTGCCGTTCCCCTGCTTTCGCATCTTTTCCCAGCGGCTCTGTATCCATTCCCCGTAGGCCAGCATCACCCAGGCCAGAAGAAAGACCACCGCGAAATGGCCGATTTCCCACCGAAGCGCCATGGCCGCCAGCAGCGCCGCGCATATCATAGCCGCAAAAATACGCTTCAGCAGGGGCAGCTTTTCAAAGAGAATCTCCACGGCGTAGCACACTGCCGCGACCAACGCCGACTGCAGCATCCCGTATCCGAATATCCACGCCTCCGGCACAGGAGACATGGGCACAGCCTGCACGGAAGCTGTGCCCGAAGACATATCCATAGTCCCGGAAAGCCCAGATACTGCCCCCAGCGCTTCCGGAACTCCTCCTGACGACATTGCTGCCCCGGAGCCGTCCGCTGCCCGGCCCCCAAAGACCCAGGGCGGAAAGCCCCGCAGAAAGGCAAAGCCCTCCCTCCACCCGGCAACCGCCATCCCCGCGCAGCCAAGCCCCAACAGCACTGCCGCGCAAAACAGCCTCCCTCTGACATCCGTGAAGTTCAGGCACGCAAGCACCGCCACCATGGCCAGCGCCGTAAAAAGATGAGGCCGCCCCCCTGTCCCCAGGAAGTCCACGGCCCCCAGCAGCGCCATGCTTGTCAACAGGGCGGCATTTATCATGCGGTATACCGCTTTTTCATGAGAACGGAGCCTTTCCGCCATCACAGCCTCCCTTCCAGCGGCTTTTCTATAGGAACCTGGACAATCTTCCTCCTTGCGCCGCCCTGCTTCACAGCATCCCGGATATTTTCATCCGTCACCGCGTAGATTGCCACCGCCGTCCCCCGGGCCGCCAGCTTCTCCGTCATCTCCATCACCCTGCCGTCCAGCCTGTGGAGGATCAGGAACACAATACGAGCTTCCTGCAGGCCTCCATACACCGCAGCCTCCTCCAAAGCGGCCAGGATATCCCCGTCCTCCTCAAAACTTACCTCAGACACCTTTTGATAAAAGCCATCGAAGTCCTTCATGCCCCGCACCTGCTGCCGTACCAGCCCCTTCTGCCCGTAGTACACGGCAAAGCCCATCTCCTTCCCGGCGAAGAAGAACCCCAGGGCCAGCAGCACCTCCAGAATCCGGTTCTCCAGGGGAAGATATTCCTCCGCCCTCCCGGAAAACCGGGTCATGTCGCAGAAGACCGAGATGCCTGACTTCTCCTCCCCAATCCTCGTCCTGGTCATCAGCCTCCCCTCCCTGGCGGTGGCCTTCCAGTGAATCTGTTTCAGGGAGTCCCCCGCCGCATACTCCCGCACCAGGATATCCGGCTCCGTGTCGGAGAAGGTCTCCCGCTGGAGGATAGCCTGGAACTCCTCTATCCCCTCTAGCTGCGTAAGCCGCACCACCCGGGGCTTAACGATGGCCCTCACGGTGCCCGGATTGGCGTAGCGCAGCCGAAACAGCCGCAGGAAATCCGTCACCACCACCTCCCTGACCCCCACCTCGTACTCGCCCCGGTATCTGCACACCAGCCTGGTCTCATAGGTGAAGCTGTCCCCGGGGAGCAGCTCATACTCCACGTCCCCGGGAAGCTCCTCCACATAGGAGAAATCCGAGAACAGCCTGACGCTGACCCCGGTGAACGCGAAGAAGTCCTCGTTGCGCAGCACGAAGAAATAGTCCACAGGCTCCCCGCAGACCATAGTACGGCTTCCCAGCTCCTGATAGATTTTGAACCGGAAATAGACGCAGAGGATGTAGGCAAGGGAAATCACCGGCAGCAAAGTCATGCCAAAAAAGAAGCCGTAGCTCACTGCGCCTCCGAAAAAGCTGATCGCCGCCAAAGACAGTATCCACAGGCACAGAAACGCCAGTCTGCGTCTCCTCATTCCGGTGAGGTCCTTCCCCTTCCCCCGCGTCATTCCACAGGAACCTTCGCTTTCAGGATAAGACTCTCCAGGATGTTCCCGGCATCTGCCCTCTGGATCCTGGCCTCCGACGACAGCACCAGCCTGTGGAGGAGCACAGGGACGGCCATGGCCTTCACATCGTCCGGCTTCACGAAATCCCGCCCCCGCAGGAAAGCATGGCCCTGGGAGGCCCGCAGCAGCGAAATCAATGCCCTGGGGCTGGCCCCCAGCACGAAGCGGGGCTCCTGCCGGGTGAGGATGACGATATCCTCCATATATCCCAGCACCGCTTCCCTCACTGTCACGTCAGCCACCGCCCTGGCCGCCTGCAGCACCTCCTCCGCCCCACACACCGCCTGTGCCGTGGCGGGGGTATGCCCCTCCAGGTGCAGGGCGGCCATGCGGATCTCCTGCTCCCTGTCCGGATATCCGATGGAAAGCCGCATCATGAACCGATCCATCTGGGCCTCCGGCAGGGGATAGGTCCCCAGGAACTCCACCGGGTTCTGGGTGGCTATCACCAGGAATGGCCGGGGCAGGGCATGCACCTGCCCGTCCACGGTGACCTGCCCCTCCGCCATGGCCTCCAGGAGGCTGGACTGGGTCTTTGGGGCAGTGCGGTTGATTTCGTCCGCCAGCAGAATCTGGTTCATCACCGCCCCGGCCCGATACTGGAACTCGCCTGTCTTCTGATTGTAGACGGACACCCCCGCCACATCCCCGGGCAGGGTATCCGGGGTGAACTGGATCCTGCCGAAGCTGCATCCGACGCTTTTGGCCAGCATGCCCGCCAGGGTGGTCTTGCCCACCCCGGGAACGTCCTCCAGCAGCACATGTCCCCCGGTGAAGAGGCATATCAGGAGCTTTTCCACCACGTCCTCCTTGCCGATGAACAGGCGGTTGATATTGTCCTGCAGGTTTTTTGCAAGTTCTAAGGCATTTCCCTTTTCCTCCATAAATCAGCCTTTCTTCCGGGAGCACTCCCTGATAAAGCACACTCCGGTCCTGCGGCGGCTGCCCCTTGCACACATTACCTTGCCAGCAATGACAGCACCCTGGGCCTTGCCCCTTTTTCATACTTGAATTCCAGCGCAAATCTGATGATTTCCGGGAAATAATATTTTTTGTCAGCCATAATGAAATAGCCCTGGTTTTCCAGCCTGGCAATCTCTTCTCCTGTCAGGCTGATTTTATCCAAGGTAAGCGGCAACACCTTCTCATCTTCCGACATGTCTTCAAATTTTTTCAGTATTTGGTAGATTGCTTTCATCTCATCTCTGATTTCTTTATACTTTTCTCTGGAACAGTCCGGAATGGCCTCCCTGATCTGCTTTGGCATGATATATCTGTCTTCATAAGGCGGTTTCCCCTCCGGAAACGTACTGGTGGCAAATTGCAGAAACCTTACAATATCCCTTGCCTGCAACTGGTTCGAGAAATCAGAAAGCGCCGCTATAATCCACCTTGCCGAATTCGCCTCTCTGGAATCGTATCTTCCCAGCTTTTTTCCCCATAATTTCTCCAGCCGCTCTTCAAGCACTTCCCTGCTGGCCTTCAGGATATCGACACCCTCTCCCAAAGCAGTGTCTGCCTGTTTCGCAATCCACAAAGCCAGGCGAAGCGCTTCTGAGGGCGACCATTTCAGCTCGTATTTGTGATACTGATTCTGAAACTGGTCAAAATTAATTTCGATTGCTTCCTCTGCCATATCCTTTCTGGCAAAAACAACGATGCCGACATTTCCGAACTGGAGGTTTCGCAATGTGTTCACAATGTTCTGGCATAACGCCCGGATGGCAAATCTCCATGTCTTCTGCTTCTGAACCTGTAAATCCATGAAAAGGTCTTCCAGTCCATCCACAATGAACAGAATCCTTTTTCCCTTATTCTCCAGATATCGATCCAATTCAGAAATATCGCTGTAACCGGCGCCCAGCATATCCAGCATCAGCCTCTGCCAAATTTCCATCCATTCTGTCAGGGATGTCTCCTTTTCGGCATATGAAGCCAGTTTAGTGTAATTTCGGTCGATAATATCCGGTTTTATATCTACTTCCTCAAAGGTATGATTACAGCTTTCAATACATTCCCGCACCATGGAAAGCAGCATTTTTATATTCAGCGAGCAGACAAGGGGCAGAATAAGCGTCCGCTCCCTGTCTTTCTCACCTGCCGGTTCTACTCCATATGAAAAATTTTCCCAGGTCTTCCTGGAGAGCAGTTGTTTATAGATGTAAGTTTTTCCCGAACCCTTTGCGCCTAACACCACCAACTGCGGGACTGTATCCCTGAATTCCCGCACGATTTCCCGTATGGATGTTGTCGCCAACATATTGGAAGAAGCGCTGCCCTCGGCCGTTATCTCCGAAGTGGCGATATCATGCAGCCGGCTTACAATGTCCTTCATGTCCTCCGGGGAACGCTGATTCTCCTCTGCCGCACCAGCCGCAATCTCTTTTTCCAACATGCCATCCGCAATCTTCGCCATCACATCGGAAAGCACTTTTCCTTTCAGCAGGGCGCATATATCCCGAAAATCCCCCAGAGAAGCAAACGCCGAATCAAAGGGAACCCTGTAGAGATAATCTTCCCTTAGTACATTCATGCTTTCCGAATCGAAATCCTCCTCCAGGCTTTCCGCCAGCTCATCTTCCAGGCTGCCCACCCTGTCCTCTTCCATGTCCTTGGGAATCATGGTCAGCAATAATTTGGAATTCAGGTGTCCTTCCGCCACCTTTCGCTGTATTTCTTCCAATATGAGTTTTGTACCCTTTACGGACTGCATGGAAGTTGAAGAAATAAAGAATTTATTGACCCGGGAATCAAACAAAAACGGTGCCGAAAACTCCGTGACCCCGGCTCGCAAATCAATCAGGACAAGCTCCGTCCCAAGCGCCTCCCCCAACCTAGAGAGGAATTCTGTAATGACATATTTGTCCTTCTGCACGGCGATTATCTTCTCCGGGCTTGAATAAATATTCATCATCTGGGACTCTTCTCTGTATACCGGGAGGAAATAATGTTCCACTTCCAGTTTCTCAGTTATCACTTTAATGACATTCTTCTCCACGAGCCTTGCCACATCCTCCACAAAGCTGTCGTTCACCTCATTGAAATGGAGCAGTTCCAATACATCAAAGTAACTGATTTTCTCATTGCTCATCCCCTGTCCAAGCATCCAGGTCAAGCCTGGCGCCTCCAGATCCGCATCGATAATCAGCACTTTTTTTTGACCCCCATAGGCTTCCGACATCTCCCGCACCAGGGAAATCAGGGCCAGCGTCCGTCCTACGCCGCCCTTATAGGAATGGAATACCGTGATTGGCCTTCCGGGTAAATCAGCTTTCTTTGTCTCCCCTTCCCCCTTCATATATATATCTTTAAACAGCGGAGACTTTATAGGATCGATTCTGTCAGACTCATCCCCCTCTTCGTAGATGACCTCCAACAGCTTTTGGTCGAATTCAACCATCACCTTGCCATCTGTGTATAATTTCCCGAAGATTCCCTTAAATATTTCATCATTTTCCTCTTCCATATTTCTCTTTGGGTCAATATTGACAACAATCTCGTCACTATAGACATCGACCCTGTTCCACCAGGAAGGCCACAGGTTCCGCTTTTTCTTGAGTTCAACCTCAATATCATACCATGTAAACAGACGCATCAATACTCTCCTATAATTTTGTGTGAATCCATTCCGCTATCTTCGCCAGGGTCTTCTCTGCTTTTTCTTCCTCATTCACGTCTTCCAGGGCGGCACCATACCTCCATAATTCATTGAACTTCTCTGGAGGGGCAAAGCCTCCTCTCTTTAAATGGATATTTCTGAGGCAATAATTGTTGTGAGGATTCAGTCTTTTCAGCATTTCGCTTATGTTATGCCCTGTCAATTTCTTATTCTCGCTCCCGCAGCATTCCACAAACTCATCGTATGTATTATTGCCCAGTTCTTTCATAAGCAGACTTTTCAAACCGCATTCTACAGAATAAAACAGCAGCAGTCTTCTGGATTTATCATTTCCTGTGGTCTCCCTGTACATTTTATAATGTCTGCGGTAGCTGTCCTGAAACTCCCGCCTGGTGATGTTTATTCTGTTGCTCATCCTTTTGTCTCTCCCTGCCTGGTCTTATCGGCAGCATACACTTTGTGCCGCATTCAGCATTCCACACATATCCCGGTTTTACCGCCGCTTAAGCCCCTCTCGGCTCTATGCCCTCTCCTGAATCCGGCTCACACATGATCGGAAATATCATACACGCTCCTGGCCCTGTAAGCCCCGGAAACCTCTGCGGCGGCTTCCTTCCCTTCCGTGAAGTCCCGGCCGGGAAGGATGCGGAAGGTCCTGCTGCCGGCCTCCATGTCTACAAAATTGTCGTCCAGGCGCAGGATTCCTGTCTCTGTCTCCACGCTGACGGATTTCGCATAGTTGGCGGCCGTCACCGTCACCCTGTCCCCCTCCACGCAGACCTTAAGCTCCGGGTCTAAGAAGCCATAGTGCTTCGGGGCGCAGAACAGCGTGGTTCCGGATGATACATTTGTTCCATCCACATACAGTCCGTACTCCAGGTGCACCTTCAGCGGGTCTATGTCGTTGCAGTCCAAGTGCGGCAGCCAGGCTCCTCCGTAGGCGGGGGCGGTGACTTCGAACTCTCCCTGCCTGACCACCGAAGAATCCGGCAGGCGCAGGGCCCACTTCACGATGCCGCTCACAGGCTCCCCTGTCTCGTTGGCCACATGGAGGTCGGCGCTTAAGTCTATGGGCCGGGGCAGGGTGTTCACGAAGGGCTTCTGGTCAATCTCCCCATGCTCCTCGCAGGACAGCAGCAGCGGCGCGAACATGCGCTTTTCCGCATAGTGCAGGGCCTTCCAGTTCCCGTAATAGTCCAGGCTGGCCCAACTGGCCACGGGCCAGATGTCGTTGAGCTGCCATACCACGGTGCCCATGCAGGTTCCCCTGAACCGCCTGAAATGCTCCACCCCATAGCGGATGGCCTCGGCCTGGAGCAACTGGGAGCAGTAGAGCAGCTGGTCGAAATCCCTGGGATAGAGGTAGGTCTGGGACAGGTAGTTCAAAATCTTGCCGTTGGCCGAGGTGTTCCTCTGGTGCAGCTCCATGACCCGGGAATACACGTTCCTGTCCTGGGGTTCCGTGAACCGGCGGACGGTCTGCAGGGCCGGGAAGGACTGGAAGCCGAACTCCGACAGGAAGCGGTAGTGGTGCTTCCGGTAAGCCGTAAAGGGCTCGTTGCCGTGCCAGACGCCCCAGTAGTGCACATCTCCCACGTTCTCGGCGTTGCTGTTCTCGAAATTCCCGCCGGAGCTGGGGGAGGAGGGCCAGTAGAATGTCTGCGGGTCTTCCTGCTCCACGATTTTGGGGATGATGTATTCGTACAGGCGGATATAGTCGTAGAACTGCTTCTTGGACTTCACCGAGAATTTCATCTCGTATTCCGTCTCCATCTCGTTGTTGCCGCACCACAGGCCGATGCTGGGATGGGAGCGGAGCCTACGGATGTTCTGGCGGATCTCCGCGGAGACATTGGCCTCGAAGGCATCGCTCAGCTCGTAGGAGGCGCAGGCGAACATGAAGTCGTGCCAGATCACCAGGCCCCTCTCGTCGCAGACATCGTAGAAGAAGTCGTCCGGGAAATAGCCTCCGCCCCAGATGCGGATGCAGTTGTGGTGGGCCTCCTGGGCAGAGGCAAGCAGCATGTCCGTGCGCTCTCTTGTCTGCCGGGTGAGGATATTGTCCTCCGGTATGTAGTCCGCGCCCATGGCGAAGATCTGTAGGCCGTTGACCTCAAAGGCGAAGTTCCGGCCCGGGAGCTTTTCGCCCTTCCTGTCCACCATGAGGATTTTCCGGTTCCCGTGGCTCATGACTACGTCAGTTCCGTCGTCTAAGTCCTGGACCTGGTCGGTCAGGTGGGCATCCCAGGTCTCCTCCGGCAGCGGATCCGTGTTCACCGTCATGGTGCGCAGGCCTATACGCTTCTGCCAGATGTCCAGGGGGTGGGATATTCCGCCTGCCTCCTGGCCAGGCTTTCCACTGTCCTCCCTGTCTGCGTCCCGACACGGATTCACACCGGCCTCTCCACAGGCATCCTGTGCAGATACCAGCAGAGCTTCCACCCGGTACAGGGGCTGCTCTCCGTATCCGTTTGGCCACCATAGCTGCGGGTCGGACACCGTAAGCTCCGCCCGGACATGGCTGCTCCGCAGGCCGCTGTTTAAGTCCGTCAGGTTCCCGGAGGGCGCGCTGTCGATGGCGGCGCTGACTGCCCCGCTCTCCCCGGACAATACAGCCCCGTCAGGCCCTGTCACGTACACTGCCAGCTTCAGGAGCGCATCCCCCGCCTCCGGCATCCATTCAATCTCCGCGTCCGCAGTCAGCCGCACTGACGAAACCCGGTTGCCCTGGGCTGTCCGCTCCGCGATTTCATGCTGCTGGGTTATGTAGACCTGGGCGATACGCGCCGTCTTTACCCTCTGGACCGTGACCTCCCGGAACAGCCCGGCATCCGGGAGCCTGGGGCCCCAGTCCCACCCGAACATGCAGGCCGCCTTGCGCAGGTGGGAAAATCCGGGCATGGCGTCCGTGGAGCCGCCCACGGGGCATCTCTCGTTTTCCTGGCTGATATAGCGGGTGGGGGAATGGAGGACTACTTTCAGGTGATACACTGTATCCTCTTCATCGTCCTTCACCTGGGCCGTGATGTCGTACTCCCACACGCGGTTCATATTGTACGCGGTTCCTAAAAGCTCTCCGTCCAGGTACACATCCGCCAGGGTATCGATGCCATCGAAGCGCAGGAACAGCCTGTCCGCCTCCCTGTCCTTGCCATCCAGTGTAAATGTGGTCTCATAGGCGAAGTCGTTCTCCATGAGCCGGGTAGCCTTCAGCTCGTTGTCCCGGTAGTAGGGATCCGGCATCAGGCCCTTCTCCAGCAGCGTCCCGTATACTGTGGACGGGACTTTTGTATCGATAGGGGTATTCGGAATATTGTATACATTCTCCCCAAGGACAGTCAATGTCCAATTGTCCCTTAAATGTAATACTGTCATAATGTCTCTCCTTCTATGGGTATTTTTCTAAAACCATCATCTCTTTTTCGGGAAGCTCGTGCCATTGCCCTTTCTCATGCCATTGCTCACCCGTGCCTCATGCCCTAAATTCCATGCACTTTGCCACATGCACATACACCCTGAATCGCTCCAGGTTCCTAAACAGCAGGACAGGGCAGCTACGCCTTACGCCTGTAGATCTTTCCTTTCAGCCAGTGATAGACTCCGGAGAACAGGCGGCTCTCCGCCATGGCCGTCCGCAGGGGGGCCAGGCTGCAGGCCATGATTGCCCGATACCGGAACAGTTCCCCTCTTCCCATATATTTCCCGGTGATCTCCCGGTGCTCCTGCCTGTCCAGGGCCTTGTTCTCCCGCTTCTCCGAAAAGCCTCCCCCTTCGTAGACCGCCACCGGGAAGCCCATATGCCGCGTCTTCGCCCTCGCCCGGTAGAAGCACCAGAGGAAATGGTCGTAGTCCGCCCGGATCCTGTACCGCAGATCATAGGGCTTCTCTCTGCACAGCGCGGCGCTGTAGAAGCAGGACTGGTGGCAGGGGATGTTCCGGTAGCAGGCGAAGCCTGTGATCTCCGGCGGGGAGGCGATGGTCACATCGTTCTTCTCCCCCTTGGTATCCCCGTACAGCACCAGCCTGTCCATGTCCGTCCCGGCCTGTTCCTCTTCCTCCAGCGCCGCAAGAATCCGCTCCAGGACGCTGCCGTCCGCCAGCAGATCGCCGCAGTTCAAAAACAACAGGAAGTCCCCGGCAGCGTGCGCCACCGCCTGGTTCATGGCATCGTAGATGCCCCTGTCCTCCTCCACGATGATCCTGACCCTCTCAGCGCCGGGCCGGGAGGCATTCTCCTGTTTCCACCGCTCCACGGAGCCGTCCGTGCTGCCCCCGTCCTTCAATATCACTTCCACATCCTGACAGCCCTGCCCCAGGATGCTGTCCAATGTGGCAGACAGCTTCTCTCCGGAATTCAGGCATACTGTGATCACAGATATCTTCATGCGATGTCCTCCCCGCATAATGGCAGCAAGAACGTATCATGGGCCTCCCTGTCCTGATGTCCGGCGCCCACTGTCCTTGCCATAGGTTCCCTCTCCACATGCCGATTGTCGTATGTAAAAATCTTAACACATTTTCCCGGCAGCGTCTATTGAATTTTCTGCGGGGCATCGCTGCGGCAATTGTCAGATAATTTGTCTATTCCACCGCATTTGTCAATATTTCTGACAATTCACTGTCCGCAGGATCCATTGACAAAGCAAAATCTGTCTGATACAATAAGCTACGGTTCTCACAAAATACGCAACAACAGGACAGGAGCCGCCAAAATGTCATTGAACTCTTTTTCCTTTATCCTTTTCATGCCCCTTGTGGTATTCGTCAATTTCATGCTTCCCCGGAGGCGGAGGTATCTCTGGCTGCTTGCGGCAAGCTGCTTTTTCTACCTCTCCACAGATGTGAGGTACGCTGTGGGACTGTTTTTCTGCATCCTGGTCTCCTACGCCGCGGGCCTGCTTCTGGAGGGCGGAGCCCTTCGCCGCCGGAAGCTCCTTCTGGGATGCGGCATTTTGCTGCAGGTATCCTGCCTGCTTTTCTTCCGGGGCTCTTTTGGGAAAGCGGGCTTCGTCCCCCTGGGGATTTCGTTCTATACCCTCCAGTCCATCGGATATACGATCGATGTGTACAGGGGGCAGATCCCCGCCGAGAGGAACCTCCTCAGATATGCCGCGTTCCTGTCCTTCTTCCCCACGGTCATCTCAGGCCCCATCCAGAGAGGGACGGGGCTTCTGCAGCAGCTCCGGGAGGGGCGGGACTTCGATTATTCCAGGGCCCGCTCCGGCCTGTACTGTCTGCTGTGGGGCTATCTGCTGAAGCTGGTGGTGGCGGACAGGCTGGGCGGCATGGTGGCTTTCGCCTATGGAAGCAGCCAGGATATGCCCGGGGCCACCCTGCTGTGGGCCACGATCCTGTACGGCATCCAGCTATACTGCGACTTCGCCGGATACAGCGCGCTGGCGATCGGCGCGGGGCGGCTGCTGGGCTTCGACCTGGCGGACAACTTTTCCCAGCCCTATTTCGCCGCATCCATCGGGGATTTCTGGAACCGCTGGCACATCAGCCTTTCCTCCTGGCTACGGGATTATGTGTACATCCCCCTGGGCGGGAACCGGAAGGGAAAGGGCCGGAAGTACCTGAACCTGATGCTCACCTTCCTGGTCAGCGGCCTGTGGCACGGCTCCGGCGCCAATTTCCTCCTCTGGGGAGCGCTCCACGGAGCCTATCAGATTTTGGGCGACATCGCCCGCGGAAAAGCGGGAGGACAGGATGCGGCTGCCCGGAGAAAATCGCCGCTTTGCCGTGCGGCGGGCATGTTGTCCACCTTTGCCCTGGCGGATTTCGCCTGGCTCTTCTTCCGGGCCGATTCTCTGGGACATGCCCTTTCGATCCTGAACCGGATCGTGTTCCACTTCGGCCTGGGGGAAATGACGTATTATGGCTCCTACCTGCTGGGCGGCAGCCGTTTCGGCCTGGTGTCCGTACTGCTGGGGATCCTGGGCGTATTCCTTGTGGATTTCCTGCATGAGAGGAAGTTGTCCCTGGCGGAGTTCTCGGCCCGCAGGGTAAATGTGGTCGTCCGTTGGGGCGTCTGCATAGCCCTCACCCTGTTGATCCTGCTGACAGTGGTGCAGAACTACGGCCAGGCGGCATCGACCTTTCTCTATGAGCGGTTCTGAGTAAGCCTTCGGACCGGAAGGCAGCTATGAAAGGGATTCAGGTGTTTATTATGAAGAAACTGTATGCAAAAGGGCTTCTGTTCCTCCTCCTTGTGTCAGCGCTCTGCGCAGGCCTCCTGCTGCTGTCTGCCAGGGAGCCTTACCGGCAGATCATCGCGGGCTGGACCCACAGCCGGGACTTCATGGATGAAAACGAGATGCTCCCCTATTTTGAACAGGCCAGGACCCCTGACCGGACCACGCAGCTCATCATCGGCGACAGCATCTGCCGGCAGATATTCTCCGGTCTGCAGGAATACAATCCTCAGATGAGCATCCAGGCCACCAATGCCGCCCTCATGATCACAGGACAGTATCTGCTGGCCCGGGAATACCTGAGCTGCCATCCGGACGCCACGGATGTCTTCCTGATCATGCACCCCATGCCCCTGACCCGGACCCTGGACACGGAATGGAGTTATCGGTACGCCGTCATGACCTATGCGGAGACGGACACATTACAATACCTTGACAGGAACACGCTGGACGCCATGGAGGACATCTATGGCAGCATCCTCATGCAAAAGGGAATCGTCAGCCTGACAGAGGACTCTCCGGTTCTGCGGAAGCTGGTCCTGAGCTATATCAGCCTGGAAAGGGAACCCTATGTGCAGTCGTCCCCCTTCGAGATAGCAGACCAGTATGTGAAGAAGCTATATGATTTTTGCGTAGAAAAAGACGTGAAATTACATTTATACCCCTCCCCCTGCTCGGAGTCCTTCCGGGAGCAGGTAGAGGAACTGGCAGAAGGCTACGGGGACACCTGGATGAGCACCGTATATCCGGACTTCTTCGATGCCATCTGCTACTATCCAGACGCATGGAGCGAGGATCTGAGCCATTTCAGCGGAGAGCACGCCACCAGGGAGGCCATGGACAGGACGATCCGGGAAGCCTATGCGGGCAGCGCCCTGCTGGACAGCCTGATCCTCAGCCCGTTGCGCTGCCCTGAAACGAATCCCGTGCCATAATCGCAGTATTGTTTTATAACCCGTTGTAGTTATCCCAGCGCCATTTCAAGAATTCTCTGTCAATAAAATCCGGTATCACAATCCTCGGCGGAATGGCCGCGCCATAATCCATCCTTGCCCTGGTGGAAAGCTCTACCGTTCCGTCCACAGCTATCCTTAAATGACCCGCGTCAAACAATGTATGGATATCCGTCCGCATCGCAAACCCGTTTGCTACTGTATCTTCACCTTTATATTTGAAAGGCTTTATATGCGCCGCCTCCAGCACCTCCGGCATAGTGACATTGGAAATCACGCATCTGCCACAGGCCTGTAGAACCACTCTTCTAAAATGGGCCTGGTTCGGGCGGGCCGTATTGGAAATGGAAAGACGCACTCTTTTCCTTTCAAATTCTGATGTGACTTCTGTAGAGCGGATGTCCGCCAATGCCAGTGAGAAAGATTCGCTTTGCGGCATTGTCCTTATCAGACTTTTTATCTCGTCCACTAAGACTTCATTTATTACATATCTTTCTTCAAGTCGATTGTCGCCTGATACAAATTCAACATACCCATAATTTTTCAAAAACAGCAGATACTCTCTGGCAATCCTCATGTCATTGGCATCAGGACAGCAGTCCGGCCATCCACCCAGCGAGATATCCCCTGCCCGAAACCATATAATAAAATTGACATAATCCTGCAGCCGCGCCTTGCTGCCTGAAAGTGGTATGACAATCTTAACCAGTTCCTCCGTAGTAAGGAACCCCTCTCCCCTCCTCTGCAGCTGGCACAGGATATCCAGCAAAAGTCTTAACGGATATAGCGCCAAGCCATTGTCAATCCATTTCCTGCACTCTGCAGCGCTCTGCACCTGAGGATTAGGGAGCTTGAACGTCTGCACTGTAATGGCGGCAAATTCTGTCTGTGAGATATCATGATCTGCAACTCTGCGTCCAAAATTTGTCAGCCGGATTTTCCCCGAACGCTCTCCAGGCTCAAGCAGCCCCACCGCTCTCCAGTACTGTCCTGAATTCCTGATGATATTGCGCTCCCCAGTCCGCCCGGCCAAATCCACGCCAATGCCCGTACCCTGAATCGCATTGGACAAATCTATCAATTCATCTGCAAATTCCTGCGAACTGTATTTTACGCCCAAAGGCTCCAGCTTTCTCATTCGGAACAGAATCCCCAGCAAAACAACCGGGTCGTTCAATCCCTCTGTGCATTGCAGTGATGCCCATTTCCACTTGAAGTTCGGAAACGGTTTCTGTGGTATAAAATCCTTTTCCAGCATCGTTCATCACCCCTTGTATTTCGTGAATCCACAGGCCACCGCATATCCCAGCAATGGCGGCACTGCATTGCCAATCTGCCTGTATATGGAAGAGTTATTGCCGCAGAATACATATTCCAGCGGAAAACTCTGCACAGTAGCCAATTCCCTGCAGGACATCCTTCTGCATCCGTTGGGATGCGGCAGTATGACAACTCCTCCCTTGTTGTCACCGCGGGCGGTCACCGTTGGTGCAGGCTTGTCAGGATTTAATGGGCGATGGCCCAGATACCCATTGAAATGCAGCTTATATTTTGAGTAAACATGATTTGGCAGGTCATTGGGCTTATCCGGATCGGGAATCTCCGACATGGCTTCCCCCACTGAGACCCAATGCGGCAGCCCATTTTTTCCGTCTCTGTCATGGGTCGGTTTTGGGAAATCATATTCAAAAGGCACATCCTCCTGCACCCCAACGATGATGACCCGCTGCCTGGTCTGGGGCACCCCGAAATCCGCGGCATTCATCACTTCATGCTTCACCCTGTACCCAATCTTCTTAAAATCATCCAGAATCATGGAGAAAACCTTGCCGCCAGCCAGATTGGTGATGCCTTTCACATTCTCTGCCAGGAAAAACTTGGGCTTTTTTGCACCCACCAGCCTGAGGAGCTGTTTATACAGTTCATTTCTCTCATCACCCTCATGCCGATTCATATTTGCCACCGAAAACCCCTGGCAGGGGAATCCCCCTATCATGATATCACAGTCCGGGACATCGCTGTCCTCTATCTCCCTGATATCTTTGCAAACAATGTGGTCCCCCAGATTGCGCCTGTATGTCTCCACAGCATCTTCATACAAATCATTGGCCCATATAATCTCATGTCCGGCCATTTTGAATCCCAGATCCAGGCCCCCGGCTCCGCTGAACAGTGATACTACCTTCATGTCTTCATTATCGCTCCTAATCTGATTAATTCCTCGCCAAGCTTCTTTGCAAACAACACGGGAACCGCATTTCCTATCTGCCTGTAGCACGAATTCATAGTGCCCACAAAATGAAAGTCTTCTGGAAATGTCTGGACACTTGCGCTCTCCCGTATGGTCAGTCTGCGCTTTTCATTGTAATGCGGAATCGCGCAGACCCCTCCTTTTCCGTTGCCTCTGGCCAGAATCGTAGGCGATGGCTTCTCCGAATCTGTCCTGCGATGCCCTGTGAAGTTTCTGTAAGTAACCTTATATGCGGAATATATGTGGTTTGGCACATTGTGCTCCGAATCTGGATCCGGGAAATGGCCTATTGCCTGTCTGATTGATATCCACTTGTTCGCCCCGTCCCTGGAATGGGTCGCCACCGGAAAATGAAAAAGCATTTCATCGCCCAGGCTTTTTTTCTGGCCGATTATGAACACACGCTGTCTGGTCTGAGGCACCCCATAATCTGCCATATTCACCAAATGAATATCCGTCAGATATCCGGCTTCCTCAAAATCGGCAACAATCTGCCTGATGGCCGCTCCCTTTCCTAAGCTCAATATGCCTTTCACATTCTCCGCTATGAAGAAGTCCGGCTGCTTTGCCTTGATTACCTGATAAAAAAATTTATATAGCTGGTTCCTGTCATCATCCAGCTCTCTAAGCCGATTGGCCTGTGAGAACCCCTGGCAGGGGAATCCTCCCACCACCACATCTGCAGTCGGAACGGCTGCTACATCAATGTTCCTGATGTCATCACAGACAATGTGATTCCCTATATTCTCTCTGTAGGTGGCCACAGCATCCCTGTCGATATCGTTCGCCCAGATTACTTTGTTTCCCGCCTGTATCAAGCCTAAGTCCAGCCCCCCGGCTCCGCTGAACAATGACACTATTTCCATATAATCACCTTTTGCATCACCTGGCGCCCTCAACCCCTCAGTCCGCATCAGGCTCGAACTGATCCGGATAAATATCGCTGCCCTCATACGCACATGTCCCCATCCGCGGCGAATTGCAGACCGACAGCAGCATGCCCTCTTCTTCCGCGTCCTCCGCGCAGTCCTCACACAGCAGACCTCCACCGTTCCAGAATTCCTCCGAATCGATGAACACGGCAGCCTTCTTCCCGCACTTGTCACAAACAAACTCCCGCGAGTTGTTCCTGGACAGGAGCGTCACCTTTTCCCCTCTCAGATGCCCCGTCCTGTAGTCCAGCACCTTAAGCTTCAATTCCGTAGTGGAGCCGAAATCATAGTCATAGTCAAAGACCATCCCTTTCTCCAGTATGGACTTCAGCTTGACATTCATGCTTTTCACAGACTCACCCCAGAACGGATCCGCGTCCGGCATGACTTCATAGCTGACCCCACCGATTTCAAAAGCGCTCAGATGGCCGCAGCATTCCAGCCAGATATCCCGCAGAAACTGATCCACATCCTTTAAGGTGGCCGTGTCACGGACCTCAACGATTAGCCAGTAGTCATGATCGCATTTGCCATATATGGCCATCTCAAAGTAGCCGCACTGGCGCTTCCCTGTCTCTGCCGCCAGTCGCTCCTGCCGCTTCTTACAGGCTGCCAGGTGCCGCCCCATATACCCGAACGCATATTCCTTGCCGCAGTATCTGCATTTCCCCTTTGACCGTTCTGCCATACGCTCTCCCTTCCATCATAGCCGTCCATTGTCAGAAAATCTTCTTCTCCTTATGCAGCATCCACGCGCATCCAGCCCCTGCCGCAAGGGCCGCGATGCACACCGGCCAGTTCGCCAGGACCGAGACTGCCGGAATATAGCTGAGCACATAGGACAGCACATTCGCCAGGACGTGCACCGCCACGGCAATCCGAAAATCCCCGAAATACTCATAGGCATATGCCATCAGGTATCCCAGGACCACCGCATACAGCGCCTGCACGGAATTTCCGTGGTACAGGGCAAAGAATATCGACGACACCAGCATGGCCGCGGACAGCTTCATATACCGCTTGATGCAGCCGAAGATGACGCCCCGGAACAGAAGCTCCTCCGCGATGGGCGTGATGATGCCGAAGCTCACCAGCCCTATGGGGAACCACGCGGCGTACTGGGCCTGCGCCACCTCCTGATAGGCCTGGGAGCCCTCCACCGTGCCGGTGAGCAGGAACAGGAAATTCAGCCCCAGCGCCAGCCCTGCCGTTGCCCCTGCCAGGATGCAGTAGTTCTTCACGGGCTCCGCCTTGATGTGCAGCAGCTTCATGTCCTCCGCTGTCCTGGCGATCGTCTTCTTCGCCATGTTCCAGACGGAAAGCCCGGCCACCATATATCCGAAAGTGGACACCAGCACCGCCGCGTTCCCCGTCATGCTCTCCAGCTCTCCCTGGGCATTGCGGATGAACAGGAAATCCCCGCCGGACATCTTGCTCCCTATGCTGACTAAAATCATGGCCCCCACGTTCAGGGCGATGTTCCTGGCCAGGAAGAATATCAGGAAGGGCAGCACCATCTGCCAGATCCGCTGGGAGGTGGTGAGCTGATCCTTTTTCTCCGTCCCCCGGAGCAGGAACTTCTGCAGCTCCTCCACGGAGCGGACGATATAGTCGCACTTGGCCTCCCGCAGCTCTTCCATGCTGCCGTAGCCGTATGTAACGCCCACGCACTCCACGCCCACCTTCCGGGCGCCCTCCACGTCGTAGCTGCGGTCTCCGATCATGTATACCTTGGTCTTCTCCACGGGCCAGTTGCCGAACAATTGCTTTAGGGCCTCCTGGATGACCTCCTCCTTCTGTACCCTGGTGCCGTCCATCTCGCTGCCGACTACAACCTTGAAATACTTCCCGATTCCGAAATGGTCCAGAATGCGCCGTACGAACTCCGTGGGCTTGCTGGAGGCCACAGCCATGAACATGCCCTGGGAGTTCAGGGCGTTCAGCATCTGGGGGATGCCGTCGTAGAGCTTGTTCTCGAAGATCCCGGTGTCCCGGAAGCGCTCCCTGTACTTCTCGATGGCAGCCTCCGCCCGGGCCTCGTCCATGTCATAGTATTTCATGAAGCTGTCCTTCAAGGGCGGCCCGATGAAGGGCTCCAGCTTGTCCAGGTCAGGCTCCTCAATCCCGAAAGAGCTGAGGGCGTACTGTACGCAGGTGCAGATCCCCACCTTGGGATCCGTCAATGTTCCGTCCAGGTCGAATAACAGATATTTTTTCATCTAAAAGCTCCTAATCTTGTCGCTGCCGTCGTCAGCGGTATTCTCTATTTTAAGTATCTTCACGTCATAGCCTATGGCGCTGTTGACCTGCACATGGACTGTCTGCCCTTCCTTCTTTCTCAGGAGGGCCTTGCCCAGCGGGCTCTCGTTGCTGATCAGGTTCTCCAGGGAGTTCCCCCGCACGGTGGTGACGATTTTGTAGGTCTCCACCAGGCCGTCCTCCAGGAACTCCACTGTCACCGTATTGTTGATGCCCACCTCGTCCTCGGCGGAATCCTCGGAGATGACCCTGGCGGTCCTGATCATCCGCTCCAGATAGCGGATGCGGCTCTCGTTCTGGTTCTTGAATTTCTTGGCCGCGTAGTATTCGAAGTTCTCGCTCAGGTCCCCCTGGGCCCTGGCCTCCTTCACGTCCTCCAGGGCCTGGCGCCGGATCACCAGCTTGCGGTGCTCGATTTCCTCTTCCATCTTTTTGATATCGCTGGGTGTCAGTTGATCATACATTTCAGATATTTGCCTTTCCTAATATATTTCGTCTATTTCTCACAGCCCGATTCCGTACACCACTGCCACCGCCAGGATGATCTGGATGATGGCGAAGCGGAACACGGCCTGGGTGTTGGACCAGCCCCACACCTTGCGCACATGGTCGTGGAGCGGCGTGCGTATCTTGGTCATGATGCGAATCTTGAAAGCCCTGATCAGGCCCACCTTCACAAGGCCCAGGCCCCCGTCCAGTATCAGCACCAGCGCGATGGGGATGTACAGGATGGGGCTGCCGCACTTCAATACGGCGATGCTGATGAACAGGCCCATGGCCCGGGAGCCCGCGTCCCCCATCAGCAGGCGGCTGGGCGTGGCATTGTACCACAGGTATCCCAGGATGCAGGCGGCGAACAGCAGTATGAGGAAGGAGAAGTCCTCCCCGGTCCCCAGAATCCTGTCCACCACGTAGATCGTCATGATGGAAATGATGGTCAGCGTCCCGGAGAGCCCGTCCACCCCGTCGGAGCAGTTGGTCACGTTCACGGACACCCATACCAGCACCACGATCAGCACGGCGAACACGGCCTTGGGGATTTCCAGCATGGCATGGTGGAACAGCGCAAGCTGAATGGTATTGTCATTATAATGAAGGAACGTCATGGCCACCAGGACGGCCACGCACAGATCCAGAATCCCTTTTTTGAGCTCGCCCCAGGGCTTTTCCGAGGCATCGTCCAAATAACCCGTCAGCATGCTGATGACGATCAGTATCAGATAGATCACGAGCTCCGGCTTCATGGGCACGAACAGGATCGCCGATGCCACAAAGGCCAGCACGAAGATGATCCCCGCGCCCCTGGGCTTCCCGGCGGACAGCTTGCCGTCATGGGCGAACTCCCGCCCTGCGTCCTTGGGCAGGTACTGACAGAGCTTTGCCGTGGTATACACTGTGGCGATGAACGCGAACAGAATCCCGCCAAGGGCGAGTAAAGAGGAATGCTCTCCGGATACAATATACTGTAACATATAGCCCTCACTTAAGCTGCCGCTCTACAGCGGCCTGTACCGCATCTGCGGCAGTTTCTACCTTAATCAAATACCCCGCCGCAAGCAACAGGGTATCAAGCTTGCAACGCTGCAGAGCAGAAAGTGTCGCGGCATTCGCCAACTGGCCGTGCAAGCACGGCCGCTTGACTCATTGCTCGCGGGAATAAAAAGTCCACTGCGGAATGGATCCGGCTTCCAGGCCGTGCCGCTCCCTGCAGCGTTTTTATAAGCATGTACGAATATTTCGATTTTAACACAAAGCTGCGGCAAATGCAATGAATTCCCCCGGGTATTTTTTCCCTAAATGTTTCCAACATATTTTCATTGCGCCGGGTCATACTAAGACCAAGATAAGTCGCAGCGAAACACTTAAGCCTAATCTTTCAGGATAAGTGCAAGCGGCACTTATCTTGAAGATAGATAACGTAATGTACAGCATTGGAGGTGAAAAAGATGTCCGGAAACAGAACGAACAGAGTAGAAGTACCCGAAGCAAAGGCAGCCATGGACCGTTTCAAGACTGAGGTTGCGTCCGAGCTGGGCGTGAACCTGAAGGAGGGTTACAATGGTGACCTGACTTCCCGCGAGGCCGGTTCTATCGGCGGCGAGATGGTACGTCGTATGATCAAGAAGCAGGAAGAGCAGATGAAATAAGGCTCCCCGAGCTGAAATAATCCCAGGACGCTAGAGGTATGTGTGCGCCGGTAACGCGCATATGTGCCTACAGACAAGCGCCCAAAAGGCTGCCATGGCGATGGTCGAAGACCAAAGCCGTGGCAGCTTTCTATATGGCTGCTTTTATATGGCTGTCATCCTGTGCCGGGCCGAAATCTCCGCCCTGCCCTGCCTCACTCGCCAAAGACCGCTCTGTAGTCTGCCTGGAACTTTGCTATCCCCGCGTCGGTGAGGGGATGCTTCACCATCTGCTCGATGACGCCGTAAGGCACTGTGGCGATATCCGCTCCCGCTAACGCGCAGTCGGTGACATGTACGGGATTGCGGACGCTGGCCGCGATGATCTCCGTGTCCAGATCCGTCACGGCGAAGATGTCGGCGATCTCCCGGATCAGGTCCACGCCCCTCTGGCTGATGTCGTCCAGGCGTCCCAGGAAGGGAGACACGAAGGCCGCTCCGGCCCGGGCCGCCAGCAGCGCCTGATTTGCCGTGAAGATCAGCGTCACGTTCACCTTGATGCCCTCGGCGGACAGAGCCTTGCAGGCCTTTAATCCCTCCACTGTCATGGGAATCTTTACCACCATGTTGGGATGGATTGCCGCGATCTCCCTGCCCTCTTTGATCATGCCCTCCGCATCCGTGGTGGTGGCCTTCACCTCGCCGCTGATCGGGCCGTCCACGATGGACGCGATCTCCGCGATGACCTCCTCGAATACCCTGCCTTCCTTTGCGATCAGGGACGGGTTGGTGGTGACGCCGCAGATGACGCCCATGTCATTTGCCTTCCTGATATCCTCTACCTTTGCCGTGTCGATGAAAAAACGCATCTTTTGAATCTCCTTTCTTCTGCTTAGTGTGCTGTCATAATCTCATGGTTTCATTACAGGAACCGCTTCGCGAACCCTGTAATCATGGTTCTATTACAGGAACCGCTTCGCGAACCCTGTAATCACAATACCATTATAGGCTTGTTCCGGAAAATCTTCAACCGGAATCTGTGAATTCCGTCTTAATTCCATCCCAAAATCCGCTTCCGAAAGCCCTGCATTCCGCTTGCCTTGCCCGGGGCTTCATGATAAAATGGAGGCATACCAGGCGGAGAAAAACAGGAAGGGGATGCAATATGGGGATTTATGTAAATCCGGGCAATGTGGCTTTCACGCGGGCCCTGAATTCAGAGATTTATATAGACAAGACGGATCTGATTCCTTTGGTCAACAGAAAGATCAATACCTTGGACTGCTTTCTGTGCGTCAGCAGGCCCCGCCGTTTCGGCAAGTCCATGGCGGCCAACATGCTGTCTGCCTATTACAGCCTGGGCTGCGATTCCGCCGACCTCTTCGCCGGGCGGAAAGCGACAGGGGACGCTTCCTTTCCCGTCCACCTCAACCGGCATCATGTCATCCGCCTGGACATCCAGCAATTCCTGGAGTCAAGGCACGACCTGTGCACCTTCATCGGCGAAATCGAAAAAGCGGTGATCCGTGAACTGGAGGAAAGCTTCCCTGAATGCCCAGGCCTCGCCCAGGAGCCACGGCTCAAGACCGTTCTGAACGAAATATTCCTGCAGACCCGGAAGGGCTTTATTTTCATCATTGACGAGTGGGACTGTGTGTTCCGCGTGGCGAAGGAGCAAAAGGACATCCAGAAGGATTATCTGGACTTCCTCAGGGGCCTTTTCAAGGAGCAGGATTACGTGGAGCTGGCGTACATGACAGGGATTCTGCCAATCAAGAAATACGGGGAGCACTCCGCGCTGAACCTTTTTGACGAATACTCTATGATCGCCCCGAAGGGCCTGGGGCGGTATTTCGGATTTACGGAGGAAGAGGTGCGGGCAGAGTGCGGCAGGCACGGCATGGACTATGCCGAGATGGAAAGCTGGTACGACGGCTACCTGCTGGACGGCTGCCATATCTATAATCCCAAATCCGTATGCGATGCGCTGAGATGGAAGGATTTCCAAAGCTACTGGACCGGAACCGAGACATATGAGGCGCTGAAGGTCTACATCGACCTGAACTTCGACGGGCTGAAGGAAGCAGTCATCGCCATGCTGGGCAATGCGCGCTGCAAGGTGGATCCGGCCACCTCCCAAAACGACATGGCTACCTTCAGGACCAGAGACGATGTCCTCACGCTCCTCATCCAACTGGGATACCTGACCTACGACAGGGAGTCCGGAGAAACGTTTATTCCAAATCGGGAAATCATACAAGAATTCCTGCGGTCCATAAAGACCGGCGGATGGGACGGGCTTGCCCAGGCTCTGGCCCGGTCGGAGCGGCTGCTGCAGAGCACATGGGAGCTGGATGGATCCGCTGTGGCCCAGGGCCTGGCGGCAATCCACAGCGAGACTGCCTCCATCTTGAAATACAATGATGAGAATTCCCTCACCTGCACTATCCTGATGGCATACTACAGCGCCAGGGCATATTACATGAATCCCATCCTGGAGATGCCCTCCGGCAAGGGGTTTTCTGATGTGGTCTATCTGCCCAGGCAGAATGTGGGCAGGCCCGCGCTGGTGGTGGAATTGAAATGGAATCGGTCCGTGTCCGGCGCCATACAACAGATCCGGGACAGGCAATATGCCTCCTGGATAGAGGGCTATACGGGAGATATCCTCCTGATAGGCGTGAACTATGACCGGGAAAGCAAGACCCATGAATGCATCATCGAAGAATATCGGAAATAAAAGACAGGCCTGGGAGGGACACGAATGAAACATGAAGTATATCAGACGCTGCATGAGCTGTACATGATGCTGTACGACCTCAACTTCCTCTCCGCCTTCGTCCGGCTCTTCCTGGCCATGCTGCTGGGCGGCATACTGGGCTATGGGCGGGAGAAGAAGCACCTTCCCGCGGGCTTTCGGACTTACATGGTGGTCTGCCTGGGCTCCGCCCTGTCCATGATGGTGGGCATCTATGTCACGGATATCACAGGGGCTGCAGATGCCAGCCGCATCGGGGCCCAGGTGGTCAGCGGCATCAGCTTCCTGGGGGCAGGCACCATTTTGGTCACCAGGCAGAACCAGGTGAAGGGGCTGACCACTGCCGCCGGGCTCTGGGCCGTGGCCTGCATGGGCCTGGCTTTGGGCGCGGGCTTCTACTCGGGAGCACTGATCTGCTTCGCCGCCCTCTGGGTCTCCATCCAGATCCTGCGCTTCGTAGACAGGCGGCTCCTGACCCACGCCAAGACCGTCTCCATCTACGTAGAGTTCACGAAGGTAAGCGACCTGAGCGCATTCGTGGCCTTCGCAGGCAGCAACCACTGCACCGTCAGCAATCTGGAGATGACCCGGTCGAATCCCACGGACAAGGACGCCGCCATCTCCGTCACCATGACCCTGCACTTTGCGGAGCCCACCGAGCATGCCCATATCGTGGAGACCTATGGGAGCCTGGACGGGATTATCGTGATGAGGGCGATTTGAGCCTCCCCGGACATGCCCACACGGAAAGCTTCAGCAGCTCTTCCATAAGCGCTCCCATATCCCCCATGCGCTCCCCCGGCTCCTCCTCCGTACAGGCCGCCAGGATGCGCCGCAGCTTCCTTTCCCGTTCCCGCTCTCCAATCCGGCACGCCCCTCTGTCCGGCCACGGCCCTCTCCGTATCCCCCATCCTCTCCCGGCCCGGCCTGTGCCCGGCCCGCTTTTCCCGGCCCGAAGCAGACTCTCCCGCAGCCTACCGCTGCCTGGCCTTCCGGCTCCGCCTCCCCTGGCCCGGCCATCCCCCAGCATGGCCTCCAGAGTCTTCCCCAGTCCATACACATCGCAGGACGCGGACAGAACGCCCCCGTCCCGGAGCTGTTCCGGGGCGGCGAAGCCCGGGGAACCGGCCCGGGAGGCCACCTCCGCCCCCAGTGGGCATACGCATCCCAGGTCGATCAGCTTCAGCCCGCCGTCCTGCCCCACGATTATATTGCCCGGCTTCACGTCCCTGAACAGAAGCCCCTCCCCCAGCCCATGGAGGTACATAAGCCCTGCCGCCAGCTCCAGCCCTGCCCGGATCGTCTGTGCCGCCGAGAAATGCCTCCTGCCCAGCATCTCCTCCAGGCTGCGGCCGGACACATACTCCCGCAGCAGTATCCCCAGGCCCGCCGCCCTCCAGAATGCAGCGAATTTCGGATACAGCGGATGCCGCACTTCCTTCAGCACCTGTGCCTCCCGCTCCAGCATCTCCGCCCTCCAACTGACTTTGCAGACGTACCTTCTGCCGTCCGCCCCATCCTCTATGCAGTATACGTCCGAATACGTCCCCTGCCCCAGCAACCCATGGCGGACGTACCCCCGGCCGGCCAGCACCGCCCTGTCCAGATACCGTTCTCTGCCGCCGCGCTGCAGTCTCTCATAGTCCATCCTGCAAGCCCCCTTTCCGCCAGCCCGCATTTTCCTGACAGCGATCCGCTCAATTTGTGCGGTTCGCTCAATCCACGCAATCGACTTAATTCACTTAATTCAATTCACATAATTCAATTTACTTGATTCAATTTACTCAATTCACTTAATTCATTTACTTGAAAAGAACACCCGATAATGGGTCAGAAACAGCCATACATGTCATAAAAGATTCCAGCCCGGCCGGAAAAGGCCCGCATCTCCCGACGCCGATACCCTTTCCTGGCCTGTGCCGTTTTATTAATGAAGAAAAGCGTTCATTCCGAAAGAATCCGCGAAATTCAGGAATGCCCTGTCATTTCATAAAGATATTCGACAGGTCGTTGAAGAAGATGAACACCATCAGCACCATGAAGAACATCAGCCCCACGAAATGGACCATGCCCTCCTTCTCCGGCGGGACAGGCTTCCCCCGGATGACCTCCACCAGCAGGAACACCAGCCTTCCGCCGTCCAGCGCAGGTATGGGCAGGAGATTCAGGATCCCCAGGTTCACCGACAGCATCAGCGTGATGTTCAGCATGCTCAGGAGCACGCTCTGCCAGCCGTACTCCTTGGCCGTATCGTAGGTCTTGCCCACCACGTTCACCGCGATGCCCACGGGCCCCGCCACGTCCTGGCGGCTCACCCGGCCCCGGAATATCATCCCCAGGCTCTTGTAGGTGGCCTTCACGGAATACCGCATCTCATACCAGGCGTACTTAATCGTCTCTATCCCCTTCAGCTCCCGGAAGTCCGCATTCATGACGCCCAGCAGATAGATTCCTGACGCTTCATCGTACTGGGGCGTCACCATGGCCGTGTGCCGCTGGCCGTCCCGCTCATAGACCACCTCCACATCGCCGCCCGAATAGGACGCCTGCATATAGAGGGAAATCTCCTGGTACAGGTAGAGCTTCTCCCCATCGATGGAGATGATGCGGTCGCCATCCTGAAGGCCTGCCGCCTCCGCGCCGCCTCCCTCCGCCACCTGGGTGGCGATGGGGTCGCGTATGGCGATGATGTCCTTCATGTTCACCATGATGAAGGCGATGATGAACGCCAGGATGAAGTTGAAGAACGGCCCTGCCACGATCGTGGAGATCCTGCCCCAGACGCTGGCGTTCAGGAAAGACCCTTCGCTGTCCTCCCCCTCCTTCGTCATCAGCCCGTCCTCCCCCTCGAACATGCACGCGCCGCCGATGGGGAACAGCTTCAGCGAATATTTCGTCCCTTTCTTGTGAAAGGCTGCAAGGGTGGGCCCCATGCCTACCGCGAACTCCACCACATGGATGCCGTTTGCCTTGGCCAACAGGAAATGCCCGAATTCATGGGCGATCACCACCACCCCGAATATCACAATGAACAATATCAAAGTCATCATTTATCTGTCAATCCTTCCTAACCATACCTCTTTTTGTCCCGGGCCGCCCTCAGCCCGGCTTCCGTTTCCCTTCCATGACGCAGGCGTATGTCTCCTGCTCTGTCTCCAGGATTTCCTCCACGGTGGGATCCGGGATCACCTTATGCCTCCCCATGGCCTCCTCTATCAGCTCCGCTATCCCCAGGTAAGACAGTTCCCCCTTCAGGAACAGCTCCACCGCCTTCTCGTTGGCCGCGTTGTACACCGTGGGCATGCTGCCCCCCGCCTCCGCCGCCCGATAGGCCAGGGCGAGGCCCGGGAAGGTGTCCGTGTCCGGCTTTTCAAAGGTGAGCTGCCCCAGCCCGAACAGGTCTACCCGCTGGCCCTCCATGGGCCGCCTCTCCGGATAGAAAAGGGCATACTGGATGGGCAGCTTCATGTCCGGCGCCCCCATCTGGGCGATGATCGCGCCGTCCACATACTGTACCGCCGAGTGGATGATGCTCTGGGGATGGATCACCACCTGAATCCGGTCCAGCTCCACGCCGAAGAGCCATTTCGCCTCCATGACCTCCAGCCCCTTGTTCACCAGGGTGGAGGAGTCGATGGTGACCTTGGGCCCCATGGACCAGTTGGGGTGCTTCAGGGCATCCGCCGCCCGCATATCCCGCAGCTGCTCCCTTGTCCTCCCCCGGAAAGGGCCTCCGGAGGCGGTCAGCAGTATCTTCTCGATGCCCGCCTTTTCATACAGTCCGGCCCGCTGCCCGCTCCTGTCCGCCACCTCTCCGTTCAGGGACTGGAAGATGGCGCTGTGCTCGCTGTCCACAGGCAGGATGGCCACGCCGCACCGCTGGGCCAGGGGCATGATGATATGCCCGGCTGTGACCAGAGTCTCCTTGTTGGCCAGGGCGATGTCCTTTCCCGCCTGGATGGCCGCGATGGTGGGCCTGATACCAATCATCCCCACAATGGCCGTAACCAATACCTGGCTTTCCGGCAAAACCGCAATTTCCAGAAGCCCCTCCATGCCAGCCAGGACTTCCACGTCCAGATCCGCCACCCGGGCCCGCAGGTCCGCTGCCGCTTCCTCCGACCACATGCACGCCTTCATCGGGCGGAACTCCCTGATCTGGGCCTCCATCTTCTCCACGCTGCTGCCCGCCGCCAGCGCCACCACCTGCAGCCCCCGGTTCCGGCGCACGATCTCCAGCGTCTGGGTGCCGATAGAGCCGGTAGAACCCAGTATTGCTATCTTTTTCATCGTCATCCTGTGCCTTTCTGAAATTCTGTCGCAATATCGTTATTTTTGATTCGTTTTACCACACACTCTGTCACCGGGCTTATAGGTCATGCCGCCACAGGCCGCACCCTGCCCCGGAGCCTGGCCATGGCATCCATCCCCTGCCGCCATATCTCTCCCTTGCGCACGCGATGCCCCCTGCGCCTTCCCCGGCGTAAAGCGCGCAGGCTCTGTCCCGCTGCCATTTGGCTGGCTCAGCCGGGCCAAAATCCGGAATCCCCGCCCGCACCTCAGCCCTATAGCAGCAGTATCGTCAAAAAGTAGGTCATTGGCGCGGTCACGATCATGCTGTCGAACCTGTCCATGATCCCGCCATGTCCCGGTATCAGCTTGCCGTAGTCCTTGATGTCATGGTTGCGCTTGATCGCGGAGGCCGCCAGATCCCCCACCATGCTCATCACTGCCCCCGCGCCGCAGATCGCCGCAATCGCCCAGGCGACGCGCCTGTCCGGGAATGCCTTCTCCACGAAGAAGTACCCGTACAGCCATCCGATCAGCGCCGTCCCCAGCACGCCGCCGATGCAGCCCTCCAGAGACTTCTTGGGGCTCAGGACGGGGAATATCTTCTTCCTGCCGATGAGCTTCCCCACCGCGTAGGCACAGGTGTCGCACCCCCAGGAGCTGATCAGGATCATCCACACCATATAGATGCCCTGGGGCGCCATCCTGGTCTGGTAGACGAAGGACAGGAGCACAGGCGCGTAGAGGAAGGAGAACACCGCCGCCATGGTCTGCCCCGCGTTGTATCGGGGAAAGGCCAGCACATAGACGAACATCTCTGCCAGGAATGTCCCCACGATGCACATCAGCAGAAAGGTATCCCCCGCCGAGAGGTACAGCAACAGATAATACGCCAGGATTCCCGCCATCCCGACCCATTCCAGCCCACCCGGCGCGGCGGCGCCGCTCCCCTTACCGCCTCCGGCGCACCCCAGCGCCTTCGTCAGCTCCCGGAAGCCCACCAGCGAGACGCCGCACAGAATCGCCGCAAGCGCCCATCCCCCATAGCTCATGGAGCCAATCGCGATGATCAGCAACACCACTCCGCTCGCCAATCTGGTCACAAACATACGTTCATCCCCCTATCCCTGTCCGGCTGTCTGCTGCCCGGGCTTCGCAGCCTGGAGGCCCCTCTCATCTCTCTTTCAGCCCGCCGAACTTCCTGTCTCTATGATTATATGCCTCCACGGCTTTTATCAATTCTTCTTTCGTGAAATCCGGCCACAGAACCGGCGTGAAATAAAATTCCGTATAGGCGAGCTGCCACAGCAGGAAATTGGAGATCCGCTGCTCGTTGCAGGTGCGGATCAGGAGATCGGGCTCCGGTATCCCCGCCGTATCCAGATAGCCGCCCATCGTCTCCTGGGTAATCTCCTCCGGCCGCAGCCGCCCTTCGGCCACCGCCTCCGCCATCCGCCTGGCGGCCCTGACGATCTCGTCCCTGCCCCCGTAGTTGATGGCTATCTGGAAGTGCAGGCCGTCATTGGATTTCGTGGCCTCCTCCAGCTCCGCGATCCTGCTCCGGATGTCCGCGTCCAGCCGCGACTTCTCCCCCAGCACCCTGACGCACATGCGGTTCTTCTCCGCGGTCTTCAGACAGGTCTTCATATAGCCCCGCAGAAGCTTCATCAGCGCGTCCACCTCGTCCCGGGGCCGGTTCCAGTTCTCCGTGGAGAAAGCGTACACGGTCAGGTACTGGATTCCCATCCGGTAGGCCTCCTCACAGATGGTCTCCACGGTCTTCGCCCCCTGGACATGGCCGTAGTTGCGGGGCATCCCCTTGGCCCTGGCCCATCTGCCGTTCCCGTCCAAAATAATCGCCACATGCCGCGGCATTCTCAGTTCTTCGCCCATTTCCGCTCCTATCTGCCCGTCCGTCAGCCCGCAGGCCCGCCGGAAACCGGCAAACCGTTATTTTCTATCCGGATTTGCATCTGCAATAAAGCAAGGGGGAACAGATGTCCTCTTCCGCTCCCCCGCATATATTCCTTTTCCCGAAAGCCGCCCGCTAAACGGTCATGATCTCCTTGGACTTCTTCTCCATCAGGGCATCCACTTCCTTGATATACTTGTCCGTCAGCTTCTGGAGCTGATCCTCCAACTGCTTCACCTCGTCCTCGGAGGTGTCGGCCTTGCCCAGCTTCTTCAGCGCATCGTTGCCGTCCCTGCGGATATTGCGGATGGCCACCTTGCTCTCCTCCGCCTTCTTCCTGACATCCTTCGCCAGGTCCTTTCTGCGCTCCTCTGTCAGCTCCGGGAATACCAGGCGGATCACGCTGCCGTCATTGGACGGGTTGATGCCGATATCGGATGTGAGGATGGCCTTCTCGATCGCTTTGATCAGAGACTTCTCCCAGGGCGCTATCTGGATGACCCGCGCTTCCGGCACGGTGACATTGCCCACCTGCTGGATGGGCGTGGGCGTGCCGTAGTAGTCCACCCGCAGCTTGTCCAGGATATGGGGATTCGCCCGGCCCGCGCGGATACCGTTGTAGTCCCCCTCCAGAAACTCGATTGCCTTTTTCATCCTGTCTTCGTATGCCTGTAGCCTGCTGTCCATATTTTCGTCCTCTCCTTCTTCGCCTTTTATACCGACACTTTCGTGCCGTTGAAATTCCCTTTCAGGGTATTCACGATGCTGTTCTCCTCATTCAGCCCGAAAACCCACATGGGCACCTTGTTGTCCCGCGCCAGGATGGACGCGGTCATGTCCACCACATGGAGATTCTTCGCGATGACCTCGTCGATGGTCACCTCGCTGTATTTCTTCGCCTCCGGATTCACCTCGGGATCGTCATCGTACACCCCGTCGATGGACTTGGCCAGCAGAATCACATCCGCCTCCACCTCGATGGCCCGCAGCACCACGCCCGTATCCGTGGAAAAATAAGGATGTCCCGTGCCGCCCGCAAAGAACACCACCCGCCCCTGCGAGAAGCATTCCACTGCCCTGTCCTTGGAAAAAAGCTCTGTGAAGGAGCCGCATGCGAAGGGGGTCAGGATGTTGGTCCCTATCCCCGTGGAGCGGAAGATCTCCGACACGTAAATGCAGTTCATCACCGTGGCCAGCATCCCGATCTGATCCGCCTTGGTGCGGTCGATATTCTCGCTGGTCCTGCCTCTCCAGAAATTGCCGCCGCCGATGACGATGCCCACCTGTATGCCGCTGTCCACAAGCTCCTTTACCTGCAGGGCCACCCCTCTCACCGTCTCCTCGTCAAATCCGGTCTTCTTCCGGCCCGCAAGGGCTTCCCCGCTCAGTTTCAATAGTATCCTCTGCGTTGTCACCACATCCTTTCCCGTTGCTCTATCTGGCAGACATATGCCTGTCTCCCCATTTTCCGTCGTTACCTGTTATAATCGGATGCTTCCTGTCTTTCGCTCTTCCACTGTATATGCTGGACTACAGAAGTCTCGTCTGTAATCGGCAGGAGCACTGTGTCCTCCATAGCCTGGATCGTCTCGATGATCTCCGGCAGCGCCTCCAGCGTGGTGGACTTCGCCGTCCCGTCATGCATCAGCACGACGGAGGTGCCGTGGTCTTTGATGGTGGCGGTGCAGTTCTCTATCAGCATTTCCACGGGAACCAGGAAGCTCCCCCCGTCCCCGGATGAGATGTTCCAGTCGAAGAAGCGAATCTCCTGGCTGTCCAGGTATTCCGCGAACTCCCGCATGTCGATGTGGCTGACGGCATTGGAGCTCCCTCCCGGGAATCTGTAGACCGTGCTCTCCACCCCGGTGACCTCGTAGAGATAGTCCCGGGCCTTCTCAAAATCCTCCGCGAAGCTCTCCACAGATTCATATATCTGGTCATAATCGTGGGTATAGGAATGCATCCCCAGAGTATGCCCTTCCTCCACAATCCGCCGCAGGGCGTCCTCCGCCTGGCTGCCCTCCCTCCCCACTACGAAAAAGGTGGCCTTCACGCCGTACCTGTCCAAGATGTCCAGAATCTCATCCGTATTGGCGCTGGGGCCGTCGTCGAAGGTCAGGTAGACCTTGTGGGCCGCATCGGGCTCCCCGGAAGCGGATGCCTGGCCGCCGGAACCGTTCTTTTGACCGTTCTGGTCAAATCCCTGACTGTCTGCAATCCCCTGGCCGCTGACCTGGGCGGCATCTGTCTGGCCGTCCTCTCCCGGCGCGCCGTTCGGGCCATGGGCCCCATCCTGTCCCGGCCCTTCAGTCAATTCTTCCAGCCTGTCCTGCTGCTGCGCCGCGATCCGGGCCAGTCTGTCCATCCTCTCCTTCAGAACCTCTATCCTCTGGTTCAGGCCCCATATCTGAATCAGGAGGACGGCGCACAGCAGCATCCACACCGCCGTCCACATCCTGTGCACCGCCGCATTGCTCTTTCCGCCATGCTTCGGTTCTTTTTTTACCGTCTTTTTTGCTGTCCTCTTTGCCGCCTCTTCTGCCCCGTCCTTTGTTTTGTCATCTTTCCGTACATCTGTTACCGAAAATTCATCTTTCGAAATATGATCTCTCAATCTATTTCGTCCTGACATACACACTCCCGGTTCATGCTTTCCGCTCTCACCTTTCAGTATAGCATATTCCTCTTTTCAGGGAAAGACAAAAATGAAAAAAGGGCGTGAAAAAAATACGCCCCTGAAAACCGGCTCACTCAGCCCCCTCCTCCGGTGCACAGGCCGCGCTGCCTCCACGGCTTCCGCAACTGCCGCCGCAGCCCATACAGCCCGAACCCCCGCCAGCGCATCCGGCGCAGCCTCCCCCGCACTGCCCGCTGCGCAGCCTCCTCAGCCGGCCGCGGAGAATAAAGAATACGGCCGCCGCCAGAGCCGCAATGATGATCATATCCGCCATTTTCCATCCCTCCCGATGCTTATTTGAGAATCATTCTCATTAGAGTATATGCTATGGGGTGGGAAATGTCAAGTCTCTTTCCATGCATCCCTGTAAAAGGTTCCCTATGGAGCTGCCCCCACACCTGCCCGGAAAGCATCCCAACTGGCAATGCCCGCTTTCGACAGACATGCCTTTAAGCCTTTATCGGATGTCACCACCGTCATCTCCCGCCCGTCCGCTGCCGCTTCCAATGCCGTTGCCGCAATCATGGCATCCATTGAAGCAAAATTATGTACCAGCGCATGGACGATCAAACGCTCTGCCGTCTGAATCGTCTTATCATCAAACGGCAGAATGCCCACCGTTATCAGAGACGATGTCCCCGATATTGTCTCCTGTATCAACCTCTGCCAGCCACCGATCTCGCGCCTGTTCCATCGGGCCCTGGGCGCGGTGTACCACTGGTTCTGGCAGGCTTCTCCTGTCCTGGAAATACATCGCATGCATCTCTGGAAGCCTCCGCTGCTTCCCCTGGCGTATTTCCCGAGGACAGACACAATCTCGATTTTCGTAATCGTGGAGATGAACAGGCTGCCGCTCATAAGCGTACTTATTTCCGCAGAAAAGGCCGAGCCCCCTTTCTGCTGCGCCCTCGCTTCCTTTAGAAGATTATAATATGCATTTGTATCCAGCAGGTACTCTTTCCGCATTTCCATATTCTCCTTCGCTTTTCCGGACAATTCTCTGGCGACAACCTCATTCATTCGGGAATTCCCGGAACAGCACATCGATTGCGTCGCCGTCTATGGGAGCCAGCTTACTCTTGATCATATCTATCAACTCGTCCAGGTCGGCCTCCGGCCCTTTATTGATATAGCCGTCTATCCCTATATTAGTCAGCTTCTTAATGTCGGCGAAGTCGCTGTAATTCGTATATACAATGACAGTGACAAAAGGATTCTCCTTGCGAATCGAGTTCAGGACCTCCTCGCCTGACAGCCCCGGCAATTTCAAGTCCAGAAGAATCAGATCATACGCTTTTTCCCGAAACATCTCCAGGCCTGCATTACCGCTGCCCGCGATGTCCGCCTGTATGCCTTCTATTTCCAGAGCCTCCTTAACGGGAGCGGCAGTTGCGGGTTCATCCTCAATAATCAGTACCAGACTCATTCCTGTGTCCCTCCTTTTTCTGTTGAATCTGAATCAAAAATTTCGTGCCTGACCGGTAGCTTCTGTCTAACTGAATCCTGCCGCCGAACATCTTAAGGATATTCCAGACGATATACAGGCCCAGGCCCTCCCCGCCGTTTCCCGAGGTGGGGTCTTTGGTGGAGAAAAAAGGTTCGAATATCTTCTGGAAATTCTCCTCCGGGATGCCCGGCCCATCATCGGCAAATATTATCGTGATGGCATTATCCCTGGACACGGAAATGCCGACAGCAATGTGCCCGTCTTTTTCAATGGCCTGCATGGCGTTCAGGACCAGATTATAGAACACCTGGGAAAACTGTACCTGATCGCCCGACAGCTTCAAACCGACCGGCCCTTCTATTTGGAAAGTGATGTTCTGTACCCGCAGCCTGGTCTCCAAATCGGCAAACACCTTTTCGGCACATCCCCTGACACTGAACTCCCCTGCCTCGTTTTTAGGAGAGACAATCGGGCTGAATCTGGACAGCAGCATTCCGATGCGGTTGGTCTGGAGCAGGATATCGGACAGCAGACTCTGCAGGGCTTCCGGCGTGTCCAGGTTTCTCTGCATCTTTTTCTGGTAAAGCTGTACGGCATAGCGCACATTCGTAATCGGCTGTCCCAGTTCGTGGGAAAATCCTTTGAGGAGATCTCCCAGAGCAATCATTTGGCGATTGTGCTCCTGTTCTGAAACCAGTTCCTTCATCCTCTGCCATACAGCCTGCTCGGATTCCATCTGTTCCTTGCTGCGGGAAAGATTTGGTCTGATTCGTTCCGCAGCCCGCTCCAGATGCCGGATGTGCTGCAGGATGTTCTGTGCTTCCTCAAACCGGTTCAGGCTCAGATAGAAATTGTACAGGGTACGCGCGATAGGGATACTGTTTACAGCGCTATTGTGCATCAGCTTTAACGTTTTTTCGAGCCTCTCATCATCGCCTTTTATCTGAAAATAGTATACCAGCTCGTATTGGATGTTAAAACTGGATCGCTCAATAAATCCATCGTCGATGCTCAGTTCCTCTTCCGCAAAAGAATAGTCCTCTTTCTTTCGGCAGATTCTCAGCATCGCTGCGAGAATCAGCTTATTCTGATAGGGTTTCTGGGTCTTCCCAATCATGGCCAGCGCCAGATCGTACTGTTTCAGTTTTTCCAGTCTTTGAATCAGAAATGCGTCTATTCTTCTGCTTTTTCTATTTTCATCGGATTTCAGCTTGATCGCGGCGACTGCTTCTATTCTGGCAATATCCTGCGCCGCTTCCCACCTGTCGATTTTGCTTTTAATAAGCCGAAAATTATGGTCGTCACCTGCCTGCTCCGCAAAAAGGAGGAATTCCTTGTCTACCGCAAGCTGACTGCCTAAAAGGGTGTACAGATTCTTCTCCAACTCTTCCGGCAGACCTGCGCCGTTCAATAATTCCCTGATGTCTTCCAGAAAAGAATCCATGACCTCCCTGGGCGCGCTCCTGGCCAGATTATTGTAAGCCGATGCAAAAATCGAAAACTGATCCGGCCGCAGCAGCAACAGCATTTTCAAATAGGCCTGCGCCGCATGGGAGAACCTCTCGTATTGCCGACAGATATCCCCTTCCAATTTAGGAAAAAAACTATTGTCAGGGAACCGCTGCATGGCCTGATGGCATAATGCTATAGCCTTATCCGGCTGGGCGGAAAAGCGGAATTTTGTAATCTCGTCCGCCAGAGATTTTTGTTCCTCATACATATGGGAATTCCTTTCCTGAATAAACCGATGCCCCGGGCTGGCAATATCTGTATCTCAGCCTTATTTTATCATGGTCTGTCCGCCACCGTCCACTGTAATTTGATCCATATCCCCCATAAACCCAATCTGCGTTCATTCTGCAGCGCAAAAATCCCCCATGGATTCGGATACATATTCTTTACATTTCCGAGACATCCGCGTTATACTTATCCTATATACTACCGCATACACTCCGCCGGAAGCCCGGCGTGCGGCTACGAGGTACGACAGATGGAAGAGAAGAAGATTCTGGTCATCGAGGATGAAAAACCCATCGCGGACATCCTGAAATACGGCTTTGAGAAGGAAGGCTTCGCGGTGCGCTGCGCCTACACGGGCGCGGAGGGCTTCGCCATGGCCTGCAAGGAGCCCCCGGACCTGGTGCTCCTGGACTGGATGCTGCCGGACATAAACGGCGTGGACGTATGCCGGATGCTCACGGAGCAGTACCGGATACCCATCATCATGCTCACCGCCAGGGGGAGCGTGGAGGACAAGCTCTACGGCCTGGAGTCCGGGGCGGACGATTATATCACCAAGCCCTTCGACCTGCGGGAGGTGGTGGCCAGGGTCCGCACCATCCTGCGCCGGTTCGACAAGGCGCGGGCCACGTCGGAGGAGGAGCCTTTGGTCTGCGGGCACCTCACCGTGAAGGAGCAGGAGCACTGCGTCTACAAGCACGGCCAGCTGGTGAGCCTCACTCCCAAGGAATACGAGCTGCTCGTCTGCTTCTTAAGGCATCCCCGCCAGGTGTTCACCAGGACCGCCCTGCTGGACCGGATATGGGGCTACGATTTCGTGGGGGACACCAGGACCGTGGACATCCATGTCCAGCGCATCCGCAAGAAAGCGGAGCTGGACGGCATGCTGGTGACGGTCTTCGGCGTGGGGTACAAGTATGTCCCGCAGTAAGGGGCCCGTCCGGCTGGGCATAAGGCAGCAGATGATGCTCATCATCCTGGGGCTCTTCCTGGCAGGGGGCGGCATCCTCAGCAGCGGCATCCACACAAAGCTCTGGCAGAGCATGGAGGCACAGCTCGTGCGGGAGCTACAGGGCCGCCAGGAGAACACCCTGGTCTATATCCGGCAGCTTTTGATGCTCCACGGAGCCAACAACGACGAGGAGGGCTTCCGGCAGATCGCGGAGGACATCGTCCGGGAGCTGCGGGCCCTGGGCGGCCAGGCCGTGAGCGTGCTGGACACACAGGGGCAGTATCTGAGCGGCAGCAGACAGGTGCGGGAAGACCCGGCGGGCACGGACCTGGCCGCAGCCATAGAGGGCAATGCCGCCTTCACAATGACCTATCCCGGCGCGGACACCATGCTGGTCTATCTCTCCATGCCCGTGACCATCGAAGAGCGCACCGTCGGCATCATCCGCTACCGGATGGACACCTCCAGGCTCTACCTCCAGATCAAACAGAGCGAACAGCTGATCTATCGGACCACCGCCACCGTGTACGCCCTGATATTCCTGCTGCTGGTCTTCTTCCTCAACAGGCTGCTGGTGCCCATGGGGAAGCTGACGGAGATCACCCGCCAGGTGGTCCGGGACCTCTCCAGGGAGCAGGTGGACATGCGGATGCTGGCCCAACTGGCGGACTCCGGGCGCAGGGACGAGGTGGGCGAGCTGTCCCGGAACTTCAGCGTGATGCTGGAGACCATCGGCTCCCAGTTCACGAAGATGCAGGCGGACCAGGAGCGCATCATATCCCTCCTGGGGAGCAGGCAGGAATTCTACAACAACATGACCCATGAGCTGAAGACCCCCCTGACCACCATCCAGGGCTACGCCCAGCTCATGGAGGCCGACCAGGGAGCGGACGCGCAGCTCACCAGCCAGGGGCTGAACCAGATCCTCCAGGAGAGCACAAGGATGCACCGGATGGTGCTGCAGCTATTGGAGATGTCCGACAAGGGCATCTACATGGAAATGCGGCCCGTGGAGCTGACCCGCATCGCGGGGAGCGTAGCCGGGGCGCTGGAGATCAAGGCCGGGCGGTACGGGATGCGGATCGAGACGGATTTCCCCGAACCCCTCTGGGCCATGGGCGCGGAGGAAAGGCTGCGCCAGGTCCTGGTCAACCTGGTGGACAATGCCATCAAGTACGGGGACAGCCGCACCTCCATCCTCTTAAGCGGCTCCAGGCGGAAAGGCTATGTATGGCTCTTCGTCCGCAACCACGGAAAAGGCCTCTCTCCCGAAGAGCAGGAGCGGATCTTCGAGCCCTTCTACAGGGTGGACAAAGCCGGGGCCAGGGAGCAGGGCAGCTCCGGCCTGGGGCTCTCCATCTGCCGGAAGATCATGGAGGAGCACGACGGCCTCATCGGCGTGAAGAGCGGCGGGAACGCCCATACCACATTTTATATCCGTCTGAAAGAGATTCCCGATACCGCCGGGAATCCGGCGGACGGGAACCGGGAGGACGGGAACCGGGAGACCAGGCATCCACAGAAAGAAAAGGCAGGAGACCATGACGCATACCAGACATCTCAGGCAAAAGACCCAAAACCGAAGAAATCCCCCATGCCCAGGCGGGCCACGCGACAGAGCGTATCGCCATAAGGCATACCGCGGCATGCCCGCCTCCATGCCCCCCCAGCTCCGGGCATCGGCCCTGCTTCTGGCCGCCGCCCTGCTGCTGGCCGGGTGCGCGCCGGAGGAAAAGACCCTGCTGCTGCCCCAGCTCTCCTCCTCCCAGAGCGAGGCGGAAAGCCAGGCCGCCGCCACTGACTACACGGTGGAAAAAATCTATACCTACTCTTACGATACCCTGACGAATCTGGGAAAAAGCGCTTTCCTCTCAGGCTGCGGCGAGAATGAAGTCCACATCCTCTCCCTGAACGGCCAGGGAGCCGAAGAGACACTGGAATACAGGCAGGTTGACTACAGATACGGCTTCTATGATGCATCCGGTGACTTCCGAGAAATCCTGAAGGGCTGGGAGGACTGGGGCAATCCGGCCGGAGGCGAGACGGAAGCGGGGCTGTACATCGACAGGCTCCTGCCCTCCCCGGACGGAAAGCAGCTCCTGGTCTATATCCGATCTTCTCTCCGGGACAGGCTCATGGTCTGGCTCTACACGCTTGGAACATCGGAGCCTCTGCTTTTGTACGATGGCGCCGACGGGCTTGCGGGCTCCTTTTCCCCGGACGGCAGATGGGTGACCTTTGACGCGACAGGGGCCTGCACCGGCTTCTCCCCCTTCGTCCCCATATATGACTGCAGCCAGGCTGCGTCCCGGGAGGTCAGGGAGGACGCCTACTGGTGGGTGGCGAACACCGCCTCCTGGCTTCTGGCGCCGGACCGGGCCCTCTACAAAGCAGACCTGACGCAGGTGGGCGAGGACGTGGACTGCTGGGTCTGGGACGCCAGGCTCCTGTCCGGCAGCCAGGGCCCCAGGCTCCTGAGCCTGCTGCGGGAGGGCACTCTGCTCTGCCTGATGGAAAGCCCCGCGCCGCCGGATCTGGAGCTTGGAGCAGAAGCCTCCCTGTTCACCCAGGAATCGGCTCCCGCCCACAGCTCTGCCTCTACGAAATGGTATCTGTCCGGCTACGAGAGGACGCCCTATCCCATGTACCATTATACAGCCGACGGGACGGCTGTCTACTATCTCGCCAATACGGCCACGCTGCTGCGCACGGACCTCACGGACCCCGGACAGGAGGAGCGCGTCTGTGCCTTCCCGAACCCGGTCTGGGACTTCCTGCCCCTGCCCTCCGGAGATATCCTGGCGGCGCTGATCCAGGAGACCGGAAACGGCCCGGAGCCAGACAGCGCCAATGAGCACACAATGGAACAATATATCCAGGAAAACGGCGTTCCCGTGAACCTCCAGTGGTACTGGGAAATCCTGTCCGCGGATCTGTATCTGTACCCGGCGGGCGCCTCGGAGGGGCATCTGCTGTACAAGAACCTGCAGAACCTCATAGGCATGGAATACGATGAGGCCACCGGCCGGATCCTGCTGGAGACCTGCGAGGGGTCGGATATGGCCCACAGGAGGTGCATCATCCTGGAGCTGTAGGCCCCCGGTGCAAAGTGTTTACAAATTGAAACAAAATTGATACAGAAATGCTGTCAATAAGAAACAGCCCTCCGCTAAACTGAAATCCATACCACGAGAGACTACCGGAAAGACAAAGGAGTATGGATTATGTGCGGAATATGCGGATTTATAGAAAAAGACAACCCCCCCAAAAAGCAGATCCTGGAGGCCATGATGGCGGCGCTGGTCCACAGAGGACCTGACCAGGGACAGAGCTTTCTGTCGGGGAGCGCGGCCCTGGGCTTCCGGCGGCTGGCCATCATCGACCCTGGCGGCAGCGTCCAGCCCATGTTGAACGAGACAGGGGACAAGGTGCTGGTGTTCAACGGGGAAATCTATAATTACCAGGAGCTGCGCCTGGAGCTTCTAGCCGCAGGGCACCGCTTTTCCAGCCAGGGGGACTCGGAGGTGCTGCTCCACGGGTACGAGGAATGGGGGGAGGCGCTGCCGGAGCGCCTGCGGGGGATGTTCGCCTTTGCCATCTGGGACGAGAAGGCGCAGACCCTCTTCGCGGCCAGGGATCCTTTTGGGATAAAGCCCTTTTACTACGCCATTGCCCGGGGCAGCTTCCTCTTCGCCTCGGAAATCAAGGGCATCCTGCCCCACCCGGCCTATGAGAAGCGCCTGAATCCGAAAGCCCTGGAGCAGTATCTGTCCTTCCAGTATTCCGTCCTGGAGGACACCTTCTTCCAGGGCGTCCGCCAGCTCCTGCCCGGCCATTTCCTCACTTATCGCGCAAGCGATTCTTCCCTGTCGTCAAAGCGATACTTCCGGCCCATGCTGGCGCCGGAGCGGACAGGCGGAAAAGAAGCGGCATCGGAGGCGGAATGGATCCACCGGCTGGACGCTGCCATCGGGAATTCCGTGAAAGCCCATATGATAGCGGATGTGGAGGTGGGGACTTTTCTGTCCGGCGGCGTGGACTCCGGCCTGATTGCCGCAAGGTTCACCGGGGACAAGACCTTCACCGTGGGCTACGGCAAGGAGGACGGGTACTACAATGAGATACCCCTGGCCAGGGAGCTGGCGGAGGAGCTGCATCTGGAACAGCATGGCAGGCGGATCTCCGAGAAGGAGTTCTGGGAGGCGGTGCCGGAGGTGATGTACCATATGGACGAGCCCTCCGGGGACTCCTCCGCGGTGGCCCTGTACTTCCTGTCCAGGGAGGCCGCCCGGCATGTGCGGGTGGTGGTGTCCGGCGAGGGCGCGGACGAGCTCTTCGGCGGCTACTGCATCTACTGCGAGCCCCACTCCCTGCATCTGTACCAGAAGCTCCCCAGAGCGCTGCGCAGGGGAATCGCCCGGATGGCCTCAGGACTTCCCAATGTCAGGGGACGCAGCTTCCTGATGCGCGGCGCCATGTCACTGGAGGAACGCTTTATCGGCAACGCCAATCTTTTCACCGCAAAGGAGCGGGAGAAGCTCCTCAAGTGCAGCACAGGCGCCCCCACTCCCCAGGCCCTTCTGGAGAGGGACTATAGGGATGCCGACAGCCTGGACGAAGCCAGCCGCATGCAATACATAGACCTGCTCCACTGGCTTCCCGGGGACATCCTGCAGAAGGCGGACAGGATGAGCATGGCCCATTCCCTGGAGCTGCGGGTGCCCTACCTGGACAGGGAGGTCTTCCGGGTGGCCCGGTGCCTGCCCGCGAAATACAAGCAAAAAGGGCAGATATCGAAATATCTGTTCCGGAAAGTGGCAAGGCTCCACCTGCCCGAGAAGAGCTCTGACCGAAAGAAGCTGGGCTTCCCGGTCCCCCTGGGTCATTTCCTCACCTCCGAGATGGGGGAGGCGGCTGTCCGGAAAGCCTTCGACTCAAAGGCGGCGAAGAAGTTCTTCCACCGGGAGGCCCTGGACGAGCTGCTGGCCGGGAGGGGCTTCGGCAGGGGGAACACCAACCGGAAGCTCTGGGCTGTGTATGCGTTTCTGGTGTGGTATGGGATTTATTTTCCGGAGGAGGCTCTTTCCTGACAGGGTTGTTTCACGAAGAAATAAGAAATTGAATATAACATTGATTAAAAGCCGG
>NZ_CAJUCP010000011.1:102764-112593 GCF_910585425.1 uncultured Acetatifactor sp. | reverse complement strand
GACAGACAGACAGACAGACAGACAGACAGACAGACAGACAGACAGACAGACAGACGTGTATTAGGCCTGGATTTATTTCGGGTGTTCCTGGCGGGACTGATATTGGCGTTCCACAGTACAGGGCATTTTGGCTGCAGCTATGGCGCGATTGATGGATTCGTAAATATGGGAGCAATGGCCATGACGGGATTCTTCCTGTTGTCAGGCTATTCGAATTATTACGCGTATTCTGCATGGGACTTTTCGGATATCAGGGCTATCCAGAGATTCTACCTGAAGCGCCTGACAGGCATCGTCCCGGTGTACTATTTCGGGGCGTTGATGTATATCATCATCTGGGGGAAAGAGTCGCTAAGCCAGAATTTACTGCTTGCGCCGATAGAGCTTCTGGGGATTCAGAATGTATTCTATGGTACGTTCAGGCTGACCCACAACGGGGGGACCTGGTTCATATCCTGTATTTTGATCTGTTATTTCGCATTCCCATATCTGAGCGGCATTGTCGGCCAGCTAAGTGCAAAAAGGAACACGCTCTTTATAGGGATGCTGACCATGATTCTTCTGTATGCACCCTTTGCCGTTCATTTTTTTGCGCTTGGTTCGATATATGACAATCCATTCATGCGAGGATTTGAGTTTACGATTGGCATTGCCCTTGCATCGCTGAAGGAGGAATGCGGCAGGTTTGGGATGTTGGCAAAACCGATTGCGCTGGCTTTGGAGCTGCTTATCCTTATCGCCGGTGTAGAGGTGGCCTGGCGGCTTGGGATTGCACGCGGAAACTATATGCTGTATTCATGGATAGGCCTGCCGGTATTTATGTGCATGACGATTACGGCCGCAGGGATGGAAATGAAGGCGAATAAGGCCATCAGCTACCTAAGCGCGATTTCTTATTCGTTCTTTATCGTGCAGCTGTTCAACTGGCCAATCATGAGGAAAATCGTGGGATGGATTGGCATTGACGGAAACATGTTCAGGATAGCATCATCGTTTACCGTAAGCCTGCTGCTTGCAGTCGGCATACATGAGTTGATAGAGAAACCTTCAAAGAAACTGTTTGGGAGATTGATAGAATGAAGTTACGGAACCTGAAAAAGAAGGATGCCAGCCTCATGCTGGAATGGATGCATGATTCCACGGTAGTAGAAAACATGCAGGCCGATTTTACGCGAAAGACAATACAAGACTGCGAAGCATTCATTGACGCCAGCAGGCATGACAAAGAAAATATTCATCTGGCCATTGTTGACGACAGCGATGAGTACATGGGAACTGTAAGCCTGAAGCATGTCACCTGTTCGGAGGCCGAGTTTGCGATTGCGCTTCGAAAATCTGCCATGGGCCGGGGCTATTCCAAATATGGCATGGAAGAAATCATCCGACATGGCCTTGACGATTTAGGCCTTACATCTGTCTATTGGTGCGTATCGCCGGAAAACAAAAGGGCTGTCCGCTTTTACGACAAGAATGGTTACAGGAGAGTGGAGCCCTTCAAATCTCGGGGGGGGTACTCGTCAGAGCAACTCAAGCATTATATCTGGTATCAGGCATTCCACAACTGAATACAGAAACGGATTTCCCCCTGAGTGCCAGACAGAGGAGGAATCCGTATGAATTATAAGATTGGCGAAAGCCAGGAGGTCAGCAAGACAATCTCTGAAACAGACGTGTATCTGTTTGCGGGAATATCCGGAGATTTCAATCCGGTGCATGTGAACAGGGTGGAAGCCGAGGGCAGCCTGTTCGGGAAACAGATTGCCCACGGAATCCTGGTGGGAGGATTGCTGTCAAATGTAATCGGTATGAAGCTCCCAGGCCCCGGCACTATTTACATGGAACAGGATATGAAGTTTCTAAAGCCCGTATATATCGGGGACACGGTATCGGCAAGGGTTGAAATCACAGAAGTCCTCAACCGGGAAAAGCATGTCCTGCGTTTGCGGACGCAGATAAAGAACCAGAACGGGGACATTGTGATAGACGGATTTGCAATAGTGAAAGCGCCGATGAGAGGAGACGATTGCTGAGATGAAGAGGATAAGTCCAAAAGCCGAAATCGCAAAGACGGCCATAATCCATGATGATGTTGAGATTGAAGAGAATGTTGTCGTCCATGATTATGTTGTCATTTATCCAGGAACTGTGGTGAAGGCCAGGGCAGAGATATATGACCACTGCGTCCTGGGCAAGCTTCCCACCTCTCCGGGGAGCACGGCCCGGACATACAGTTCAGAGTATGGGAAGACGGTAATTGGCGGGAACTGCATTCTGTGTCCCGGGGTGGTTCTGTATACGGGGACGACGATTGGGCATAACACGCTTCTGGGGGATTATTGTTCCATCCGGGAGAAATGTGTCATTGGGGATTACTGTATCATTAGCCGTAATGTCTCGGTGAATTATGAGACTACAATCGGAAACCATACAAAAATAATGGATAATTCGCATATTACAGGAAACATGAAAATCGGGAACCATGTATTCATCAGTGTCCTTGTAGCTTCCACAAACGACAATTCCATGGGCAGGGATGACGATGCTGTAAAACACCTGGCTGGCCCTGTTGTGGAGGACTATGTTACAATAGGGGCAGGAGCGAGCCTCCTTCCGGGAGTGGTAGTCGGAAGGAATGCCATAATTGGAGCCAGCGCGCTTGTCACGAAGAATGTTCCGGCGGGCAAAGTCGTCATGGGCGTCCCTGCCAGGGTGATACGGGATATATGATAAAAACCTCTGCGAAAGGAAATCATGGCAGAGAGCAACCAGGAAACCTTAAAGAAGCGTCTGCGCATGGCAGCCCGGGCAGAGAAAGAACCTACAAGGCAGCCCCCCAATGAGTACCCCGCACCCCCGCAAAACAGCCAACAATCCCGTTGGCTGTTCCACGTCTGTCCCGGGCAATTCTCTCAGATATCCAAATCCTTCAATTCCAAATCCCTGATTCCGAATCCCCTCACCCCGGCTCCGAAATCCGCGAAACCCCCACATAAATCTCCGACACCTCATACCAGGTAGGATAATCCGTAATCCCGGTCTGGGGCAGGTTGAATATCCCCTGGAAGACCCGTACCGCATTGGCCGTGGCAGGCCCGTAGATGCCGTCGGCGGTAATGGTGGGGATGGCGGGATAGTTCCTGGCGATCCGGTTCAACTGGGTCTGGAGCTGCCTGACCTTGTCGCCGGAGGAGCCTATGGTCAGGTCATACCCGGGCCAGGAGGAGGGCACGCCGGAGATGAGCTGGGCGGTGTTGATATACATATCGTTTCCATAATAATACCGTATGATCTCAATGGCCGAATACCCTTCCTCGCCCAGGTACATGGAGCCCCACTGGCTCAAGCCGTTGCAGGTGACCCTGCGCCCGTCGCAGTAGGCGGTGAAGATGGGCTGGCGCACCCCGGGCCTTGAAAGGTAGTTGGCGAATACCGAATCCACCAGGTAATCGATATTCTTGAAGATGTTCCTGCCGTACACCCATTTCTGGTCGTAGGCCGTGGAGGAGGTGATGGTGAAGTTGTAGCCCTGGTTTCTGTACCACAGTACCGATAGTTTCCAGTAAAATCGGACTTGAATTTGCATTTTCGTTGAGTTTCTGGTACAATATGATCATCAATTGATTGGGGTGAAGCCATAGTGATAAGTATCATATCAATGGGAAACAGGTATAATAATGAATGCAGCAAAAACAAGAAATACATTGAGTTTATAGATGAAACGGTGTACAATTCCAGCAAAAAACTGTTCAAAATAGGTGAGTATCCCGAGATAGAGAAGATAATAAGGGAAGTGGAGGGGTGCGAACCAATATCAGAGGGAATGTTCAAGAGCAAGTTCAATGAAAGTCCGTTAGGGTATGACGCGCTGTCTTCTGGGAGCAAAGTGATAATTGGAATATATAATTTGATTAAGACGGACAGGTTTCAGGATAAGGTAATAGATATAACTGACTGTGGCTTTAATGCCATCAGATATATAATTGACAACTACAGCGATTATGACTTGACCCTGTATTTAGGTCATATGAACTTATCGCCTGATTTTACGGCGAAGGAGGCGTTTTTATTAGATGGAGTGGCTGTAAACAAGTTTTTTGGTGAATGATGGGGATATGTCATGGATAAGAAAGCCATAAAAATCGTTTATAATGGGTACAGCATAGATATAGTGCTGAATACGAGGATAACATACCTATGTAGCGATTCAGCGACGGGAAAGACAATGCTGTTCAGCTTATTGAAGGATTACGCATTGATAGAAGAGCTTCCGGGACTTATATTGTTTTCCTGCCATAGCGGCACCAGCTACAAAGAGCTGGCGGATGTCTTAAAGGAAGCGGAAGACAAGATAATATTCATAGACAATGCGGATCACGCATTGATGAAAAGCGAGGTTTATGACGCGATAGACAGCGATCTGTGCGATGGGGACAGCAACAATTATTATGTCTTGATAGGCAGGGACACCAGATTGGCTAATCTTGTGACCAGCTTGGCGAAGCCGGTAATCAGTGGGGACAATGTATCGATAAGGTACTTATTTGGGGGATGATAGATGATATACATCTTAACCGAAGATTCAAAGGATGGATTCGATTTATGCAGCATGATAGCAAGGATATATCATGGTGATTCTGCTATAAAAACAGAATCTTACAAGGGCATCATAAATCTAAAGGCATTTTTAGCACATTGAAAGGCCAATGCGGAACTGCTGGAAGGCCCCTTGCTGCTGGAAGAAGAACAGATGCCCCAAAAGGATGATAGACATCAGCAAAATTGAGAAGCAGCAAGACAAAGACCCATATGTAAAAGCAAACATTTTGATCAGCAATACATCCTATGGAAAAATAGCCGAATCGTTAGCCGATGGCAAAGAGATACTGCATTATGACGTAGCAGACTTTTTGATAGATGATATGGACATTAATGGATGATACATATGCATTCAACGCCTGATATAGCGCAAGATAACGGGACTCCTCAGGGAGTCCCGAACCTGTTGAAGGGGACAGGTTTTCATCTTGAATATTACGGTAAAAGGCCTCATAGTGTTATAAATAAGAAGCCAAAAAGGATGGAAACAGCATGATGGAAAGTGCGCCGTCCATACATATCGCCATTACTTATGAAGGAAAAAGTGTAAATGTCCACCTCATATTTTCTGAGGGACAGGACGATAGAGCTGCCCGGGATTTCTATGAAAGCCTAAAGAAAATTTATATGGAAAAAGAGGAATTCAGGGCTATGATTCCGGGAGCGCCAGAGCTGAAATCAATGACTCCATCGCATTTGGGAGGACAGGGACATGGCAGATAAGAAAAGGGTCAGGACATTATTGCGGGTTTCGTCAAGGCAGCAATTACATGATGACGATATCCCCATACAGAGAGCGGAAACTGCTGATTTCATCGCCGGGCATCCGGACTGGGAGCTTGACAAGGAGTATGTGGAAAAGGCTGTCTCCGCCTACAAGAACAGCGTGGAGGACAGAGAAATGCTTTTACAGATTATGGAGGACGCCAGGAACCATGAATTCGACGTGCTTCTTGCCTATATGTCCGACCGTATCGGACGGCGGGAAGAATATACCTTTTATATCAGTACCCTGAACAGCCTGGGCGTGGATGTCTGGACGGTCAAGGACGGCAGATTGAAGAGCGAAGAGCATGTTGATAAGCTCCTGAATTACATTCGGTTCTGGCAGAATGAGGGCGAGAGCAGGAAGACGAGCATGCGGGTCAAGGATGCACAATTGGAGATGGTCCGGGCCGGGAAGTTTGTTGGCGGTAAGGCTCCATACGGCTATCGGCTGGTTGATTCCGGCATGGTGAGCAACCACGGGAGGCTTTTGAAAAAGCTGGAAATCAACGGGACAGAGGCGGCAGTCGTGAGGAAGATATACGGCCTTTACATCCATAAAGGCTATGGATATGAGAAAATCGCAAAGGAGCTGAATGCCGGGGGGATACCGGCGGCAACGGCGGATAAATGGAAGAACGGGACAGTCTGCAGCATCCTGCAGAATCCGGTCTACATGGGCTATTTCGCCATCCATCGCAGGGAGAAGGGCAAGCATTCCAAAAGGCTTGACAGAAAGGAATGGATATTCTCCGAGGTCCAAAATAAAGACATAGTAATCATCCCGCAGCCGGAGTGGGAAAAGGCCCAGGAAATCAGGGAATCCCGAAGGGCGCATCTGGAGGAGAGCAGAGCGAAATCGGCTTCCATATATGAAAAGCATTATAATGCGCCTTTCAGCCCCAGGGGAAAGCTTGCATTATTGGGGATTGCGCACTGCGGGTACTGCGGCAGGCGCTTAAAGAGCTCGGGATATGGCAACCATTGGGTGACAAAGGATGGGACGGAAAAGGTATCCTGCGTGGGCAGATACGGCTGCCCTGGGAGATGTGAGGAAAGAAGCTATTACTCCCAGGACTTTCTGGAGGGGACGGTATTCAGGGTGGTGAGAGACTATCTGGGCAGGCTGAAGGAAATAGATGTGGCGGAAGAGCTGCGGAAGATGGGACGGCAGCAGAAGGCGGGATATATGAGGGAAGAAAAGGAGATGGCAAGGCAGATAGACAAACTGACGGAAGATATCCACACCTTGGAGGATAAAATCCCGGAGGCGATTAGGGGCGGTTACTGCTTTTCCGCAGAAGCCCTGGCGAGGATGATTCAGGAGAAAGGGGAGCAGCTTAAGGCCTTGTGCCAGGATAGGGCAAAGCTGCGCAGCCAAATGGAGCAGACAGAGATTACAGACGGAGACCTGGAGAGGCTGGACAGCCTGGCCCCGGACTGGGAAGAGGTATTTGAGGCTGCGGGCACCCCGGAGAAGAAAATGCTCCTGGCTTCTTTGATAGAGCGGATAGATGTCAGGGATGATGGCATCAGGATCAAATTCAGGATAAGGATTGATGACTTTTACGGAAATACAGATGAAAAAGTACGAAAAATCAACAGCACCCCTACCACTCCGTATACACCCTGTTCAACGTAAACGACTGTATAGCCAGTATATTCGCATAAATCGCGCTCTCCGGCCATGTGGAATAGATTTCGCAGGAAGCCACGTTCTTGATGTAATCCTTATACCGTACCCAGTAATTGGGCGCGGAGGGGTCGTTCGGCACGCCGTCATGGACGATGACGAACTCTGGGATCACCACACGGCTCAGGACGATCTCCCCGGTCTCGGCCATGGGCTTGATCTCGTCCTCCGGTATCTTGGGAGGGAAGTCCCCGTACAGGGTGTGGTCCGGTATCACGACGATCTTCTCTTCCTCTTCCGTGGCGGCCAGGGGATTCATCTGCACGGGCTGGAGCGAGAGCTCCCCTGCCAAGATCTCCGAGCCGGATATCAGCACAGGCTCATAGTCCGGGGCGGTGACGGTGATGTTGTACTCGGAATAGGGCTGTATCTCGTTTTCCGGCTGCAGCGACAGGGCCAGGGGCGGTGCGGGCAGCTCTGTCTCCGGGGTCTGGCCGGAGCTGTCGGTGGTCAGCACCTTCAACGGCTCGTCTGGCTCTCTGGTATAGGCTATGGTGACGGTAGCGCCTTCTACGGGAACCAGCCCGATGGAAGAGACCACGCTGATTTTGATGGTGCCGGCATAGGAGGCGGCATCGCTTTCCGGCTCCTGCATTTCGATTACATTGGTGTCGGGCATAAGCTTCCTTTTGCGCCGGAGGGCGCGTATGATTCGTTACGGTATAGTATGCGCCCGCAGGGAAAATGTTACGGAAAGCTATTGACGGAGGCTCCTGTTTGGCATATTATTGTATTATGAGGTTGATACAACCCGGGCCGGCCGGAAGCGGAGGAGCCGGCGGCGGGACAGGGCAGGTTACGACAGAAGAGAGGAGGATGGCTTTTGGCTTGGGTTTTAGAGGTTGGCAGACCTATATACGCGCAATTGGTGGAGAGGCTGCAGGTACAGATCGTCTCCGGTGCTTATCCGCCGGGCGGGAAGCTTCCCAGCGTCAGGGAGCTCGCGGCGGTGGCGGAGGTGAATCCGAATACCATGCAGAAAGCATTTGCGGAACTGGAGAAGAGCGGGCTGATCATCACGCAGGGGACCAACGGCAGAGTGGTGACGGAAGACGAGAGGCTGATACAGGGCAGTAAGCACCAGCTTGCGAAGCGGCATGCGGACGCCTATTTCGCCGGGATGGAGGGGCTGGGGTACACCAGGGCCCAGGCGGCAGAGTTCCTGCGGGCTGCGGAGGGGAAAGGAGAGGCGGAGGATGAATGAGCTGATTGAGATAACGGGGCTGACCAAGGCCTATGACGCGAACCATGTCGCGGTGAACAACGTGAGCCTGACGCTGCCCCGGGGGAAGATCGTCGGGCTGCTGGGCCCCAACGGAAGCGGCAAGACCACGCTGATCAAGATGCTGAACGGGCTCCTGACGCCGACCCAGGGCAGCATCCGGATCGGAGGACAGCCTGTGGGCGTGGAGACCAAGGCGCACGTGGCCTATCTGCCGGACCGGACGTATCTGTCCGGCAATAAGAAGGTGACCCAGATTCTGGACTTCTTCTGTGATTTCTACGCGGATTTCTCCAGGGAGCGGGCGGTAGGGATGCTGCAGAGCCTGGGGGTGGATCCGAATGCCAGGATGGGCACGCTCTCCAAGGGGACCAAGGAGAAGGTGCAGCTGATACTGGTCATGAGCCGGCAGGCGGATCTCTACATTCTGGATGAGCCCATCGCAGGTGTGGATCCCGCGGCCAGGGACTATATCCTGCGGACCATCCTGAACAATTACGATCCCAACGCCACGGTGCTGATTTCCACCCATCTGATCGGGGACGTGGAGCAGGTGCTGGACGAGGTGATTTTCATGCGCTACGGACATCTGGTGCTGTATACCTCCGTGGACAATATCAGGGAGCGGCACGGGAAGTCGGTAGACGCTTATTTCAGGGAGGTGTTCGCATGTTAGGGAAGCTGATCAAGCATGAGTGGAAGGGCACTTACAGGATGGGCTGCCTGATGCTGGGGGCCATGGCGGTGGTCACCTTTTTGGGCTGGCTCTCGTTCCAGGCGCCCGTGTGGAAATCCATGAACGGCGGCAGCCAGGCCTCTTTCGGCTGGCTGGACATCTTCAGCATGTTCACGGTGATGATCTACGCCATGCTGCTGGTATGCGTCACCTTTGGCATCAAGGTCTATCTGGGCGTGCGCTTCTACAGGACCATGTACACGGACGAGGGGTATCTGACCCATACGCTGCCTGCCACGAAGAACCAGATACTGGCCAGCAAGATACTGGTCAGCGGGCTGTGGACGCTGTTCATCCTGCTCTCCGTGTACCTTTCGCTGTTCCTGCTGGTGTGCTCCATGGTATGGACGGTGGTGCCGGAAGGCTATCTGCCGGCCGACTTTTTCTCCGCTGTCTGGGAGATGATGGGGGAGCTGGAATCCGTGTTCGGCTTCAGCGCTTCCCATTTCGTGGGGATATGGATCATAGCGTCCGTGGTGGGGGCCTTTACATCCAACGCGATCCTCTTCGGCGCCATCTCCCTGGGGCAGTTGGTGTCCAGGGCAAGGCTCTTTATGGGCATCCTGTACTATATCCTTATCCTGGTGGCGGAGCAGATGCTGGTCTCCCTGTTCCGCAGCTTTGCCACAAATAATATCGGCATCTATCTGAACATAAACACGGACATACGGTTCCTGATCGACCTGCTGACGGCGGCCGCGCTGTATGGGGCGATGTACTTCATCACGAGCAGGAAACTGAATCTGGCGTAAAGATGTGTTGCCCTATGGCTGAGGATTTGATACAATAGAATCGAAGGGCAGATTCTATTGTCAAA
>NZ_CAJUCP010000011.1:0-102664 GCF_910585425.1 uncultured Acetatifactor sp. | reverse complement strand
ATGCTATAATAGAATCGAAGGGCAGATTCTATTGTCAAAATGCTATAATAGAATCGAAGGGCAGATTCTATTGTCAAAATGCTATAATAGAATCCAAAGGCAGATTCTATTGTCAAAATGCTATAATAGAATCCAAGGGTCATAGGGATTTTCATGTCCGGGACAGCTGTAGGGATAGGCAAAAGCGGGTGAGCACAAAATGCAGATGCAGAAGATAATCGATCAGATTCTGGCGGGGGACTTTGACTATGAGAGCGGTTCCCTGGATTTTTCCTGTACAAAAATAGAATTCGCCGTGCCAAAGGGCGGGCAATATGAGGACTCCTTCCGGATATATGCCCCGGAGGGGGCGGCGGGCATGGTGCTTTCCTCGGACTGGAGGATGGAATGCCTGACAGAGGAATTCTCCGGCGAGCAGGACCAGGTCGCCTTCCGGTTCCACGGGGAGAAGCTGGAGGAAGGGGACGTGGTGAAGGGCACCTTCGACATCATCAGCGACAGGGGAGAGTATTACCTCCCTTTCGTGGCCTCCGTGGAGCATGTCATGCCGGAATCCTCCGTGGGCACGGTCAAGAATCTGTTCCACTTCGCGAACCTGGCGAAAAGCGACTGGAAGGAGGCTGTGAAGCTGTTCTACTCCCCGGAGTTCCTGCGGGTCTTCTCCGGCAGCGACGCCAGATATCTGGAGGATTACAGGGCCCTGTCGGTCTACCGGGGCCAGGAGCAGAACGTGGAGGAATTCCTGATCCAGGTGAACAAGAAGCAGCCCCAGGAATTCACGGTGGAGGAGGCGGCGCTGGACGTGGAACTGCCGGCTTACGGCCCGGACGCGGTGACGGAGCATGCACTGACGGTCCTGCGGAGCGGCTGGGGCTTCACGAGGCTTTTCGTGGAGTACGAGGGGGAGTTCCTCTTTACGGAGAAGGAAGTCCTGACGGACGACGACTTCCTGGGCAACCGGTTCCGGCTGCCTGTGTTCATCGACAGCGGCCGCTGCAGAAGGGGCAGGAACTTCGGGCGGATCCGCCTGTACAATTCCTTTGTGGATCTGACGGTTCCCGTGACGGTGGCGCGGGGCGGGGCCCCGGGGACCGGGGAGGCGGAGCGGATGCGCTGCACAGTCCGCCTGATGGAATTCTATCAGGCGTTCCGGCTGCGGAGGCTTTCCACCGCCGTCTGGCTGAAGGAGACGGGGAAGCTGGTGGAGCGGATGGTGGCCATGGACGAGGGGGACATTTCCGCCAGACTGCTGCAGGCCCAGCTGCTGATCACGGAGGAGCGCTACAACGAGGCCGGGTGGATCCTGGACCATGTGGCCGAGGTGCTGGAAAAGAGCGACTGCGGCCATACGCTGACGGCGTACTATCTCTATCTGACCACGCTGATCCACGGTGAGGAGGACTATGTGGAGCGGGTGGCGGGGGAGGTGGAGCGGCTCTTTAAGAGGGACGATTCCAATTGGCGGGTGGGGTGGCTTCTGATGTACCTGTCGGAGGAATACTGCCGGTCGGACAGGGAGAGATGGGCTTTCTGGGAGGATCTGTTCCGGAAGGGCTGTACCAGTCCGGTGCTGTACATCGAGGCGCTTTCGCTGGTGAACGGCAACCCCGCGCTGCTCCACAGGCTGGGCAGGTTCGAGCAGCAGGTCATCTGGTACGGGGCCAGGCAGGGGGCGCTGAAGCGGGAGGCGGTGGAGCAGGCGCTGTACCTGACCGGCAGGATGAAGGAGTGTTCGGGGCCAATCTTTGCCGCTTTGACGAAGCTGTACGGGAAAAAGAAGGATGTACAGATCCTGCAGGAAATCTGTACGCTGCTGATCAAGGGCGGAAAGGTGGGGCCCGCCTGTTTCGGCTGGTACAAGGCCGGGGTGGACGCCCAGCTCCGGATCACGAACCTGTACGAGCATTTCATGATGTCCCTGAACCTGGAGCGGCACCAGGAGATCCCCAAAGCGGTGCTGAAATATTTTTCCTATCAGAACAATCTGGACTATGCCCATACCGCGTATCTGTACGACTATATCTGCCAGCGCCAGGAGAAGCTGGGGGATGTGTATGAGGCTTACAGGTTCAAGATAGAGTATTTCGTGAAGGAGCAGATGAAGAAGGGGCGCATCAACCGGAACCTGGCGAGTCTCTATAACAGGCTCCTGCGCCCCGACATGGTGGACGAGCAGACGGCCGCCCCGCTCTCCAGGCTGCTGTTCGCCCATCTGATCCAGGTGGAGGACGACAGGCTCAGGAAGGTGTATGTATATCAGCCCGGGAATCTGCGCCCCAGCGAATATATTCTGTCGGACAGGCGTACATGGGTGGCCCTGTACGGCAGCAGGTACACCATCGTCTTTGAGGACGGGGAGAAGAACCGCTTCCTGAAGAACGTGGAATACACCATGGAGAAGCTGATGATACCGGGGAAGTTCCTGCGCTTCCTCCTGCCAATGGGGCCTCTGGGCCTGGAGCTGGATTTCTATCTGTGCGACAGCGACAGCGGGTGCAGGGAGGAGCCCTCGGAGCGGATCGTGAGGGAGCTTCGGATCGCGGCCTCCCGGGACGCGGATCCGGAGGTGAAGCGGGAGCTGCATCTGCGGATTCTGCAGTATTACTTCGACATGGACGATATGCAGGCCCTGGACAGGTATCTGAAAGAGATCCCGCCGGAAGGGCTCCAGGCGCAGGAGCGGGCCAGCGTGGTCCGGTTCATGGTGCTGCGGGGCAATTATAAGCTGGCGTGGGAGTGGCTGGAGAGCTACGGGCCCTATTTCGTGGACGTGAAGATCCTGGTGCGGCTGGTGGGGGCCATGATCGAGAAGTACGATATGGCGGAGAATCCCCTGCTGACTGCCGCCGCCACCCATATCTTCCGGAAGGGAAAGTATGACAGTACGGTGCTGGACTATCTGATCCGGCACTACCGGGGCATGACGCGGAATATGCGGGACATCTGGAAGGCGGCAAAATCCTTCGGCGCGGACTGCTATATGCTCAGCGAGAGGATGCTGGTGCAGATGCTGTATTCAGGCGCTTTCGTGGGGGAGAAGCTGGAGATTTTCCGCTACTATGTCTCCCAGGGGGCGAAGCAGGAGGTGGAGGCGGCTTTCCTGACCCAGTGTGCCTACGACTGCTTCGTCAAGGAGCGCCTGATGGAGAAAGAGGTGTTCCATGAGATTAGACAGATGTATCAGCGGGGAGAGCCCTTGCAGTTGGTCTGCAAGCTGGCCTACCTGAAATATTTCGCCGAGAACAGGCAGGAGGCGGAGGCGGACGAAGATTCCGGCTCCATGGTGCGGGAACTGCTGGAGGAGATGCTGGAGAGGGAGATCTACCTGGAATTCTTCCAGGGATTCAGCCAGTGCCCCGGCCTGGAGAGGGAGCTTTCCGACAAGACCATCATAGAATACCGGGCCAGGCCCCGGACGAGGGTGTGCATCCATTACGCGATCCTGGGCGAGGACGGAGAGGCGGAAATGTACCGCAGCGAGTACATGAGGGAGGCCTACGGTGGCGTGTGCTTCAAGGCTTTCATCCTGTTCTTCGGGGAGAGCCTGCAGTATTACATAACGGAGGAACGGGAGGGGACAATCCAGGTGACCGGCAGCGGCACGCTCCCGAGAAGGGACGGCGACGGGGGAGAGGACAGCAGATATCAGCTGATCGACGACATCGTCACCGCCGATACGATGCAGGACTATGACACCATGGACCAACTGCTGGAGGAGTATTACAGGAAAGACTTCCTGAACGGCAGGCTGTTCACGGTGAAATGACAGGGCGCGAAGGGACAACGGAGGAGCTGGCATGGGAATTCTGAACACGGATAGACTGATAGTGGGATACGATCTGGGGAATGAATACTGCCAGATCAGCTTTGCCACCTCCGAGAGCGGCGAGGCCCAGACCCTTTCCCAGGTGGCCGGGGAGGAGGTCTACAATATCCCCACGGCGCTCTACAAGCGGCAGGGCACGAACCAGTGGCTCTACGGCAGGGAGGCGGTGCGGGCGGACGGCAGCGAGGGGATCCTGGTGGAGAACCTGCTGTCCATGGCGCTGGGCAGGGAGCCGGTGGTCATAGACGGGGAGAGCTTCGACCCGGTGGCGCTGCTTGCGCTGTTCTTTAAGCGGTCTCTGGGCCTGCTCTCCCAGGTGGGGTCCAGGCTGGCGGCGCTGACGATCACCTGCTCCTCCCTGGACAGGGGGATCGTGGATGTGTTGCTGGGGATGGTGGAGGGAGCGCAGCTGAAGGCGGAGCGGATCGCCGTCCAGAGCCATGAGGAGAGCTTTTACAGCTATATGCTGCGCCAGCCCGGTGACTTCTGGACCAGTGACGCGATGCTGTTCCACTACGGGAGGAACGGTATGCGCATGATGCGCATGGAATGCAACAGGCGGACGACTCCCATCGTCACCTTCGTGAAGGAGAGGACATACGCCTTTCCGGAGGACGCGCTTCCCGCCTGGGGGGAGGAGCCCGTCCCCTGGGAACCGGATTCCGAGAGGGGGCAGGAGCTGGACAGGGCCTTTTTGGAGATAGCGCAGGAGTGCTGCGGGGAGGAACCCGTGGGCAGCGTATTCCTGATCGGCGACGGCTTCTCCCAGGACTGGATGAAGGAGTCCCTGCGCTTCCTCTGCAGGGGTAGGCGGGTGTTCCAGGGGAACAATCTGTTCAGCAAGGGGGCCTGCTGCGGGATGCAGGAGAGGATTGCCCCGGGGGAGACGGGAAAGGCCCATGTGTTCCTGGGCAACGACAAGCTGAAGGCCAATGTGGGCATGCGGCTGCTGCGGCAGGGGGAGGAATCCTATTACGCCCTGCTGGACGCCGGGGAGAACTGGTACGAGGCGGAGCACGCCATGGAGCTGTACCTGCAGGAGGGGAATGAGCTGGCGCTGACGGTGACGCCCCTTGCAGAGAGCGGGGCGGCCGGAAGGAGCAGGCTGGTGCGCATCGTGCTGGAGGGGCTTCCGGGCCAGGTGTCAAGGCTGGGGGCGCGGTTCTTCCTGAAGGAGGAGAACCGCCTGTCCGTGGAGGTGAAGGATCTGGGCTTCGGGGAATTCCGCAGCTCCTCCGGACGGGTGTGGAAAGAAGAGATCGATTTGGACTAGATTCGGAAGAGGGAGTGGGCTGGATGCGGGTCAGTATCTGTGTGGGGAATTACGCGAAAACACCATATTGTGTGCCGGGGCTTGAAATGAATGTCTACAGCATGGAGGAGCTTTGCCATTGCATGAAGGAGAACGCCTTTTTTCTGGATACTGCCCTCATGGAGGACGGGCTGCTGGGCTGGATAGAGAGGGAATGCGGGCTGCGGGAGCTGGCGAAGGCGCTCCATCCCCTTGTGCACAGGCAGGGGTCCCTGAGCGCTTTCGTGCTGGCCATCCTGCGCTATGTGGGCTTTTATGACGAGGCTGTGCTGCAGGAGACGGAAAGCCTGCTGCTGCAGGGGGCGGGATTGACCGGACTGGAGAAGCGCAAGAGCCAGCTGGACTACCTGGTGAAGAAAAAGAGATTCCGACAGGCCCTGCGGGGATATGACGAGCTGCTAAAGTGCCTGGAGGAGGCCCAGGGGACGGAGGCAGGGACGGGAAAAGCCTACGTAGAAAAAGGCGGCAGCGCAAAGAAAGAGTTTCTGGCGAAAATCTGGCATAATAAGGGTGTGGCCTACGCCGGGCTCATGCTCTACAAAAAGGCGGCGGAATGCTTCCGGCTTGCGCTGGAGTGGGACGGAGGCGAGGAATACCTCCTGGATTACCTGGCGGCAAAGCGTATGGAACTGTCCGAGGAAGCGTATGTGGCCTTCACCTCGGAGCATGGCGAGTGGTATCCCGGCACGCTGGAGCTGGAGAAGAAGCTGGAGAGGGCCATGGGCGAGTGGGAGCAGCAGCCGGATTACCTGCGGCTGTGCAACCGGAAGGACATAAAGAGCAGGGACAGACGGAGGTTCTACGAGGACAACAGGCGCCTGACCCAGGCCCTGAAAGAGAGCTACCGTATGGAATAGATAGGAAATAGCATGTAAAAGGAAAGCGGAAAATGGGATTTTGGTCAAAATTGTTCAGAAAAAGGAAACACCAGGAGAACGGCCCCGAGGACTGGGAGAATCCGGTCTACGACAGGGACGACGTGGACTTCGGCCAGGAGGAGGAGCGGAGCAGATATATCTCCAACTGCCTGGAGCAGATGGGGGAGGCCACGAAGGAAATCGGCCTGCTGACAGGGGAGTATTCCCTGATCACCTCCTACCTGACGGACATGGAGGAGATAGAGGCGCTGCCGGAGACGGAACGGGAGGGCCTGAACAGCATCGCCGGAAGGGTGGTGGCCCTGGAGCAGGAGAGCAAGCGCTACCGGGGCAGGAAGAACCGCATGAAGGACGCGGACTATTACAGGCTCCGGGAGCATGAGGGAGAGATCGCCGAGGGCATCGCCAAGCTGAAGGAGTGCGAGGAGTACGGCGGGAAGGTGAAGCAGGATCTCCGGCGGCTGGACAGGGAGCGCCATGCCTATGAGTACCGCAGGGAGGAGCTGAATGCCCTGATGGACAATCTGCGGGGGATGACGCTGATCTTCGTCACGGCTTTCATACTGTGCATGCTGATGCTGGTGGTCCTGCAGTTCGTCTTCCATATGGATACCCGGATAGGGTATCTGCTGGCGGTGGCGGCCGTGGCCCTGGCCGTGACGGTGACATGGGTGAAGTACACGGACGACGACAGGGAGCTGCACCAGGTGGAGATAGCGGTGAACAAGCTGATCCTCCTGCAGAACAAGGTGAAGATCCGGTACGTGAACAACAGGAACCTGACGGACTACCTGTATATGAAATACGGCACGGACAGCGCGGAGGCGCTGAACCGGCTGTGGAAGCAGTACCAGAGGGAGAAGGACGAGCGCCGGGAATTCGCGGAGGCCGAGGGGAAGGCGGAGTATTACCGCAGGCAGCTCCTGAACAAGCTGTCCCGCTACCGGATCGCCACGCCCCATCGGTGGATCGGACAGGCGGCGGCCCTGCTGGACAGGCGGGAGATGGTGGAGATGCGCCATGAGTTGATCTCCCGCAGACAGGCCCTGCGCAAGCAGATGGACTACAACCACAACGTGGCGGACACTGCCAGGAAGGAGATCATGGACGTGGCGGCCAAATATCCCGCCTACGCCCCGGAAATCATGGAGATGGTGGCCAGGTACGAGGATTCTGCCTATTGACTTATGGCTTCTTGTAAGATATGATAATTCAGTCGGAAACGAAGGAACGCGAGAGAAAGGCGAGATAAAGGAGAGAGGTAATGGAAAGAGAGCATTCCATGGAAAAAGAGCATTCCACGGACAAATATGTGAGCCCCCTGTCGGAGCGCTACGCCAGCAGGCAGATGCAGTACATTTTCTCACCGGACATGAAATTCAGCACATGGCGGCGGCTTTGGATCGCTCTGGCGGAGACGGAGAAGGAGCTGGGCCTGAGCCAGGACGGCAGACCGGTCATCACGGAGGAGCAGATCGAGGAGCTGAAGGCCCATGTGGACGATATCAATTACGACGTGGCGAAGGCCAGGGAGCGGGAGGTCCGCCATGACGTCATGAGCCATGTGTACGCCTACGGGCAGCAGTGCCCCAAGGCCGCGGGCATCATCCACCTGGGGGCCACCTCCTGCTATGTGGGGGACAATACGGACATCATCGTGATGCGGGAGGGCTTAAGGCTCCTGAAGAAGAAGCTGGTGAACGTCATCGCCGAGCTGGCTGATTTCGCGGAGGCGTACAAGGCCCAGCCCACTTTGGCCTTCACCCATTTCCAGCCGGCCCAGCCTACCACAGTGGGAAAGCGGGCCACGCTGTGGATGCAGGAGTTCTTCCTGGACCTGGAGGATCTGGACTATGTGCTGGGGAATATGAAGCTCCTGGGCTCCAAGGGCACCACGGGCACCCAGGCTTCCTTCCTGGAGCTGTTCGACGGAGACCAGGAGACCATTGATAAGATAGACCCTATGATCGCTCAGAAGATGGGATTCGCGGAGTGCTTCCCCGTGTCGGGGCAGACCTATTCCAGAAAGGTGGACACCAGGGTGGCAAACGTGCTGGCGGGCATCGCGGCCTCCGCCCACAAGATGAGCAACGACATCCGTCTGCTCCAGCATCTGAAGGAGGTGGAGGAGCCCTTTGAGAAGAGCCAGATCGGCTCCTCGGCCATGGCCTATAAGCGCAATCCCATGCGCTGCGAGCGGATCGCCTCCCTGTCCAGATATGTGATGATAGACGCGCTGAACCCGGCCATCACCTCGGCCACGCAGTGGTTCGAGAGGACGCTGGACGATTCCGCCAATAAGAGGCTGTCCATCCCGGAGGGATTCCTGGCCGTGGACGGCATCCTGGATCTGTGCCTGAACGTGGTGGACGGGCTGGTGGTGTACCCCAAGGTCATCGAGAGGCGCCTCATGAGCGAGCTGCCCTTCATGGCCACGGAGAACATCATGATGGACGCCGTGAAGCTGGGGGGCAACCGCCAGGAGCTCCACGAGCGCATCAGGGAGCTGTCCATGGAGGCCGGGCGCAACGTGAAGGTGGAGGGGAAGGAGAACAATCTGCTGGAGCTGATTGCGGCGGATTCCGCGTTCCCCATGGGCCTGGAGGAGCTGCAGGCATCCATGGACCCCGCCAGATATGTGGGGCGCTCCAAGGAGCAGGTGGAGGCGTTCTTAAAGGAAGTGATCCGGCCGGTGCTGGAGGAGAACAGGGAGCTGCTGGGCGTGAAAGCGGAAGTCACTGTGTGAAAAAAATCACGAAGAATGTTTTAGAGTGTGTGTTCAGCCGCAGGATATGGGGATACTTTGGAAGAAAGATAAGAATTCGGGAGGCTTAGAATGGGCGGATTTTTTGGTGTTGCATCCAAGGAGGATTGTGTCTTTGACTTGTTCTTCGGAACGGACTATCATTCCCATCTGGGAACCAGGAGGGCGGGAATGGTGGTCTATGGTAAAGAGAAGGGATTCGACAGGGCCATACATAATATAGAGAACGCGCCTTTTCGGACAAAGTTCGACAAGGATTTCAATGAGATGGAGGGGAACATCGGCATCGGCAGCATCTCGGACTTCGAGCCCCAGCCGCTGATGGTCCGCTCCCACCATGGAACATATGCCATCGCCACGGTGGGCAGGATCAACAACGCGGCGAAGCTGACGGAGGAGCTGCTCTCCAAGGGCCATGCCCATTTTCTGGAGATGAGCGGCGGGGATCTGAACCCCACAGAGCTGGTGGCCTATCTGGTGGATCAGAAGGACAACCTGGTGGAGGGCATCCGGTATGCCCAGGAATCCATCGACGGCTCCATGACGCTGCTGATCATGACGTCCAAGGGGGTATATGCCGCCAGGGACCTCCATGGCAGGACCCCCGTGTCCGTGGGGAAAAAGGAGGGGAGCTTCTGCGTCTCTTTTGAGAGCTTTGCCTACCTGAACCTGGGATATGAGTTCTATAAGGAGCTCGGCCCCGGCGAAATCGTGGTGGTCACTCCGGAGGGCGTGCATACGCTGGCCCAGCCTGGAAGTGAGATGAAAATCTGTACCTTTTTGTGGGTATACTACGGATACCCCACTTCCACCTACGAGGGGATCAGCGTGGAGAAGATGCGGTACAACTGCGGCGCGCTGTTAGCCGAGCGGGATGATGTGGAGCCGGACATCGTGGCGGGAGTGCCCGATTCCGGTATCGCCCATGCCATCGGCTATGCCAACAAGTCGGGGATACCTTTCTCCAGGCCTTTTGTCAAGTACACGCCCACTTGGCCCAGGTCTTTCATGCCCACGATTCAGACCCAGCGGAACCTGATTGCCAAGATGAAGCTGATTCCGGTGAAGGATCTGATAGAGGGGAAGCGTCTGCTGATGATCGACGATTCCATCGTCCGGGGCACGCAGATGCGGGAGACCACGGAATTCCTCTACCACAGCGGCGCCAAGGAGGTGCATATCCGCCCCGCATGCCCGCCGTTGATGTTCGGCTGTAAGTATCTGAATTTCTCCAGGTCAAAGTCGGAGATGGACCTAATCGCCAGGAGAGTGCTGAAGGAGATGGAGCAGGAAGGGCGGGAGATCGACCTGAAAGCGTATGTGAATCCGGATACGGTGGAATATAAGGAGATGGTGGAGCGCATCGGGAAGCAGCTGAACTTCACCACCCTGCGCTACCACAGGCTGGACGATATAATCGCCTCCGTGGGAATCGATAGGGAGAAGCTGTGCACTTACTGTTGGGACGGCCATGAATAAGGCGTGGATGGAAAGACGCTGTTCTGAGCTCGGAAAGTACCCGACGCGCGGTTCTGGCGCTTGGGCTGTACCGATTTGCGGATGGCCCAAGCCGCCTGGGAGGGCGCTGCCGCCGCGGACGGTATGGCGGGAAGCCGGATGTAAGGGGCTTGCCGGAGCTGAGGGATTTTGTGTTGTTGAGTATGGGGTGTTGATGTGATAAGGATATGCTATGTGGTCGTAATCTCTTTGCCGTTCGTGGTCTATTATATCTGCAAGGTGCATTATATCCAGCGGCACGGGGAGCGCTATTCGGAGGAGGAGCGCTATAAGATGGCAAGGAAGTGCATCAGAATCATGATGCGAAACGGGAGGATACAGACGGAGAGCTTCGGGCAGGAGCTGTTGCCCGAGGACGGCGGCTATGTCATGTACTCCAACCATCAGGGCAAGTATGACACGCTGGGAATCATGAGTTCCCATCCGAAGCCCTGCACCATCGTCATAGACGCCTACCGCTCCAAACTGCCCATCACGGACTCCTTCATCGACCTGGTACAGGGCAGCAGGCTGGACAAGACCGACATGAGGAAGCAGTTGAAGACCATCCTGCAGATTGCCGATGAGGTGAAGAACGGGAGACGCTATATCATATTTCCCGAGGGCGGCTACGACCACAATAAGAACGAGCTGCAGGACTTCATGGCCGGTTCCTTCAAGTGCGCCACCAGGGCCAGGGCTCCTATCGTGCCGGTGGCCATCATCGATTCCTACAAGCCCTTCGGGGTGAATTCCCTGCGCAAGGTGAAGACCCAGGTGCATTTCCTGGAGCCTATCCTCTTTGAGGAGTATGGGAAGATGACCACGGCGGAGATCGCCGGGATGGTGAAGGACAGGATAGCGTCTGCCATTGACATGGAGCTGAGCCGACGAAAGGAGATGCGCGACGCCTCGTGAGGAAGGGGAAACGGTTTTACATCTTGACAAACATACCGTCGGTATGTTAAAATGGATACCGATGGGAAGCATACCGCGGGGGGTGAGGGAGCAGTGGCGAGGAACAAGCATCCGGAGGAAACCGTTCAGCTCATACTGGACGTTGCCTTCCGCCTGTTTATGGAAAAAGGGTATGAGCGCACTTCCATACAGGACATCATCGACCGGCTGGGGGGGCTCAGCAAGGGGGCCATCTATCATCATTTCAAGTCAAAGGACGATATCCTTATGGCTGTCACGGACAGGATGACGGCGCAGTCCAATCAGATGCTGGCCGATATCCGCGACTGCGGAAATCTAAGCGGCAGAGAGAAGCTGAAGCGGATCTTCAAGGAGTCCATCAGCCGCCCTGTGCAGAACGATATCTTTACGGTAGCCCCCAATTTCCATGACAATCCTAAGCTTCTGTTCAGCCTGCTGCACGACACCATCGATGAAGTGGCGCCGAACTATATCCTGCCGATCATCAGGCAGGGGATTGCGGACGGCACCATCGAGACGGAGTACCCGGAGCAGCTGGCGGAGCTGATTCTGCTGGCAGCGAATGTGTGGATGAACCCCATGATATTCGACAGCTCCGTGGAGGAGTCCTGCCGGAAGTTCATGGTATTTGGCCAGATGCTGCAGGGCTTCGGCCTGGATATCGTGGATGACGAGATACTGGAGAGGCTGCGGGAGCTGACGGCCATCTACCAGGAGGCCAGGAGCTGACAGGATATAATGGCGTTGATCTGCCCTGAAAGACGGGCAGATATCTTTTAGGTTTTATACATACCGCCGGACGGTATTTAAAATCAGATTATAATCTGTTAGCAGGAGCAAAGCGGGTTTCCGGGAGCAACAGCGGGAAAGCTGCCTGTAAAAAACAAAAAACGGAGGTTTCAAAATGAATCAAAAACTGTTTTCAAAGGATTTCACACTGGTAGTCATCGGCCAGATTATCTCCCTGTTCGGCAATGCCACCATCCGGTTCGCGCTGCCCCTGTACCTGTTGAACCTGACGGGGTCATCGGCTCTGTACGGAACTGTCACGGCCTGCGCCTTTGTCCCGGCCATTTTGCTGTCTCCCATAGGCGGCATTGTGGCGGACAGGGTGAATAAAAGGAATATCATGGTGGCGCTGGACTTTTTTACGGCGGCAGTGATTTTGGGGTTCACCCTGCTGATGGGCGGAGGCAATCTCGTCCTCCTGCTGACAGTGACGCTGATGCTCCTGTACGGGATCGCGGGCGCATATCAGCCCTCGGTGCAGGCCAGCATCCCCGCGCTGGTGGGACAGGAGCGCTTTATGGAGGCGAATTCCGTGATTAATGCGGTCAGCTCCCTGGCCTCCCTGGTCGGCCCTGTGCTTGGGGGCATGCTGTACAGCGCCTATGGCCTGGAGCCTGTGCTCTGGGTCTGCATGGTATGCTTTGTGCTGTCGGCGGTGATGGAGATCTTCATCCGGATACCCTTTCAGAGACAGGGCTCGGAGGGCGGTATCCTACGGACGGTGAGGGCGGATTTCGTCAGGAGCGTGCACTTTATCCGGAAGGAGAAGCCTGTGATCGGGAAGGCCCTGCTGGCGGTCTGCGGCATCAATCTGTTCCTGTCCGCGATGATTGTGGTGGCGCTGCCCTACCTGGTGACGGAGGTGCTTGATCTGGAGACGGCGCAGGCCAACCGGCTCTACGGCTTCGCCCAGGGCGCGCTGGCGGCGGGAGGGCTTGCCGGGGGGATCGGCGCGGGCCTGTTTGCGAAGAAGCTGGCAGTCCGCAGAGTCGGCAATCTCATCATTGCCTGCGCTGTCAGCGTGTTTCCCATGGGCGCAGCGCTGCTGTTGTCCTCCTCCGCCATGGCGACATATCTGGTCCTGACCCTGTGCTGCTTCGCCGTCATGGTGTTCTCCACCATGTTCTCCGTGCAGATGATGTCCTTTATCCAGAAGGAGACGCCCCAGAATCTGATCGGAAAGGTGATCGCCGTCATCCTCACCGTCTCCATGTGCGCCCAGCCTCTGGGCAATGCGATGTACGGCATTCTGTTTGAGGTCTGTGAAGGGACAGAATACATACCTGTCTTCATTTCCGGCGCGGTGTCCTTGGCCATTGCCCTTGGGGCGGGGAAGGTGTTCAGGAGGCTGTGAGCCTGCCGGGCGGGAATAGAAAGAAATTCCCCATACTGCTTATGTATGGGGAATTTCCTATTGTGATTTCCTACAGCGGCTTCCCGGTCAGCATCTCATAGGCCTGCAGGTACTTGTGGATGGTCTTGTCCACTACGTCCTGGGGCAGCACCCAGTTGTTGTCCGGGTTGGCTTTCAGCCAGTCCCTGGCGAACTGCTTGTCGAAGGAGGGCTGGCCGTGGCCGGGCTCATATTCGTCCGCAGGCCAGAACCGGGAACTGTCCGGGGTCAGCATCTCGTCCCCCAGGACGATATTGCCGTCCTCGTCCAGGCCGAACTCGAACTTGGTGTCGGCGATGATGATGCCGCGCGCCAGGGCGTACTCGGCGCATTTCTTGTACAGCGCGACTGTGTAGTCACGGAGCTTCTCCGCGTACTCCTGCCCCTTGCCGGGGAAGCGCTTCTCCAGGTAGTCCACGCTCTGTTCAAAGGAGATGTTCTCGTCATGGTCGCCGATCTCCGCCTTGGTGGAGGGGGTGTAGATGGGCTCCGGCAGCTTGTCGGATTCCTTTAAGCCCTCCGGCAGGGTGATGCCGCAGACAGTGCCGTCCTTCTGGTAGCTGGCCCAGCCGCTTCCGGTGATGTAGCCCCGGACGATGCACTCCACGGGAATCATCTCCAGCTTCCGGCAGAGCATGCTGTTGCCGTCGAACCTGTCCTGGCGGAAGAATTCCGGCATGTCCTTTACGTCCACGGAAATCATGTGGTTGGGCAGGATGTCCTTTGTCATGTCGAACCAGAACCGGGACATCTGGGTCAGCACGGCGCCTTTTCTGTCCACTTTGTTGTCCAGGATCACATCGAAGCAGCTGATCCGATCCGTGGCCACCATGATCAGGCTGTCGCCATTGTCGTAGATTTCCCGTACCTTGCCTTCTTTGATGGGTTTGCATTCTTGAATGCTCATGTTCTTGTCTCCTTTGCCTGTTAATGAACGATTGCTGTGAAAGTCCTCAAACTTTCCGTCACGCCGCCTGCGGCACGCTTGGAAGCCCTTTGCACACTTGACCCGCTGGCCTGCTGTATCAGCTTTATGCACTTAAGTTTAGCACAGATGCCCGGAAAGCACAATAACGCGGCAGGAGAATCCGGAAAAAGAATTCACTGGGCAGTTGAGGGGGGAACTGCGGTCAGGTGCCTCGAACCGGCGCCCGGGCGCTGGCCCCGGAGCTTACGGGAAAGTCTGCGCACACACAGGTTCCTTCCCGGTTGCTGGAGATCTGCAGACCGTAGGGGGCTCCGTAGATGAGCCTTATCCGCATATGGATGTTGGGAAGGCCGATGCCTGCGTGCTTTTCCGGCTGCGTATCGCAGACCATGGAAGCCTCTTCGATCTCCCGGCGCAGATTTTCCAGCTTTCCCGGCGGGATGCCGATTCCATCGTCCCTGCACTCGAAATGGAGGATGGAGCCGGGCAGCAGGGATGCCGTCAGGGTCAGGGTGCCATGCAGGGGCTGGCGGGGCTCCAGGCCGTGGGATACGGCATTCTCTACCAAAGGCTGCAGGAGGAAGCGGGGCATCTGGCAGTCGCCCGTCCCATCCTCCATGTGGAGACGGAACCGGAAGCAGCCCGGGAAACGCAGGGCTATGATCTGCAGATATTTCTCGATGCAGTGGAATTCGCTTTCCACTGATGTCATGCTGTCCCCGTTGACATTGTAGCGCATCATGTAGGAGAGGGCGGTGACGGCGGTGCAGATTTCAGCGGTCTTTTTCTGGTAGGCCATGCCCTGGATGGCGCTTAAGGTGTTGTAGAGGAAATGGGGGTTGATCTGGGTCTGCAGGGCCAGGAGCCGGGCCTGGTTCTTGGCCAGTTCCGTCTCGTACATATGGGCCTGGTTCTGGAGCACGGTGTGGCTCAGGTCGTTGATTTCGGCCAGCATCCGGTTGATGTTGACAGTGAGCGTGGCGATTTCGGCGCTTCCCTTTGTCTCCAGGGAGTGGTGCAGGATATAGTAGGAGCCTTTCCCGAGAAAATCCACGATCTTCGTCAGCGGGGAGGTGACGCTGGCGCTGATCTGGCGGGCCAGCAGGAGGAAGGCCAGGAAAGGGATGAGGATGAGCAGGGCCGCCAGGCGGGAGATCAGCCCCAGCTCCGAATAAAGCTCCCCGTAGGGCACGGCACAGACCAGCCGCCAGTTTGCGGGTGAGGCAGTGCGATGGGAAAGGAGCAGGTAGTCTTTCGGATTGGGGGCGTCCAGCGTCCGGTAGGCGGCTGTAAGCTCCTGATTGCAGGCCAGAATCTGGTCTTCCCCATCCAGAATGGCGAACAGGGACTCCTGGGAGGTGGCAGAATTGCTGCAGAGGGTGCTCAGAGGGCTGCAGTAGCAGATGATGACGCAGGTGCCGATTTCCTTTTTGGCCGCGGAGTCATTGTTGTCATCATAAATGGTCTGGATATAGGCATAATACGCCGTATCCTCATCGGACAGGCGAAGCGCCCCCGTGAAGCCGTCGGGATAAGCGCCGGGGGAGAGGATGCGGTACTCTTGATTCAGCCTGTCGGCCAGAGAATAGTCGAAGCTGCGGAAGCTGTATATGGACTCATGGCTGTCCAGGAGCAGGATATTGTGGATGTGGGAGTTGCTCTTGATCAGCCTGGTGATCAGCCGGTTCAGGAATTGCCGGGGGGCCACTTTTTTGGCAGGATTCGTCTCCGTGAGGATGGAATGGGTGTAGGTTGTGGTGGAGATGGTCTCGGACATCAATATGACGGAGGCGGCGATGTCCTCCGTATTCTGTACCAGATTCAGGCAGATGTTCTCCACATTGCGGGCTTTCTCCTGCTGCATGGAGCGGTAGGAGATGAGATAAAAAATGAGGGATGTGGTCAGGGAGAGGGCGATGGTAATGGAGAACAGGATGTAGATTCTTCTGGTCAGGGAGTATTTCTGGAAGAGATGCATGCTTTCAGGTTCCTTTCCGGGCCTGCCTGGGGTGCGGACAGGCCCTGGACATGGTGCGGGTCAGGCGTCTGCAGGGGTACGGTGCGCGTCCCGGTATTGAGAGGGCGTCATGGAGCAGAACCGCTTAAAGGCCGTGCAGAAATAGTGGTAATCCCGGAAGCCCACTTTCTCCGCGATATCGGCAATGGGCATATAGGTATCGGAGAGCAGCCTGCAGGCATGGGTCAGGCGGATATGGGCCAGATGCTTCTCGAAGGTCTGGTTGGTGGCTTTCTTGAACAACTGGCTTAAGTAGCTGTAATTGACCCCGAACTGTCGGGCCAGGTCCTGCAGAGTCAGGCGGCTGGCGTAGTTCTCCTCTATGTAGGAAAGGACATTGGCGAGGTAGGCGGCCGTCTCCTCATTGACGGAAGGGAGCTTTACGATGCCTGTGGGAGCAGTGCTCCGGGAATGGCAGATGACGCGCATGCGCCGGAACGCATTCTGGAAGGACGCAGGCTCCGGGGCGATAGTCCCATATATGAAAAGGGTGGATTGCTTCCATGCCTCGAGAAAGGAGACGATAGTATCTTCCTCCGGGGCATCCCTCCAAATCAGGAATGCCTCGTCTTCCCCCAGGAAAAAGATTCTGGTCGGCAGCAGGGAATCCGCCGCTGCCAGGATTTTGCCGGGCTCCGGACCGCGAACCAGCAATAAGGCAAGCTTCCCGGAGCCGCTGGCTGTCAGGCCGGAGAGGAAGTACCCGCAGAACGCCTCTTCCGCCAGCAGCCTGGAGACATAGGCAGGGTCATGGGAAATCCGGTTCAGAGGGATGTGGCGGGCCAGCTTCTCCAGGACAGGACGGCATTCCTCCTCAGACACAGGCTTCAGGCAGTAGTCCAGGACGCCAAACTGGATGGCCTGTCTGGCATAGGAGAAATCGGAATAGCCGGAGACCACCACGAAAAGGGTCTCCAGGTTCTGGCGCTGCGCCTCCGCCAACAGCTCCAGCCCGGTCATGCCGGGCATGCGGATATCTATGAAGCAGGCGTCTATCCGCTGTTTTGTCAATATTTCCCAGGCATCGGGGGAGGAGGTGGCGGTGTGGATGTCCCTGAAGCCATATGCTTCCCAGGGCAGGGCATGGCGCAGGGCGGCCAGGGCGAATTCTTCATCATCGACTAGGAGTAGGGTGTACATAGGTGTTTCCTTTCTGCGTTTATTTTATCAGGCGATTTATTTTTCGTCAAGATGGGAGGGAATGGGAGGAACGGCAGATTCCGCGGAAGAAGTAAAAATTTCAAACATCAGCATCCAAAAGTAATCTATTTTGATTAAAAAGGCATTGTGCTATACTGAATTCGTTGATATCACATCGCGATGAGCATAATGACGAAAGGATGGAGGATGTTTTGAAGAAGCTAAAATCAATGACCAGAAGATTCAAAGGAGAAGATATACCGCTTTACATCATGGCCCTGCCGGGGGTGGCGCTATTGATTCTTTTCAGCTATCTGCCCATGGGCGGGCTGGTTCTGGCATTCAAGAAATACAACGTGCAGAAGGGAATCTTCGGCTCTCCGTTCAACGGGTTCGACAATTTCAAGTTCCTCTTTGCCACATCGGATGCATTCATTATTACGAGAAATACGGTTCTTTATAATATCGTATTTATCTTCCTGAATATGGTGATTGCGGTGATATTGTCCCTGATGCTCAGTTCGTTGCGTTCGGGGAGGCTGGCGAAAGCGTTCCAGACGATTTACATGATGCCGTACTTCCTGTCCTGGGCGGTGGTGGCGATCATCGCAGCGGCTTTTCTGGAGCGCTCCAACGGATATGTGAACCATATTCTCCAGATGTTCGGCCAGGAGGGGTTGGTGGACTGGTATCAGAAAATCAGCATATGGCCGCCTCTTCTGGTATTCATCAATGCCTGGAAGGGCGTGGGCTATCAGGCCGTGATGTACCTGGCGGTGATTTCCGGGATTTCCAGCGATTACTATGAGGCCGCCATGTTGGACGGGGCCTCCCGGCTCCAGCAGGCTGTCTATATCACAATCCCCCATCTGCGGTTCATCATTGCGGTCTCCCTCATCATGGCCATGGGCGGCATCTTCCGCGGGGACTTCGGCCTGTTCTATACAGTGACGAAAGACAGCGGGACGCTGTACCCTGTTACCAATGTAATCGACACCTATATCTACCGGGGGCTGAAGAACCAGGTGAATCTGGGGATGACAACGGCTGCGGGCCTGTTCCAGTCAGTGGTGGGCTTTGTATTCGTGCTGCTGGCCAACAGGATCGTATCCAAGGTGGATCCGGACAGCGCTATGTTTTGAAGCACAGGGAAAGGGGCGCTTATGAAAAAGAAGAGACAATTGAACCGGATAAGCCGGACATGGAACCTGTTCTTTGTCCTGATGCTGGGAATCGTTGCCTTATTGATTCTGCTGCCGGTGCTGCTGATCGTAATCATATCCTTCTCCAGCACGGACAGCATAAGCCAAGTGGGATACAATTTCTTCCCTTTGGAATGGTCTTTCGAGGGGTATTACTACACTTTCAAGATGGGGAGCCAATTGGTGTATTCCTATATTGTCACCATTGCGAATTCGGTGTTCGGCACTGCGCTGGGACTGCTCATCATGGCGATGTACGCATATGTCATCTGCCAGAAGCGGTTCTGGCTGGAACGGGGCCTGACATGGTTCCTGTTCTTCACCATGCTGTTCGGAGGCGGGCTGGTGCCCTCCTATATCTTGAATGTGCGCTACTACCATCTGAGGGACACTTTCTGGATTCTGCTGCTACCGGGGCTGCTGAGCGCTTATTGGGTCATCATCCTGCGCACCTTTATCAAATCATCCATACCGGAAGCGTTGTTCGACTCCGCCCGAATCGACGGGGCAGGCCACTTCACGATTTTCTTCCGGATCGTGTGCCCTCTGTTCAAGGCAGGGCTGGGCACCATCGGCCTGTTCAGCTTCGTGGCCAGATGGAATGACTGGTTTATGGGAATGCTGTACATAGATAATAATAAGCTGGTGCCATTGCAGACACTGTTGACGAAGCTCCAGAACAATGTGGATTACCTGAAGTCTAATTCAGCGGTGGTATCTACGCCTGAAGGGCTTGCCATGCTCAAGAGCCTGCCGGGCACGAATCTGCGGATGGCCTGCACGGTGCTGGCCGTAGTGCCTGTATTGTTCGCGTATCCCTTTTTCCAGAGATATTTCGTACAGGGGCTGACTGTGGGCAGCATCAAGGAATGATTGCATTCCGCTTTTTCAGAGGTGGTGCAATAAATGTCGCTATGAACAAGAACAGGAGGATGAAAGATGAAAAGGAGATTAGTATCGTTGATGTGCATGGTTTCCATGATGGCTGCTATGCTCAGCGGCTGCGGAGGCCGCCCGGGAGGGGAGGGACCGAAGGAGGCTTCAAAGCCCGGCCGGGAGGAATCCCGGGAAAGCAAGGCGCAGCCTACCGAGGAGGGAACTTCGGAGGAGGCGGAAGCAGGTTCAGGAGACCTGGAATATGTGGAGCTGAAGTGGGACGCGCTGTCCTACCAGCCTGACAACATCAAGGATCTGGATCTGATTCAGGCGGCTTTGGACGAGTATTTTAAAGAGAAGCTAAACTGCAGGGTAGTGCTGAACCCCATGACCATAGGAGCTTATCTGGAAAACGTTCCCACGAAGCTGATGTCGGGAGAGGAGATGGATCTCATTACGGTCAACAGCGACGTCCCTTACAACAACTATGCGAATATGGGCGCTTTTTTCCCAATCGATACCCTCTGGGATGAATATGGTTCAGATGTGAAGAGCCTGTTTGGCGAGGGAGTCTGGGAATCCCTGAAGGTAGGCGGCCATATCTATGGCGTCCCGGTACTGAAGGACAACTGCTATATCATAGGCTATATCTATAATAAGACCCTTGCGGAGGAGCTTGGGCTGGACATGGAGCAGGGGTGGGCAGGCTTCGCCGGGATGGAAGAGTACCTGACAGAGGCAGTGAGGCTTCGGAACGAGAGATTTCCGGAATATGCCCACATGCCTCTGATGATGGACGGCGGCGAAATCTGTCCGTACTGGGTGGCGCTGGAGCGCTTTGGAGCCGGTGAGTTTGCCGTCTGCAACATTCCCGGAAAGGAAGTGGCGCGGGAGCTTGGGACGGACAAGGTATTCAATTACTTTGAGACGGATGCCTTCAGAGAGGCCTGCCTGGCCAAGCAGCGCCTGGTGCAGACAGGCGTCCTGGCATATGACACCGATGTGTTTGAGACCAACTTGCTGGCGGAGCCTTCCACCCTGCTGATTGCATCATGGGGGTATACCTGGATAGACGAGCATCTGTTCGGGGAGAACTATGACGCGAAGCTTGTGGTGTTCGATGATGTCTGGACAGACGGCGGCAACTACACCGGCGCGATGACTGCTATCGGCGCCAACAGCAAGAATCCTGAGCGCGCGATGATGGCGATAGAGCTGTTCAACACAGATCCCTATCTCGCCACGCTGATGCGTTTCGGTGTGGAGGGGGAGCACTGGGAGAAGGACGCGGACGGGGAGATGCAGCTGGCGAACCGCAACGCGGATGTGGCAAATGTGGGATGGCTGCAGTGGTATGGCCCATTCTACGGCAACCTGACCATTGTGGACGCGCCGGAATCCTACGGCGGGCCGGACGGCATCATGCTCCAGAAGATGGCGGAGTACAATGACGAGGCGATTCTGGCAGCCCATATGGGATTTGTGCTGGACACAACGCCCATTGAGAACGAACTCTCCGCATGCAACAATGTGGTAAGCGAATATTACGGCAATCTGGTGGGCGGAAGGCATGGTTCCCCCGAGGCTGTAGACCGGATGATTGACGAAATGAATGCGAAGCTGAAAGAGAACGGTCTGGAAAGAATCCTTACAGAGGTCCAGGCACAGATTGACGCGTGGGCAGAGGGCAAGTAGGCGGAAGAGGATAACGGTAACGGCAGCAGGGGCTGACCGCAAATAAGCTTAAGCATGATTTCTGCCATGAATATAGGCCGGCGGATTATGGGATATCTCATAATCCGCTGGTTTACATTTGTGATCCTATATCAGACCTACCTTTGTCAATATCTCTATTGAAAAACATATCACGATATGGTAGGATAAATACAGAGCAGATTTTCATCCAAGGTTATTCTGTAATCGGTTCTATTCTTCGGACAGATCGGAAAATTCCTGCTTCAATTTCAAAATTATATGCGGGAGTTTTTTAGAGGCTCCCAGGCAACTGAACAAGGGAGGTATAGAATGGCAGAAAAAGATGTAACAACCTGCCTTTGGAAATCAGAAGCCGCTTCACCAGTGATATGGGATTTGTAGCGGATTACCTCAATGAAGGGAACTTCGAGAGACGAAAGGGACAGGATATTGTCCATATGGAAGCTTTGTGTGATATGATGGAGGCAATTACAGGGGATACTGCATTTACGGAACAGGCAAATAAGCTTTTGGAGAAAAAGAAAGGAAAGAAGATTATGATGTGTGAATATATCAGTCAACTGGAAGTAAGAGGCGAGGCTAAGCTGACCTCTCTGTTAGAGAGATTGTATGACCTTGGGAGGGGTGAAGACGTAGAACTGGCGGTGCGGGATCGGGATGCCAGAGCAAGGCTGTACAGGGAGCTGTCCATTCCGGACCATAGATGCGAGTAGCAGATACGGAAACTGAAATATGACAGGTAAATAGCACTGGGCAAGGATATGTTCTATCCGATATTGGCGAAGCAAGTGAAGTATTTTAAGGAGACGGAAGGAGGCCAGGAGGTTATGGGGCAGTTATTTGAGGATTTAGTGGTGAAGTGGGGGACAATAAAAGCGTACGAAATAGCGGAAGAAATGGCAGAAGAAATGGCAAAAGAAATGGCAAAAGAAAAGGCGGAAGAAATAGCGAAAGAAAAGGCAGAAGAAATAGCAAAAGAAAAGGCAGAAGAAATAGCGAAAGAAAAGGCGGAAGAAATAGCAAAAGAAAAGGCAGAAGAAATAGCGAAAGAAATGGCAGAAGAAATAGCGGAAGAAATGGCAGAAGAAATAGCGGAAGAAATGGCAGAAGAAATAGCGAAAGAAATGGCACTGGAAGAGAAAAAGGCATTAGCCCGTCGTATGATTGCGAGAGGGAAGCTGACTCTTGAAGAAATTGCAGAAGATTCAGATCTGCCGATTGGAGCTGTCAGAGACTTGGCAGGCCTGCAGTTGGCATAATCAGCTATATAATAGGAAGAATTGAACGCGTAAAGGAGATGCCAGAAGCTGCACCTGTAGTACGGCATTGCATGAACCGGCGGCCTGGAAGCCCGGAATCGTGGCAGGAAAGGCAGCCTTGCATCAGGGAGGCGGGCCATCCCCCGTCTCTTTTGATGTAAAGAAAACCATGGAATATACAAGCCTTGCATGGAACAGAGACGATTCTGCAAGGAAAAATTATCAGATCTGACAAAAGGACTTGCAATTATTTCAGGATATAGTAAAATGGTAAAGAAAGGCCGACCGCTTTGCCGGGAACATGTAAAATGCGGACGATTTTGTCTGCTTTTGGAAATTATTGCCGGAAAAGGGCAAAAGGCTAATCGAATGGGTAAAAAAAGACGATATATACATAGATTACCCTGTAATATCATATTCCATGGAAATGTATGGATAGATGCAAGCGTCATGCAGATGCGGATGCTTTGCCGCAGTGATGAAGAAAATCGCGGAGGAGTAACGAAGATGAGTAAGGCTGTGAAGAAGAAAAGCAGAAGAATGTGGAGAACGATGAGGAAGACATTAGGGGCTTTGTTCCTGGTGTCTGCTCTTGTGATAGCGGCGATTCCGGTGGATAATCTGCAGGCGGCCCCTACGGGTTCTGGGGCGGGGACAGGGCAGGATGGTTATGAAAAGTGTGATACATCTAGCATGATTCCGCAAATGAATGTTCAAACAAAAATTTATACGACTGCTGGTCAGGAAATTCAGTTTGCCTACCTCAATGACAACAGCGGATACGGGGCTGTTATTGTAGGGTATAATGGGGGATATCTGCAGGACGGGACTCTTGATTTTACAAAGCCAGTAGATGCCTACGGACAATATAGGATAAACGATGGCGGGGGCGGCTATAATTTTGTAGCTGTAGGGCTGAACGGAAATTTCTTGTTTTATGAAGAGTGGATAGAGAAAACTTATCCAGGAGATACTACGGCCGGGCTTGACGAGAAGCCAATATTGGAAGATACGGTAACGATGGAGGGTATGAATGGGAAGAAGGTTAACCGTGTTGTTGAGGTTGTAAAAAGAGAGACCAAGGACATAATAGGTGCAGACGGTAATGTTATTAAGACTATTGTGACTTCATTGACTGTTAAAGAAAGGACAGGAAGCTATCTGCCCTGTTATACAGATACCTATGCAACATGGTCAGTGCTTCCTGATACTGATTTATACTACGATGCTGAGGACGTTACCGGAGATAAGCCAAATAATCCCGTTGAGAAGCGAAACTATCAGAAAGTCGGGCAGAATTCGAATTATCAGCGCATTAAAAATGCGGACGTAACATACATCAGTAATCAGTTCATTACGAATAACGATGGAAAATGGGCATTTGGGGGGACAGTGAGTGACAGCAATCCTCAGAACGGTATCTTTGCCAACCAGAACAATGTCAAAAATCTCATAGTGAGCCCTAAATTCAAAGGGATTGGCGACTATGCATTTTACAATTCAGGTATTACTACGATAAAACTTGAAAACGGATTGCATTGTATAGGAAACCATGCGTTTGATAATTGCCGTAGCTTGACGACGATAGACATTGCTTTGAACTGTAACCTGACCGAAATAGGGGCTTATGCATTCAAGGACTGTCAGACATTGATGAAGTTCGTTCTGCCCAATGGCGTAGTGCAGATTGATAACGGCGCGTTTGAAGGCTGCATGGCAATGACAGAACTCGATTTATGCAGCGGCGCAAATGTCAATGCCCTGCGGCGTTTGGGGACAGGAGTGTTCCAGAACTGTAGTTCCCTACAGTCCCTGACATTTCCAAACAACTGCGATGATGAGGTCTACATGTCCTCGTTCAAGGGATGCAATAACTTAAAGTGGATTTCAACAAGGAACAGAAAAATAGCATTTCCTGATGACGCCAGTTTTACTTATAATGATTTTAAAAGTCAGGTGACAAGCGAGTTTTACTTCGAGGGCTTAGGAGACTATACCACGGATAGGATGCCTTTCTCAGAAGGCATGGCCTGGGATTCGGAAGTGCATAAACTGGCATGGAAAGAATGCTTTCCGTTTAGCTACCTTACCTATATAGGCGCAGATCCCGCAACAGACCAAAATGGCAGATACGAAAAGCAGGATCATTATGAGCTTACAACCCAGGAGGAGAAAGCGGCAGAGAATAAGAATACCTTCGTAGTAAATTCAGGCGGCAACCTTGAGAAGCATGTATCCACAGATGGTGTAAAGGATTTAGAAATTCCCAGTAAGATAGGGCCATACACTGTGGCGGCAATAAATGCGGGAGTTTTTGAGAATAGCTGTAACATTGCGAAGGTAGCCATACCAGATACAGTGAAAACAATCAAGGCAAACGCTTTTAAAGGCTCTCATAATCTCACCAGCGTGCTTTTTGCATCAGGCGATTTGGTGATTGAGAGCAATGCGTTTAAGACACAGGATGTGGCGGGCAGCCATAGGCAGGGGTGTAATGGCGATGTGGTAACAGATAGCGATAATACGCCTGCCAAGAAGCTGAGCTTCATCGGACCGATTTCCGCTTCATCGGCACCGTTCCTGTATGCCATGAGCAGCGAGGGCAGGTATAATGCCAGCGCACAGAAGGAAAGCTATATCAGCTATTACAGCGGATGGCCTACGAATATAAAAGTAGAGTATGACCCCAATGCCGTGAATCCGAATACGAACACGCAGGGCATGAGCGTATTGACGGATTTCCCTTCGCTGGCTGACCTGCAGAGCGGCATCGCGGGCACTTCCGACTATACCTATCTGACGGAGGAGCAGATTAAGGAGGCACAAGATGCCGCCAAGGCATATAAGGAGAACGGAAAAACGGACGGTATGACGGAAAACCAGATAGAGGCTATCAACGGGGCCTTGAATCTGGTGGTGCCGGAAGGAGTGCAGGCAATAGCCCCGGGCCTCATTAAGGCAAAAGAAAACGAGAATGTTACTTTTAAGGCGGCAGGCAATCCAGACATGTCGATAGACATGACAGTCACCGCATTCAGCTTGGCTGCTGTGAAAAGCGGCGAAGCAACAAGCCGTGATAAGAACGGAATTGCCACTTTCAAGGACGGAACAGGAACCTTCGCAGGATGCGAACACCTGAAAGGAGTCACATTAAACGCAGACAGCAGCAACAGCCCTGTCATCATAGAAGACTATGCCTTTGAAGGTTGCAAAAACCTGACCGACGTCTCCATGGCGGATGTGGCAAGTCTGGGAAAGGCCCCGTTCTTTGGCTGTGAGAAGCTTGGTTTTGTAAACTTCCAGAATAGCCCGAAATATACCTGCGATGCGGAAAAGTCCATAATCTACGGACTGGATGAAAGCGGGAACGCAAATACCATCATAGAGTGCCTGCCCGGAAGGGCCAGCAATCTGAAAGAGGTGACGGCTACAGAGCTTGGCTCTGGAATCACCGCGATAGCGCCGGAGGCGTTCAGAGGGAGCCATGTAAGGTCTGTCGATTTGTCCAGCACGAATGTCACAGCGATTCCGGAAGGAGCCTTTGCCAATACAGACAACCTTCAGACAGTGACATTCCCGGAGACACTGACGATAATCGGCAACTATGCCTTTGCGGGAAGCGCAGTGGACAGCTTTTATGTAAAAGGCAAGAACACAGGGTGCTCGCCGTTCGCGTTTTATGGTGAGAATGAGAGCAAGGATTCAACGAACCGTTACGGTGTCGCAGGGCTTACGCAAAAGGCCGGCGATGTCAGATGGTATTACGTGAAGGACGGCGTCACTTCCCAGGCCACAGGTGCGGCCCAGGGATTCCTCACGGAGGAGACGGAGTTCCCCACGGCTTACTATGTCATCTACACCTACCGCGGTGAGGACGGCGAGTTTACGGATGTTACCCTGGAGCAGAGAGTCGCGTCCGTGGACGAAGCGAAGCTTTCCTACCCTGAGATACCTCAGAGGGTGACTGTCAAGGGAATGACATACAGCTTCACCGACTGGGAGTATGTATTGGAGAACGGTGATACCTGGCACTTTACGGCACAGTATGATTTCGCTCTGCATGTGATTACCTTCATGGACAGCAAGGACGGCCTGAAGGAAGTCTATAAGATGGAAATCGCGGACGGCGGCAACGCGCTGAGACGGGCAAAAGATGTGGAGGAGCTCGCCGCGATTATGAATGACCCGAACTTCGTCACCTGGGACTGCGAAGGAAATCTGGAGGAAGTTACCGGTGACTATACAGCCATGGCGAAATATCGGAATGAAGGCGAGTATGTAGTACGGTTTTATGTGAGAAAGGGCAGTATCAGCAATCCTTACGAACTGCAGTACACTACTACGGTTAAGGCAGGTTCAGATGCGCCCAGCATTAACATTCCCGCAGTGACGGATTATGTCTTCACCGAGTGGGATAAGCCGCTGAACAATATCCAGGAGGATACGGATTTCTATGCCAGGTATGCGCCTGCATCGGGAGATGGCAACAACCCGGGGACGAGTCCTAGCCCGAGTCCTGAGCCGAGTCCCAGCCCGAGCCCCAGCCCTAATCCCAGCCCCAGCCCTAGTCCGGGCCCGGGTAATGGAAACACTGGAAGCGGCAATAATACCGGAAGCGGCAACAATGCCAACCGCCACACCCTCCAGGTGCGCGGCGGAAGCGGTTCGGGACTATATGCGGCAGGAGAGCAGATCATCATTACAGCGGATGCGCCTGCAAGGGGGCAGCAGTTCACCAGTTGGACCGTGAGCCCGGCATCCACAGTGGTGACGGATAAGACCTTGTCCTCGTTCATCCTTACCATGCCTAACAATGACGTGGCGGTCATAGCGAACTACAAGGCTTCGGCCGGAGGCACCACTACAGGCTCTGGCAATACCTCCAGCACCAACACCAACCGTCCCAACGGCACCACGGGCACAGTTGGCGGCACTACTGTAGTCATCGACAAGAACGGCCTGTCCAACACAGGCGTGGTCTCCGCTACGGTGAACGGCTCCTCTGACAACTTTACCATTAAGATAACGGAGAGCAGCAGCGCGGCGGAAGCGGTCCTACGGGCACTGCAGGCCGAGTACGGGAGCCTTGACAACATCAAATATTTCCCCATGGACATCTCTCTCTACGATTCCACAGGGAATACGAAGATTACGGATACCACGGGCCTGTCCGTGAGCATTACCCTGCCGCTGCCGGATTCGCTGATTACCTATGCGGGCAACAACAAGGTGGCAGGCGTGGTGAACGACAAGCTGGATAAGCTGACTCCCAGGTTCACGACCATCAGCGGAGTGCCTTGCATCACCTTTACGGCAGAGCATTTCTCACCGTATGTGATTTATGTGGACATTGCGAACCTGTCGGACGGCACGATTACGGATGACACGCCGACCACAGGGGACGGCATCCATCCCAAGTGGTTCCTGTCCATTGGCCTGGCCTGCCTGTCCTTCGTGATGTTCATGATGAAGGACAACAAAGGCGCACAGAACAAAGGTCGTTCTGGAAAGAAGCAGAAAGTGGCTGTGAGGGCAAGGAATTAACGTCGAAAGGAATGTATATGAAAGGGAAAAAGCGTCTTTTAGGTGCCTTGATGGTAATAGCGGCACTGATAATCATGCAGGTTCCTGGAACGGAAGCAGATGCGTCAACATCTGCTTCCGGTTTTCAAATGGAGGGAAGTACGCTGGTAAGGTATCGGGGCACGGAGAAGAACGTGTCCGTTCCTGACACGGTGCAGGTCATCGGCCAGGGGGCTTTTGAGGACGATACGAATATCGAGTTGGTGGTGCTGCCGAACTCGGTGAAGCGGATTGAGGCCTATGCATTCTGGGGCTGCGACAATCTGGACACGGTTGTCCTGGGAAAAGGCCTGAGCGAGGTGGGGGATTATGCCTTTACCAACTGTACGGGCCTGGAGCAGATATCCATCCCCTCCACGGCGACTTCCATAGGAAGGGAAGCCTTTAAGGATTGTGTCAATCTGAAGGATATCACGATTCCACCGGAGACGGTGAACATTCATGAGTCGGCCTTTGACGGCTGCGCGCAGCTGACGATTCATTACGAGAGCGGAAGCGCGGCGGAGAAGTATGCCAAGGAGTTCTATGAGCGGCAGAAGGAGATGCCGGGGTATGAAGAGACACCGCCGTCGAATCCTTCTGACGCGGTAGAGGGAATCGTGGGCACGCCTACCCCTGAGCCGGTTCCGGAGGAGACGTCTGCGCCCACGCAGGCTCCGATAGAGGAAGGGCAGGTGCTGGGCACTACGCATGTTGTAGGGAACAGGGCGGTACTCTTTCTGAACAATGCCATGCTGCGTGTATTCGGAGGAGGGCCTGAGCAGGAGACAGGCGGTTCGGCTGCGGACGTCCCTGCGGCGGATTCCGGCGATGTGGGCGGTGTAAGTGGTTCCGATGGAAACGAAAACGGTGAGGGGCTGACAGATGCGGACATTCCGAAGTACCGGATAGTGGATGGCAGCATCGTGGCGGACCAGGCGTACTATCGGGACGCGGCGCTGGGAAACATGACCCTGGAGGACGGGATCTCCCGGATAGGGGAATTCTCCTTTGCCAGGAGCTCCCTGACATCCATCGGACTGCCCCAGGGGCTGGAGCATATCGGCTATGGCGCTTTCTATCACTGCAGCCGGTTGGCGGATGTCGCGCTGCCGGACAGCGTCATGTGCGTGGAGCCGAAGGCCTTTGAGCACAGCTTGTGGGTGGACAGTTTCCTGGCCGGCGGAAGCCCTGAGGACGGAGAGGAGAGCGCCGAAGCGGGAGACTTCCTGGTGACAGGCGGGGTCCTGGTGGCCTATCGGGGGGATTCGAAGGAGGTAGCGGTTCCTGAGGGCGTGCGCGTGATTGCCGGGGAGGCGTTCCGCGGCCACACGGAGATGGAGCGCGTTGCCCTGCCGGACAGCCTGCTGGTGATAGGCGAAGGGGCGTTTGAGGGCTGTACCGGCCTGGGAGAGATCGCCCTCGGAAAGAATGTGGAGGAAATCAAGGACAGGGCTTTCCTGGGGAATGGGGTATCGGAAATCTCCATCCCTGCGTCCGTGAGGGAAATAGGGCTTCAGGCCTTTGGCAATACCGTGCTTACCTATGAGGGCGCGGAAGTGGAATATACCTATGAGCCTTCGGCAACAAGGCTGGCCAATGAGGCTTACCGTGTCTATGACGGAACGGACAGCGGGGAGCCGGGCGTCACGGTGGAGGGGCTGGAAGGGGCGTCCGCTACATTGGAAGGGGCTGCCAGGAGCTATGCCCTGACTGTGGAGCAGCCCGAGGATGTGGGCAGGATGGAAAGCGCATTCCGGCGCTCCCTCCAAAGCGGCATTCCGGAGGGGATGGCTATATACAGCCTTACCCTGATGGACGAGAGCGGGATTCCGCTGATGAAGCTGGGAAATCGGGCCCTTGACATGGAAATCCCTGTTCCGGAGGGACTGCAGGGACGCAAGCTGCAGGTCGTGACACTGGACGGGAACGGCCAGCTGGAAGCGGTGGAAGCGGAGCAGATTACGCTGGATGGCAGTGAGGCTCTGTATTTCAGGCTGGATCAGGTGTCCATGATTGGGATATGGGGAGTGGAAAAGGAAGGTGATATCCAAGGTATTGCTCCAAATGGAAATGTCGATGTTGTAATGCCTATCGTTACGCCGACTGAGTCCCCGATTCCTGTGCCGACAGTTGCGCCAACGGAGTCCCCGATTCCAGTACCAACAGTTGCGCCGACAGAATCTCCGACTCCAGTGCCAACACTTGCGCCGACAGAGTCTCCAATTCCAGTGCCGACAGCTACACCGACAGAGGTGCCTGAATCAACGGGTGGCAATGATAATTCGGGACAACAGAGTAATGCTTACGATTACGTATTGAATACTCGTACAAAGTTGATACATTATCCGGATTGCGCAGAAGTTAGTGAGATAGCACCTCATAACTATGCGGAATCCAATGGGCCGATTGATAGTTTGAAAGAACAAGGATATGAGACTTGCTGGGATTGTTTTGACTAAACGATAAAATAGTCCTTCAAATTTAGGTGACAACGAAATAATAGAGTCTTTAGAAGCACAGGGCTATGTACGCTGTAAGGATTGTCTTAAGTATTGATGATATATGGACGTAAAAAGGGCTGGCGGCTGGGAATGATATCCCACCACAGCCTTTTTCAGTTACTTTTGAAATAAAATTGACAAAATATAGTAGCCATGGCCGTTGTTTTTTTAGGAAAGATACTTTATAATGTATGCATCAGTTTTACTTGCGGGAGGAAGCATGAGAGAAAAGGTAGTGGTAGGCATGTCGGGAGGCGTGGATTCCTCCGTGGCGGCCTATCTTCTGAAGGAACAGGGCTATGAAGTCATAGGCGTCACCATGCAGATATGGCAGGACGGCGCCGGGGAGGAAGCCTGCGACAGCCAGGGGTGCTGTGGCTTGTCGGCGGTGGAGGATGCCAGGAGAGTGGCCCAGGCCCTGGAGATTCCCCATTACGTGATGAATTTCAGACAGGAATTCAAATGCCGCGTGATAGATTATTTCGTAGAAGAATATATGCAGGGACGCACACCGAACCCCTGCATCGCCTGTAACCGCTACGTGAAATGGGAGGCGCTTCTGGATCGGAGCCTTGCAATCGGAGCGGATTACATAGCCACGGGGCATTACGCCAGGATTGCCAGGCTCCCCAACGGACGCTTCTCCGTCCGCCGGGGCGTAAGCGAGAAAAAGGATCAGACCTATGCCCTTTACAGCCTGACCCAGGAGCAGCTCGCCCACACCCTGATGCCCGTGGGCGAGTATGAGAAGGCGGAAGTCCGCGCCATAGCCAGCCGCCTGGGGCTGCCCGTGGCCCAGAAGCCGGACAGCCAGGAAATCTGCTTCGTGCCGGATGACGACTACGCAGGCTTCATCGACGGCCAGGCTCCGGGACGGGTTCCTGGCCCGGGCGATTTCGTGGGCGGGGAAGGAAAAGTGCTGGGCAGACACAAAGGCATCACCCATTACACCATAGGCCAGCGCAGAGGCCTGGGGCTGCCCGGCGAAAAGCGGGTCTATGTGACGGAAATCCGCCCGGATGCCAATGAGGTAGTCATCGGGGACAACGAGACCCTTTTTACCCGGGAAGTAATCTGCGACAGTGTCAGTTTCATGGCCATAGAGGATCTGGAGGCGCCCATGCGTGTGCTGGCCAAGATCCGCTACAACCATAAGGGCGAGTACTGCCGGATTGAGAAGCTGCCTGACGGGAAGGTACGCGCCCTCTTTGAATCGCCGGTGCGGGCGGCCACGCCGGGGCAGTCCATCTGCTTCTATGACGGGGAGTATGTGTGCGGCGGGGGCATCATCACGGGAGGATAAACCACATGAGCGGATATACGGCATCAGCAGATATAGCGCATAAGCGGATATGCCGCGCAGGCAGATATGCCGTATAGACGGAAGAACCCGGCCACAGACAGGCGAATCGGAAGGCCGCAGCTGACAGAGGACAGGCAACTTTCCGCGGGAAAAGCATATAAATAGGAAGACAGATTATTGCGGAGAAGTGGAAATATATGGATTTTATGAATCAGACATCTTTCAAAAGGAGCCGTTTCGGCTCTGTTACAGGGACGATTGTGGAGCTGGTGCCTACCAGGATCGGGAACCGCCGCGCGGACGGCTGCATGCTGTTCATCACGGTGGAGGACATGGACGGGAACACCGTGAATTTCGTGGTGACGCCCTCCACCTATGTGGTGGATTTCGAGACCCTTTCGGTGGGGATGATGTGCACCTTCTGGTACTCCATGGACGCGCCCATGCCCCTGATCTATCCGCCCCAGTACAATGCGGTGGCGGCGGCGGTCCAGAAGAACGGGCGGATGGTGAACGTAGGGTATTACGACACCTCGCTGGTGAACGAGGACCAGACCCTGCAGCTGAACCTGGACGGCAGCGTGGAGGTGCGCACTACCAACAACCAGCACTTCCAGGGGAGCCCCGCGGGCCGCAGCCTGGTGGTGACCTACGACAATTCCACCAGGAGCATACCGGCCCAGACAACGCCTTTGAAGGTAGTGGTGCTCTGCGATTTCTGTGGGAGATAGGCGGCGCCGCTGAAGATGTCAGACAGCGAGAGAGGAAGAAACGATGTATTTCAGATGCAAAAATTGTGGCGGCAATGTGGTATACAGTCCGGAGAGGCATGGCATGTACTGTCCCTACTGCGAGAGCGAGGGCAGCGATGAGCGGGCGGAAGGGCAGACAGAGGCGCTGACCCTCTGCCCCAACTGCGGCGGCGAGGTGGAGGTGCAGGAGCATACCTCGGCCACCCAGTGCCCCTACTGCGACAGCTTCCTGATATTCAACGAGCGGGTGGAGGGGAAGTTCGCCCCCAGGATGCTGATTCCTTTCCAGATGGGCAAGGAAAACTGCAAGAAGTCCCTGCGGGAGAAGTTCAGGAAATGCCGGTTCTCCCCCACGGACTTCCTCTCCGAGGCCCGGCTGAACAGCATGCAGGGCTACTATGTGCCCTACTGGTTCTATGATTACAAGACTGTCTGCCGCTATCAGGGGGAGGGCACCAAAATCAGGGTCTGGCGCAGCGGGGACAAGGAATACACGGAGACCAGCGTCTATGCCATAGAGCGCAGCATGGACATGGATTTCGAGAGGATTCCGGTGGATGCCTCGGAACAGATGCCGGACGATGTGATGGATCTCCTGGCTCCCTTCCAGTACGGCCAGATGGTGGACTTCAGCCCCCGGTTCATGTCCGGCTTTTACGGGGAGAAATACAACATGCCCGCAGGCGAGGTGGAGAACCGGGCCATGGCGCTGATGAAGGAGGACGCGGCCAAGCTCCTGCGGGAGAGCTATGCCGGGTACAATACGGTGCGCACCGTGCGGGAGGACATCTCCGTGCGGGACAGCAGGGCATCCTACGGGCTGCTGCCGGTGTGGAAGTACATATACCGATATAAGGAGCAGGACTACCCCTTTTACGTCAACGGACAGACCGGAAAAATCGTGGGGACAGCGCCCTTCTCCTGGGCGAAGTTCCTGGCGTACACCGGCACGCTGTGGGCCTGCCTGACGGCGGCCCTGGCGCTTCTGCAGACACTGTTAGGGCTGCTTTGATTCGACACGGAAATGCAGGCGAAAGAGGTTGGAAAATGGAAGAGGATTTTAAGAAAGAAGCAAGGAAACAATATCTGCACTATTTCCGCTTTTGGTTCATCGGGATAGGAATCCTGGCGGCGGCGTGCATCGCGGCGGCGCTGTCGGCCCGGACGCGGGACATGCCCAGGGCAAACAACGAGGCGCCTAAGGAGCGGGTGTATGACTACGCGGACGTCCTCACCGACGCGGAGGAAGAGGACCTGCGGGAATACATAGCGAAGACGGAGAGGGAGCTGCACATCGACATCGTGCTGGTGACCTTCAGCCAGTCCGTGGAGGGGGAGGAGGCCATGGAGCAGTACGGCCTGCGGTCAGCGGACTGGGAACAGAACATGCGCGACCTGGCGGACGATTTCTGGGACGAGAATCGATACGGCTACAACAAGGGCTTCGAGGGGGACGGCGTCCTGCTGCTGCACAACTGGTACGAGGGCCAGAACGGCGAGCACCTGTCCACCAGCGGCAGCGTGGAGCAGCGCTTCAGCGTCAGGGACATCGACCAGGTGCTCTACGCGGTGGACGATTATTATGCCACGGATCCCCACAGGGCCTACAGGGCCTATGTGAAAGAGGTGGCCAAGCTCATGGACACGTCCCTGTCCCTGCCTTTTTCCTGGGGGCTGGTGGCCATCCTGCCCGTCATTGTGGCGTTGGTCTACGCCGTCAGCGGCGCTTCCCAGAAGAAGGCGGAGAACACGGTGGCCGTGAACGCCTATGTGGCGGGGGGCAAGCCGGAGCTTCGGAATAAGGAGGACATGCTGATCCGCAAGAACGTGGCCACCAGGAGGATCGAGACGGACTCCGGCAGCGGAGGCGGAGGCGGGCGCAGCGGAGGCGGAGGGCATCATACCAGCAGCGGCGGGGCCAGCCATGGCGGCGGGAGCCACAGGCATTAGGGGCCCGGAGATGTAAAGAAGGGCATTGGGCAAAGAGAAAAGAGGCGGAGAAGATGAGGGCAAATTACCATACCCATACATGGCGGTGCAGGCATGCTTCGGGGACGGAGAGGGAATATGTGGAGAACGCTATCCGGGGCGGGCTTAAGATTCTGGGGTTTTCCGACCACACGCCCTATTCCTACCCAAAGGAGTTTGTCTCCCACATGCGGATGCAGATGGATCAGTTGGAGGACTATGTGGACACGGTCCTGGATTTGAAGCGGGAATACAGGGAGGACATCGAGATTCATCTGGGCCTGGAGGTAGAGTATTACACGGAGCATTATATCGAGTATTTCCATAAGCTGCAGCGCCTGGTGGCGGACTATCCGGTGGAATATTTCCTGCTGGGCCAGCATTACATCGAATGCGAGATCGGCGGCAGTTGGAGCGGGCGGCCCACCGATGACCCCGGGGTGCTGGAGAAATACTGCGCGCAGACCATACAGGCCATGGAGACAGGGTATTTCACCTATGTGGCCCATCCCGACCTGATCCGGTTCACGGGGGACGAGGGCATCTATGAGGAACAGATGCGGCGGCTCTGCCGGAAAGCAAAAAGCCTGGGCCTGCCCCTGGAGATCAACTGCCTGGGAATCTACGAAGGCAGGAATTATCCCAGCGAGCGCTTCTGGGAGATTGCCGGGAAGGAGGGCTGCGAGGCGGTCATCGGGATAGACGCCCATGACGCGGAAGCCCTGAACCGGCCGCAGCCCATACAGGAGGCGGAGGATATAGCCAGGCGGTACGGGCTTTCGCTGCGGGAGACAGTGGAGCTTCGGCCTCCGGTCTGAGGGGCATGGAAAAAAAGGAAACAGGATGTACAAATAAATTCCGCAAGGAGGAAAGCAAATGAGGCTTGTCACGCAGACACATGTAACAGCGGAGGTATTCGGGGACGAGGCCTGCATCCCGATTCTGAAGAAGGCGGGCTTCGAGGCCCTGGACTGGTCCTTCTTCGGCATGGAGCTGGGGGAGGGGATCTGGTGCACCGATGCCTGGAGGGAGCATGCCCTCCGCCTGAAGGAGACCGCCGCCCAGTGCGGCATCGGATTCTCCCAGGCCCACGCGCCCTTCCCCTCTTCCAGGGGAGAGGAGCCCTACGACAGGGAGATCCGGAAACGGATCCTCCGCGCCATGGAGGCCGCTGCGTTGATGGGGGTACGGAATATCGTCGTCCATCCCATGCAGGAGCTGGAGTACGCGACGAACCGGGACAGGCTTTGGGAGGAGAACCTGGAATTCTACCGCAGCCTGATACCTTACTGCCAGGAATACGGAATCCGCATCTGCGCGGAGAATATGTGGCAGCGGGATAAAAAGAGGGGCTATATCGTGGACAGCGTCTGCGCCCCGCCGGAGGAGTTCTGCGGGCTGCTGGACGAGCTGGACAGCCCCTGGATTGTGGGCTGCCTGGATCTGGGGCACTGCGCTTTGGTGGGCAGGGAGCCCCAGGACGTGATCCGCGCCATGGGGGCGAAGCGGCTCCAGGCCCTGCATGTCCATGACGTGAACTATGTCCGGGACTGCCATACCATGCCCTTCATGGAGGCTCTGGACTGGGAGGCCATAACCGGCGCGCTGGCGGAGATAGGCTACGAGGGGGACTTCACCCTGGAGGCGGACGAATTCCTGCGGGGGCTTCCTCCCGAGCTGATGCCTGAGGCCAGCGCCCTGATGGCGAAGACGGGGCATTACCTGATAAAGCGCATCCGGGAGCAGGCGGCGGGAGCGTAGAGCGGGAGACCGGCGGCCCATGGCAGAACGGCATAGGAAAATGGCATGGAAAAACGGCATAGAAAAAGAAAAGGCATCCGTGGTGAGAGACGGATGCCTTTTTTGCATGTTGCCTATGGATTTATGTGTCCTGTGGTTCAGGCCATCTCGTTGACGGCCTTGCTGATACGGGAAACTTTGTGGGCAATGTTGTTCTTGTGATAAACACCCTTGCTTCCGGCCATCTCGATGACCTTTGTGGCAGCGGACAGCTCTGCTGCAGCGGCAGCCTTGTCCCCGGTAGCGATAGCGGCATAGACCTTCTTGATAGCGGTCTTGACGCCGGATCTGATTGCCTTGTTCCTTTCAGCCTTTGTGCGGTTCACCAGAATTCTCTTCTTCGCAGATTTAATGTTAGCCAAGTCGTACACCTCCAATTGTATACAAGATTATTAACGTTTCACTTTAGCCAGACACGGAGGACTATCGTAAACACATAAAGATAGTTTAGTAAATAATAGAAAGTTTGTCAAGACATAATCTGAGAAAAATTGACTAAAATAATAAAAGCAAGCCATGCCGTTTATCCGGTTTTGGGGCGAGATTTAATCGCTGCATATGCAGATTCGGGAATGAGAGGGAAGAAGCGATGGAAGAGAGACAGTCCATGGGAAACTTTCAGATGAGGACGGACCTGGCGCTGGAGGCGAGGGAGAGCATCAGCGAGGCGGACAGCAAGCTGCGGGGCGTCAGGGTAGAGGAATGCTATCACGAGGAAGAGGATATCCGCGTGACCAAGGTGATGATAGACACCATGAACGCCGCCAGGACCATGGGGAAGCCCATGGGTATCTACGTGACCATGGAGGCCCCGGCCATGGTGGAGCCGGACGAGGACTACCACAGGGAGATATCCGGCCGCCTGGCGGAGGAAATCCTGGAGCTCCTGCCGGGAGCGGACGAGGAACAGTCCATCCTTGTGGTGGGGCTGGGCAACCGAGAGGTGACCGCGGACGCCCTGGGGCCCCAGGTGGTGGACAATCTCTTCATCACCAGGCACATCGTCAGGGAGTACGGGACGGCTGCCTACAACTGCAGCAAAATGAACCAGATCAGCGCCCTGGAGCCGGGGGTCATGGCCAAGACCGGCATGGAGACCGCGGAGATCGTCAAGGGCGTGGTGGAACAGACGTCTCCCGACGCGCTGATCGTCATAGACGCCCTGGCGGCCCGAAGCGTCAGGCGGCTGAACCGCACCATCCAGATCACCAACACGGGCATACAGCCGGGCTCCGGGGTGGGGAACCACAGGAACGCCCTGACCCAGGAGAGCCTGGGCGTGCCCGTGATAGCCATCGGCATCCCTACGGTGGTGGATGCGGCTACCATCGTGGCGGATGCCCTGGACAGGCTCCTGGAGGAGAAGGACCTGGAGAATGTCAGATACCGGGAGAAGCAGCAGCTGCATTTCGCGGAGCTGAACAATATGTATATGACGGGCAAGGACATCGACGCGGTGATCAAGCGGGTCAGCTTCACCGTATCCGAGGGGATCAACATCGCCATCGGGGAGACCTTCATGGAGCGCTAGGATTCATGCATCGGGGCACTGGTACAAGGCTTTCACGGCAATTCTATCATGGAACGGCACAGACGGGCATATATTGGGAAGGGAAGAAAGGAAGTGCATTGCCGTAAATATGGAAGAAAAGCATTCCAGGAAAGCTTTTGCCGAAAAACGGGCTGGGAGGCTGATTCTGCTGGCCCTTTTGATTCTCGGGATACAGGCGGCCACGAAGAGCTGCAGCGCGGTCTCCGTATCCACGGGGGAAGATACCATGGGCGAGGCCATGCTCAAGAGCATATGGGACGGGGCCCGCACCTTATTGTACAGCCAGTTCATGCCGGGCATTGCCTTCATGGAGGAGGGCGGCCACGGAACCTGGTGGCTCCTGCGGGAGCAGATTGCCTGCCTGTTCCCTTTTTACGGATATGTGACAGGGCAGCCGTCGGGAGAGCAGGGGGAGAGCGCCGAGGACATCCGCACGATTCTGCTGGCCGAGGCGGAGGAGGAGACCTGGCAGATGGAGGACACCCTGCCAGAGGACATCCCTCCGGAGGGAGACGCCGGCCCTGTCCAGGGGGAGGGTACGGCGGGGCAGGACAGCGCCGTCCAGCCCGGGGAGGAGGATCTGGCGGACCTTCTGCGGGCGGAGAACCAGGCGGCCATGGAGCAGCGCCCCGGCGTATTCCTGCCCCATGAGAAACAGGTGAACCTGGATCTGGAGCCGCTGAGCGACTACGAGACGCTGATACAGCAGTTCTACACCGTGGATGCCAACACCGTGGCGGGCAGCGACCAGTTGGACGTACATAAACTGATGGGGCAGGACATGACCATATCCAAGGACGCGGAGGGGCCGCAGATTCTCATCTACCACACCCATGCCCATGAGGAATTCGCGGATTCCACGCCCGGGGACATGTCGGAGACCATCATGGGCGTGGGGGAGAGGCTGACCACCATCCTGACGGAGGAGTACGGTTATCAGGTGCTCCATCATCTGGGGCAATATGACACGGAATCCAGGGACGATTCCTATGCGGTGGCGCTGGGAGACCTGGAGGCGCTGCTGCAGCAATATCCCTCCATCCAGGTGGTGATCGACCTGCACAGGGACGCAATGCCGGAGGGCACCCGCCTGGTGATGGACCTGGACGGCAGGCCCACGGCCAGGTTCATGTTCTTCAACGGCCTGTCCCGGACCAAGAAGACGGGCAACATCTCCTACCTGTACAATGAGAACCTGGACAGCAACCTGGCCTTCTCCTTCCAGATGCAGAAGACAGCCATGGAATACTATCCGAACCTCACCAGGCGGATCTATCTGAGAGGATACCGCTACAACATGCACCTGCGGCCCAAATCCCTGCTCATCGAGCTGGGGGCCCAGAACAATACCCTGGAGGAGGTCATGAACGCCTGCGATCCCCTGGCCCATATCCTGGACCTGGTGCTGTCCGGAAGCGGCCAGTCCGGGAACGCCCCGGCGGAGTAGAGACCGGGCGGCGTCCGTTCCGGCGCAGACGGACACCGGAACAGATTGGCTCCGGCGCAGATTGAAACCGGAACAGACGCACTCCGGCGCAGATTGACACCGGAACAGATTGGCTCCGACAGAGCAGCAGAATCAAGGCAGCGGCCATACCCATGTCTTCACCGGGCCGTCAGCACCCAGCCGGGGAGCCAGCGCAGATACCTGGCCACGAAGGAGGCCTCCACCAGCTGGCCCGCCAGCACCGGGTAGAACAGCAGGAACAGGGCGAAGGCAAGCAGGCCGTACAGCGCCGCCGTCAGGACGAACAAGCGCCTGGGCACGCGCCTTTTCCACTGCAGCAGGCCGTACATGACCATCAGCACCACGAATGCCACGCTGGGGAAATAGTGGTAGATGAAGGTGTCCCGTGTCACGAAGAACCAGGGGAGGTACTGGGCCAGGTATCCCACGGTGAGGAATGCGGCGTTTCGATCCTTCCTGCCGAGCCAGAGCCAGACCATGTAGAGAAAGGCAGGAATCCCCGCCCACCATACCGCCGGATTGCCGAAGGCGCTGATGCCCTCCCGCAGTCCCCCCTGGGCCGTCTGCGTGACTACGCGGGAATAGTACCAGATGGGCCGGGAGATCACGGGCCACTCATACCAGGCCGAGGCGTAGGGATGGTCGGAGACCAAAGTGCTGTGGTAGGAGAACATGGTGCTCTGGTTGTACAGCATCCGGCCCAGGAGCCCCCTGTCCCCGTAATCCCGGAAGGGCAGGTAGGACAGCAGATAGATGGCGGCGGGCACGGCCACGAAGAAGACCAGACAGAAAGCGATGGTCCTCCAGGCGTATCCGCGGAAGCACCGGAGGATATGGGCATGGGAGATGCCCCCGCTCTGCCCCTCCGGGTCGGCCTTGGCGTAGAGATACTCCCGGTATCTGCGGTACAGCGCGGAAAAGAAGAGCAGCCCCAGCCCGGCCCCGGCGTAAATGCCCGTCCATTTGCTGGCGATGCCCAGCCCCATGCAGACCCCGCAGGCCCCCAGGGGAAGCCAGGTCTTCTTTAACGGCGTATCGTAGAAGCTCAATGTGACATACCGATACATGAAAAGGTACATCAGTATCACGAAGAAGGTCACGTAAGTATCGATTGTGGCGATCCTGGTCTGGGTGAAATGCATGAAGTCAAAGGCGAACAACATGCAGGCCAGAGCCGCGGGCAGGGTCTCTCTGGCGATCCGCCTGGCGAACAGGTACACCACGGGCACCATGGCGATGCCGAAGAGCGTCCCCATGATGCGCCAGCCGAAGGGATTCATGCCGAAGAGCGCCACCCCCATGGCGATGAAGATCTTGCCCAGAGGGGGATGGGTGTTCTCATAGGAAGTAAGCCCGTGGAGGAATTCGTAAGCCGTGCGCCCGTGGTAGATCTCGTCGAAGTACATGCCGTTGCGGAAGGTGAAGGCATCCGGGTACAACTCCTGCTCGTCGAACAGGGCGGGATAGTCCGAAGCGTTCTCGGGCACGAGAATGTTCCCCGCCGCGTCCCGGAACACCAGCTCTATGGGGGCGGCCTGTGCGTCCTGCAGAGTGAGGCGCAAATGTGCGGCGGAGACCTGGAAAACCGTCTCCTGCCAGGTGAAGACATTCTGCATCGACAACTCTCCCAGATAGGACCAATTCGGATCCGATTCCCCTTTTCCCTCCATGAGGAAAGTCCTGTCCTGCCAGGGCGCTATGTAGTAGGAGAGCGAGGCGGGCGCCCCGGAGCCGAAGGAAAGCTCTATGGACTGGCCCTGCACCATGTCCAGCCGGGTGACGGGAGCCTGCCGCTCCCCCAGGTCATAGAGGGCGAAGCAGCCGTACACCGCCGTGATGGCGAGCATACAGAGGATGTCCGCCCGGTTCAGGGCGAGCCTCCCCGGGGAACGCCGGGGGGGAGTGCCGGGAAAGCCCTTCTGAAAAGCCGGGGCGGGCAGGGGAGGGCTTTCCGGCCTGTCCTGTCCGCTGTAATGCCTGTAAGCCGTGCGGTAGAACAGGGCTCCGCAGAACAGCATGCCCGCGGACACCAGCAGGATGGAGGCCGACCTCCTGTCATAGGTGCCCGGGTCATAGAAGAACAGCACCCATGCCGTGTTGTAGAAATGCAGGGCGCCGAAGCAGGAGAGGCAAACGTATGTTCCAGTCACGGGCCTGCAGATATAGGCCAGCATCAGCAGCGCCAGGGCGGGATAGAGGTAGCGCTCATGCATCCGCACGGAGAACAGGAAGACCGTGATCACCGTAAAAGCCGCCAGAAAGGGATATTTCTCCCTGGAGCCCCTGCCCCGCAGGCCAAGCAGCACTGTCAGCGCCACGGCCGCGGCGATTGCCAGCGCGCCGAAGTGCCTGTAGGGGATGCCCCAGAATGCATCGTCCTGGCTGACCCAGTTCAGGCCTAAGAGCCCCCAGAGATTGCAGGCGTTCACCGCCGCGTAAGGGTAGGAGCCCAGAGTGTCCAGAAGCTGCGCCACCACCTTCGCCAGACCGAAGGGGAGGCAGAGGATGACGCCGCCCAGGGCCACGGACAGGCACTGGAACAGGCAGTGCAAAAGCTCCGGCATAAAAGAAGCAGCCCTGTCCCCGTTCCGGCGGCCCGCCAGAATCCGGTCTATGGTGCCCACCAGGAGCACAGGCCCCAGGAGCAGCATCTGGGGCTTGACCAAAAACCCCAGGCCAAAGGCGATGTACGCGGCATACATCCGTCCGCGGATCAGCGAGACGCACAGGAACACTGCCGCCAGCGCCGTCAGGGAGTCCACCTGGCCCCAGACGGAGGAGTTCAGGAGGATCGCCGGATGGAACAGGTAAGCGGCGCAGAGGAAGAAGGCGTGCCGTGCGGAAAGCCTTTTGCCGGCCTCCCGGCACAGCAGCCAGCCGCAGGCCAGGTCGCAGAGGATGGAGGGGAGCTTCAGCAGCACCAGATGGGCGGCGGAATAATGCCCTATCCCCAGGAGCCTGCGGATGCCGCCCAGGAGCCAGAGCACATAGAGATATCCCGGCGGATAGTCCGAGAAGACATCCGGGTCGTAGAAGCCGCCGGGCCCCACCTCCCAGATCCGCTCGGCCCATGCCGCGAAGCAGGCCGTGTCGGTGCCAAAGCCCTTAGAGAGGGCAGCGGCGGCCAGCCGCAGGGCCAGTGCGGCCAGGAACAGTGCGGCAAACCCTCCTGCTCCCGGGGCGGAACGGTTTCTTCCGGATGCGATCCAACATGCCCCCATGAGGAGGATTCCCGACAATGCGGCGAGATGAATGATAATCATGGCATTTCTTTCCTTATAAAATCGCTTTAGATTTGTTTAGAATTTATTATAGCAAAAAAAGTGGTAGAAGAAAAGCATTTGTGTTATACTGATTGAGTGTGAATCAAAGAGCCGTTATACGGGACTCGAAAGGGCTGATTTGAGAGTATGGACGCTTTCGTGAGCTTTCAGAACGTGAAAAAAGTGTATAAGACAGGCGAGGTGGAGATCACGGCCCTGCACGATGTGGACTTTGAGATCGATAAGGGGGAGTTCTGCGTCATCGTAGGCGCTTCCGGCGCGGGGAAGACCACCATCCTGAACATCCTGGGGGGCATGGATACGCTGACGGAGGGAGAGGTGTACCTGGACGGCCAGAAGGTCTCTTCCTTCAGCAAAAAGCAGCTCACCGCCTACAGGCGCTATGACGTGGGCTTCGTGTTCCAGTTCTACAACCTGGTCCAGAACCTGACGGCCCTGGAGAACGTGGAGCTGGCGGCCCAGATCTGCAGGAACCCCCTGGACGCCGGCGAAGTGCTGGACCAGGTGGGGCTGAAGGACCGGAAGGGCAATTTCCCGGCCCAGCTCTCCGGCGGGGAGCAGCAGCGGGTGGCCATCGCCAGGGCACTGGCCAAAAATCCCAAGCTCCTGCTCTGCGACGAGCCCACCGGGGCCCTGGACTACAATACGGGCAAGGCCGTGCTGAAGCTCTTGCAGAATACCTGCAGGGAGGTGGGCAAGACCGTCATCGTCATCACCCACAACCAGGCCCTGACGGCCATGGCCGACCGGGTCATCACCGTGAAGAGCGGCACCATCGTGAGCATGGTGAAGAACCGGAATATAGTGGATATTTCGGAAATCGAGTGGTGAGCCTATGCGGGGGATCGGGAAGACGACTTTCAGGGAAATCAAATCGAGCTTCGGGCGTTTTCTGGCGATTTTCGGCATCGTGGCGCTGGGGGTGGGCTTTTTCGCGGGGCTGAAGGTGACCACCGGGGCCATGGTGGAGACCGTGACGGGTTACCTGGAAAAACATGGATTCTATGACCTGCGCCTGGTGTCCACACTGGGCTTCGACCAGGAGAACGTGGACTACTTTTCCGCGGCCCGGGACGTGGAGGCGGCGGAGGGTGCCATTTCCTTTGACGTGCTCTATGAACTGGGAGATGACTACAGAGGTGTCATCAAGACCTACAGCATGCCGGAGACGCTCAACACCCTGAAGCTGGTGTCCGGCAGGCTGCCGGAGACCGGGGCGGAGTGCGTGCTGGACAGCGGCAGCTTCGGGAAGTCTGTGGTGGGGAGCGTGATCCGTCTGTCCCAGGACAATGCCCAGGGGGACCTGGAGCATTTCGCCCACAGGGAATACACGGTGGTGGGGCTGGTGCAGTCCCCCCTGTACATCCAGTACGAGCGGGGCAACACATCCCTGGGCTCCGGGCGGCTGGACGGCTTCGCCTACCTGAACCCGGAGGGCTTCGATGTGGACTACTTCACGGAGGTCTACGTGCGCTTCCTACAGGACTTCCCCCTGTACAGCCGGGAGTACGATGCCTTTATGGACGAGAAGACCTCCGTGTGGGAGGAATTTGCCGAGGGACAGGCCCGGGACCGGTATGACAGGCTGTTCCGGGAGGGCAGCGAGAAGCTGGCGGATGCCCGCACGGAGCTATCGGACAACCGCACCCTGGGGGAGAGGGAGCTGGAGGACGCCAGAGAGCAGTTGGACGATGCGAAGAAGCAGTTGGAGGACGGGGAGAAGGCCCTGGCGGATGCGGAAGCGGAACTGGCCGACGGTGAGGCCACCATCCGTGAGAAGGAGGCGGAGCTGGCGGAGGGAAAGGCCACCATCGCACAGAAGGAGGTGGAACTGGCCGACGGTGAGGCCCTCATCGTCCAGAAGGAAGCGGAGCTGGCCGCTGCCAGGACTGCCATAGATACCAACGAGGTGGCGCTGCGCAGAGGGGAGCGGGAGCTGTCGGAGGGCAAGGCCCAGCTTCGAAGCGGCGAGGCGGCGGTCGCGGTGTCCAGGCGGCTCATGGACGAGAGCAGGTTCCAGCTGGAGAGCCAGCTCGAGGAGCTGAGGCAGAACGAGGGAGAGCTGAACGCCTCCCTCATCGCCAGGCTGGAGGAGGCCCTGGCCAGGCTGGACGCGATGGAGGCGGAGCTTGCGGCCCAGGAGGCGGAGCTTGAGGCGGCCAGGGCCCAGATTGCGGAGAGCGAGGCCCAGCTGGACAGCGGCTGGGTGGCCATCGCCTCTGCCAGGGCCCAGCTGGAGGACGGCCAGAGGGCCCTGACAGAGGGAAAGCTGGAGATCGAGAGCGGTAGGCAGCAGCTGGAGGATGCCAGGCAGACCATAGAGGAGGGGGAGGAGGCCCTTGTCTCGGCCAGAGAGGAGCTGGAGGAGGGCAGGAAGACCCTTGCGGAAAAAGGGGCGGAGCTGGAGGACGCCAGGCAGGAATACGCCGACGGGGAGAAGGAGTACCAGGAGGCGAAAGCGGAGTTCGAGGAGAAGATAGCGGACGCGGAGGGGGAGATCTCCGACGGACAGAGGGAGCTGGACGACTTGAAGCGGCCGGAGGCTTACGTGCTGGGCAGGGACACCAATATCGGCTATGTGTGCTTCGAGAACGACTCCTCCATCGTGGACGGCATCGCCAACATCTTCCCGGTGTTCTTCTTCCTGGTGGCGGCCCTGGTATGCATCACCACCATGAACAGGATGGTGGAGGAGCAGCGGACCCAGATTGGCGTATTGAAGGCCCTTGGCTACGGCGAGGGCGCTATCATGTCCAAATATATGGTCTACTCCGGCTTGGCGGCCCTGTCGGGCTGCACCTTCGGATTCTTCCTGGGCACCTGGGGATTTCCGCAGGTCATATGGTTCTGCTACGGCCTCATGTACGATACGGATCCGATCTGCTATGTGTTCGACGGGAGGCTGGCGGTGATATCCCTGGCGGTGTCGCTGCTGTGCTCCATCGGCACCACATGGCTCTCCTGCCGCATGGAGCTGGCACAGGTAGCGGCGGCGCTGATGCGCCCGAAAGCGCCGAAGGCGGGCAAGCGGGTGCTCCTGGAGTACATCCCCTTTGTGTGGAGGAGGCTCAGCTTCCTGCACAAGGTGTCCCTGCGCAATATCTTCCGCTATAAGAAGCGCCTCTTCATGATGATCGTGGGCATCAGCGGCTGTACGGCGCTGCTGGTGACAGGCTTCGGGGTCAAGGACTCCATCGCGGACATCGGCGACAGGCAGTTCGGGGAGATCCAGACCTACGACTGCGGGATGACCTTAAAGGAGGATGCCGACGGGGCGCTGCGGGAAAGGCTGGACGGGATGGAGGCCATCGCGGGCTACACCTGCGTCATGGAGAAGAACATGGACCTGGAGGCGCAGGCGGGGGTGAAATCCGTCTACCTGGTCACAGGGACAAAAGAGGGCATGGCGCCATTTTTGAACCTCCATACGGAAAAAGGGGAGCCGATCGACTATCCCGGAACCGGGGAGGCAGTGATCTCCAATAAGCTGGCGGAGGACTATGATATCCGGATCGGCGAGAGGATAACCCTCAGGGACAGCGACAGGAAAGAGCTGTCCGTGGAGGTGACCGGGATATACGAGAACTATCTGTATAATTATGTGCATGTCTCCGAGGACACCTGGCTGGAGCAGACTGGGCAGGAGCCGGAGCGCAGGACAGTGTACCTGAACCTGGCGCAGGGATCGGAGGAGGGGAGCCCGGTGCTCGCGGACGCGCCCACGATCCATGAGCTCTCCGCGGAGCTGATGCAGCTGGACCAGGTGGCCAATGTCAGCGTGAGCTCGGACATGATGGAGCGCATCGGCAGCATGCTGTCCGCGCTGGACATCATCGTGGTGGTGGTCATCCTGTGCGCGGCGGGGCTGGCCTTCATCGTGCTCTACAACCTGACCAATATCAATATCACGGAGCGGATCAGGGAGATCGCCACCATCAAGGTGCTGGGCTTTTACAGACGGGAGACCAACGCCTATGTGTTCCGGGAGAACGTGCTGTTGAGCGCCCTGGGCATGGCGCTGGGGCTGGGGCTGGGACACCTGCTGCACAGGTTCGTCATGAGCGAGATCCGGGTGGACATGATCGCCTTCCATATCTATGTAAGGCCCATAAGCTATGTCTACAGCGGCCTGCTGACCCTGCTCTTCGCCTGGCTGGTGGACCTGGCCATGGGCGGCAAGCTGGAGGCGGTCAGCATGACGGAGTCCCTGAAAAGTATAGATTGAGCATGGATTGATGAAAGGATGAAAGCAATGAAATTCGATATGCACTGTCACACAAAGGAGGGCTCCCTGGACGGGAAGGTGCCCATAGCGGAATTCATCTCCTGCCTGAAGGAGAAGGGCTTCCAGGGGATGCTGGTCACAGACCACGACTCCTACAAGGGCTACCGCAGCTGGAAGAGGCTGCATGGGGACGGGGATGAAGACGGGTTCATAGTCCTGAAGGGCGTGGAGTACGACACCATTGACGCCGGCCATATCCTGGTGATCATGCCCGAGGGTGTGAAGCTGAAGATTCTGGAGCTGCGGGGCCTGCCGGTGCAGTTCCTGATAGAGGTCGTCCACAAGAACGGTGGAATCCTGGGGCCCGCCCACCCCTGCGGGGAGAGGTACTTGAGCATCACCAATACCAGGAAGCACAGGAACCGCCTGGCCGTGATGGACAAATTCGACTTCCTGGAGGGCTTCAACGCCTGCGAGAGCCCGGAGAGCAACGTCACTGCCATGGAGATCGCCGCCAGGTTCGAGAAGCCCGTCTTCGGCGGCAGCGATGCCCACAGGGAGGACTGCGTGGGCTATGCCTACACGGAGTTCGAGGGCGAAATCGCCTGCGAGTCGGATCTGATCCGCCTAGTGAAGGAGAAGGGGCGGGAGGCCTGCACCTGCGGAGGCCGGTACTACATGGGCACCACCAAGGAGAAGATGGGCAGCCTGAACAATGTGCTGGTGCAGTCCTTCTGGTTCTACAACCATGTGGCCAGCATGATGAGGGCCAGGAAGCGCAGACGGGAGCTGGGCAAGCTCTATATCCGCGTGAACATGTGCCAGGAGGCCCTAAGCTGCACACAGAAGAGCGCCAAGTGAGCGTTTGTTACAGAATTATTGCAAAATTAAGCTTTATTCTTCTGTAATTCATAAAATCTTAAGGTACATTTCGGCCATAGTGTGATATACTCAGTATGTAGCGTTATCTTGTCTGCACTACATATTGAGTATTTTTGCGTACAGTCCCGCGGGGAATGCGGGCCGGGGGCTGTGCCGGATCATGTAAAAGGAGTATATGGAAAATGAAGCTTATGAAAAACAAGGCAATCTGTCGGCGCGTCCTGGGGCTGGCGCTTTCGGCGGCCATGGCGTTATCCCTGGCGGCCTGCGGGAATTCCTCAGGGGGGGAGACGGAGAAGAAGGAATGGGTCTGGGTGCCGGAGTTCATCACCATCGACGACGAGAACGTTTCCTTCTATGACATGCAGCTGGTGGGGGACTCCCTCTGCTACCAGTCCTACGACTATGACGAGGAAACGGAGACTTCCACCCAGAGCATCTGCAGGTATTCCCTGGCGGACGGAAACATAACGAAGACACCGCTGAATTATGTGGAGGAGAAGAACTGGAACCTGAACCGCCTGGTCTATGCCCAGGACGGCAGCATGTACGGCACCACCAATGTCTATAATGAGGACTACACCAAGTCCGAGACATTCCTGTGCAAGTTCGATGCCGAGGGCAAGCAGATATTCGCGGAGGACATGACGGAGCTGGTGGCCGAGAGCTATGTGGACAACATGGCCATCGACGGAGAGGGCCGGATTTATGTGACAGGAGAGAACAATGTCTGGCTGTTCGACGCGGATGGCAACAAGCGGGGGACAGTGTCCCTGGGAGCCGATGTCAACTGGATCCGGGCCATGGGCAGCGGCAAGGACGGCAAGATGTATCTGTGCTATTACACCAGCAATGGAGACACTGTCCTGTGCGATATCGACTTTGACGGCAAGAAGACGGGCAATACATATGAGAACTATCCCAGCAGCAACAGCAACGCGCTGGTGCCCGGCATCGAAAAGGACTTCATGGCCCAGGACGGCAATAGGGTGTACGAGTATGACGTGAAGTCCCAGACATCCACGGAGCTGTTCACCTGGCTGGACAGCGATATCAACGGCAACACTGTGGAGAACTTCTGGGGGCTGGAGGACGGCCGCATCCTGGCCGTCGCTTCGGACTGGGAGACCAATGAGAAGAGCATCGCGCTGCTGACCAAGACAAAGGCCAGCGAGGTGCCCCAGAAGGAGACGATTCTCATCGGCAGCCTCTACGGTGATTCCAATATCCAGTCCGCAGCGGTGAAGTTCAACAAGTCCAATGACAAGTACCACATCAGCATCCGGGAGTATCTGAACTACAATGACTACGACGGGGACGATTACCAGGCCTTCATGACGGACGGCATCAATAGGCTGAACAATGACATCACCTCCAACAACTGCCCGGACATCCTGGACTTGAGCGGCCTGAACATCAAGCAGCTGGCGGCCAAGGGCGTCTTCGAGGATCTGAACGGCTATCTGGAGAAGAGCGAAAAGCTGAGCCGGGAGGATTTCCTGGAGAACATCCTGGAGGCTTACACCCTGGACGGCAAATTGGTGAGCATCCCCTATGGCTTCCAGATGTCGACCGTGGTAGGCAAGGGGTCTGAGGTAGGCACGGAGATGGGATGGACACTGGAGGAGCTGATAGCCTATGCGGATGCCCATCCGGACGCCCTGCTGTTCGACAGCAAGACGAAGGATGTCATCATGATGACACTGATGGCGTACAATGCCGATTACTTCATCGACTGGTCCACCGGGGAATGCCGGTTTGACTCCGAAGAGTTCAAGGATATACTGAATTTCGCCAATCGGTTCCCGGAGGAGTATGACTGGGAGAAGGAGGACGTGTCCACGCCCAACAAGATTCAGAAGGGCCAGGTGCTCCTCTATGAAGAGAATATCTACGACTTCAATGGGCTGCAGATGTGCAATGAAATCTTCCAGGGGGATGCCTCCTATATCGGTTATCCCACTATGGACGGCAGCGTGGGCTGCATGCTCTCCGCCTCCCAGGCCTATGCCATCACATCCAAGTCAGGGCATAAGGACGGCGCGTGGGAATTCATCGAGGGCTTCCTGACGAAGGAGGAGAATCCCGACAGGGGCTTTAGCTCCATTGGGTTCCCTACCATGAAGAGCAAGCTGAACGCCATGGCGGCGGATGCCGTGGAGGTGAAATACTATACGGACGAGAACGGGGAGCTTTACTATGACGAGAACGGGGAACCCATCGTCATGGGGGGCGGCAGCAGCATCTCCTATGGGGACGGCTGGAGCTACGAGTACCGCATCCCCACCCAGGAGGAGGTGGATCTGGCTCTGTCCCTGATGGAGGTTGCAAAGCCTGTGAGCTATTCCCAGGGAGATGAAGTCCTCAATATCATTAACGAGGAGGCGGCGCCCTTCTACAAGGGACAGAAGAGCGTGGACGAGGTGGCTTCGGTCATCCAGAGCCGCATCAAGATTTACGTGGGCGAGAATAAATAGCGCCTGCGGCCTTGGGAGACAGGCGGATGGGAGTTATGAGAGTGAAGAGATTTAAAAAAAGCGGAAAACCGCCGGAGGCTTCCGCAAAAGGACATCAAAATAAATCCACCAGAAGGATGCGCAAGATCAAGATCAGCTCGGGGGCGTACATCGCCCCCAGCTTCTTGGGAGTGCTGGCTTTTTTCATCCTCCCCTTCCTGGTGGTCATCTATTATTCGCTGGTAGACAATCCCATCAGCGGTAATTTTGTATTTCTGGACAATTTTACGAGCATCATGGGCAATACCGCGTTCCGGCGGGCTGTGCACAATACGTTCATGTTCTCGGCTGTGGCGGTGCCGCTGGCGGTGGTGCTGTCCCTGCTGCTGGCCATCGTGCTGGAGGCCAAGCTCCCTTTCCGGAGCCAGTTCCGTACCTTCTTCCTGAGCCCCATGATGGTGCCCGTGGCTTCCATCGTGCTGATCTGGCAGGTGCTGTTCCACTATAACGGCGCGGTGAACGAGGTGCTGGCGGCCCTGGGCGGCGACAAGATCGACTGGCTGAAATCCGATTACGCGCTTGTGGTAATCGTCATATTGTTCCTGTGGAAGAATCTGGGCTACAACATGATCCTGTTCATGGCGGCGCTGGCCAGCATACCGAAGGACATCCTGGAGGTGGCGGAGCTGGAGAGCGCCAGGCCCCTGCAGACGTTCTTCTACATAAAAATTCGCTATCTGTCGTCTACGCTGCTGTTCGTGGCGATTATGTCGCTGATCAATTCGTTCAAGATTTTCAGGGAGGTATATCTGCTGACAACGGATTACCCCTATGACTCTATCTACACGCTGCAGCATTTCATGAACAATAAGTTCAAGTCCCTGGACTACCAGACGCTGTCTGCGGCAGCGATTCTGATGTCTTTGGTGATGATCGTGATCATCGGTGTCCTGTTCATCGCTGAGAATCGTTTCGGAAAGGATGTGGAGGGGTGAAAAAGAGACCGGAAAACATGCCTGCGGCCCCGTTGGATCCCAGAGAGCGGGACAGGAGGCTGGCCATGCGCAGGAAGAGGCGCCAGACTGTGAAGATCGGGCTGGCCACCATCGTGGCGGCGACCTTCGCGATTCTGTTCCTGATGCCCATCGTGCTGACCATTACGAATTCCTTCATGGCGGCCTCGGAGATCTCGGCCAACTATGGCTCCATCTTCGCCACGGACGCCAATGGCGGCAAGGTATATATCTCGGAGAGGGTGAACTTGAAGTTCATTCCCGACATGGTATCCTTCAGCCAGTACAATACGGTGCTGTTCAAGAGCCCGGAATACCTGTTCAAGTTCTGGAATTCCGTGATACTGGTGGGGCCCATCGTGGTGTTCCAGCTGACGGTGGCTTCCCTGGCCTCCTACGGCTTCGCCAGATACCGGGGGAGGATCCGGGAGATCATATTCTTCGCGTACATCATCCTGATGCTGATGCCCTATCAGGTGACGCTGGTGCCCAACTACCTGGTCAGCGACTGGCTGAACCTCCTGGACACCAACTGGGCCATCTGGCTCCCCGGCATCTTCTCGCCCTTTGCGGTGTTCCTGCTGACCAAGTTCATGCGCAGGATCCCGGAGTCGGTGCTGGAGGCGGCGCAGATAGACGGGGCCGGGGAATGGCAGATCTACCGCAAGATATGCCTGCCGCTGTGCAAGGGGGCCATATGCTCCGCGGCCATACTGGTGTTCATTGACTACTGGAACATGGTAGAGCAGCCGCTGATTCTGATGTCGGATCCGGAGCAGCATCCCCTGTCGGTATTCCTGAGCAAGATCAACGCGGGGGAGATCGGGCTGGCGTTCGCGGTGGCTACGATCTACATGGTGCCCAGCCTGCTGATTTTCCTGTACGGGGAGGAGTATCTGGTGGACGGCATTACATATCAGGGCGGAATCAAGGGCTGACTTGCACCAGTTTCAGTTTGTATTTTAGACAGATAGAGGATTAGAGGAGAGGAAGAGCGATGAACGAGAACGGAAAGAAGAGAAGGGAATGGGTGAAGACAGCGGCCATCATATTCTTGTCGGTGATGCTGGTGCTCACCTTTTTCTCCAACACCATCATGAACTATTCCCTGCCGGAGGTAGCCACGCAGTACGTGGAGTCGGGGACCATCACGGCCAAGATCCGCGGCTCAGGGGTAGTGGAGAGCGGAAATCCCTACAATGTGGAGGTGTCGGAATCCAGGAAGGTGTCCCAGGTGGCCGTGAAGGTGGGGGACCAGGTGGAGAAGGACGATGTATTGATGTATCTGGAGGATGCGGAGAGCACGGAGCTGAAGGAGGCCAAGACCCAGCTGGACAGCCTGAAGGCGGAGTATGACAAGGCCATCGTGGCGGCGGACACCTCCTCCAATATCGTGAACAAGGTGCAGACCGGCAATGTGACCTCTACGGAGTCCAAGGTGGCCCAGATTGATGCCTACAACAGCCGGATTGATGCCCTGGAGAACACTATCGATGCCTACAACAACCGGATTGCGGAGATAGACGCTGCCCTGGGCAAACTGGGGGACGGCTCGGTGGACACCTCCGCGGAGCAGCAGGCGGTGAATTATGCCCAGGCAGAGCTGAGCAAGGCCACGGCGTGGATTGAGACGGCAAATCAGAAGCTGGAGGCGGCTAAGGGCGTGCTGGAATCCGTGAACAGCGCGGTGCAGGTGGCGCAGGACAATGTGGCGGCCTGCCAGACGGCTGTGGATAATGCGGTAAAGGAGAGAAGCGAGAGGGAAAATCGTCAGAAAAGCCTTGAGGAGAAGGCGGCTCAGGGAGATTTGAGCGCTGAGGATCAGGCTGCGCTTGACCGTCTAAAGAGTGAGGGTGAGGGCAGTGTGAAGGAGGCTCAGAAAGCTGAGGAAAGCGCATATTTGGCTTTGGAGAATGCCAACCAGGCTCTGGCGAATGCCAGCGCCGCCATCGAGTCAGACCGCGCAGAGGCCCAGAAGAAGATAAACGAGGCCCAGACCGAATACGACAGCGCCGTGACCGCCAAGGGCACCTGGGAGGGCAAGCTTGCCGATGCCCAGCGCAACCTGGCAAACAAGCAGGCGGGCGGCTCCGGCGGCGGAGAGCGGGAAGCCCTGAACAACGAAAAGGCCGACCTGACCCTGAGCCTGAGCAAGGCCACCACCGAGAAGGAGGACGTGGAGAAGGAACTGACAGACCTCCTGGCAGGATTCAACAAGGAGGTGGATCTCTCGGCCCTCCTGACCAAAATCGCGGATCAGGAGAAGCTGGTGAAGGAGCTGACGGACAAATCCGTAGGCGCCACCATCACAGCCCCCGTGGCAGGCACGGTGACCACCCTGAACGTGGTGGCGGGAGAGAGCACTGAGCCCGGCACCCCCGCGGCGGTTCTGCAGCCTGCGGGCAAGGGCTTCTCCATGAGCTTCTCCGTTACCAACGAACAGGCCAAGCGGCTGTCCGTGGGAGACGTGGCGGATCTGGTGAACGCCTGGAGATATGACGACCTGAAAGTGACCCTGGCCAACATCAAGCCCGACCCCACTGAGCCGGGACAGAAGAAGCTGCTGACCTTTGACGTGGACGGCGATGTGACGGCAGGGCAGACCCTGAATGTATCCGTGGGCCAGAAGAGCGCCAACTACGACCTGATCGTGCCCAACAGCGCGATTCGGGAGGACAACAACGGCAAATTCATCCTGATCGTGGAATCCAAGCCCGGGCCCCTGAATACCCGTTATATCGCCACGCGGGTGGATGTGGAGGTATTGGCCAGCGACGACACCCAGTCCGCGATCAGCGCCGCACTGTATGGCTACGAGTTTGTAATCACTACATCCACCAAGCCCGTGGAGGCCGGAAAGCAAGTCAGGCTGGCGGAAGGGTAATCGGGAAGGAAGGCATTCCATATGAAGAGAATAGTACTGGGCATAAGCGGGGGGATTTCCTTTCTCATCTTCCTGATTCTGTTGCTCGTGTCGAACCATCTGGGACGCAGCCAGCTTACCCAGACGGCGGCGCAGCGCTGGAGCGAAGACGGGAACGCCTCCCAGGTGAGCTGCTTTTTCTCCGTGGGCTCCGGCATCACGGAGGATGCGCTCATTGAATTTGAGCATACGGTTGATGCCGCCCTGACAGAAGCTTCCGTGGTTCAGGAATCGGAGAATCCAGGCGCCAGGCTCTGGGCGGATGCCTACAGCGCGGACGGCCAGGTGACCCTGTCCAACGGCAAGACGAACCTGACGGCGGACGCCATCGGCATCGGCGGCGACTTTTTCCTGTTCCATCCGCTGACCCTGCTGAACGGCTCCTACTTTTCGGGCAATGACCTGATGAAGGACTACTGCGTCATAGACGAGGATGCGGCCTGGCAGCTGTTCGGCTCTAACGACGTGGCAGGGATGACGGTCTATATCGGAGGCGTCCCCCACATCGTCACAGGCGTGATCCGCAGGCCCTCCGGGCATTTCGCGGAGGCTGCGGGGCTGGACAGCACCGTGGTGTATGTGTCCTACCAGACGCTGACGGAGCTGGGGGACAGCCACGGAATCAACCATTACGAGATAGTCATGCCTAACCCTGTGACGGGCTTTGCCTATAATTATGTCAAGGAGAAGCTGGGGGCCGAGGAGAAAGAGGTGGAAGTGGTGGAGAATACCTCCCGCTATTCCCTGCTTTCCAGGCTGAAGCTCATCGCGGAGTTCGGAACCCGCTCCATGAACGGCAAGGCCATCATCTATCCTTACTGGGAGAACATCGCCAGAGGGTATGCGGATGTGCTGATGGTGCTGACGTTGTTCGGCATCCTCTTCCTGCTCTACCCTGTGGGATTGGCAATCGTGTTCTTCTGCATCTGGTGGAGGCACAAGGGCTGGACCATGAAGGACGTCTGGCATAAGCTTCAGGATTTCGCGGAGCGCAGGATAGAGAAGCTCCGGGAGAAGCGCAAGGAGAGAAAGGCGAAGGAATCCGGGGAAGCGGAACCGGGGGAGGAAGCTTCCGGGAAGAAAATCCGGAAGAAGCGCAAAAAGCGCAAAAAGTCCGAATATGACGATTTCGATGAGGCGGAGGAGGCCGGGGCGGAAGAAATGCCCGGAGAGCAGTCCGCGGAGGAGGCCGGGGCGGAAGAAATGCCCGGGGAGCGGTCCGTGGAGGAGGCCGGGGCGGAAGAAATGCCCGGAGAGCAGTCCGCGGGGGAGGCCGGGGCGGAAGAAATGCCCGGGGAGCAGTCCGCGGAAGGTGCCCGAAAGAAGCGCAGGTTCGGATGGAGGCGCGGCGGGCGCAAAAATGAGGAGGCGTAGATTATGAAAAAGAAGCGGTTGAAGCAGGCCCTGGCCATTGGCCTGGTCTGCGGCATGACAGCGGGCCTGTGTGCCTGCGGGGGAGGCGGGGGCAAGAACGAGAATTCCGCCCTGGCCAAGGAGAATGTGTACAGGGTGCAGGACATCGCCCTGCCGGAGATAGACGGGGACGATGTAAATGTCTACGCGTCTGCCCATGTGGACGGGGAAGTCCGGCTGCTGATGCAGGTGTACCATTGGAACGACGAGAAGTTCAATGAGAATCCCGTAACGGATATCAGGTTATTGGCCATGAAGGATGACGGTTCCGATATCCGGATGACGAACCTGGACATTCCCGAATGGGAGCCTCAGGCCGGGGGAGGCGCAGGCTCCGGCATGCAGCCGATGCCCCGCACGGAAAGTCAGGCAGAGGAAGAGGATACCGGGGAAGACGATACGGCGGCGGAACCGGAAGAGGGAGAGGATACCGGGGGAGAAGCCGGGGCCGAAGGGGACTCTGCGGCAGAACCGGAAAGCGAGGGAGAGACCGGGACCGATCCGGAGGGAGAAGGCGGAGGCGACGCTGAAGCCGATCCGGAGGGAGAAGGCGAGGGCGACGCTGCCACCGATCCGGAAGGCGATGCCGAGGGAGAGATATCGGACGATGCCTTCGGGGTTGAGGAGCCGGACTCTGTGCCCCAGGACATCTGGGAGAATTCCAGTTACAATAATTTCAGCTTCGGCGCTGACGGTAAGATATATGCCATCAGGTACTATTCCTACAGCGACTATACCAATGAAATCTATACCCAGAAGTATTATATCGCCAGTTGGAATGCGGACGGAAGCTTTCAGTGGGAGAAGGAGCTGGAGGGGCTGCAGTCGGAGGACGAATATATATATGTCAATGCCATGGCCGTAACGGCGGAGGGCTCTGCCACTTTGATACTCTCCGGCAACGCAGCCTACAGGATGACCGTGGATGCCCAGGGCAATCTGGGCAGCAGGGAGCCCCTGTCCGAGGACGTGGGCAAGGTGTTCAACAATACAGACCGCATCATCGACAAAGGGGACGGCACTTTCCTCGTGATATACTATGATGAGAACGACTACGCAAAACAGTTCATTACCACCTACGACCCCGCTGCGGATACCTTAGGGCAGCCCACTCCCATGCCGGCCAGCTATGCTTACACAGGATTTGGCAATATGAACGTGGGAATAAATTCGGATCTGGTATGCAGCAGCGGCGACGGCATCTACACCTATAAGATAGGGGACGAGAACCTGATCCAGAAGATGAACTTTATCAATTCCGACCTGTATGTGACCAATTTCTCCGGCGTGGTGGAGATTGACGACAGCACTTTCCTGGGCATATATTACGAGGACCACGAGGAGGGCATGAAGGCCGGATTGTTCACCTACGTGGATCCCAAGGACATTCCCGACAAGGCCGTGCTGGTGCTGGCGGGCAATTATGTTGGCGGCGACATGGAGAGGAGGGTCATAGAATTCAACCGCAGCAGCGAAAAATACCGCATCGCGGTGAAGACCTATGATTCCTACAATACCTATGAGGACTACCAGGCCGGCTACACCCAGCTGAACAACGATGTCACTACCGGAAATATGCCGGACATCCTCATTGCGGACGGACTTCCCGTGGAGAACTACGTGGCCAAGGGGCTGCTGGAGGATATCGGCAAGATGATCGAGGAGGACGAGGAACTGTCCCAGGTGGAATTCATCAGCAATGTGTTCGACGCCTACTCTGTGGAGGGGAAGCTGTATTATGTGATCCCCAGCTTCTCGGTGGGCACTATGATCGGCAAGGAGTCTATCGTGGGGGACAAGACCGCATGGACCATGGAGGACATGAAGCAGCTCCAGGCCAGTCTGCCGGAGGGGACGAACATGATCGGAGACCTGACACGGGACGCCTTCTTCTCCACCATGATGCAGTTCTGCGGCAGCGATTTCATTGATGTGGAAACCGGAAAATGCGATTTCGACACACCGAATTTCATCGCCATGATGGAATTTGCCAAGAGCCTTCCAGAGGAGATCACGGAGGACTATTACGGCGAGGACTACTGGGCCAACTATGAGTCCCAGTACCGGGACGGCAGGACGATCCTATCCCGGCTCTACATCGGCAACATCAAGGATACGAACTATACCATCAACGGATACTTCGGCGGGGACGTGGCCTATATCGGCTTCCCCACGGAGAGCGGGATGGGCTCCTATATCTCGGCAAACGAGTGCTTCGCCATTTCCAGTAAGTCCCGCAACAAGGATGGGGCCTGGGAATTCCTGAGATATTATCTCACGGAGGAGTACCAGTCTGAGCTCTCATGGGGGATGCCTGTCCAGAAGAAATATTTCGATGAGATGGCTCAGCAGGGCACGGAACGTCCGTTCTGGATCAATGAGGACGGCACCAAAGAGGAGTATGACGACACCTTCTACATGAACGGCGAGGAGATCAAGCTGGATCCCCTGAGCCAGGAGCAGGTGGACGAGATCGTGGCGTTCATCCTGTCCATAGACAAGTGCTATTACTACAACGAGAGCGTCATGAACATCATCAACGAGGAGATGCCCGCGTTCTACACCGGCCAGAAGACGGCCCAGGAGGTGGCGAAGACCATCCAGAACAGGACGCAGCTCTATGTGGACGAGAACAGATGACATGTATAAAGGAACCGTCGCTTCGGTGGCGGTTCCTTTTTCGTGCGGGGAATGGAGGGCAGGAATGGATATCGATATTCCGGCCGGGCGGTCCAGCGGTCAGTCCAGCGTGACGGGGATCCCCATCCGCTCCAGATAGGCCGTCAATGTCAGCTCATGCCCGTGGTCGCGCAGCCACCTCCGGTACTGCCTGTGCTCCGGCATGATCTGCGCCACCATGTCCCAGAAATCTTTGGAATGGTTCATGTGGGTCAGGTGGCAGAGCTCATGGACCACCACGTAATCCAGTATCACGGGAGGGGCGAATATGAGCCGGTAGTTGAAGGACAGGGTGCCCCGGGAGGAACAGCTCCCCCAGCGGGTCTTCTGGTCCCGCACCGCGACGGAGGTGTAATGGCCTCCGGTGAACCGGTGGTAGTACGCCGCCCGGCGCTGGAACTGCGCCCGGGCGGCCTCCCGGTATCTTTTTTCCAGGGCTTCCAGCCGCCTGATTTCCGCGGCAGTGAGGTCTCTTTTCTCTGTGGGCATCTCTGAAATCCTGCTCTCCTTTCCGTTGTGAGCGAAGCGCCGCATGGCCCCATGCCGATGCGGGCATTTATGCCATCTGCTTATCCACGTCGATTACAGCAAAATAGTTGGGATTGTCCCTCTGGATCCGGGCGGTCAGCGTTTCCGTCAGCTCCCGGTCGGAGAGGTGGAAATCATAGGGCACGGCCACGTCGAAGATCAGATTGGTGTGGGTGGGGCCTGTGACGATGCGGAAATCGTGCATGGACACAGTGTCGCCGATCTCCTTTATGTAGCCTGCCACCAGAGCCTTCAGGCGCATGGTCTGCTCGTCCCCCACACAGACGGGATCCATATGGATCACCGCATGGCAGTGCAGGGTGTCGCGCAGGTCATGCTCGATGGTGTCAATGGTGTCGTGGAGGGCCAGCAGCTCGCCGTCCGCCGGCACCTCCGCGTGGAGGGAAATCAGAACCCGGCCCGGCCCGTAGTTATGTACGATCAGGTCATGGATGCCCAGGATGTCGCTGTAGGACATGACGATGTCGTTGATCTGCCGGACGAATTCCTTCTCCGGGGCCTGTCCCAGCAGGGGGCTCACCGTGTCCCTGGCCGCGCCGTATCCTGCGTAGCAGATGAACAGCCCCACCAGCACGCCGCACCAGCCATCGATGGCCAGCCCCGTGAAGTGGCCTGTGACCGTGGCGATGAGCACCACCGTGGTGGCCATGGTATCGCTCAGGGAGTCCGTGGCCGTGGCCAGCATGGCGGAGGAATCCAGCCGCTTTCCCAGCTTTCTGTTGTACAGGAACATATAGCACTTCACCAGGATGGAGCACAGCAGTATCCCCAGCGCTATGGGCGAGAAGGCCAGCTCCTCCGGGTGGAGAATCTTCGAGACGGAGGATTTGAGGAGCTCCACGCCCATGAGCAGGATGACGACGGAGACCAGCAGGCCGGACACATACTCGATGCGCCCATGGCCGAAGGGATGGCTGGGATCGGGCTTCTGGCCCGCCATCTTGAATCCGATCAGGGTGATGATGGAGGAGCCGGCATCCGACAGGTTGTTGAAGGCGTCGGCCGTGATGGCGATGGAATTGCTGACGGTCCCCGCCAGGAATTTCCCCGCGAAGAGGCACAGGTTCAGGAAAATCCCCACAGCCCCGCAGAGGATTCCGTAAGCCTGCCGGACCGTAGGATCCTTCGCGTCGTTCTGTTCCTTGATGAAAAGTCTGGCTAACAGTGAAACCATGTTTTTTTCTCCTGTCCGGTAAAAATATTTCCTTCCAGTATACCGATTCTGTGGTGAAATTGCAAGATGCATCTTCCCCTCTTGAAAAAATTCGGTAAAATTCCAAAATACCGGAATCCGGTGCGGAAGGTATTGCGCGGAGAGCGTTTTCAGTGTATAATTCTGGTAAAGTGTGGAAATCATAGCGTTCCACAGAGATAAAAAACAGGAAGCATCCGCCTTTTAAAATAGGAAAGAGGGCAGGCGGATACGGCAAGGAGAGCAGATATGAGCAAGAAACCGGTAGTTCTGATGATTCTGGACGGATACGGACTCAATGAAAAAAAAGAGGGCAACGCGGTGGCGATGGCGAAGACCCCGGTGATGGACAAACTGATGGCGGAGTGCCCTTTCGTGCGGGGCAATGCCAGCGGCATGGCGGTGGGCCTTCCTGAGGGGCAGATGGGCAATTCCGAGGTGGGCCATCTGAACATGGGCGCAGGGCGCATCGTGTACCAGGAGCTGACCCGGATCACCAAGGAGATCCAGGACGGCACATTTTTCGAGAACCCCGCCCTGCTGAAGGCGGTGGAGAACTGTAAGAAGAAGGACAGCGCCCTCCATCTCATGGGCCTTTTGTCCGACGGCGGCGTCCACAGCCACAATACCCACCTCTACGGCCTGCTGGAGCTGGCGAAGAGGAACGGCCTGGAGAAGGTGTACGTGCACTGCTTCCTGGACGGCCGCGACACCCCGCCCGCCAGCGGCAAGGAGTACGCCCAGCAGCTGGCGGCCGAGATGGAGAAGATCGGCGTAGGCAAGATTGCGTCTGTGATGGGGCGTTATTACGTCATGGACAGGGACAACAACTATGACCGCGTGAAGCTGGCCTATGACGCCATGACGAAGGGAGAGGGCCTGACGGCGGCCTGCGGCATCTGCGGGATACAGGAATCCTACGACAGAGGAGAGACGGACGAGTTCGTGAAGCCCACGCTGGCCATGGAGGACGGAAAGCCCGTGGCATTGGTGCAGGACGGCGACTCCATCATCTTCTTCAACTTCCGCCCCGACAGGGCCAGGGAGATTTCAAGGGCCTTCTGCGACGACGACTTCCAGGGCTTTGACAGAGGCCCCAGGAAGGATATCACCTATGTGTGCTTCTCCGATTACGACCCCACCATCCCCAACAAGGAGGTGGCTTTCCACAAGGTGTCCGTCACCAATACCTTCGGCGAGTGGCTGGCGGCCAACGGCATGAAGCAGGCCCGCATCGCGGAGACGGAGAAATACGCCCATGTGACATTCTTCTTCAACGGCGGCGTGGAGGAGCCCAATGAGGGCGAGGACAGGGTGCTGGTGAACTCCCCCAAGGAGGTGGCCACCTATGACCTGAAGCCCGAGATGAGCGCCTACGGCGTGTGCGACAAGCTCTGCGAGGCGATTCATTCCGGGAAATATGACGTGATCATCATCAATTTCGCCAATCCGGACATGGTGGGCCATACCGGTGTGCTGGAAGCGGCCGTCAAGGCTGTGGAGGCAGTGGACGAGTGCGTGGGCAGGGCAGTGGATGCCGTCAGGGAGGAAGACGGCGCCATGTTCATCTGCGCGGACCACGGCAATGCGGAGATGCTGGTGGACTACGAGACAGGGGAGCCCTTCACGGCCCACACCACCAATCAGGTGCCCTTCATTTTGGTGAACTATGACGAGGCTTATACGCTGAGGGAGAACGGCTGTCTGGCGGATATCGTACCCACCCTGATCCAGATCATGGGGAAGGAACAGCCCGCTGAGATGACCGGAAAATCCCTGCTGCAGAAGAAATAGACAGAGGCTGAAATAGAGAGGAAGAAAGCGGCTGTATTTTAAGGCGCGCTGATTGGGACCATGAATTGTGCGAAAGCGGTTTATGGCCCCTTTCTTGTCAGAAAGTGCGGTCGGAGAGGAAGGGAAAGGATTATGAAGCGGAAACTGGCATTGTTGATGGCGTGTGTCTTAGTGTTTGGGACAGGCTTTTCCACTTATGCTACAGAGACAGGCACATCCGTACCGGCGGCGCAGGGGGAACAGACGCCCGCGGAAAACGGGAACCAGGACGGAGGGCAGACTGTGACGGATCCCTCGGATAGCGGAAATCAGACGGGGGGAGGGCAGACGGAAGGAAACGGCCTGCCGGAGGAAACAGGGACGCCGACGGAGACAGGGGCTCCAACGGAAGCGCCGACAGAAGCGCCGACGGAGACAGGAGCTCCAACGGAAGCCCCGACAGAGGCGCCGACGGAAACAGGAACGCCGACAGAGGCGCCAACGGAAGCGCCGACGGAGACGGAGGCTCCAACGGAAATAGAGGAGCCCGCTGACACGCCGCCGTCAGGCACTGCGGTGCCTGAGGAAACCACCGCGCCGGACAAGGAAGTCCAGGCGGAATCCGATGGAGGATGGAAATCCGTGCGGGAAGGCAGGATGGGACAGGTGGACGTGTCCATAGGCTCGGCCCTGATTCAGGGGAGTCCTGTGGACTTTGCCGTGAACCTGACAGACGCCCAGGGCGGTACCCAGGAGAGGTTCGTCAAGCTGGGCGGAGATAACGGCAACAGCCCGGAGGAGGTAAGCTGTTCCTTCAAGGGGCTGGCAGAGGGCGACTATACGCTGACCGTGACCGGCGAGGGCTTTGCGGCCTACACACAGAAAGTATCTGTGAAGGGCAGGGAATCCGTGAAGCTGATGACGGGCTTTCTGGCCGGGATGAACTATGCGGCCGGGGACGTCCATCCGGGTGTCCTGCTGATAGGCGATGTGAACAGGGACGGCGTCATCAATGAGGGCGACAGGGCCGCGCTGATGGAGGCCATCGAGAGCGGGGACGCCGCTGGCCTCGCGGCGGACCTGAACCGTGACGGAAAGATAGATTTAGCGGACCTGGAATATTTCACCAAGGGCTATAACGAGAACAGGGATATCCTGGCGAAGATTCAGAGCTCCGTGCCTACGGTGGCAGTGGGGCCTGACGGCACCGAGGCCGCGACAGTGGCGGCGAAGCCGATCAGCGGTGCGAACATGACGGTGGAGGGGGACCTGAATGCGCTTGTACAGGGCGATGGCTCCGTCACCCTAAAGACAAGTGACGGAGGGACGATTACCAAAGACAACCCCGTGGGACTGAACATTGAACTCAATACGAATCTGCTGGGGGATGCCGGAAAAGCAGACGGGATTGTAATCGATACCGGGGACACGCCCGTGTCCAGCGCCATGGTGGACATCACCTACCTGGACGAGAACGGAAAAGAGCAGCATACGGGAATCGTGGATGTATCGCAGCTTCGGCTCACGGCTGAGACAAATGTCACTGCAGAGCTGGACAAGAACGGGAACATCGTCGTGCGCCTGGGAGCCCAGATTGCGGTGAAGCGCGTGATGCTGACCATCACCGGCGTGCGCAGCAGCAACGACCTGGTGGAAATCTCCAAGGTGGATTTCGTCAACGGCATGGAGGACCGCATCCCCGAGCCGGAGATGGACATTCCCCAGAAAGTGAGCGCCAATGGCGGAAGCAAGATGATCAGCGTGTCATGGGAGGCCTGTTCCAATGTCACGGGCTATGAGGTGGAGATCATGCCTGTGGGCTCCAATGCGCCGGAGACGGTGATGGTGCCGAAGAGCGCTCTGGACATCGGCTCCTACGGGGGCAAAGAGCTGGTCAACTATCAGGAATACCAGGTGCGGGTGCAGTCGGTGAACGGCACATGGCGCAGCGGATACGGAGCCCCCGTCACCGCGGTCCCCAAGCCCACCAAAAAGCCGGACAAGCCGGACAATGTGTCCGCAGTGGGGAAATACCAGAGCATCGTGGTATCCTGGAAGTTGATGAAGGATACGGTCACCTACAACCTGCACTACAAAAAGAGCAGCGACGATGACAGCAAATATCAGAAGATAGAAGGCATTACCACCAACAGCTATACCATTACGGGGCTGGAGGATCTGACGGAGTACACGGTGTATGTCACGGGAGTGAATGAGTTCGGAGAGAGCGGACCGTCCCTGCTTGCGGCGGCTGCTACGACAGACCTCAATCCGGCAGTGATGCCTAAATATAAGATGATCAACCCGCTGGAGAACGGAAAGCCCAGCTCCCACATCATCAGCACTGCCCGTAACGGCGGCAGGATGGAGGGGAGCACCCTGGATACCGACACCACGGCATGGGGGACTTTGGACCAGGATGCATCTTCCTACTATATCAAGACCACCTGGGACGACGGCGGCTACAATTACATGAACCTGAAGCATGGCCTTACCTATGAGTTCGACCAGGTCTATAAGCTGGACACCATAGCCTTCCATGATTCCACCTCCCAGGATACCGGGATTTTCTACGCCCAGGTCCGCTGGTGGGACGAGGCGGGGAATGCGGAGTACATAAATTATGGGCGCATCTCCCTGCAGAAAAGGAGAGATAAAGACAACAGGCTGTACTATGTGCTGAAGCTCCCGCAGCCTGTCAATGCCAAGAAGATTCAGTTCGGCCTGGCGCGTTATGCCGCCCAGGGCAATCAGATAACGGTATCGGAGGTCTATTTCTACCACTTCGACACGCTGCTGGAGGCGATCATGAACCTGTACCAGGACGACCTCCACACCGTGCTGCGGGAGGATGTGACCCAGGAGACCATAGACGCTCTGCGGGCGCAGGTCAATATCCCGGACGAGGTCAGCGGAGAGCTGCATCCGGACAAAGAGCTGCTGGAGAGGGAGCTGGAAACGGCGGAGGCGATCCTGCGCGATCAGAATCTGAAGGCATCGGTGCGGATCCACAGCAACATCACCACGAAGGAGATGGGCAGAGGCTTCGGCGGCCTGAATGCATGGCAGCCCCTGGGCGTGGCGGCTGCAGCCCAGGAGGAGATCGTGGTCTATGTGGGCCACAATACCAAGAAGACGGGAGAAGCTGCCAGCCTGCAGCTTGTGGCCACCCAGTACCATTCCGAGGCGGCCGCGGTGAGCACAGTGGCTGCGAACCTGAAGATAGGAGCCAACATCGTGCACGTGCCCAAGCTGGGCAGCACTACCGGAGTTGAGGGCGGCGGCGCGCTGTATGTGCAGTATACCGGCAACGGCGGAGAGAACGACCTCTATGCGGTCCGTGTCAGCGGCGGCGTACAGGTGCCGAAGCTTGACCTTTACAATCTGACGGACGAAGGGGAGCGCATGGCCAGGGCCACGGCCTATGTGAGTGAACTGGACGGATTCGTGGCACAGATGGAGACGCTGCATGGACAGCAGCATCAAAACTCGTCCAACAGCCAGGTGGCTTATGCGTATGACAGGGAGAACTGCATCCTGGGGGCTTCCGACATCCTGTTGGATACCATGATGCTCTCCCTGCCTGCGGAGCAGATCCTGGGCGGACTGGGCAGCGGCAGCGTCCAGGACCGGGCCCGGAAGCTCTTAGATTCCATGGAGGCCATGGAGGACATGATGTACCTGTTCTACCAGCACAAGGGCCTGAACGCGAACGCGGCGGATGTGATAGACCGTGTGCCCAGGACGCATCTGAACATCCGATATCAGAGGATGTTCTCCGGAGCTTTCATGTATGCCTCCGGCAACCATATCGGCATCGAGTGGGGCTCCGCAACGGGCATGGTGACAGCAGTGCCTGTGTCGAGCGACAGCGAAGGAAGATATCAGTCCGGCAATTACTTCGGATGGGGCATTGCCCATGAAATCGGGCACTGCATCAACCAGGGGTCCTATGCGGTGGCGGAGATCACCAACAACTACTTCGCCGTGCTGGCCCAGGCAAAGGACAATAACGGAAGCGTGCGCTTCCAGTATCCGGAGGTCTACAAGAAGGTCACCTCCGGCACAAAGGGGCGTGCCACCAATGTATTCACCCAGCTGGGCATGTACTGGCAGCTCCACCTGGCATACGACAGAGGGTACAACTATAAGACATATGAGAACCACAGCGAGCAGCTGGCCAACCTGTTCTTCGCCAGAGTGGACAGATATTCCAGGAACGTGGCCAAAGCGCCCAGTCCGGGCGGCGTGGCGCTGAAGCTGGAGGGGGACAGCGACCAGATTCTGATGCGGCTGTCCTGCGCGGCGGCGGAACGGAATATACTGGAGTTCTTCCAGCGCTGGGGCATGACGCCCGATGAGGGCACCAGGGCCTATGCGGCTCAGTTCGAGAAGGAGACCAGGGCGATCTACTATGTCAGCGATGACGCCAGAGCCTACAGCCTCCAGGGCAAAGGCAGCAGCCTGGGAGCCACAGGTACAGTGGAAGCCGTGGGCGACGGGACGACTGCCAGCATCAATGCCAGCGCGGCCAACCAGGTGGACTTCACTCTCAGCTCCAAGGGCATCCCCGCGGAGGATGTGCTGGGCTATGAAATCACCAGGTGTATGATCGAGGGCGGCAAGACCGTGAAGGAGCCTGTGGGCTTCGCAACGGAAAACACCTTCAGCGACACCGTGTACATCAACAACAGGGTGGTCTGGTACGAGGTGACGGTAATCGACAAGTACCTGAACCGCTCCGCGGTGAAGACGCTGGAGCCTATCAAGATAGAGCATGACGGGAGGCTGGAGAAATCCTTCTGGACTGTGAGCGCCAAGAACCTGACGGCGAAAGCGCCGGATGTACAGCCCGGCACCGACAACGATCCCTGCGAGCCTAAGCCGGAGGATGTGGCCATGCGGCTCATTGACGGCAAGGCGGATACCGTATACACGGCAGAAATCGGCGGAGCCGCGGAAATCGTCATCGAATTCAACAAGACGCTGACGGTGTCCGGATTCAAGCAGCAGGCAGCGGCAGGCACCACAGGCGGATATCGCATCCAGGCGTTTGTGGACGGCATATGGCTGGAAGTGGGCAAAGGAAGCTTTGACGGTGATGACACTGTGCATTTCAAAAATGAAAAACAAGACTATGTGTGCACGTACCGTGCCACAGCTTTGAAGCTGATTCCTGACAGCACCAGCGGCCAGATTTCCATAGCGGAGCTGGAGGTGCTGGGCGTCACCAGCGACAATGTGGACTTCATCGAGACCGCGGGTACTACGGCAATCGGAAGGCTGACGGAGGATTATAAATATGGCAAGGAAGCAGAAGACGTGATTCCCGCCGGTTCCATCGTGTTCACGGGGAGCTTTAAGGGGAATCCGGCCTACAACGTAGTCCTGCTCTACGATCAGGACGGGAACAATGTGGGCAGCGTGGATGCAGACGGGAACGTAAATGCGGGAAGCATTATACTGGCCGATGTACCTGCGGAGGGGCTTATCCCGAATGTGCGGAAGGGCACCTGGATCTACTGGATTCCCGCCGGACAGGAGATAGACTTGAGCAAAATCACCAAAGTCAGGGCAGAGCTCTACCGGGTCAATGACGCTGCTACGAATGCGGGCCAGCGGCTGGTCAGCGACTCTCTGTTCAAGGAGATGCCGAAAGAGCTGCCAGGCATCAGCTTCAGCGGCGGCGAGCCGGAGACCACAGCCAGATGAATGATAAGTCCGGCACCGGACGGATGGGGGTAGTTGTGAAAAGAGATTGGAAGAGATTGTGTTGTATGACGCTCCTGGCAGCCATGGCGCTGCCGGGGCGGGCATTCGCCGAGAGCGGGGACGGCTTTCGCATAGACGGCTCCGGGCAGGTGGTGCTGGATTCCGACCATGCGGCAAAGGAGGGGGTCTCCTCCCTGTGCTTCACCCTGACAGTGGAGGCCGGGGCAGGGGATACAGTGACGTTTGAATTCTCCGGAAGCAATGCCAGCGTGATGGAATACCGATATAATAAAAACGATAATACGATGAATATCTATGTGGCCGGGACGGATCCCCTCTTCGCGGAGGGGACGCAGTCCCTGGACATCGGCCGGGTAGTGGTGCAGGGCGGAAACGGCGGCCAGGGGTCAGCCGTGGTAGGCGTGGAGGATGGTTCGCTGCAGTATGTCTACGGGTCGCAGGCAAGGACTATGGAGGGCGTTTCGAATCCGGGCGATGTGCAGCTGGGGAATCCGGCACCTACAGTGACGCCTCCCGGGGAGACGCAGCCCCCGGATGCCACGCAGCCTCCGGATGCCACACAGACGCCAGATGCCACGCAGACGCCGCCCCAGGAGACGCAGCCCCCCACCTTTACCCAGAGGCCCGGAGGGACAGGCGGAGACAGTGGGAACAGCGGAAATAGTGGGAACAGCGGGAACAGCTGGCAGCCGCCGGCGGAGAGCACCCGGGCCCCTGTGGAAGACACTCAGACGGCGGGCGGCAGAAGGCCTGTAATCGGCGGGACAAAGCCAACGAACAGCCCGAAGCCGGAGAAGACATCCAGGCCATCTCCGTCTCCCAGCCCTTCTCCCACACCGGAGATAGAGAAGGTGGAGCTGGATCCCTCCGATGCGAGCGAAATGGCCGGAGAGGATCAGGAGGCGCTGGCACCCGTCATCGGGGCGCCGGATAAGGGAAGCTCCGGGGGCGGCTTCTGGGAAACCGTGAAGCCGGTTCTGATAGGCTTCGCAATCGCGGTATCCGTGGCAGGAGCAGGCGCTGCACTGGTGTGGTATCTGGTGAAGAAGCCGAAGCGGTAAGCAGGAAGAGGAGAGATACCTATGGTAAAAGTAACATTGGGCAATACAGGAATCACAGTGGAGAAGAACGCCTTCGGGGCCCTGCCCATCCAGCGGATTTCCACCCAGGAGGCAGTAAAGCTTTTACGAAAGGCCTATGACAGGGGCGTGACGTTCTTCGACACGGCCCGGTTCTACACGGACAGCGAGGAGAAGCTGGGGGAGGCCTTTGAGGGCATGCGGGAGAAGGTCTATATCGCCACCAAGACCGGGGCAACGGACGCGGAGGGCTTCTGGAAGGACATCCATACCTCCCTGAAGAACCTGCGCGCCGACTATATCGACATCTACCAGTTCCACAATCCGGCCTTCTGCCCCAAGCCGGGGGACGGCAGCGGTCTCTATGAAGCCATGCTGGAGGCCAGGGAGAAAGGCATGGTGCGCCACATCGGCATCACCAACCATCGCCTCAGCGTGGCCCACGAGGCGGTGGAGAGCGGCCTGTATGAGACATTGCAGTTCCCCTTCTGCTACCTGGCCACGGAGAAGGATGTGGAACTGGTGGAGAAATGCAGGGAGGCGGGCATGGGCTTCATCGCCATGAAGGCCCTGTCCGGCGGGCTGATCACCGATTCCGCGGCGGCCTACGCGTTCCTGGCGCAGTACGAACATGTGCTGCCCATCTGGGGCGTGCAGCGGGAGAAGGAGCTGGACGAGTTCCTGTCCTATATCGAGAACCCGCCTGCCATGAATGAAGAGCTGGCGGCTGTCATCGCGAAGGACAGGGAGGAGCTGCTGGGCGACTTCTGCCGGGGCTGCGGCTACTGCATGCCCTGCCCTGTGGGCATCGAAATCAACAACTGCGCCCGCATGAGCCTGCTGATCCGCCGTTCCCCCTCCGCGGCCCAGCTCACGCCCCAGGCCCAGGAGAAGATGAAGAAAATCGAGGACTGCCTCCACTGCGGCAGGTGCAAGTCCAAATGCCCTTACGGCCTGGACACGCCCGCGCTGCTGGAGAAGAATTATAAGGACTACCGGGAGATACTGGCAGGGAAGGCATATTGAGGCGCGCTGTCTGAGCGCACTGACATAAGGCTCCTGATAATGGATAAAAATCAACACTTTTAGGACTGCTCTCCTAAAAGTGTTGATTTTTTTGGAAAATCGGCATATACTGGGTATACAAGCTGCGAGGAGGGATATTTATGCTGATTCAGAGAAGAGAGTATCTTAGCAAGCTGATTGCGTTTCGGGATAAGCAGTTGATAAAAATCGTGACAGGCATCCGCCGCTGTGGAAAGTCCACGCTTCTGGAAATATATCAGGACTATCTGCGGGAGAACGGAGTTTCAGAAACCCAGATCATATCCATCAATTTTGAGGATATGGACTATGAGGAGCTGACTGATTGCAGAAAGCTCCATGCATTCCTTAAATCCAGGCTAATAAAGGATAAGATGACTTATATCTTTCTGGATGAAGTGCATCATATCGATGATTTCCCGAAGGTGGTGGACAGCCTCTATATCAGGAAAAATGTGGACATCTATATCACGGGCTCCAATGCGTACATGCTGTCCGGTGAGATTGCGACATTGATTTCCGGAAGATATGTTCAGATTGAGATGCTCCCTCTGTCCTTTCGGGAGTATATGGAGAGTACGGGCAGCATGGAGGATCGGGGCGTCAAGTATGCGGAATATCTGCGGGAAAGTTCCTTTCCCTATGCGCTGGTGCTTAGGGGGCGGCCGGATGAAATCCGGGATTACCTGGAGGGCATCTACAATACCATCGTGGTAAAGGATATAGTGAACCGCAGGAAAATCACGGATGTAATGATGCTGAAGAGCGTATTGCGATTTGTATTCGACAATATCGGAAGCCCCCTGTCCTCCAAAAAGATAGCCGATACCATGACGTCGGCCGGAAGGAAAATCGATGGGAAGACGGTCGAGAAATATCTGGAGGCGCTGTCCGAGAGCTATGTCATTTATGAGGCAAAGCGGTATGATATCAAGGGCAAGCAGTATCTGAAGAGCCTGAACAAATATTATATCGTAGACATCGGAATGAGGTATATGCTGCTGGGATCGAGACAGGCTGATGCGGGGCATATTCTGGAAAATGTGGTCTATCTGGAGCTTCTGAGACGGGGGTACGATGTCTATGTGGGAAAGGTGGACGCGTTCGAAGTGGACTTTGTGGCTGTGGACGCAAGGGGAACCGCCTATTTTCAGGCAGCGCTTTCCGTGCGAGATGAAAAGACGCTGGAGAGAGAGCTGAGGCCCCTGATGTCCATCCGCGACCATTATCCCAAGATGATATTGACTATGGACGATGATCCGGAGGCCCAATATGACGGCATCCGCCGCGTCAATGCCAGGGACTGGCTTTTGGGGCTTACGGATTGAAAACGGAATAATTTCTCCCATGTGGGATATGCTAATGGCAGCCTAGCGGCAGCGAAAATACGTAGATTCCATATGTCAAGGAGGAATTATTATGACCACATATCTTGAAATCAAATCGATCCATGCCCGTGAAATCCTGGACTCCCGGGGCAATCCCACCGTGGAGGCCGATGTCTTCGTCCGAAGCAGCGCTGACGGGCAGTACCATATCGGCACCGCCGCCGTGCCCTCCGGGGCCAGCACAGGGCGCTTCGAGGCGGTAGAGCTGCGGGACGGCGAGCCCAGGTATTTCGGTCTGGGCGTGCAGCATGCCGTGAAGAACGTGAATGAGAAGATTGCTCCTGTGCTGGTGGGGAAGAACGCCATGGACCAGATTGCCATTGACAGGCTGCTATTAGAGCTGGACGGCACGGACAACAAGGGGAACCTGGGGGCAAACGCCATGCTTTCCGTGTCCTTAGCCTGCGCCAAGGCGGCCGCCAAGGCCCTGTCCATGCCCCTCTACCGCTACGTAGGCGGCGCAGGGGCCCATCTGCTGCCGGTTCCCATGATGAATATCTTAAACGGCGGAAAGCATGCCGCCAATACAGTGGACTTCCAGGAGTTCATGATCATGCCCATCTGCGCGGACAGCTTTTCCGATGCCCTGCGGATTTGTGCGGAGGTCTACCACAACTTAAAGAAGCTCCTGCAGGATAATGGCCTTTCCACAGGAGTGGGGGATGAGGGCGGTTTCGCGCCTGACCTGCCGGACGCGGAGAGCGTGCTGACCTTTCTGGTGGATGCCATCCGGGCCTCCGGCTATAAGCCCGGCGAGGACGTGTGGATCGCCATGGATGCGGCTTCCAGTGAACTGTATAACGAAAAGACGGACATGTACCACTTCCCCGGGGAGAGCAGCTTAAAAGGCGAGGAGGTCATCCGCAGCACGGACGAAATGATTTCCTATTTCGAGAAGCTCACCCAGGATTTCCCCATCATATCCATCGAGGATGCCCTGGCGGAGGACGACTGGGACGGCTGGCAGAAGCTGACGGAAAGGCTGTCCGGGAAGGTGCAGCTGGTGGGCGATGATCTCTTCGTCACCAACAAGAAGCGCCTGGCCGCGGGCATTAAGTTAGGGACGGCGAACTCCATTCTGGTGAAGGTGAACCAGATAGGCACCCTCACGGAGGCCTTCGAGGCCGTGGAGCTGGCCCACAAGAACAATTACACCGCCGTCATGTCCCACCGCTCCGGCGAGACCGAGGACACCACCATCGCGGATCTGGCCGTGGCCTGGAACACGGGACAGATTAAGACCGGCGCACCCTGCCGCAGCGACAGGGTGGCGAAGTACAACCGGCTGCTGCGGATAGAGGAGGAGCTGGGAGCGGCTGCGGAGTATCCGGGGCTTACGGCGTTTCATGTGCAGTGATGGATTTTTTATGGGGGATTCTTGGCATTTGTCAGGAATCCCCTGCAGAAAATAATGATTATATGCGGCCGTAGCCGATTTAAAGGCGGGGCTTATAGTGGAGTACCTAAGTTCATCGTGGAGATTCTGAGCCCATCTATTGCGAAGAAGAACCAAGGCTACATGCTCAGCTTCAACTTTAACAAAAAGAAAGAGCCGGGCCTAAAGGAGGTCCGGCTGGGCGGGAAGAAGCTCATCGAGGCAGTGGTCTGACCGCAACCCCGCCCGGATTCCTTCTACGTAAACAACAGACAACAAACCCCAACCAGCGCCAGCACCACAGCCAGCACCGGCAGAAAAAGGGAGACAAATGCGGCCAGCAGCATGGCCGGCACGTCTCCTTTTTCCAGGGGCTCCTGCCGAAGCTGTTCTTCCTTTTCAGAATCCACTTCCCTGGGTATCCTCTTCCAGGCCCTCCCCATAGCTTCCCCTCCTTCCGTCCAATGTCATGCATATGTCCTGGAATGCCTGCAGACTGCGCAGAGACGGGATTCGCTCCGCCGCTGCACAGCCCTCCCCGAATCAACGGTTCCCCATAGCAACATTCACATCAAACAGATAATTCCCCGTTTCGTCCACCTTCCTCTCCTCCGCGAAATGGCAGGCCACGAAATGCCCGGGCTTCACCTCTTTCAGCCCCGGCGGAACCACCTTGCACTTGTCGCAGGCCATGAAGCAGCGGGTGTGGAACTTGCACCCCGCGGGCGGCTTGATGGGGCTGGGGATGTTCCCCTCCAGGAGGATGCGCTCCTTCGTCAGGCTCTCCGGATCCGTGGTGGGGATGGAGGAGAGCAGCGCGATGGTATAGGGATGGCGAGGGTCGCTGAAGATTTCGTCCGTCTCCGCCACCTCCACCATGTTCCCCAGGTACATGACGCCGATGCGGTCAGAGATATACCGCACCACCGACAGGTTGTGGGAGATGAACAGGTAGGTCAGCCCCTCCTTCTCCTTCAGCTCCTGGAGCAGATTGATGATCTGGGACTGGATGGACACGTCCAGGGCGGACACGCACTCGTCGCAGACCACGAATTTCGGCTTCACGGCCAGGGCCCTGGCGATGCAGATTCTCTGCCTCTGCCCCCCGGAGAACTGGTGGGGATACCGGTTGTACATATAGTTCTGCAGGCCGCAGGAATTCATCACCTTGAACACATACTCCTGCATTTTTCTGGAACCGGCCTTGAAAAAGCCATGGGTCACCAGCCCTTCTTCAATGATGCGCCCCACGGTCATACGGGGATTCAGGGAAGAGTAGGGATCCTGGAAGATGATCTGCAGGTCCTTCCGCAGATGCCGCATCTCCTTGTATTTCATGCGCTTTAAATCCACGCCATGGTCCAGCATGGCTTCATACCTGGCGAATTCCGCATCTCCCGCATAGGGGGCCTTCAGCTGCCTGATCTTCTCGTCGATTTCGGCTGCGGCGGCCAGGAGGTCTTTCTGCCTGGCGGCCAGGTGGTTTTGCTTCCGGGTGAGCTTCTCTATCTTTGCCCGGAGTCTCTTCCCTTTTTCCGGGGATTCCTCCGGCGGGATTTCCTCCAGCAGACCCTCTCCGGCCTGGATTTCCACGGCGATGTCCTCCGCCCGGTGGGCCAGGGCAGCGGCACGGAAGGTGAGCTTATATTTTTCGGACAGGAGAGCAGCGCCCCGGCGGGTCTCCCTTGCCATGAAGCCGCCCAGAATCTTGGCCGTGCAGTCCAGGGCCGTCCTGGCGTCGCACAGGGCCAGGTTCCTGTCCTGGAGATCGTAAAAGGACGCGGAATCTCCCAGTGCCTCGCACTTTTTCGAAAGCTCCTCCCCACGGGCCGCAGCCCTGCGGTACTTCTCGATATATTTCTCCGCGTTGGAAAGGGTGTCCAGCACATAGTCAGGCGCTACCTCCTCCAGAGTCCGCCCGTAATACATGGTGCTCCCTGCGGTCTGCTCATAGAGCTGGAGCAGCACCCGGCCCAGAGTGGACTTGCCGCAGCCGGATTCCCCTACCAGGCCGAAGGTCTCCCCCTGGTAGATGTCCACTGAGATGTCCTCATTGGCCCGGACGTACATCTGCCTGGCGAAGAGGGAGGGCTTCGCCACCGGGAAATACTTCTTCAGGTTCGTGATTGACAGAAGCCTGGTCTTCTGCCGGGACTGCGCCTCGAGCCGGGCGCTGCCGTCAGCCCGGCCGCATGCGGATTGCCTGGTATCGGTATGCTGCACCCTGTCAGTGGTCTTCACGCTGGCCGTGGACTGTGTTTTTTCCATGTTCCTCGCTCCTCCTTTCCATTTTGTCCGGGTAGAAGCAGCGTATGAGCTGCCCCTCTGCCACCTGTAGCAATTCAGGCTCCTCCCGGATACATTTCCCGGTACAATACCTGCACCGCGGCGCGAACTTGCACCCCTGTGGGAGATCCAGCGGATGGGGCACCACGCCGGGGATGGGATCCAGTTTGGCCCGCTCGTCATTCAGCCGGGGGATGGAGTACATCAGCCCCTCCGTGTAGGGATGGCTCTTCTCGCAGTCCGTGAAGATCAGCCTGGCGGGCGCCTGCTCCACCACCTGGCCGCAGTACATGACTACGACATCGTCAGCCATTTCGTTGATGACGCCCAGGTCATGGGTGATGAACATGATGGCGGTTCCGTTCTCTTTCTGCAGATCGTTCATCAGCCGCAGGATCTGCGCCTGGATGGTCACGTCCAGGGCGGTGGTGGGCTCGTCTGCAATCAGGATGTCCGGCTTGCAGGCCAGGGCCATGGCGATCATCACCCGCTGCCGCATGCCGCCGGAGAGCTGGTGAGGATACTGTCTTGCCACCGCCTCCGGATTGGGAATCTGCACCGCCCGCAGCATCTCGATGCTTTTTTCGGCCGCCTCCTTTCGGCCCATGTTCTGATGGATCATGAAGGGCTCCGAAAGCTGCCGCCTGATGGAGAACACCGGATTCAGGGAAGTCATGGGCTCCTGGAAGATTACGGAAATCCGGTTCCCCCGGATGTGGTACATCTCCTGGGTGGACACCTTGGCCAAATCCTGTCCCGCGAAAGTGACGGTGCCTCCCGCGATATACCCGTTGGCGTCCAACAGCCGCAGCACGCTCATGGCCGTGACGCTCTTCCCGGAACCGGACTCCCCCACGATGCCCAGGGTCCGCCCCGGATAGATAGAATAAGAGACATCGTTCACAGCCCTGACCGTGCCGTTTCTCGTCTTAAAAAAGGTACGGAGGTTCTTCACCTCCAGCAATGGTTCAGACATGAATTCTATACCTCCTTGCCCGCCTGGCGGACATCATGTTTTTTCTACGGACTTCGGATCCAGCACGTCCCGCAGCGTATCCCCGATGATGTTGATGCAAATTACCACAACGGAGAGGAACAGCGCCGGGAACACCCATCTCCACCAGAAGGACTGGATTACCAGGGCGCTCCGGGAGCCGTCCAGCATGTTCCCCCAGGTAGGGCGGGGGAGCTGTACGCCGAAGCCCAGGTAGGAGAGAGAGGACTCGGTGAGCATGCAGCTGGCGAAATCCAGTGTGACAGTTACCAGAATGACGGATACGATATTGGGCAGGATATGCCGGAAAGCGATTCGGCCCTCTTTCACGCCCATGGAACGGGCGGCGGTGACGAATTCTTTCTCCCGCTCCGCCAGAATCTGGCCTCTCACCAGCCTGGCCAGCCCGGTCCAGGACAGCACGCCCAATATCAGCATGATGATTACGATGCGGGTGTCCTCATGGATGTCCGATGCCTGGAAGATAGCCGACAGGCACAGGGCAAAAGGCAGGAAGGGGATGGCCCCCACGATCTCTGTCAGCCGCATCAGCAGCATGTCCACGGCTCCCCCGAAATACCCGGAGATGCAGCCGATCAGGATGCCGATGATGGTGGAAACGATGACAGCCACGGCCCCTACGGTCATGGTCATCTTGCCGCCGTTCATGATCCGGTTGAACACGTCCCGGCCCATGTCGTCAGTGCCCATGAGATACCCTTTCAGGCCCCAGCAGTCCACGAACTTGCCGTCCTTGAAAGCATAATTCTGGAATCCGCTGGCATATACCTTGTCCACGGCGCCCTCCTCTGTCAGAGCTTTGGGAATCTCGCACTGGTTGCGGTAGTTCTGCCCCCAGGCGTAGACCCTGCCCTGATCCGTGGTCAGCACGAAATGCCTGGTGCCGCCGGAGACCGTGAGGGCATTCTCCCCCTCCGGAAGCTGGGGCTGCGGCTCTTTCATGCCGCTGACCACGATCTCCCCATCGTCCAGCACCAGAGCCAAAGCATTGCCGGAGGCCGCGATGTCCACCACCTTCCGGTCCCCGATGTACTCGAACAGGTCCGTGCTGACACTGCGCCCGTTTTCGTCCGGTACGCTGATGATATTGTACTTGGTGCTCTTGCCGCAGACGAAATCGCCGTTCTCGTCGATGCCGTAGATGCCGTCATTGGTAAAGGTGAGCTTCACGAGGGGGCTCTCCTTCTTGCCGTGCTTGATCACGGAGGAGAGGTTGGTGGCGCTCAATCCGTCATTGCCCCAGGCGTAGATGGTGCCGTCCTCCATGAGGATGGCCGTCACCTGGTTGCCGCAGATCAGCTGGCGCACCTGGGAGGCATCTATCGTCCCGCCGTCCATGAGCTCCTCGGGCTGCTTGCGGGCCGCCGCGATCATGGAGCCATCATGCCCGTACTGGCCGTTGTCGTATTCGCCCCAGGCGATGACACGCCCGTCGTCTGTGATGGCAACGCAGTGGTCGGATCCTGCGGCCACATGGACGACCTTGCTGTTCTTCACCTCATCCGGGATGTTCATCACGTCCCGGGCCGGATCCCCGGAGATATTCACATACTGTCCCCACATGGAGACCTTGCCATCCGTGTCCACGCCGATGGTGAAGGTGCCCTTGGAGGAGATGTCCACCACACCGTCTTTCATGCCGTCGGGCAGCTTCATCAGGCTCCGGGTGGGGGCCATATTGGTGTGCAGCATCTCGCTGCCAGTCTCTGTCAGGTCCACCGGCGCAATGGCGGAGCCGATGAAGACGAAGAGGAACATTCCCGCCAAGATGATTACCGCCCCCGTGGCCAGGGGATTGCGGAAGAAACGTTTCACTGCCAGCTTGCCGGGGCTGTCGAACCGCTCGTCGGCCAAGGTCAGTTCCTTGGAGCCGCCAAAGAACATTCTGCGCAGCCAGCGCAAGGGGGCAGGCCCTTTCCGGGAGGAAGCTTTCTTTTCACTCATTTTTAAGTCCTCCTTTACTTATTCACACGGACCCTGGGGTCTGCCAGGCCGTAAGCGATGTCCACGATCAGGTTGCCCAAGAGCCCCAGAATCACATAGAACATCTGCAGCAGCAGCACCACCTCGAAGTCCTTGCTGTTCAGGCTGAGTATATAGATCCGGCCTACGCCGTTGAGGCCGAAGATATTCTCGATGACAATGGATCCGGAAAAAATGCCGATGAACCATCCGATCACCAGCGTGATGATGGGAATCAGGGCATTCCGGAACGCGTGGCTGTAGATGACCGTCTTCTCCACCAGACCCTTTGCCCGGGCGGTGCGGATACAGTCCAGGGACAGCGCCTCGGACATGGAAGCCCTCACATAGCGGGTCATGCCCCCCAGAGAGGAGAAGGTCATGACGATCAGCGGCAGCGCCATATAGTAGAGCCTGTCCTTCAGCTCGGCCAGGCCGGTATAGCTGGAGCCGGGCGTCTTCATGCCGGAGACAGGGAACCACTTCAGCAGGATGGCGAAAATCCAGATGAACACGATGGAGATGATGAAGCCAGGGATGCTATAGCCGATGATGGTCCCTATCTGGACGGCGGTATCCCGCTTGCTGCCCCTGTGGACAGCACAGAATATGCCTAAGGGAATGGTGATCCCAAGGCCTAAGAAGGTTGCGAAGATATTGATGAACACTGTGTTCTTCAGCGGATCCGCCAGCACTTCCCTGGCGCTGCGGTCGAATGAATAGCTGTATCCCAGGTTCCCCTGGAGGATTCCATTGTATTTTCCATTGATAGGCGCCAGGCCAATCCAGCCCAGATACCGCACTACGACATTCTGATCCGTCCCCAGCTCCCGGCGCAGCTCCTCCACCTTTGCCTGGTAGAGCTCGGCCGCGTTTTCCGTGGTCTTCAGTCCCTTTCTGTAGGGCTCCGCCTCCGCCACGGCCCGGTCATAGGGAATGAGAGAGTAGACGAAGAACATGAGGAAGGAGAGGATCAGAAGGACTATGGCCATGTAGCCCAATCTTTTCAGTATATATTTGCCCATATCATACCCCATTTCTGATTATTTGCACGGGCCTGTGCATTTGAGAATGGGGCAGTCGCTTTGACGGCTGCCCCATGTCCTTGCTGTAATCGATAGAATTCAAATCCGCAGCCTTAGAAGCCCTTTACGTTCGCGTACAGCAGCGCCGCGGCCGGACCGCGGAAGGGGCTGGTCTGGAAGTTCTCGATCTTTGCATTGTATACGTCATAGTAGAAGTTGGAATACAGCGGGATGTCAGGCATCAGCTCGTTCCATCTCTCTACATAGCCCATGTACCACTGGTTGAACTCGTCCTCTGTGGCGGCATTGTACACCATTGCCATGGATAGATAGTCCATGCCAAGCTTGTCGCCGCTTGCCTCTACGGCCTCCTCATAGGAGAGCTTATCGGCCTTCAGGTCATAAGGGAAGTCGATGTCGTAGGGATCGTAGAGCTTGTTGGAGGAATTGGTGAACCATGCGGGGTCGTGGGACCACTGGTATGAGGTGTCCAGGTTGGTCAGCGCGGAGAATCCGGTAGCCAGGTTGTACATCCCATAGGTAGGGGTTCCGTTGTAGCCGTAGGTGGGCTCACGGTAGATTTCGCCCAGCAGCTTGTCGAAATCGCCTGTGGTAGCGCGCACTACCATGCCCGCAGCGGCCAGGTCGGAGCTGTTGGCCAGAGTGGTGGAAATCAGGTCGGTGACTTCATTGGGGGAAGAACCGAACCAGTTGATGGCCAGAGGCATATAGTACTCGCCGTTGACTTCCACGGTCTGATAGGTGACGCCGTCCGTATTGGAAACAGAGGCATAGGTCTTGTTGATGCCGTCTAAGACATTCGCCTCGTCGGCGGTGAGCTTCTTGTAGCGGACCGCGTCAACGCCCTCTGCGCCCTCCTCGTAGGCTTCGCCCTTGGAGTTGTAGATCCAGCCACCGTCCTCCAGGACTTTCTTGGCAGTCTCGGGAGAGAAGGAGTAGTCGATGAGCTCGATTTCATCCTGTACGGCCCTCCAGGGGGCTAAGTCAGGGCTGTAAGGGCCGTCTACTACAACGCCGTAGCCGCCTGTGAAGGTCTGACAGAACTCCGTGCGGTTCAGCAGGTAAGTAACCGCCTGGCGGACCTCCTGGAACATGGTGGGGCCGAAGTCGCAGTCGAACTGAATCTTGCCGTAGCCGGCTCTCTGATAGTGGACCTCGGTGAAATTCTCGCCGTCCACCACTGCCAGGGCCGCCGTGGTATCCTTGCCGCCGGTTACGCCGCCCAGGATATCGGTACCGCCTGTGGTGAGCATCTCCAGCTGGGTCTCCTGGGTCAGTTTCACATACACGATGGTCTCGATGGAGGGAACCTGTCCCTCATAATTGCCCTTGAACGCGGGATTGATGGTCATGGTTGCCTGCTTGGTGGAGGCGTCCCAGTCGGAGACCACATAAGCGCCGGAGAAGGGATACTTCGTCAGGTCATAGCGGTTCGCCTCGATCTCCGCAGCCTTCACATAGCTGTCTCCGTTCTTCTCATAGAAGCTCTCGCTTAAGTACACGCCGTTGCCATCGTCTAAAATATCCACGCCCTCGCCCAGCACCAGTCCCAGGGGAGCGGGATCCACCGCGGCATAGGTATAGGCAAAGTAGTAAGGATAGTAATCGGATGACACGGTAAAGGAGAAGCTGTAATCGCCCAGCAGGCGGATGCCTGAGAACTCCTTGGAGGTGCCTTCCGCTTCCTCGCCGGTGTAGTCATGGAACTCCTGATAGCCGACGAATGCCATGCCGCTGGTGCCGGGCCGTCCGGCCTCCATGCTCACAGGGGAGGCAAAGGAGAGGGTGGTGGCAAGGTAGTTCTTAGCCGTGATGGGGGTGCCGTCGCTGAAGGTCAGGCCCTCGTTGATCTCCACGGTGTAAGTGGCGGTGCCGTCCTCGTTCTCCGTCTCTGTATGGCTCTTTACGGCAGTGTCGTTCCAGACCAGGTTCCCGTCCTCGGCGACCTCCTGGGTGCCGTAGCCGATGGTCAGACGCCCGATATCCTGGTCAGAGGCGCCCACGGAGCTGGTGCCCCAGCCGGGGAAGCGGAAATCGCCCGTCAGGTCGGTGGTGTTGCCCATGATGACCTTGTTCTCATACGCCGCGCCGGCCCCGCCTGCATCGGCACTTCCCTCAGGGCCTTCCCCGCCGTCCGACTCAGAACCTTCCGCGGACTCATCAGAGCTTTCCACCGGGGCCTCCCCATCATCTGTCTGACTGGACGTCTCATTTCCTTCCGCCGGGGGGGTATCTCCGCCGCCGCAGGCGGTCAGGCCGAAGGCCATCGCGGATGCCAGCAGAAGCGCAAGCAACTTCTTTCTTTTCACAATTTTTTCCTCCTGTCTGTTATTCCGGTCTCTGCCCGCGCTCATTGGATACTTGTATACAAGAAAAACGCGACAGCTCCAGTGCCATTCAGTATAAATTACACTCACATCCGTCAAAATGCCCGCCGCCTGGGTGAAGTTACCGCATCCGGCGGTTTCCCATCCCGGAGTTCACACTTTTTTCCTCCGGCTGAATCTGGACTTTTCCTGGTTCGCTTGCTATAATCCGCTTGCAAATGGTAAGAATATTTTACAAATTTGCGCCACAAATGAGGAAAGAGGTATAGAGAGTATGGCATCATTGAAGAGAATCGTCCACAAAAGCGGCAGAGTGGTCTATCGCATCGTAATCTGTCTGGGATATGACGCGCGGGGGAACAAGCTGGTGAAGAACCTGACCTATTCCGTGAACCAGTCCGCCACAAAGAGGCAGCAGGAAAAGGAAGCCCGGAAATATGCCATGGACATGGAGGACAGGATCAAGTATGGGCACGACTGCGACGGCGCGAAGCTGAAATTCGAGGAATTCGCCGAAAGATGGCTGGGGGAAATGAAAGCGGAGCTGGCCTGCGGGACCTACATCGGATACGAACAGCTCCTGCGGAGCAGGATCCTTCCCTTTTTCAGGACATATAAGCTGGCCCAGGTGAGGACGGCGGACATCGAGGCATTTTACGGCACATTGGCCGATGTCTATCGCGCCGGGACGATCAAGCGCTATGCCAATGTGCTCAGCGGCATCTTCACGTCGGCAATCCGCCAGAATCTGATTGCGGGAAATCCCTGCAGAGAAGCCAGGAAGCCCAGGAAGAAGCAAAAGGAACAGGAGGAGCAGCTCCGTTATTTTACGCCCGGGCAGTCGCTGATGTTCCTGAAATCCTTGAGCACCCCTTATCCCGTGCCCACCCAGTTTCGGGTATTCTTCACCCTGTCCATCTTCTGCGGCTTCCGAAAGGGGGAGACCCTCGCCCTGTGCTGGGAGGACATCGACCTCGACAGGCTGGAGATTTCCATCACCAAGGCAATCGGGCGGACGGAGAGCGGATTTGGACTCAAGCAGCCGAAAAACCGCACATCCCTGCGCAGGGTGCCTTTTCCGGAGAGCATACTGCCGCTCCTTGCGCAGTACCGGGAGGAATACGATGCCCGCAGGTTTGCGCTGGGCGATGGCTGGCAGGGAAACGGCAATCTGTTCACCCGCTCTGACGGCAGCCTCATGGGACATACTACGGCTTATCAATATTTCGTCAGGCATCTGACGCGGTACAACAGATGGGTCAGGGAGCAGGACGAGGCGGCAGCGGCACAGGGGCTGGAGGAGCTGCCCGCCATACCGCTCCACGGGCTGCGGCATTCCTGTGCCACCCTTTTGAATTACTTAGACATGAACATCGTGGATATCTCAAAATATCTGGGGCATGCGAGCTGCTCCACCACCATGAACATTTATGCCCACAGCTTCGAGGAGCAGAAGCGGGTGGCCAGCCGCAAACTGGACATTTTTTTACAGACAAATACATAAAATATGCGTTATGTCTCTTTTTTCTACAGTTCGCGGCAGATTTTGGTTGTATTTTGAGCAAACATAGGGGGAAGAGTATTTCCTCTGCATGTTTGCCATGGAAAAATGTTTGGAACCACACAAAATTTGGGTACATTTCACAAAAACTATGATAAATGAAAACTTTTCCACACTACAGTATAGAAGAAAAAACTTGACAATTGGATAAGTGTAATTTATACTGAATTATGTTGATTGCATACAATGATACACTATCACGTCCGCATACTGTTTTACAGGCCTGGACGATTCGAGAGAATGAAGTGTAGAGGTGCGTGTGACAATTTAGAATGAAAGAGGAGGAAAAAACATGAAAAAAGTAAACAAAGCGCTCGCCCTTGTTCTGGCGGCGGCCATGATGACCGTCACGGCCTGCGGCAACGGCGAGAGCGGCGGATCTTCCGATGCGGCATCGACGCCCTTGGACAGCGAGAGCGAAAGCTCTTCCGAAGTATCCGCATCCGAGTCGGAGCCGTCCGACAGTGGGGCCACGGAGATCGTGGTGGACAACACTCCGGCGGCCGAAGTGAACACCCTTGAGAATTTCGACGCAGCGAATTATGGGCCTGAGTCCGATGAGGTCTATGACCTGATCCTGGGCGATTTCTATGCGCTCTATCAGGAGGCACTGGCAGAGGTGGATCCCAGCGCCCGTATGGGTAAGATGGCCGTGGCAGAGGCTAAGTTCCTCGAGGCCGGACTGGGCGTGCCCATGCAGAACAATACAGGCGGTTCCGGCATCTCCAAGGTCATCCCCCGTTCCGTTCCAACGGTTACATGGGGCTTTGACCAGACCTACCGCGGCTTCAAGAACCTTCTTGTGGTGAACGAGAGACCCCTGACGCCGGATGAGCGCGCCGAGGCCACCTCGCTGTGGAGCTCCAAAGTCGGCACCGGCGAAGCCTGGCAGGCTCTGGTTGACTGGGCAGCGGAGAAGGAGCTGACCCTCAACGACAACATTACGCTTACTTACGGCACCACACCCCAGACCTGGGACACGCTGGGCACGGCTCAGGCTGCCAGCGGCGAAGTGATTTCCCCTACCTGGGACGGTCTCCTGACCTATGACAACGAGAACATACAGCAGCCCGGCCTTGCCGAGAGCTATGAGGTGTCCGAGGACGGCCTCACCTATACCTTCCACATCCGCAAGGGCGTGAAGTGGGTCACCAGCCAGGGCACTGAGGTGGGCGAGGTCAAGGCCGACGACTGGGTGGCCGGTCTGCAGCATGCCTGCGACACCAAGGCCGGTCTGGCGGATCTGATTTACGGCACAGTGAAGAACCTGAAGCAGTACGGCACCGGCGAAATCAGCGATTTCAGCCAGGTGGGCGTCAAGGCGCTGGATGATTACACCCTTGAGTACACGCTGGAGACCAATGCTCCCTGGTTCCTCACCCTTACCGGCTACAGCGCGCTTGCTCCCCTGAGCCGCGACTACTATACCTCTCAGGGCGGTAAGTTCGGCGCAGAGTTCGACAGCGCCGATTCGGGCTATCTGTACGGCACCGACCCGGAGCATATCGCGTACTGCGGCCCTTACCTGATCAGCAACTATACCTACCAGAATACCATCAGCTATGCGGCTAACCCGGCTTACTGGGATGCCGAGAATGTCCATAACAAGACGATTACCAGGCGTTACACCGATGGCACGGATCCTCTGTTCGGTTGGAATAATTTCCTGGACGGCACGTTCTACAGCGTGACAGTGTCCTCTGCGGTGCGCCCCCTGGCGGAGCAGCAGGTTTCAGAGGTTGACCCGGAAAAGAACTATGTGGAAGCTTACTCTTATTCCAGCCATGAGGGCACGACGTCTATCATGAACTGGACCAATGTGAACCGCTATGCGCACTCCAACCTTTACAACGATGCTTCCGCCATGGTTTCCAAGAAGACCGTGACGGATGCCCAGCGCACGAAGGCCGCTATGAGGAACCAGAATTTCCGCATGGCGCTGGCCCTTTCCTATGACCGTTTCGCTTACATGAGCGTCATTTACGGCGAGGAAAATGCCTACGGTCAGATGACCAACTCCTACGTGCCCGGAAACTTCGTCACCGCCACCAAGGAATTTACGGTGGATATCGCAGGCACCGCTACCACATTCCCGGCCGGTACTCAGTACGGTGAAGTCCTTCAGGCGGCGATTACCGCTGACGGCTATCCGATGAAGGTCTGGGATCCCACGGGAGCTGACGGAGCCGGTTCCAGCTTCAGCTTCGACGGCTGGTACAATCCGGAGGCGGCCGGCGAATATCTGGCCAAGGCCGTGGAGGAGCTTGCCGCGGAGGGCATCGAGATTTCCGCGGAGAATCCGATTTACCTGGATATGCCTTACGATGATTTCGACACCACGGGTTCCGCTGCCCAGAACGCAGTGAAGCAGTCTTATGACGCGGCTTTCGGCGGTATGGTCATCGTGAACCTGGTAGCGAAGGGCGACAGCGATACCGGAAGCGATGCGGCCTATAACCCGACTGCGGGGTACATGATGAATTACGATTTGGGCGGTCTGACAGGCTGGGGCCCTGACTACGGGGATGCGCAGACCTATCTTGACACTGTCATTCCGAATGGCTACGAATGTATCGAGTGGGGTATCTACGGTTCATAAAGCCCCGGTGTTCCTGAGACTTGACAATGCTCACAGGGGGACGGGTATACCCGCCCCCCTGTGGCTGTTTTAAACAGGCCGGAGACCATCCCCGCGACCGGCTGCGGGAAACCATGTAAGAGAGGTGAGGGAGTTATGGGCAGATATGTAATCAAACGACTGCTGCATGGCCTATTTTCGACTGTGATGGTGATTTTTATCGTCATGATACTCGTCTACGGGCTGATGGACAGGATGAAGATATTCAAGACGGACGGCCAGTTCACCAAGCAGCTCAATAACCAGAGAGTCACGTATATGCATCAGAAATGGGAGGAGTACGGCTATCTGGACTACCTTCCGTACAGCGACTATCTCGCGATGCTCCAGGAGAGCGGGGAGATAGACGAGGCGGCCCGCAGCGCTTTATCCAGCATCGGCCGGTCTGCGGACGGGAGCGACGATTCCCCGGAGGTGGCGGAATACGTGGCGAAGTTTAACGATTACTGCAGAGAAGAGGGCTACACCGTGACCCGGCTGGACGCCATCATATCGAAGAACCGACTGGCCACAGGTGGGGGCCAGGTGCTTTTCGCTTATAAGGAGAAGAATGTGCTCTCGCGCCTGTGGAAGTATTTCACGGGCATATTCGAGATTGATAATATCCATAAGGTGCCGGAGGATCAGGACATCGGCGAAAGAGGACTGACCTTCACGCTTTACGATCCGGTGTACGGCGGGGAGAAATTTTCACCGGCCATCATCGGCAATGGCACCATCCACAGATATCTGCTGTATTTTGACGATCAATTCCCCTATATACACCAGAACTTCCTGAATCTCCATCTGGGAGCCTCCTACTCGGTGACCAGGGGCGTGGAGGTATTCAACAGCATGACCCAGGGGCAGGGCTCCTACCGCCAGTTTCCCCTGACATATCCCACGGGGCTGACGGAGAACAGCGCGGACAATCTGCACACGGCGGTGTACGTGGCAGGTTCCAGGGAGGCCAATGTCATGTACCAGCAGAGGTACACGGACGATTATACGAATGTGCAGACATTCCGCAACAATAAGTCCCGTATGGGCTATTCCTTTGTGATCGGCATCATCTCCACCCTCCTGGTCTATATCCTGGGGCTGCCCATCGGCGTGCTGATGGCGCGGTACAAGGAAGGTCTGCTGGACAAGTTCGGCACGCTGTATATCATGTTCATCTCCGCGGTGCCGAGCCTGGCGTATATTTTCATCTTCAAGGGCATAGGGCGGGCCATGGGGCTGCCATGGACATTCGACATGGACGCTGAGACCCGGCTGATGTATGTGCTGCCCATCGTGTCCCTGGCGCTGCCCTCCATCGCAGGCATGATGAAGTGGATGCGCCGCTATATGATCGACCAGATGAATTCGGATTACGTGAAGTTTGCCCGTGCCGGCGGCATGTCGGAGACGGAGATATTCTTCAAGCATGTCATGAAGGTGGCGGCGATTCCCATTTTCCAGGGGATACCGGGTTCGCTCCTGTTCGCCATGACGGGCGCACTGATTACCGAGCGCGTCTATCTGGTTCCCGGCGCGGGCGGCCTGCTGATTGACGCCATCAACCAGTACGACAACTCGGTCATCGTAGGCGTGACGCTGTTTTACACGGTGCTGTCGGTGCTGTCCCTGATTCTGGGCGATGTGGTGATGGCGACGGTTGACCCGAGGATTTCCTTTACAGAGAAAGCGAGGTGAGCGCAGTGGAAGATTTCAGCAGGAAATACAATCTGTCGGACGAGGAGTTGTTCTCCCGCATCAATAATGACGAACTGGCCTCTGAGAGAATCACCGCGCCGCGCTATTCCTACTGGAAGAGCGTGTTCCGCGTGTTCTTCCGCAAGAAGATCAATGTGGTAGTGCTGGTGATCCTGGCGGTGCTGATTGCCTTCGCGTATCTCTATCCCACAGTGATCGGGTACGACGACCAGGTGAATCCGTACCTCTACGTGAATGAGCGGGGCGGCCAGCATCTGACGCCCTCCGCGGCCATCGAGCGCTACGGGTTCCATATAAAATGGCTGTTCGGCGCAGGCGGGACGGGCGCGTCCACATTCGACTCGGTGTGGAACGGTTCCCGGATTTCCGTATCCCTGGCCGTCATATGCGCGGCCATCAACATGACCATCGGCATCCTGCTGGGGGCAATCTGGGGATTCTCCCGCAAGGTGGACATGATCATGAACGAGGTCTACAATATTCTGGGGAATATCCCGGGGACGCTGTTCACCGCGGTGCTGGTCATGGTGTTCTCCCCCAGCTTCTGGACGCTGGTCTTCGCCATGACGATCATGGGATGGCTGGGCATGGCCTACTATATCCGGACGCGGGTCATCATCATCCGCGACCATGAGTACAACCTGGCCAGCCGCTGCCTGGGCACCAGCATCTTCAAGATTGCCCTGAAGAACATCCTGCCCTTCATGACCAGCGTCATCGTGCTGGAGATTGCCGCCGCTATCCCTGGCTACATCTCCTCGGAGGTATTCCTCTCCTATATCGGGCTGGGCATGAGCGAGGTATCCCTGGGCCGTCTCATTTATGAGGCGCAGAATGCTATGGTGACCCCTGGATGGGGCTGGGAATTCTGGACTCCCGTGGCGGTGGCTTCGGTCATCACCGTGGTGCTCTACGTGACCGGCCAGAACCTGGGAGACGCGTCCGACCCCAGGACGCATATGTGAGGAGGGCATTCAGATGGAAGATAAGAAAGTATTGCTCTCGGTGAAAAACCTCCATGTGAAGTTCCGGGTCCGCGGCCGCATCCTGACCGCCATCCGCGGAATCGACCTGGATATCTATGAGAATGAATCCATCGCCATCGTGGGCGAGTCCGGATCCGGCAAGTCCGTGCTGACGAAGACCTTCGCCGGCATGACGGACTCCAACGGATTCATCGATGAGGGCAGATTGATTTTAAACGACCCGGAGCTGGCGGAGACATATGTGAAGCTGACGTCGGGAGGGAGACAGCTGATGAAGAGCACGCTCTCCCGCCTGAACAGCATTTCCGGCTATGAGCTGGGCGTGGAGACATATCGGAAGATGAGAGAACTGGAGGCGGAGAAGAAGAACCGCGAGTCCCTGAGCGAGGAAGAGCGGGCGGCCATCGAGAACGAACTCGGCGACATGAAGTTCAAGCGGGCGAATCTCTTTAATGAGAAGCAGACCTATGACCCCCGCCATGAAAAGGACCGCATCAAAGCCGCGGACCGGAAGCTGAAGGAATACGGCGAGAAGATCAAGGCGCTGGAGAGCAAGGAGGCTGCGGAAGAAAAGGCCCGCAAGGCCGAGGCGGCAAAGGACACCGCTTTCATCCAGCGCTACAATAAGCAGATGGCCGAGCTGAAGGCCAAGTACGAGCAGGAGATCAAAGGGCAGATTTCCGAGGAGACGAAGAAGCGCAATGAAATCCTGAGCAAAGAGATTCACCTGTCGGTGGGGCGTTACGGCCTGATGAAGCGCCTCCAGCTTACCTTTAAGCTTCTGGCGGTCTTAAAGCAGGCCATGCAGACCGGCGTGGACTTGGACGATGAGGAGCAGCGCAACGCTGTCTTCGACAAGGTGGCATTCCGCGTGAAATACCTGGACGAGACAGCGGAACGGCTGCACGGAATCTGCGTGCTGAACCTGGCCAATGTCAAGTACGCCCGGGACTGGCAGCAGATCCGCGGACGCCGTATCGCCACGGTGTTCCAGGATCCCATGACCAGCCTGAACCCCATCGTCACCATCGGCAGGCAGATTACTTCCGTCATCGTGCGCCATCAGGGGTGTTCCGAGACGGAGGCCAGACGGCGGGCTATCGAGCTGATGCATAAGGTGGGCATCCCCAACGCGGAGTCGCGCTTCGACGACTACCCGTTCCAGTATTCCGGGGGCATGCGGCAGCGTATCGTCATCGCCATTGCCCTGTCCTGCCAGCCGAAGATACTGATTTGCGACGAGCCGACCACGGCTCTGGACGTGACGATACAGGCACAGATCCTGCAGCTGATCAAGGATCTGCAGAAGGAGTTCGGCTTCACGACGGTGTTCATCACCCACGACCTGGGGGTGGTGGCGAATGTGGCGGACCGGGTGGCGGTGCTCTATGCCGGGCAGATGGTGGAAGTGGGCACGGCGGAGGAGGTTTTCTACGACCCGCGCCATCCGTACACCTGGGCACTCCTGTCGAGCCTGCCGCAGCTTGCGCAGCGTAACACGGAGCTGTATTCCATCACGGGCACGCCGCCTTCCCTGTACAACAGCATTACGGGCGATGCGTTCGCGCCCCGCAATCCGTACTGCCTGAAGATTGATACTCTGGAGGAGCCGCCGATGTTCAGGGTTACGGATACGCATTACGCGAAGACATGGCTGCTGGATCCGCGGTCGGAGAAGGTGGAGAAGCCGGAGGGCATCCGGGATATCCACAATAAGCTGATGGAAGCGTTCAATATCTAGGGGAGGAAGGAAAGATGGCAATTATAAAGACAAAGAAAAACGGCCGTTCCCTCTTCCCGGAGCACGGCCCGAAGGCAGAGAACGGAAAAGAGATACTGCTGTCCGTAAAGGACATCGACATCACGTTCGGCAGCGGCGACACAGCCGTCCGCGCAGTCACGGACGCGTCCTTCGACATTTACAAGGGCGAAACATTTTCACTGGTCGGTGAGTCCGGATCCGGCAAGACCACCATCGGGCGGGCCGTTATCCGCGTGAACCCGCTGGCGGCCGGTGAGATCCAGTACAAGGGCGTGCGCATCTCCGGGAAGATTCCGCGCGCGCTGGACAGGGAGGTCATCCGCAATGTGCAGATGGTGTTCCAGGATCCGGCGGCATCGCTGAACGAGCGCGCCACGGTGGACTACATCATCTCCGAGGGGCTTTACAATTTCGGCCTCTTTGAGAACGAGGCCGACCGCGTGCAGAAGGTGGAGCGCATGATCCATGACGTAGGGCTCCTGCCCGAGCACCTGACCAGATACCCCCATGAGTTCTCCGGCGGACAGAGACAGCGCATCGGCATCGCCCGGGCCATGGTCATGGAGCCGGAGCTGGTGGTGGCCGATGAGCCGATTTCGGCGCTGGACGTGTCCATCCGGGCGCAGGTGCTGAACCTGATGAAGAAGTTCCAGAAGGAGAAGGGCGTCACCTACCTGTTCATCGCCCACGACCTTTCCGTAGTGCGCTTCATCTCCGACCGCATCGGCGTCATCTACAAGGGGCGCATCGTGGAGGTGGCGGAGGCGGAGGAGCTGTTCAACTTCCCGTTGCATCCCTACACCCATTCCCTGATCTCCGCGATTCCGATTCCGGATCCGCAGCTGGAGAAGAACAAGGTGCAGTTTGTATACGATCCATCCATCCACGACTACAGCACGGATAAGCCGGAGTTCGTGGATATCGGCCATGACCACTGGATTTATGGCAATAAGGCGGAAATCGAGAAGTATAAGGCGCTGCGGGAGAAAGGCCAGCCGGTGAAGGCCGTCAACATCATCTCACCGGAGGAGACGGAAAAGTTCGCCAAGGCGCGCAAGACCACTGAGGAGGCGCAGGCGAAGAAGGTGGCAAAGGATCTGGAGGAATTCCTGCAGGCCCCGCCCCGTGATACGGGAAGCATCTGGTACACGCTGGTGTCCTTCTTCCTGCCGATTCTGGGCCTGATTGGAGGAGCGGTATTCAAGCATTTCCATTACAAGAGAAATGCCAAGTCGTGCTTTAAGGGGGCAATCCGGGGCTTTATCGTCCTGGGAGTCATCCTGGTTCTGTTCCTGCTGCTGTTGATTTTGGCGGTGATATAGACCTGTATTCACTAAAGTCTGTCAGGTTGTTGGATTTATGAACGGAAAGCATCATGAACCGGCGGCAGATTTGACCGTATGTGCGTGTAGGAGAGATTTCAATATCCCCAAGAGAGGCCTGGCGCTTCCCTTGGGGATAAAAATTTTCATCATCGGAAGGTAGCGGATAAAAGGGTTTGCTGTTACAGATTCATCTGTGAAAAATCGATTTCCAGATCCTCATAGATTCCCGCTTTCACCTTTTCCTTCAGGGTGAAGTCCGTCATTTCGTCATGCTCAAAGTCATAGACCGTGATCAGGTCCCGCTCATAATCAACAATCCAGTATTCCCGGACGCCCGCAGTCCTGTATTTGAACAGCTTCTTATTGTAGTCCATGGGGCGGCTTGTGGGGGAGACCACTTCGATGATCCAATCCGGCGCCCCTTTGCAGCCTTCCTCAGTGAGCTTCTCCTTATCGCATATGACAGAGATGTCAGGTTCTACGTAAATCCGGTCGTCTGCGTTCAGGAATACGGCAAACGGGGCGGGATATATTTCGCAGTCTCCCTGTTTACGCCGTATATAATCCTCAATAAGATAGGTCAGATTCTTTACAAATCGTTGGTGGAGCCTGCCGGGCGCTGCCATCATATACAGCTCGCCGTCGATCAATTCGGCCCTTTTTCCCTCCGGCAGATTATTGATATCATCCATCGTGTAGTATTCCGGTTGCCTTGCTGCTAAACTCATTTCGCCACCTTTCTTTCAGCCTATGGGGCAAGCTTTTACCGTAGCTCCCAGGGGAACTGTCCGAATCTCCTGCCAGGCTGAAGCTGCCATTGTCTATGTGCCCTTATATGAATCTGATTATACCAGAACAGGGGAGGAACTACAATACTGAAAAACCATGCCCGGGGCAGTCTGCTTCGGGAAAAGTAATGAGATTCCCTCTGAGCGTTTCCCTCTGGACGGAAATATCGCTTGACGGGAAGCGGGCATAGTGATACTGTAGGTACGATGTGTTTTTTTTGAGGCGTTGGGGAGGAAAGAGGTGTCTGAGGAGGCATGATTATGAGAAAGAAGCTGCTGTTTTTGATTGGCGGGATAATACTGGCTGCGGGAATCGTCCTGGGCGGGATAAAGCTATACCGGATTCAGGACAGGAATCAGTGCGGCATCCTGCTGGCTTTCGACGACTATAATGCGGATAACTGGGAGGGATATTTTGACCTGTTCGACGAGTACAACGTAAAAGCCACTTTTTTCATCTGCGCCGACGAACCGACGGATTTTTGCTATGACGCGATGGAAAGAGGACATGAGATAGCTTTCCACACCGCCGGACATCAGGAACTGACAGCGCTGAGCGAGGAAGAAGTATACCAGCAGGCGATTGACCCGATAGAGGTCTTTCGGGACGGAGGAATCGAGCTTTCCACCTTCGCATATCCAAAGGGGAGCCACGATGAGGAGCTGGACGAGAAGCTCCTCGGGCATTATAAGGTTCTGCGGGGGGCGTATTTCCTACAGATTACCGACAAGCACCAGTTCAGGGAGGGATATGTGGAATCCCTGTCTCTGGATAATGGGAACTACAGCTCGCAGGAACAGTATGAGGCGCAGATTGATGATATCCTGGCGAATCTCAAGGCGGGAAAAGGAAGAGTGGTGTCGCTGTACTCCCATGCCATAGGAGCCGGTGATTGGAGCATAACGGAGGACAGGCTTCTGTACCTTCTCCGGAAAGCCAAAGAGATGGGATTGCGGTTCTATACGTTCCAGGAGCTCCAGAATTGGTAGACTGCGGAAAAATGATGCGAAAAAAACGGACAAAAAATGTAAATAATGGTTGCTTTTATATGGGGACTGTGTTAAGATAGACAATATATGAAATGCGAGATACGGTTTCCGGTGGATAAAACCCTCTCATGAGGGCAGGGAGACCATAGGAGGTGTGGGACAGTTGGGAGCCTTAAAGATTATACTGACAATTTTATTCATCATCATATGCATAGCGCTTGTTGTGTTGGTATTGATGCAGGAGGGCAAGTCGGCGGGACTTGGGGCCATCAGCGGAGCCGCTGAGACTTACTGGGGCAAGAACAAAGGACGCTCCATGGAGGGCCTCTTGGTAAAGCTTACCAAGATATTGGCCGCATTGTTCATGATTCTTGCGGTCATACTGAATCTGAATGTATTTTAAGATACGTAGAAAAGACACTCTTGCGGATGCGGCAAGAGTGTTTTTATGTTCACCTGCAAAAAGCGGGTATGGGGTATAGCAGGATATGGGAAATATGAGTCAAAAAGCGTGGGACGCCAGGAAGAAGATCATCTGTGAGCTGGTCAGCGATTCCATCTACGTCCCCATGAAAGAGAAAGAGATGGCCGCCTTCATGCAGGTGGCCAAAGAGGACAGGGAGGACTTCCGCGCAATCCTGCGGGAGCTCCTGGAGGAGGGGAAGCTGGCCCTCACCCCAAAAGCGAAATATGTCAAAGGCAACGGCCGTGCCCTGACAGGGACCTTCATCAGCCATGCCAAGGGCTTCGGCTTCGTGGAGATAGAGGGGCGCAAAGAGGACCTGTACATCCCGGAGGACAAGACCGGCGGCGCCTTCCACAAGGACACCGTGGAGGTGGCCCTGCTGCCTGAGTGCGAGGGGAAGCGGCAGGAGGCCCAGGTAGTCAGGATCGTCGCCCGGGGCATGAAGCAGATTGTGGGCACCTATGACAGGGCAAAGGAACACTACGGATTCGTAGTCCCGGACAACAATAAGCTCCCCCAGGATATCTTCGTGCCAAAGGAGCACTCCAAGGGAGCCATGAGCGGTCACAAGGTGGTGGTGGACATCACGGACTACGGCAATGACAGAAAAAGCCCCGAGGGCAGGGTGGTGGAGATTCTGGGCCATATCAATGACCCCGGCGTGGACATCATGTCCATCGTCCGCGGCTATGAGCTGCCGGTGGAATTCTCCGGGAAGATTATGAATCAGGTGGAGCGGGTGTCCCAGGAGGTGTCCGAAGCGGATATGGAGGGGCGCAGGGACCTGCGGGACCTGGTCATGGTCACAATCGACGGCGAGGACGCCAAGGACCTGGACGATGCGGTCAGCATCGCATTTGACGGGGAGAGATACCGTCTGGGCGTCCACATCGCGGACGTGACCAACTATGTCCAGGAGAATTCCGCCCTGGACAGGGAGGCCTTGAAGCGGGGCACCAGCGTGTACCTGGTGGACAGGGTAATCCCCATGCTGCCCCACGCGCTGTCCAACGGCATCTGCTCCCTGAACGCGGGCTCGGACAGGCTGGCCCTGAGCTGCCTGATGACCGTGGAGCCGGACGGGGAGATTTCCGATTACGAGATTTGCGAGTCCGTGATCCGGGTGGACAAGCGCATGTCCTACACGGTGGTGAAAGAGCTGCTGGAGGACGAGGGCCTTGCGGAGCGCGAGGAGGCCTACGGGCAGTATAAGGAGCTTGTCCCGATGTTCCGGGAGATGGAGAAGCTGGCCGCCATACTGCGGGAGAAGCGCCGTAAGCGGGGCTCCATCGATTTCGACTTCCCGGAGTGCAAGATTCTCCTGGACAGGGACGGCCATCCCACGGAAATCAAGCCCTACGAGCGCAATGTGGCCACGGATATCATAGAGGATTTCATGCTGGCGGCCAACGAGACCATAGCCCAGCATTTCTACTGGATGGAGCTGCCCTTCGTCTACCGCATCCACGATGTGCCGGACGGGGAGCGCATCCAGAAGCTGGCCGCGTTCATCAACAATTTCGGCTACTACATGAAAGCGGTGGGAAGGGCAGGGCAGAAGACCTCCGGGGAGGAAGTCCACCCCAAGGAGATCCAGAAGCTCCTGGCCAAAATCGCCGGGACGCCCGAGGAGCCCATGATCAGCCGCCTGGCCCTGCGGAGCATGAAGCAGGCCAAGTACAGCGTTGACTGCAGCGGTCATTTCGGGCTGGCATGTCCCTACTACTGCCACTTCACCTCCCCCATCCGCAGATACCCGGATCTCCAGATCCACAGGATCATCAAGGAGCAGCTCCGGGGGAGGCTCAAGGAGGAGCGGATTGCCCATTACCGGGAGATTCTGCCGGAGGTGGCAAAGCACAGCTCCGAGACCGAGCGCCGTGCGGAGGAGGCGGAGCGGGAGACCGACAAGCTCAAGAAGGTGGAGTACATGGAGGAGCGCATCGGAGAGGAATACGACGGCGTCATCTCCGGCATCACAAGCTTCGGCATCTATGTAGAGCTGCCCAATACGGTGGAGGGGCTGATACATGTGTCCAAGCTGTCCGGGGACTTCTTCCGCTATGACGAGAGCAGGTACGAGATGGTGGGGGACGCCACAGGGAAGAGCTACAAGCTGGGCATGCCCGTCAGGGTGCGGGTGGAGGAGTGCGACCGGTTCAACCGGACGATTGATTTCAGCATTGCATAGAAAGCCGGAGCCGGGCAGGTCTTAGACCATCTGCCGCGGCGGGCAGCGTATAGAGGTGACAGAAATGGCAAAGGAAAAGGAACCGCAGAAACTGATTGCCAACAACAAAAAGGCATACCACGAATACTTCATAGACGAGACCTATGAGGCAGGCATCGCCCTCCACGGCACGGAGGTGAAGTCCATGCGCATGGGCAAGTGCAGCATCAAGGAATCCTTCATCCGCATAGAGAACGGCGAGGTCTTCGTCTACGGCATGCACGTCAGCCCTTATGAAAAGGGGAACATCTTCAACAAAGACCCCCTGCGGGTGAAGAAGCTCCTGATGCACAAGTATGAGATCAACAAGCTGGCGGGCAAGGTGGCCGAGAAGGGCTACACCCTCGTCCCCCTCCAGGTCTATTTCAAGAACGGCAGGGTCAAGACCCAGATAGGCCTGGCCCGGGGCAAGAAGCTCTACGACAAGCGGGAATCCATCGCCAGAAAGGACCAGCGCAGGGAAGCGGAGCGGGATTTCAAGATAAAAAATATTTAAAGGCTTTACACCGTTCTGAAAGATTGCTATAATAAAGGCGGAGGGGGAAACTTGTTGGACTGTTGCGCTGTACCGGGAAAGCAGGTGGTCGGATGTCTGATAAAGAGCTTTTGCAGAAAAACGTGGAGGAATTCGCAAGACTACAGGGATACATGGTTCTTGTGGAAAAGAGTTCCGATGCGTACAAGGCGATGAAAGGCCGTTACGTGGAGCTGAAGGTGATACTGACGGCATCCGGTATCGATCTTACGGAACTGGATATCATAAAAGAGTAGGAGATACTGACAGATGATGGATGGAATGACAGATAAGCAGTTTGACAGGATCATAAAAATGGTATCCATGATCTTGGACGGCTGCAAGGATTTGGAGGAGGCAAAGGAAAAGATTGCGGAGCTGTTGGAGGAGCGGCCGCAGTCGGAAGAAGCTTGAAAATCATATAAGGGGTAGTAAAGGTTTCGACAGGGGTCTTGCAGCTGGAGAAGCTATCCGTTGCGACACGTTAATCGCAAACTTAAACTAAACGCTGAAGATAATTATCAGTACGCACTGGCTGCTTAATCGCAGCCGGTGACGCCGCCTCAGGCGGCTTGTCCGCTCCGGGGCACCCACACTCCGGAATCCGGGCATCGACGATGTGGGAAACGACGCGCGCTAAGCTTTGCCCGCGCGGGCGTACCATGAAGCTACCGAATCTGCCAGATCGTTCGTTGTCTGTCAGAGGAGGGAAAATGCAGGAGAAAGACCTGCGAAGATAACGGACTATGATAGTAGAAGGACAGGGAATGGGCTTTTGGACAGGGGTTCGACTCCCCTCTACTCCATTAGAATGCGAAGTTCCGAACCCACTGCTTTGTCAGAAGGGTTCGGAAACCTCGTATTTAACTCCACTCGAAAAGTAACTGGGCGAGTCGAACCCCTTGGGTTCAGGCTCCCCTCTACTCCAGGCACAAAGCAACCGGACTTGAGAAAGCGGGGTGTCTATGACGGAAAAAGAAATGCTCCAGAGAAACATAGAAGAATTTTCCAGATTGCAGGATTACATGCAGTCCTGTGACAAGGAGACCGAAGCATATACGAAGATGAAAAAACGTTACAAGGAATTGAAAGTCATCCTGACAGCTTCGGGAATCAACCTGACAGAGATTGACTATATCAAGGAATAACCACCATGGTAAAGGAATGGAAGGTTCAGACCGAAGAAACAGCGGCTGGCGCATGAGGCAATCATTGCACAATGCGGCAGCCGCATTTATGATAACGGAACAAACAGGAGGTGCCCAATGGATTCCGAGAAAAACAAATTGGCCGTAGGCGGTTTCCTCTTCTTCACGGAGAAGGATGCCGGGCTGGCCCGGGCGGAGGAGCAGAGGATAGCGTATCTGGAAGAGCGCATAGATTATTCCTCGCCGGAAAGCATACGCTATATCTATGAGAAGACCATCCATGAGCGCCTGTTCAGAACGCCCGTGGGACTGCGGTATCTGGAGAGGCTCCGGGAGTTCCTGCTTTCCCGGCCGGAGATAGACCCGGCCACCGTCATGGAGATTCCCCTGTACGTCACCTTTGACGGGGAGCTGCGGGAGCACACCAGCCCGGCCAGGAGCAGGGTGGCGCCCTCGAAGAAGAGGGACCGGGACAAGGAGAAGGAGCGGTTCACCCTTTCCGTCATCCTGAACGTGATGCTGGCGCTGGCCATCGTGGCCATGTTCGTCATCTCCTTTGTCAGCGACCAGCCCAACATCATCAACTACGAGAGGGCCATCACCGACAAGTACGCCTCCTGGGAGCAGGAGCTGAACCAGAGGGAGCAGACCATCCGCGACAGGGAGAGGGAACTGAAGCTGAATGAATGACGATGGCTGAGGCAGGTGGTTCAGGCGCGGACTTTCACAGATTCGACATATTTTTATGCTATGATAAATCCTGGCAGGAGAGCTGCAATATGACGGTGAGAAAGGTCGTGGGGAAATGGAGCGTTTGAAGATACTGGTGGTGGACGATGAGAGCAGGATGCGCAAGCTGGTGAAGGACTTCCTGGCAAAGAGCGGCTATGACGTCATCGAAGCCGGGGACGGAGAGGCGGCGCTGGATATTTTCTTCAAGGAGAAGGACATCGCCCTGATCGTCCTGGATGTCATGATGCCGAAGATGGACGGCTGGCAGGTGTGCAGGGAAGTCCGCGCCTATTCCAAGGTGCCTATCATCATGCTGACGGCCAGGGCGGACGAGCAGGACGAGCTCCAGGGCTTTCAGCTCGGGGTGGACGAATATGTGACCAAGCCCTTCAGCCCGAAGATACTGGTAGCCAGGATAGAGGCGATCCTGCGCCGCACCAACCAGACGGCCAATGAGGAGATCGTGAGCTGCGGCGGCATCCTGATGGACAAGGCCGCCCATCAGGTGACCATAGACGGCAGGCCGGTGGACTTAAGCTTCAAGGAATTCGAGCTTCTGGCCTATTTCCTGGAGAACCGGGGGATTGCGCTCTCCAGAGAGCGGATACTGAACAATGTATGGAATTACGACTATTTCGGGGATGCCCGCACCATCGACACCCATGTGAAAAAGCTCCGCAGCAAGATGGGGGAGAAGGGCGAGCTGATCAAGACCATTTGGGGCATGGGATATAAACTGGAAGAGGACAGGCAATGACACATTCCATCAGGCGGCAGCTGGCGCTGATCTTCATCGGGCTGATGGCAGGCACTATCTTTTTGTGCTGGCTGATGAACATCCTGTTTCTGGGGCAGTATTACATCAGGAGCAGGACGGAAATCATCTACGAGGCATACCATAAGATCCAGCAGGCGGCCAACAGCGATACCTACAGCACGGAGGCCTTCCGCAAGGAGCTGAACGATGTCTGCGGCATATACAACATCACGGTCTATGTGATGGACGCCAATTCCCGGCTGAAGTATGCCTCGATAAACGGCGGAGAGGAACTTGAGAAACGGCTGACCGCATATATCTTTGGATTTTTCACCGATGAGGTGGAGATAATCGAAGAGGGGGACGGCTATGTGGTGCAGAAGCTGCACACCGAAGGGGAGGATTTCCTGGAAATGTACGGCAGACTGAGCACCGGCATATCCTTTATCATGCACACGCCGCTGGAGAGCATCCGGGAGAGCGCGAAGATCGCCAACCGGTTCCTGGCCTATATGGGCATAGTGGCCACGCTGGCAGGCGGCGTCATCGTCTGGTTCGTCTCCACGAAGATCACGAAGCCGATTCTGGAGCTGAACCGCATATCGGAGAAAATGGTGCACCTTGATTTCGAGGCAAAGTATGAGGGCGGTGCCAGCAACGAGATAGGGCTGTTGGGAGAGAACATCAACAAGCTTTCCGCCTCCCTGGAACGTTCCATTTCGGAATTGAAGACAGCCAACAACGAGCTCCAGAAGGACATCGAGAGGAAGGAGCAGATAGACGCCATGCGCCGGGAGTTCCTGGCAAATGTCTCCCATGAGCTGAAGACACCCATCGCGCTGATACAGGGCTATGCGGAAGGATTGTCCGAGGGAGTCAACGACGATCCGGAGAGCCGCAGCTTCTACTGCGAGGTCATCGTGGACGAGGCCTCCAGGATGAACAACATGGTGAAGAAGCTACTGACCCTGAACCAACTGGAGTTCGGCAACGACGTGGTGGCCATGGAGCGTTTCGATGTGGCCGCTCTGGTGAAGAATTATGTGCAGTCCGCCGGAATCCTCACCAGACAGAATGAGATAACGGTGCGTATGGAGGAATACGGGCCCGTCTATGCATGGGGCGATGTGTACAAGACCGAGGAAGTCTTCATGAACTATTTTTCCAATGCGGTGAACCATTGCAGGGCAGTGGCGGGGAACAGTGATAAACTGATCGTGGTCTCCCTGGAGCAGCGGGAGGGCAAGGTGCGGATAGGCGTGTTCAACACAGGACAGCCCATCCCCGAGGAATCCGTCCCCCATCTCTGGGAGAAATTCTACAAGGTAGACAAGGCCAGAACCAGGGAGTATGGGGGAAGCGGCGTAGGCCTGTCCATCGTGAAAGCCATCATGGAATCCATGAACCAGAAATACGGTGTGGAGAACTACAATAATGGTGTGCTTTTCTGGTTTGAGCTGGACGGAAACGAGCGGAGCTGAGGTCTGAAAAGGCAGGCTTTCCGGGTGGCTGCACTTTACGGCACAGAGCGTGCGGAGAGGGAGGGTTATATGAAAATGGAGGAAATCAACTATACGAAGGTGCTGCTGGTAGGCCTGGATACGGGGGAGGAGCAGGACTTCGACCATTCCATGGAAGAGTTGAAAAGCCTGGCGGAGGCGGCGTATAAGCAGGTGGTGGGGATCATAGTCCAGCGCATGCCGGCCGTGAACAAGGCCTTTTACATCGGTACAGGCAAGGTGGAGGAGGTCCGGGAATATGCCGGACAGTGCGAAGCCGAGGAGGTGGTCTTCGACAATGCCCTTTCCCCTTCCCAGGTGCGCAATCTGGGCCGGGAGCTTAAGCTGCCCGTGCTGGACAGGACCAACCTGATCCTGGACATCTTCGCCATCAGGGCGCAGACCAAAGAGGCGAAGCTCCAGGTGGAGACCGCCAGGCTCCAGTATTTCCTGCCCAGGCTGGTGGGGATGCGGGAGAACTTAAGCAGGCAGGGCGGCACCACAGGGGGCTCCTTAAGCAACAGGGGAGCCGGCGAGACGAAGCTGGAGCTGGACCGGCGGAAAATCGAGCACCGGATCAGTGAACTGCGGAAAGACCTGGACGAGATAGCCGGAGCCAGACAGACCATGCGCAAGAAGCGCAGCCAGTCGCCCATCCCCAAGGTGGCGCTGGTGGGCTATACGAATGCCGGCAAATCCACGATCATGAACCGCATGGTGGATCTGTACGGGGACAATACGGAAAACGGATATGCCGCTAAAAAGACAGTGCTGGAAAAGGACATGCTCTTTGCCACTCTGGACACCAATGTGCGCTGTATCAATCCCAGAAAGGACGAGAACATCCCCTTTTTCCTGTCGGATACGGTGGGCTTCATCGATAAGCTGCCCCATGGGCTGGTGAAGGCGTTCCGCTCCACACTGGAGGAGGTGAAGTACGCCGATCTGCTGATTCAGGTGGTGGATTTCTCCGATGAGCATTACAGGCAGCACATGGAGGTGACTGCGGAGACCTTGAAGGAGCTGGAGGCAGGGGACATCCCCCAGATCGTGGTCTACAACAAAGCCGACAAGTGCGGCATGCCGGAGCTCCCCAGGGTGAACGGCCGGCAGATCCACATGGCGGCATCCCTGGGCTGCGGCATGGAAGAGCTGGTGGAGATGATTAAGGAATGCGTCTATGCGGACAGGGTGGAGGCCGCCTTCCTTCTGCCCTATGACAAAGGGGGCATCGTTTCCTATTTCATGGAAAACGCCACTGTGCTGGAGCAGGAGTACAGGGAGGACGGCGTATGGATCAGGGTGAGCTGCCACAAGAGCGATGCGGATAAATATTCTATGTACCAAAAGAGCGCCTGACAATATTTTTTGTCTTGTCGTAGGAAGAGATATGTTGTATGATGAAATAGAGAACCGGAGGCGGAGGCGCAGTCCGGATTAGGGTGAGGAAGAGGCAGGATGAAGCATAAAAAGAGTGTGATGACAGTATTGATGCTGGCAATGTTGGGACTGAGCGGGTGCGCGGAGAACCAGATTCCGGACGTGAGCGAGGAGGAAATGCGCGCCATAGGGGAATTTGTCGCGTATAGGATGGTGCAATATGACGCGGGACACGGCAGCAGGCTCATGGATCTGCCGCCGGTGGAGGAGATGGATGAGCAGGCGCCCGTTCCGACGCGCTCCCCGGAAGAGACAGTGGGCATGGATCCGGTGGACGACACGCCCATAGTGGACGCCTCGGGAGAGGAGGTCACGGATGAAGGGCAGTCCGTGGAGGAACCTTCATACAGCGCGGAAGAGGTGATGGGGCTTCCGGAGGGTGTGACCCTGAGCTTCGCGGGGCAGGAGATCTGCGACAGCTATCCGGGGGACAGCGACTATTTTGCCGTCACGGCCACGGAAGGGAAAAAGCTGCTGGTGCTCAAGTTCTCCCTCACGAATACCCTGGAGCAGGAGACGAGTGTGGACCTGCTTTCCTCCCAGACGGCATACAGGATTTCGGTGGACGGAGGACGGGCCGGGAGGGCGCTTTCGACGATGCTGCCCAATGACATGGCCTTCTATGCGGACACCCTGCCCGCGGGAGCCAGCGCCGAGGCGGTGCTGATAGTCATGGTGGACGCGGATACGGCGGAATCGATTTCCTCCGTGGAGCTTCAGTTAAAAAATGAATCGAAATCTCACACAATTCAGTTGTCAAGCGGTGAGTGACAGTTGGCAGAAACGTCTGGAAACAGGCGTTTTTGCTATATAAAAATAAATTGTTGAAAAAAGTAAAAAAAAGGAAAAATTGTTGTTGACAAGTGGCGGGGAAGGTGGTATAGTATATTTCGTTGCCGGACAGAAAGGGCAACAGCCAATCTGAAAAGATTGGAAAAAGAAAAGAAAAAAGTTTTAAAAAAGTTGTTGACAAAAGCGGAAAGCTGTGATATCCTATCAAAGTTGCCGCTGATGAAGACGGCAAGGCACCTTGACAAATGA
>NZ_CAJUCP010000010.1 GCF_910585425.1 uncultured Acetatifactor sp. | reverse complement strand
CCTACGGGGCGGCCATCCCCATCATCATGGGCCAGAACATCGGCACCTGCGTCACAGCCATGCTTTCCTCGGTGGGAGCCAACAAGAACGCCAAGCGGGCCGCCATGGTGCATCTGTCCTTCAACTGTATCGGAACGGCTGTGTGGATATCGGTATTCTCCGTGGCCAGAGGGATATTCCACCTGCGTTTTCTGGAGGAGCCGGCCTCCCTCCTGGGCATTGCCGTGGCCCACTCCGTCTTCAATATCCTGTGCCTGCTCCTGATCCTGCCTCTGTCGGACGTCCTGGAGAAGCTGGTGACGAAGCTGGTGCCGGACGTGCGGCGCAAGGAGGAGTACATGGAGCTGGACGAACGCCTCTTCGCCGCGCCCTCCATCGCCCTGGAGCGCTGCCACAGGGTCACCGGGTCCATGGCGCAGATGTCCGTGGCGTCCCTGAAAGAAGCCATCGATGCCCTGGGGAGCCTGACTCCGGAGCTGGCGGCGGCCATCCGCCTGAAAGAGGAGAAGACGGATTACTACGAGGACATCTTAAGTACCTACCTGGTAAAGCTCAGCGCCCTGCAGATTTCCGCCGCGGACAGCACAGAGGCGACAAAGCTGCTGAAGATCATCGGGGATTTCGAGCGGATTTCCGACCACGCCGTGAACCTCCTGGGCGCCGCGGAGGAGATGGCACAGAAGGAGCGCAGCTTCAGCCCTGCGGCCCGCCGTGAGCTGGAGGTGCTCTGCGGGGCGGTGGCGGAGATTCTGGACCTGTCCCTGGAGGCATTCCTGGAGCAGGACCTGGAGGCCGCCGCCGCGGTGGAGCCCCTGGAAGAGGTGATCGACCACCTGAAAGAACAGATGCGCACCAGACATATCCTGCGGATGCAGCAGGGGGGCTGCTCCATCACGGCCGGGTTCGTGTGGTCCGACATGCTGACAGACCTGGAGCGGACGGCCGACCACTGCTCCAACATCGCAGGCTGTATGCTGGACATGGCGCTGCAGGATATGAGCCTCCATGAGCATTTGCGGAAATTCCGGAATGGAAGCCGGGAATTCGACAGGAGATTTGGGGAGTATGAGGAGAAGTACGCGCTGCCGGAGGTCTGAAAAATGAGGGGGGATTCCCTCATTTTTTTGTGGCATGCCAGGAAAAAGTCCCTCATCTTTTTGCGATTCGGTAAAAAAAGTCCCTCATTTTTTGTGATTCATGTTGAACGGAGAGAGTATCTTTTGTATAATATAAAGGCAAGGAGGAAGGGTGTGCATGGCTGAGGGATATTTGAGGCGGAAAATTGATGCGTATCTGGTATCCTGGAGGGCGGATCCGAATCGTAAGCCGCTGATTGTCAGGGGGGCCAGACAGGTGGGGAAAACGGAATCCATCCTGCATTTTGCGAAGGAGGCCTACAGAAATGTAGTCTACATCAACTTCGTGGAGGAACCAAAATATAAGCTGATTACAGAGGATGGTTATAAGACAGAAGATATTATCCGAAATATCTCCCGTATGGATCCGTCCAGACGTTTTACGGAGGGGGACACTTTGCTTTTTTTTGATGAGCTCCAGGAGTATCCGGAGATTGCCGCCTCCCTGAAATTTTTCAGGACTGACGGCAGGTTCGATGTCATCTGCAGCGGCTCCCTCCTGGGCATCCATTACAGGCGGATTGAGAGCAACAGCGTGGGCTACAAGACGGATTACAGCATGGTCTCCATGGACTTCGAGGAATTTCTCTGGGCAAAGGGATATGGCGGCAGGGATATCGAAGAAATGCTGTGGCATATGGAGACGCTGACGCCTTTCAATGAATCAGCGATGAAGACATACGGGAATCTCTTCCTGGATTACTGTATTCTGGGCGGGATGCCGGCAGTGGTGAGAGAGTATATTGAGAAAGGGACATTCGAGGGAACCCTGGACATACAAAGGCAGCTTCTGGCGGATTACAGGGAAGATGTGAGGAAGTATGCCGACGGCATGGATCAGGCGAGAATCCTCAATGTGTTCGAACAGATTCCGGTGCAGCTGGCGAAGGACAACAAGAAATTCCAGATTTCCAAGGTGGCCAAAGGCGCCCGGTTCAAGGATTACCGGGGCTGTATCGAGTGGCTGACGGACGCGGGAATCATTCATGTGTGTTATTGCCTGAATTTCCCGGAGCTTCCCCTGCGGGGTAATTATGACGACACCAAGTACAAGATTTATTTCTTTGATTCCGGCCTGTTCGTGGCGATGATGGATGAGGAAGCCCAGGAGGATCTGCGGGCCAATAAGAACCTGGATGTGTACAAGGGGGCCTTGTATGAGAACATCGTGGGCGAGGCCCTGGTGAAATGCGGATATGGGCTGTATTATTATAAGAGGGAGGACTCCACTCTGGAGGAGGATTTTTTCCTGCGGACAAAGGATTCCCTGGTGCCGGTGGAAGTGAAAGCCACGAGGGGGACGGCAAAGTCCCTGCGGACACTGATCGAGAGCGAGAAGTATCCGGATATCGGCTGGGGAATCAAGCTCACGGGAGGGAATATCGGGTTCAGCGACGGAATCTACACCTTTCCCTATTTTTGCGCATTCCTCCTGAAGGAATACATCAGGCGGGCGGAGCCGGACAAGTTTATAAATTTTTAATTTATTCTCTGCCAAAGATTCGTTGCGGACGCTGGCAGCAGTATGGTATACTTGATTGTATGTATGAATTCGCGAATTCTTGATTTCAGCGTCTTATTGTAAAATAGACTGTAGAGCGATTCGGGAGGTCCACGAGATTAGATAAGGAGGCAAGGCGGCGATATGAGACGTGTTTTGGTGGTGGATGACGACAAGATGAACCTGAGGAGGACGAGGCTGATTCTGGAGAAGTATTACGACATACTGACGGCGGAATCCGGACAGGAAGCCCTGGATATCATCTCTGACTACAAAGAAATCGACCTGATCCTGCTGGATATCGAGATGCCGGGCATGAGCGGAATCGAGACGTTCCAGCGCATGAAGGAGCGGGGGCTGGACATCCCGGTGATATATCTGACGGCATCCGGCCATGAGGATGATGTGATGAACGCTATCCGGCTGGGGGCGGTCAACTATCTGAAGAAGCCGTTCCTGCCCCAGGATCTGATGGAGCGGATTGCAAAGGAGTTTGATAAAAAATGAGGACGGAAGCCCAGACAAGCATGCATCTGCTAATGGTCAGCACACTCAGCATCGTGAGTGTGCTGCTGAGCCTGATGGCCGTGATTATGTCGTGGGAGCTGTGGATGCTCCCCATCATCATCATCGGCTGCCTGACGGTTTGGTGGCTACATATCGGACGGGTGGGCTCGGACCTCATGTATGAGAACATATGTACGGGGCTGCTGATCATGGATTTCTTCTTTTTTGGGGTACATCCCACCAGCCTCTATGATATCCCCATGGCGGCCTGTGTGGTGATTCTGCTGCTCTCCCTGCTGAACAGAAAGCGGCTGCTGTATATGGCAGGGGCGCTCTATGTATGCCTGATTCTGTACCATCTCCTGGTGCTCCACACCGTCAGCGCCCAGCCTGAGGAGCGGACGGTGCTGCGGCTGGTGATGGGGTTTTGTGCTGTGACGGGCTCCGTGAACGTGGCCAGATACCGCATCATCCGCAGACAGGTGGAGAAGGCCGGATATGTCCGCATGCAGGAGCAGCTTGCCACGGCGGTGCGGCAGAACGCCGATTTCCTGTCAAATGTGTCCCATGAACTGCGCACCCCGGTGAACATGGTGGTGGGCATCAGCGAGGTGACCCTGGGAAAGGACATCGCCCCGGACATTCGGGAGAACGTACGTTCTATCAAGCTGGCCGGCAAGCGCCTCTCCGGCCAGATCAATAATATCCTGGACTATACGGAAATCGTGGAGGGCACGCTGACCGCCGCAAAGGAGCCCTATATGATCGCATCGGTGGTGAACGACGTGATTGCCATAACCGCGCTGCAGAACAGCGACAGGAACAGACTGGAAATGGTGTTCGACATCGACCCGAGAGTACCGTCAGTGCTGATCGGCGATGCGGACAAGATTTCCCATGTCCTGCGGATCCTGCTGGAGAATTCCATGAAGTTCACGGAGGAGGGCGGCATCGACCTGTACATCGGATTCCGGCGGGAGAACTACGGCATCAACCTGACCATCGATATCAGCGACACGGGAATCGGCATGGCACCGGACCAGCTGGAACAGATAGTGGACGATTTCTATCAGGCGGATTCCGGAAGCCGCCGGTATGTGGGCGGGCTGGGGCTGGGCATTCCCATTGCCAGGGGACTGCTCCATTCCATGGGCGGTTTTGTGCACTTCGAGAGCCTGGATCAGCAGGGGCTTCAGGTACATATCACCATACCTCAGGGGGTGGCGGACGAAACGCCCTGCATCAGGGTTCCCGATGCCCAGAAGCTGTGCATCGCCTGCTTCTTCAAGCCGGAGAGATACAGCCGCGACGAGGTCAGGAGATACTATGACCAGATGATCCTCCACATGGTGGAGGGGCTTGGCATCGAAGGGTATCAGGCCCATAATTTCGAAGGGCTGCTGAAACTCCTGCGAGACCGCAAGCTGACCCATGTGTTCATCGCGCAGACGGAATATATGGCCAATCCCCCTTATTACGAGGAGCTGGCACAGACGATTCCGGTGGCTGTGATTGCGGACAAGGATTTCCTGCTGGAGGAGGACAGCAGGCTCTTAGTGCTGCGCAAGCCTTTCTTTGCGCTTTCCATAGTGAACCTGCTCAGCGACGAGGAAGGCGGGAACGACTTCGAGGAGGCCCAGGCCGCGGGCCGCAGGCCCTTTACCTGTAAGGGCGTGCATGTGCTGGCGGTGGACGATGAGGACATGAACCTCATGGTGGCCAAAGGCGTGCTGGGCAGCTACGGCATTAAGGTGGACACATGCTTAAGCGGGAAAGAGGCCATAGAGCGGTGTGCCGTGACATCCTATGATGTGGTATTCCTGGATCATATGATGCCGGGCTTTGACGGCGTGGAGACGCTGCGGCGCATCCGGGAGATGGACAATGGAATCTACAAGGATTTGCCGGTGATTGCCCTGACGGCCAATACCATCAGCGGTGCCAGGGAGATGTTCCGCAACGAGGGCTTTACGGAGTTCATCCCCAAGCCCATAGAGCGCGCTGTTCTGGAGCGGGTGCTGCGGCGGGTGCTGCCGGATGAGCGCATCCAGTATGATGCGGCCCCCACAGCGCCGGAGAAGCCGGCTGAGGCCGAGACGGCGGAGGGGAAGGACGCTGCGGGATCGGCGGTGGAGGAGACATCCGCCCGCCGGGCGGAACCGGGGACTGTCCCGGGGACGGCAGCGGGAGAGGAACCAGTCCGCTGTACGGAACCGGGGGCTGCAGCGCAGACACCTGCAGTAGAGGCATCTGCCGCCGAAGCGCAGACTCCCCCCGGGGATGCTCCGGAGGCAGCGGAGGGACAGGAAGAGCCTTTCAGAGCTTATGGCTCTCTGGTGCGCGCCGGAATCAACGTGGGGATGGGGCTGGACTACTGCTGCGGCGAGGAGGCGTTCTACCTGGATATGCTGCAGATGTTCCACGACCAGGCGGAGGAGAAGAGGGCTGAGCTGGTGGCCCTCTACGAGGCGGCCAACTGGACGGACTATGCGATTAAGGCCCATGCGCTGAAGAGCACGTCCCTGACCATCGGCGCGGAGGCGCTTTCCGCCCAGGCCAAGGCGCTGGAGCAGGCGGGCAAGAACGGAGACGTGGAATACATTCGGGAGAACCATCCCCTGCTTCTGCAGATGTACGGGGAGGTCTGCGAGAGCATTGCCGATTTATAAAGGGAGGTTACCGTGTTCAGGAAGTGGCTGGAAATCATTTTTGACCATAAAATCAGTCTGAGAGAGAGGATGTTCAGGCTTGTCACAGGCATCAGCATGGTGGCGCTGGTCTTCATCCTGGTTCTGGGCAGGAGCGGCGTGAATCTGCTCATATTGCCGGGAAGCCTGGCCTTCATCTACATAGCGGCCAAAATCAGCATCAAAAAGGAATGCATCAATGCGGGGGCTGCGGCCATAGTGGTGCTGCTCCTGCTGCTGTTCCCTGTGGTGTTCTTCACGGGAGGCGGACTCTACGGCGGGGTGCCTGAGTGGTTCGTGCTCTGCTTCATCTATATCAGCATCACTCTGGAGGGAAGGCGGAAAGGGGTGTTCTTTCTGCTGTGCATAGTGGAGACAGTCATCTGTTACTATCTGGCCTACCATTATCCGGATCTGGTGATACCCAATACCATGGCCCAGGCTTATTTCGACTCTGCCCGCTCCGTGATACTTGTCGGGTTCCTGACAAGTATATTGCTCCTGTTCCAGAACTATCTCTACGAGGAGGAGAACAAGCTCACCAAGAGCCAGAAGAAAGAAATCGAGGAGCTGAACCAGGCGGAGAACCATTTCTTCTCCAGCATGAGCCATGAGATACGCACGCCCATCAATACGATCATCGGCCTCAACGAGATGATCCTGCGGGGGGACATTTCCGACGAGGTTGCCGAGAACGCCAGGAACATCCAGGGTGCCAGCAAGATGCTGCTGACCCTGATCAACGATATCCTTGACCTGTCCAAAATCAAGTCGGGCAAAATGGAGATTGTGAACTCATCCTATGAGACCGGGGAGCTCTTCTCGGAGATCGTGAACATGATATGGATCAAGGCCCGGGAAAAGGGGCTGGAATTCAGGCTGCAGGTGGATCCGTCCATGCCCAGCATGCTCTGCGGCGATGAGGTGCGCATCAAGCAGGTGCTGATCAATCTGCTGAACAATGCGGTGAAATATACGAAGGAAGGCTCCGTCACCCTTGCCGTGCGCTGCGAGCGGGTGGGCGTGAACCGGGTGCGGGTCTGGTACTCCGTGGAGGACACGGGCCAGGGGGTGAAGAAGGAGAACATCCCCTACATATTCGATGCGTTCAAGCGCGTGGACGAGAAGAAGAACCGGCACATCGAGGGCACCGGGCTGGGGCTGAGCATAGTCAAGCAGCTTGTGGAACTGATGGGCGGCGAGATCAGCGTCAACAGCGTCTACATGAACGGCTCCACGTTCCTGGTCACATTGGAGCAGGACATCATAAGCGAGAGGGAGCTGGGGACATTCACGCTGACCTCCCGCATGAAGGTGCACGAGGGGGAACAGTACAGGCACAGCTTCGAGGCGCCGGGCGCCCATGTGCTGGTGGTGGACGACAACGAGATGAACCTGATGGTGGTGCGCAAACTCCTGTCGGACACCAAGGTGCAGATCGACACGGCGTCCAGCGGCGCGGAATGTCTGCGGCTGACCCAGTACCAGCATTATGACTGCATCCTGATGGATCACCTGATGCCGGAGATGGACGGGATAGAATGTCTCCATGCGCTGCATTCCCAGCCCGGGGGATTGTGCCAGGACGTGCCGGTGATAGCCCTCACCGCCAATGCGGGAAGCGATAATCAGCAGATTTACCGGAAAGAGGGATTCAGCGGCTACCTGCCCAAGCCCATCAGCGGCGCGCTGCTGGAGGCCGCCGTGCTGAGCATCCTGCCCAAGGAGCTGGTAGCTTTAAGCGAGACCGCCAGCCAGTCGGAGATCGGGAAGGACGTGCTGATCTTCGAACAGGCCAAGCGGATATCGCTGATGGTCACCACGGACAGCGTGTGCGACCTGCCGGAATCCCTGAAGCGGGAATTCGGCATCAGCATATGCCCCTACTATATCTGTACGGAGCAGGGGCGCTTTCTGGACGAGTCGGAGCTGATGGCGGATGAGCTGCTGGCCCACATGGCGGAGGGCAAGAAGGGCGTTTCCCAGCCCCCGGATGTGCAGGATTATGAACGCTTTTTCGCGCAGAAGCTGACGGAGGCGCAGAACGTGATTCATATCACCATGGCGAAGCATGTCAGCGAGGGATACCAGAACGCCCTGGAGGCGGCCAAGTCCTTTGAGAATGTCACGGTAATCGATTCCGGCCACCTTTCCAGCAGCATGGGCCTTTCCGTTCTCTATGCGGCCCATATGGCGGAGAACCACGCATCCAGGGACGAAATCGTGAAGACCGTGAAGAAGCTGCGCCGTTATATTTCGTCCGCATTCATAATCGACAGCACCCATATGATGTGCAAGTCGGGACAGATCTCCAAGCGGGTGCAGGTGATGTGCGACGCCCTGCTGCTGCACCCGGTGATTGTGCTGCGCAAGAGCCGGATGGCGGTGAGCAGCATGGAGATGGGGAGCTTCTACCATGTGATAAAGGGCTATGTGCGCAAGACGCTGGCGAATCCCAGGGGCATCGACAGGCGGATTCTGTTCATCACCTACGCGGGTATGGACGAGGAGAGCCTGCAGTACATCCAGGAGCTGGTGCGGCAGTACTGTCCCTTTGAGCGGGTCTACCTGCAGAAGGCCTCCTCTGCCATCGCCAGCAACTGCGGGCCGGGCTCTTTCGGACTGTTGTTCATGAGGAGGAACGAGGCTTCGGTTTCCTATTCCGATGGATACAGGTAGACGGGTTGCTGTTCACGGGCAGTTCCGCCAGGCCTCATATTTCTTGACATATCAGTTGAGATATACTATGATATGAATGGAGTGAAACGGCTTTTGATTTTAAGCGATTGATGGATATGCGCATGGAAGCGCAGAGGGGTATCAATATGGTAAACGTGGTCATCGCGCTGGAGGGCTTTGGCATCTGCCTGACTTTTATCGCGCTGATCCTCCTGCTCAACGGAGAGGGGGCCAGGGAACAGAAATTCCTGATTTTCATTATGTGCGGAGCTCTGGTGCAGAACGTGGGCTATCTGCTGGAGCTGACCGCTCCCACGGTGGAGGCTGCCGTCACGGCTGTGACCGTGGAGAACGTGGGCTCTGCCTTCGTGCCGCTGTTCTATTGCTGGTTCACCTATCTCTATTGCAGCGCCAACCCGCCCAAGATACTTTTGCGGATTCTGACTGTTGCCAATTTCCTTGTGCTGCCCACGGTGTTCTTTAACTGGCACGGCCTTTTCTACAGAGAGGTCAGATGGCTGACGGCCGCGGACGGGTTCCACTATGTCAGCATCACCTACGGCCCGCTGTACACGCTCTTTATGTTCACCCGCATCATTATTCCCTATGGGCTGTGCATATTCACTCTGGCCCGGGCCATCCATGTGCGCTCGGATCGACAGGTGAACCGCCAGTACTGGACGATTCTGGGGATTTCCACCCTGCCGGTGATCGTGCTGGCAGGCTATGTCTTCAAGCTGGTGAAGGTGTTCGACTTCACGCCCATGACCCTGGCCATCTCCATGGCCATGGTAGTCATCGTGGTGTGGAGTAGGCGCAATTATGATTTCCGCCATCTGGCGGCGGAAAAAGTGCTGGAGAACCTGGGGGACGGGGTGATCGCCCTGGACGACCATGACCGGCTGGTGAGCTACAATCGGGCCGCCGCGGATATCTTCACCTGTCTGCCCGCCCACAAGCTGGGAGAGAGCATCAGGGTACTGGAAGAATTCCGGGAGGAAATGCTCAATGAGGACATCCCCCAGAGCTTCTCCATCAACGGCCAGCATTACGAGAGCCACAGCAAGAAGATCATAGACGAGAACGGCAGGAAGCAGGGCTGCGTCATATTGATTCTGGATATGACCGACATCAAGGCCTATATCAATGAAATCAAGCGGGTGCGCCAGCAGGCGGAGAAGGCCAGCATCGCCAAAAGCGAATTCCTGGCCAATATGTCCCACGAGATACGCACCCCCATGAATGCCATCATCGGATTGAACGATATCATCATGGAGGAGTGCGCGGACACCCAGATTTACGGCTATGCCAAGAACGTGCAGTCCGCCGCCAGGAACCTGCTGGCCATCATCAACGACATCCTGGATCTGTCCAAGGTGGAGGCGGGCAAAATGGAGCTGTTGCCCACGGATTACTACATAAAGGTAGTGGCGGATGAAGTCGTGGGCATGATGGACATGGTCGCTTCCCAGCACGGGCTGATCATGAAGTACGAGATGGACGACAGTATTCCCTGCGGCTATAGGGGCGACCAGGGGCGGATCAAGCAGATTTTGATCAATATCCTCAGCAATGCCATTAAATTCACCAAGAAAGGGTATGTGCGCATCAGCATCTCGGGCAAGCCCGGGGAGAATCCGGATGAGGAGATGCTCACTTTCCGGGTGGAGGACACGGGCTGCGGCATCCGGGAGGAAGACCTGAGCAAGATATTCGAGGATTTCCGGCAGGTGGATTCCAAGCGCAACCGAAGCGTGGAGGGCACCGGGCTGGGCCTGGCCATCGTGAAGCAGCTGGTGGAGCTCATGGACGGCACCATTCAGGTGGACAGCACTTACGGCAAGGGGACCCTGGTCACCATCACCATCCTCCAGAGGATAACGGACAGCAGCCCCGTCTCCGAGATGCCGGAAATCTCCCGGACAGAGCAGGGCGTGGGGGAAGCTTTCAGGGCGCCGGGCATCAAGGTGCTCATCGTGGACGACAATGTGATCAACCGCAAGGTGGCCAGAGGATTCCTGAAAAGCTACGAATTCGATCTGACAGAGGCGGAGAGCGGGCCGGAGGCCATCGAGCTGGTGCGGGACAATCGGTATGACATCATCTTCATGGATCATATGATGCCCATGATGGACGGCATAGAGGCTACAGAGATCATTCGCAGGGACTGCGGGGAGAACGGCACCGCCCCCGCCGTAATCGCACTGACCGCCAACGCCATGGAGGGCATGCGGGAGCAGTTTTTGAGCAACGGCTTCCAGGATTTCATTGCCAAGCCCCTGGACAGGAAGGAGCTGAACCAGCTGTTGCTGCGCTGGGTGCCGGAGAAGTACAGGCAGACAGAGACGGAAGGAAACGGCGCGGAGGAGCAGTGGAATCCGGAGTCCATCCGCATCGAGGGATTGGACATGAAGGCCGCCATGCAGTTTTTTTCCGGTGTGGAGGAGGAATTCCTGGATCTGCTGGAGCTTTACTGTATGGACGGGAAGCGCAAGACCGAGCTGCTGCGCCAGCTTGTGGACTCCGATGTCCAGCGCTACCAGATAGAAGTACACGGCCTGAAGAGCGCCTCCGCCAATATCGGCGCCATGGATCTCTCTGCCATGGCCAGAGCCCAGGAGAACGCGGCCGCCAAAGGGGACAGCGCCTTTATCGCCCGGGAGTTTCCCGCGCTGTTGAAGGCCTACGAATCGCTCCTGCAGAATATAGGATTCTTCCTGGAACAGAGAAGACGAAAGGGTGATACAGAGGCCGCTAAGCTTCCCGCCCTGACTGCGCAGGAGCTGAAGGAGCAGGTGGGCACGGCTCTGGATCAGCTGGAGCATTTCCGTTCCAGGGAATGCGCGGACGGTGTGGGGGAAATCCTGCGCCATGAGCTGCCGGAGGATATGAAGGAGCGTCTGCTGCAGATACAGGAGCAGCTTAAGCTGTATGAGGATGACAATGCCGAAGAGCTGTTACGTCAGCTTCTGGCCATATTTTAAAAGGAGGAAGAGCGCAAATGACCCAAACAGGAGACGGATACGGCAAAAAACGTATCTTGGTAGTGGATGACGCAGCGATCATCTTATCGAGGATTTGGGATGCCCTGCGGAACGATTACGAGGTGACGATGGTGAATTCCGGTATACGCGCCTTGAAATATCTGGAACAGGAGAACACTGACCTGATTCTGCTGGACATCCGGATGCCCCTCAAGGACGGTATTCAGACGCTGCGGGAGATCCGCGCCATGAAAGACCGGAAAGACATCCCTGTAATCATGCTTACGGGCGTGGAGGATTCCCATTCCGTCCTGGAGAGCGCGAAGCTGGGAATCTGTGACTATATACTGAAGCCTTTCCATGAGGATGACCTGCGGAACCGGATCCAGCGGGCGCTGGAGCAGGACGGAAGGGCTTAGGGCAAGGGTTTCGTGGAAGAAAGGATTGAGCTATGAACAGCACGCTGACTCAGGAAGAACTTGAACGGATATTGAACCAGGCGGTCCAGGATGTGACGGAGCGTACTGCAGGTGTGCGCCTGCACCAGGAGGACATGTCGCCGGGGGAGGATATGTGCACGGTACAGATTACCTTTGACAAAGGCTTCCATACCAGCCTGACACTCTGTGCGGACACCAGTCTGCTGTACCGTATGGCCTGCAACTCGTTCCATGAGGAAATGCTGGAGCCCGAAGACCTGGAAGAGTTCAGCAAGGAATATTTCAATGTGCTGTGCGGCAGGATAGCCGGAGCCATGTTCCAGGCGACGCAGGTTCCGGCGCATTTCAACCCGCCGGCGTTCTACCGTGGGCGCTTTGAGCCGGAGGGAAGGGAGGTTCAGTTCGTCCTTACTTATTCCAATGAGTACAACGAGGGGGCGCAGCTGATCCACCATGTGCCCTGTGCGCAGCAGGACGAGGACGCCGGGGACATAAGCTGACAGAAGGGAGCATGTAAGATGAAGAGACGTGTCATGATAGTAGACGATTCCCGGCTGGTCAGGGTGCAGCTGGAAGATGCCCTGGCGGGCACGGATTACGAGGTGGCAGCATACTGCCGCAGCGGGGAGGATGCCATCGCCCGGTACGCCGAAGTGGCTCCGGATTTGGTGACCATGGATATCATCATGCAGGGGATGGACGGCATAGACGCCGCCGAGATCATTCTGAAGGAGCATCCGGACGCAAGGATTGTGATGGTGTCCTCCCTGGCATATGAGGACACCTTTGAGAGGGCCAGGAAGATCGGCGCCAGAGGGTTCGTGGACAAGCCCTTTTACCAGGAGCAGCTGTTAAAGGTGTTTGAGGAGGCCCTTGCCTGATTCTTCCTGCCTGATAAAAACCATGCAGAACGATAAAATACGACATAATTCCAGGCAGTGCCCCGCGCGTTGACATGCCCTGGAATTATGCCGCAGATATGGAGAGACCCCGCGCTCAGCGGAACAGCAGCGGCGAGCCGCCGTCAAATCCGTTGTTGATGTCCCGGAGGCTGTCCTTGAGCTTCTCGTTGGTGGCGCAGGAGGCCTCGCTCTGGAGATCCATATACAGGATGAACACATCCTCCAGGCTCATGCCCTTTTCAGCGGCGATTTCCTCCATCACAGGCCGCAGCTGCTCCAGCTGGACGGACACCGGCACTTTCTGTGGGTCGATCTCGCCCAGGGTATTTTCCGCGTATGCGTTGATGCGCTCCAGCATTTTTCTGTTCTCGTCAGTCATTGGCTTACCTCATGTCTTTCTGTTTTTTTCTGATTTATAGTTCGTCCGTTCTTCATCGTCTCACCCTTTCGCAATTTTCAAGTATAGTTTATCACTAGATCCTTGTTAAGTACAGATATTTTTGGTAAAATAAATTTATCTTTTATTTCGATAGAAAAGAGGAACGAAGACAATGGCAGATATCAGACCGTTTTCCGCATACCGCCCGGCGCCGGGTATGGAGGGCAGGATAGCCGCATTGCCCTATGATGTGTACAACAGGGAGGAGGCCACGGCAGTGGTGGCCGGAAATCCCGACTCCTTCCTGGCCATAGACCGGGCGGAGACAGGCTTTGGCCCGGAGGTGGACACCTACGCCCCACAGGTGTACGAAAGGGCGGCGGCTCTGCTGCGCGATTGGATCGCCCGGGGGAAATTCGTCAGGGAGGACAGGCCCTGCTATTATCTCTACGAGCTGACCATGGAGGGCAGGAGCCAGACCGGCATCGTGGCCTGCGCCTCCATCGACGACTACAATGCAGGCGTCATCAAGAAGCATGAGAACACCCGGGCGGACAAGGAACAGGACAGAATCCGCCATGTGGACGTGTGCGACATGCAGACAGGCCCCATCTTCCTGGCTTACCGCTCGGACGCGGTGCTTCGGGAAATCATCGGGGCAGTGAAGAAAAATCCCCCGGCCTGCGGCTTCGTCTCCGAGGACGGTGTCGGACACCGGGTCTGGGTCATTGAGGAGGCCGGAACGGCGGAGGCGGACAGCGCGTTCCGGGGTATCCGGCAGCGGTTCGCCGGGATGGATTCCATATATATTGCGGACGGCCATCACCGCTGCGCCTCGGCCGTGAAGGTGGGGCTGATGCGGCGGGATGCCCATCCGGGCTGTACGGGGGAGGAGGAATTCAACTATTTCCTCTCGGTGCTGTTCCCGGACGAGGAGCTGCACATCATGGATTACAACCGTGTAGTATGCGATTTGAACGGCTGGTCAAAGGAGGCCTTCCTGGAGAGGGTGTCCCAGGACTTTCAGGTGGAGCAGGCGCCCCGGACGCCCTACCGCCCTGACGGAAAGGGGAAGTTCGGCATGTATCTGGACGGCGTATGGTATGTCCTCACGGCCAGGCCCCACATCCTGTCCCGGGACGCCGTGGACGGGCTGGACGTCTCCCTGCTCCAGGATCGTCTGCTGGGCCCTGTCCTGGGCATCCTGGACCCGAAGACGGACAGGCGCATCGACTTTGTTGGGGGCATCCGCGGACTGGAGGAGCTGGAGCGCCGGGTGGAGGCCGGGCGGCATCGGGCTTCGGAGAAAGGCTTCGGTGGACAGGCCACCCGTCAGGAGGATGGGGCGGATCTGGCGGTGGCGTTTTCCCTGTATCCAACTTCCATGCAGGAGCTGTTCGCCGTGGCGGACGCGGGAAGGCTGATGCCGCCCAAGTCCACCTGGTTCGAGCCAAAGCTGCGCAGCGGACTGTTCCTGCACAGCCTGGAGGGATGAAGCGCTTCACCGAACATAGCAGGAAATCAGAGAAATCAGAGAACGAGAACAGTTTCAAGGAACGATAAAAAGGCATCAAAGAAAGGAAACAGACGGCATGACGAACAAACTTTATCAGTTGATGAACTGGCCGAAAATCGAGGAGATTATCTACTCCGAGTGCGACAATCCCCACGAACTGCTGGGCCCCCACAAAGCCGGGAAACAGACCCTGGTGCAGGCATATTTCCCGGGAGCGGAACAGGCGGAAATCGTGTTCGAAGAGACCGGCCAGCGGGCGGATCTGGAGCTGGCGGACGAGGACGGCTTTTTTGCCGCGCTGCTGCCCCGGAAGGAGAGCGAGGTTCCCGCTTATCATTACGTGGTGAAAGGGAAGGACGGCAGCGAGAGCGTCCGCGGCGAGGCATACCGCTTCGCTCCTCAGATTACAGAGAACGATATGGACAAGTTCAAAAGCGGCATCCACTATACCATCTATGAGAAGCTGGGTGCCCATCCCATGACCATCGACGGCATCAGGGGCGTGTACTTCGCCGTGTGGGCCCCTAACGTCATGCGGGCCAGCGTGGTGGGGGACTTCAACGGCTGGGACGGCAGGATCCACCAGATGAGGCGGCTGGGGGACTCCGGCATCTTCGAGATTTTCCTGCCGGACGCAAAGGTAGGGGACAATTATAAATTCGAGCTCAAGATAAAGGGCGGGATGACCTATCTGAAGGCAGATCCCTACGGCAATGCCGCCCAGCTTCGGCCGGAGACGGCTTCGGTGGTGGCGGATCTGGACAGCTTTGTCTGGGAGGACGGGGAATTCCTGAAGGGCCGGGCCGGATTCCAGACAGGGAACGCGCCTGTGAGCGTGTATGAGATGTACCTGGGCTCCTTTGTGGCCCCTGCCCAAGAGGGGGAGGCCTCCGGCGGCTACGCCAATTACCGGGAGATCGCGGCGCAGCTGATCCCTTATATCAAGAAGATGGGCTACACCCACGTAGAGCTGATGCCCGTCATGGAGCATCCCCTGGACGGCTCCTGGGGATACCAGGTAATCGGTTACTACGCGCCTACGGCCAGGTACGGCTCTCCGGAGGATTTCATGTATTTCGTGAATGAGCTCCACAAGGCGGGCATCGGCGTGATCCTGGACTGGGTTCCGGCCCATTTCCCCAGGGACACCTACGGGCTTTCCAACTTTGACGGCACCTGCCTCTACGAGCATATGGATCCCAGACAGGGCTGCCATCCCCACTGGGGCACATTGATCTACAACTACGGCAGGCCCCAGGTCTCCAATTACCTGATCGCCAACGCCCTGTTCTGGGTGGAGAAGTTCCACGCGGACGGCATCCGCATGGACGCGGTGGCCAGCATGCTCTATCTGGACTATGGGAAAAAGGACGGCGAATGGGTGGCCAACATGTACGGCGGCAAGGAGAACCTGGAGGCCATCGAGATGATCAAGCACCTGAACTCCGTCATGAAGAAGCGCAATCCGGGCGTGCTGAGCATCGCCGAGGAGAGCACCGCCTTCCCCAGGATTACCGGGGCACTGGATGAAGACGGGCTTGGCTTCGATTTGAAGTGGAACATGGGCTTCATGAACGACTATCTGGGCTACATCAGATACGATCCTTATTTCCGGGCCCACCATCACGGGGAGCTGACCTTCAGCATGGTGTATGCCTACAGCGAGAAGTTCATGCTGGTGTTCTCCCACGACGAGGTGGTGCACGGCAAGGCCTCCCTGATCGGGAAGATGCCAGGGGACCGGGAGCAGAAATTCGCCAATCTCCGCCTTACCTATGCTTATATGATGACGCATCCGGGCAAGAAGCTGCTGTTCATGGGGCAGGATCTGGCCGAATTCCATGAGTGGAACGAGGCCAGGCCTGTGGAATGGGAGCTTGCCCAGGTGCCGGAGCATCAGGGGATTTCGGAGCTGGTAAAGGATCTGAACCATCTCTACCGCACCAGCCCGGAGCTGCACGCGCTGGACGATGCGCCGGAGGGCTTCGAGTGGGTGAACCATATCTCCTGGGAGGAGTGCTTCCTGACCTTCCTGCGCAGGGGCGCCAGGAAGGACGAGATTTTGGTGGTCGCGGCCAACTTCTCGGGAATCGAGAAGGAGCTCACCGTCGGAGTGCCCTTCCATGGAAAGTACAAGGAGATATTCAATTCCGACAGCGAGAAATACGGCGGCTCAGGGATCGTGAACGGCAGGGTGAAGCGGTCGAAGGAGACGGAGTGGGACGACAGGCCCTATTCCATCACGGTGAAGACAGCGCCCCTGTCCCTGAGCATCCTGAAGTATATCCCCTTCACGGCCCAGGAGCTGGCGAAGGAGAAGGCAGACAGGGCGGATAACGCATCATCGAAGAAAAAGACGGCCTCCCACACCGGGGACAGCGCGGATAAGAGGGTGGCCGCGGAAAAGAAGAGCGCTACAGAAAAGAAGAGCGCCACAGAAAAGAAGAGGACTGCGGAAAAGAAGAGCGCCGCAGGGAAGAAGGGCATCGCGGAAAAGAAGGGCGCTGCGGAGAAGAAGAGCGCCGGGAAAAAGAAGGCTGTCGCCGGATAGACAGGAGGAATGGGCGATGGGATGGAGGAAGAGCCCTCCGTGGGAGGAACGCCTCCCGCGGAAGCTGTTGGGGGTATTGATGGCCGTAGGCCTGCCGCTTGTCTGCGCCTCCTGCGGAATCATGCCGGAGGAGGAAGAGCTTCCTGCCGCTCCTGTGATTCGCTCCTATGAGGCGGAGGAGTACCAGCAGACCACGGTCATGCGGGGCGATATGGTTTTGACCAAACAGGTGAAATGCACCTACGCATCAGCCAGACAGGAGAAATACAGCTTCTCCCTGGGCGGCCTGTACATAGACAAGGTGTATGTCAGCGAGGGACAGCAGGTGGAGAAAGGGACCCTGCTGGCGCAGTTGGAGCAGGGAGACCTGCCCCGGCAGATTTCCGACGGGGAATACGCGCTGCGGGCGCTGCAGGTCAGCCGCTCCTATCTGCCGGAATACCAGAGGCTGGAGAGGGAGAGGAAGGATGCCCTCATAGCGGACATGGAATATCAGATAAAGGACCGGATGGCATGGTCGAAAAATGACCAGACAGAGGAAGAGAAGGCAGCGTATATAGACCAGGCAAACGCAATCCTGCTGCAGCAGATAGAGCTGGAAAAGCAGAGGGACGCCGCTGTGGAAGCCGACGCAAGGAAGCTGCAGGAGGCGGACGACGCCATTTACATCGCGGGCTTAAGGCTGCAGGAGCTGAGGGAAGAGCTGCAGGAGCGGCGGATCTATGCTGACATCAACGGAACGGTCACATATCTTCAGAAGATGAAGGAGGGCGACCGCTCCGTGAAGGGAAAGGTCTTCGTCATCCTTGCCGACCTGGACACGGTGGTGTTCACCGTAAAGGGGGAGGACACGCAGTATTTTCCGGTGGGCACCCAGACCACGGTCCTCTGTGGAAAAAAGGAATTCCCCGTCCGGGCAGTGGAGCCGTCGGAACTCGGGCTGCCGCAGCAGCAGGAGGGGGATGAGCCCATGGCCTATCTGCAGCTTCTCCAGCCCGATCCTACCCTGGAAAACGGGGAGTCCGGAACTGTTCAGGTCACGCTGGACCAGAGGGAGGACGTGCTGTACGTGAACAAGGAGGCCATAAAGGCGGCGGAGGGAGCCCAGTTCGTCTATATGCTGGACGAGAACGGACTGAAGGTTCTGCGGGAAGTCGTCACAGGCCTGGAGAGTAATGACTATATAGAAGTCGTCAGCGGCCTTGCGGAGGGCGACAGCGTCATCGTAAACTAGTACGCCGGTGCACGAATTCCCGAGCGCTGGTTGCTCAAGGATTCATGTATCTGGGTACTGAACCGGCCCTGCACGGAAACGGAGGCGGCATGAAAACGAATCTATTCGTTAGGAAGAATGTGGGATGAAGAGAAAAGCGGCACTGCTGACGGCACTGCTCCTCTCCGTAGGGCTGGCCGGATGCGGAACAGAGAAGAATTCTTCCATGGAGGCTCCAGAACTCCTGGAACCGGTGGATGTAAAGATGGACATAGCCACGGCCCGGACAGGGGATATCTATCAACTGTCTACCTATAACGGTGAGGTGGTTCCCTATACGGAGGGGCTTTCCTTTACCGTGGACGGCTATCTGGAAGCAATCAATGTCATGATGGGCGACATGGTGCAGGAGGGGGACGTCCTTGCCGTTTTGAGCGAGGAGCATATCGCGGAACAGATAGAGAGCCTGGAGGATGAGATAGACGACCTGGTCACAATGGGGGAGTTCAGCGACAGACAGGCCGCCGCGGACATCGAGATTGCCCGGGAGGAGCTGGAGATGCTGCATGAGGCCGGAACCTTCGGATATACGGGCGGAGTCAAGGAGCTGGAAATCCGGAAGCTGGAGCTGGAGCTGGAGGAGGCAAGGCAGCTGCGGAGTCTGGAGCTGCAGAAAAAGCAGGAGGCCCTGCGGGCGCTTCAGGATAAAGTGGGAAAAAATGAGATTACGGCCCCTTTCAGCGGAAGGATCGTCTATGTCAGCGATGGGAAAAAAGGGGATGCGGTGCTTGGCTACACCCCTGTAATCTACATGGCGGACGACAGCCGCCTGGGCCTGAATGCGGAGTATGTCTCGGAATCAGCCGTAAACAGCGCGGACAGGGTCTGCGCGAAGATCATGGAGAAAGAATATGAGATCAGCTACATTCCCTATGAGAACAGCGAACTGGTGAAGATGGCCCTGGCAGGTGAGGAGATGAAGGCGCGGTTTTCCCTTGAGACCGAGGATGCGGCGCTCTGCGCGGGCCAGTTCGCCGTGATCATGGTCTATCAGCTCTACAGGGAGGATGTGCTGACCATTCCCATAAATGCGCTGTACAGGGATGGGAGCGGGCAATATGTCTACAGGCAGGTGGACGGCGCACGGGTGCGGTGTGATGTGAAAGCAGGTCTGACCACGGATACGAAAGCGGAGATCCTGGAGGGACTTGAGGAAGGAGATATGGTCTATGTCCAGGATTAGAGCGTTTGGGCCTGCGCTGCTGCTTCTGGCCGCCGTCCTCGGCGGATGCGGCGAAAGCGCACAGGAGGCGCCTGTTTACGACGAGGATCTCCTGGCCCCGGAACAGGCGAATTACGAGACCGTGCAGGCGGAGAGCGGAGCGTATATAAAGACCGTGGGCGGATCCATGCGCATGTATTATCCGGTTACCGCCGAGCTTCGGTGGGAGGAGGGCAACGCCCGGTTCCGGGAGATTCTGGTGAGGAAGGGGCAGGAGGTGAAGCAGGGCGACAGCCTGGCCACCTTCGACATCGATGTGAGCAGGGCGGACAGGGAGGCTCTGGCGCTGTCCCTCGCCAGAGCGATCGAGGATGCGGAGCTGGGGAAGCGGGAGCGCCTGACGGCCATAGAGGAGGCCAAAAAGAAGCTGCAGGATCTGACCGGGCGCGAGCTGAACATCGCACGGCTGCGGGTGGGGAAAGCGGAGACGGAATATGAGCAGTTCGTCTACCAGTCGGAGCGGGAGATTGCCCGGCTGCGGGAGAGCCTGGAGGAGATTGACCAGAAGATTGCCGACGATACGCTGTTCGCTCCTTTTGACGGTGTGATAGACGCCATCGCCACCTATAACCCGGGGGACCCGGCGACGAAAGACATCATCGTAGTCTCCATGCATTCCACGGACAGCTTCTATCTTGTGGCCGATGATGCCAGCGGCAGGCTGCGCTACAATGCGGAGGTCACCGTAGAGGCGGGAAAGCGCAATGACAGGAAAACCTATGGGGGCAGGGTAGTGGCCGCGCCCTCGATCCTGCCCCCATCGGCGCCCCAGGGCATGGCTCTGGTGGAGCTCTACGGCGATATCCCGGTGGAGGCGCTGGAGGGGAATCTGCAGTACCAGTTCAATGTGGAGGAGCTGCAGGATGTGCTCCTGGTGGACTGGAGGGCCGTGGATTCCGAAAAAGGGAAAAGTTATGTCTATGTGCTGGAGGATGACATGGTGCAGAAGCGGTATGTGGTCCCCGGCCTGAACAACAGGGAGAAGGTATGGATTCTGGACGGTCTTCATGAGGGGCAGACCGTGATAGCGGATTAGGGGGCGGCACAATGTTGAATTTTGTCTTCCGCAAGATTGAGAGCAAGAAATGGATGGTCATAAGCCTTCTGGTGGGCAATCTGCTGATGATAGCCATCGCCGCGGCCAGCCCCATGTACTCCCAGGCAGTCCTGCAGAGGACCCTGACCAGGAGCCTGAGCAGCTATTATGTGGAGCGCAGCGCCTATCCCGGCCTGATGATCGTGCGGGGGGCCTATGCCGCCGCAGGGGGCCGAAAGGAAGCCGATTTCGAGAAAATCGGCCAGGCGGCCCGGATGGTGGAGGAACTGACGGCGGAGCTGGACGTGCCCGCGGTCTTCATGGTGACCCAGTATTATAAGGGCAATGTGAAAGCCGCCCATGAGGTGGCGGTGGACGGCAGGAAGAACGAGCTGACCTTGAGGATAGCGTCCTTTACGGATCAGAAGGAGCACTTAAGCATCGTCAACGGAGACATGTGCGCGGGGGAGCTGGACGGCAGCACCTTTGACGTCATGGTCAACGAGAGGACTTTTGTGGATCAGAACCTCATGCTGGGCGAGGTGCTGGAGCTTTCGCTGAAGGACGTGTCGGGGGAGCCCTACCGGATCCGGATCGCGGGAATCTTTGAGAACAGGGAGCCCCAGGATATCTACTGGGTGGCGGAGCCCACGGCCTGGAGGGATGTCTGCCTGATGGACGAGGGGCTGTTCCGGGAGCTCTTCGCCAATGAGGAACGGCTGGACATGGGCTTCAACGCGGAATGGTACGCGTCCCTGGATTACCTTGCCATGCGGGGGGACCAGGTGGAGCGCTACCTCGGCGTGCTGGAGCGGTATCTGAAGGCCTTCGAGGAGATGGGCTATAAAAGCAATGCCGTCTATTTTAAATCCACTATGGAAAACTTCGTGCTGCAGGCGCAGAAGCTCAACGCCACCATACTGATCCTGCAGATGCCGATTTTCGTCCTTCTGGCCGCCTTCATCTTCATGGTGTCCAGGCAGATGCTGGAGATGGAGCAGAATGAAATCGCGGTCTACAAGAGCAGGGGCGCGGACAAAGGACAGATCGTGCTGGTGTATCTGCTGCAGAGCCTGATCATCTCCGTGCTGGGGCTGGCGGGAGGGATTCCGCTGGGCGTGCTGATGTGCAGGCTCCTGGGAGCGTCCAACTCTTTTCTGGAATTCGTGAAAAGGGCGGCCCTGCCTGTGGAGATCGGGCCCAAGGTATGGATGGCCGCCGGGGCGGCAGCGGCCTTCAGCATCTGTACCATGGTGCTGCCGGTGATCCGGTTCGCCAATGTGAACATTGTGGCCCATAAGCGCGGGAAGAACCGGAAGTCCAGGAACCCCTGGTGGCAGAAGATTTTCCTGGATGTGATTCTGCTGGGAGTGTCCCTCTACGGCCTGTACCAGTATTATGAGCAGAAGGAATATCTGGCCCAGAAGGTCCTGGAGGGGGCGTCCCTGGATCCGCTCCTGTACTTCTGCTCCTCCCTGTTCATGGTGGGGGCGGGGCTCTTCGTCCTTCGGATTTTCCCGCTGCTGGTGCGGCTGATATTCCTCATCGGGAAAATGTGGTGGCCCACTTCCCTCTATGCCTCTTTCCTGCGGATCATCCGGACGAAGAGCAATCAGGGCTTCCTGATGGTGTTCCTGATTCTGACGTTGTCCATGGGAATCTTTAACGCCCAGGCGGCGCGGACGATCAATGCCAACGCGGAGGAGCGGATCCGCTATGCCGACGGGGCAGACCTGGTGCTGCAGGAGGTCTGGAAGGACAACAGCGCCATGCTGAACAACATGGCAGGGGCGCCGGAGGGCGGCGCGGGGCAGACCCAGGAGCTGACCTACGAAGAGCCGGATTTCGGGAAATACCAGACCATGGAGGGCATAGAGAGCCTGACGAAGGTGTTCATCGATAAAAAGGTGAACGTATCCGTGGAGGGCGGAAAAGTCAGCAACGCCATGCTCATGGGCATCCACACCAGGGAATTCGGGGAGACGGCCTGGTTCAAGGAATCGCTCTTATCCGTCCACTGGTATGAATATCTGAACGCCATCTCCCAGAACGCAAGGGCCATTCTGGTGTCCTCCAATTTCCGGCAGAAGTACGGCTATGAGGTGGGGGATGTGCTGACCTACATCAACGGAAGCGGCGACGCCATGAGGGGCATCATCTACGGGTTCGTGGACTACTGGCCCTGCTATTCGCCTGTCACCAGGGTGAAGGGCAGCGACGGCCTTTATACCGAGAAGGACAATTTCCTCATCGTGGCGCATCTGTCCCAGCTGCAGTCCTCCTGGGGGGTATCCCCTTACCAGGTCTGGATAAAGGCGGAGGATTCGTCACAGTTCATCTATGATTACGCGGAGGAGTCCGGGACACAATATGCGCTCTTCCAGGATGCCGCGGCGGAGCTGATCGAGCTGAAGAACGACCCGATCTTCCAGGGGACCAACGGCATCCTGACCATCGGATTCATCTGTGTGCTGCTGCTTTGCATCACGGGCTTCCTGATCTACTGGATTCTGTCCATACAGTCCAGGACGCTGCAGTTCGGCATCTTCCGCGCCATGGGCATGTCCATGGGAGAGATATTGACCATGCTGGTCAACGAGCAGCTCTTCATCACGGGAGTGTCCATCGCGGCGGGAATCCTGGTGGGCATCCTGACATCCAGGCTGTTCATCCCGCTGATCCAGATAGCCTATACCTCGGCGGATCAGATGATACCTCTGGAGATCGTGAGCGCCAGGGGCGACTATGTGCGGCTCTTTGCCATAATCGGGCTGGCGATACTGATTTGCATGTTCATTCTGGGCTGGCTGATTTCGAAGATTAAGATATCCCAGGCGCTGAAGCTGGGAGAAGACTAGCATATGGAGAAGACTGGCATATGGAAGAGAGGCGTTCCATGGAGAAGATTATTTCGGCAAAGGGGATCAGAAAGGGCTTCCCTGTGGCGGGAGGCGATACGTTCTGGGCCCTGAAGGGGCTGGACCTGGAGATCGCCAGGGGACAGCTGGCCATCCTGAAAGGAAGGTCGGGCTCGGGGAAGACCACGCTGATGAATATCCTGAGCGCCCTGGATTACCCTTCGGAAGGGGAGGTATTCCTCCAGGGCAGCAACATCGTGGAGATGAGCGAGAAGGAGCGGGGGCTTCTGCGGCGCAGGAAGATAGGCTTCGTGTTCCAGTCCGTGGCCCTGGTGCCTATGATGACCGCTTATGAGAACGTGGAATTCGCCCTGCGGCTGGCTAAGTACAAGGGCAACCGCAGGGAACGGGTGGAGGAGTGCCTGAAGATGGTGGGGCTGGGCAGCAGGCTGGCGCATCTGCCCCAGGAGCTTTCCGGCGGGGAGCAGCAGCGGGTGGCTATCGCCAGGGCCATTGCCCACAGGCCGGAAGTCCTGTTCGCGGATGAGCCCACGGCGGAGCTGGACACCAACACGGGCCTGCAGGTGGTGAAGATATTCAAGGAGCTGGCGGCTTCGGAGGGCGTGACGATCGTCATGACCACTCATGATACGGGGCTGATGGAAATCGGGGACGTGGTCTACCAGTTGGAGGACGGTGAGTTTGTTGGGTGAGGATATCATTATCTGTGAGAATCTGGTGAAGATCTATAAGACGAAGGACCTGGAAGTCCTGGCCCTCCAGGGGCTGGAGCTCAATATCGCCGCCGGGGAGCTGATGGCCATCATCGGCAACAGCGGCAGCGGCAAGTCCACCTTCCTGAACATGGTGGGAGGCCTGGACCGCCCTTCTGCCGGCAAGCTCACCGTGGACGGCAAGAACCTGTTCAAATTAAATGAAAAGGAACTGGTGGAATATAAACGGAATACCGTAGGCTTTGTGTGGCAGAATAATGCAAGGAACCTGCTTCCCTACCTCAGTGCCTGCCAGAATGTGCAGATGCCCATGCGGTTCACCGGCGGGAAGAATGAGAGGCAGCGCAGGGAGCGTGCCCTGGAGCTGCTGGAGATGGTGGGCATGGGCCATAAAAAGGACAGCCGCCTGAACCAGCTCTCCGGCGGGGAGCAGCAGCGTATCGCCATCGCCATCGCCCTGGCCAACGATCCGAGGATCCTGCTGGCGGACGAGCCCACTGGTTCCGTGGATACGAAGACAGGCAACTATATCCTGGATGTGTTCCGGGACCTGAACAAGAACCTGGGGCTGACGATCGTCATCGTGACCCACGACCGGATGCTGTCCAAGAAGGTGAGCAGGGTGGTGGCCATCCGGGACGGGAAGACCAGCAGCGAGATGATCGTGAAGCAGAGCTATGCGGACAGGCTGGATTCCATCGGCATGTTCGAGGAGGCCCACGATGAGTATGCCGTGCTGGACAAGGCCGGGCGGGTCCAGATTCCCAGGGAATTCCTGGAGAGCCTGGGCGTCTCGGGGAACAAGGTGCGCATGGAGATAGAAGACGGAAAAGTGGTTATCAGCGCCCCCGAGGAGGAGCCGGATAAAGAACCGGCAGGCGACGGGACGGGGAGACAGCGGGCGAAGCAGGGGCGGATCCGGGGCACGAAGGAGAAGGCCTCCCCGCCGGGCGGGAAGGAACCGGAAGAGGACGCATGAGCGGACAGCCGTGTCCAGCGGCAGACCGGGAAGAGGCATGGGAAAGGATGATGGATTCATGACGATACATTATGGATTGGCGGCGGCCACTGGCAGCATCATGGAGGGCGTGGAGGAGCAGATACGGAAAGGGGCGGTTCAGGAATTCCTGGGCACGCTTCCGGAGAAGGCCCTGAACCTTGGGCTGCGCATCCTGCTGGCTGCGCTGTTTTTTTTGATAGGCGTAAAAGTAATTAAATTAATACGAAAAATCGTCAGAAAACCCATGGAGCGGGCGGGCGCAGAGCTGGGGGTGATACAGTTCGTGGATTCCTTCGTCAAGGCCACCCTGTACGTGGTGCTGGTCATGGGGTTGGCGTCCTCCTTCGGGCTGGACGCGGCCAGCGTGGTGGCAGTGCTGGGCTCCGCCGGCGTGGCCATCGGCCTGGCGGTCCAGGGCAGCCTGTCCAATCTGGCGGGGGGCGTGCTGATACTGGCCCTGAAGCCCTTCCGGGTGGGGGACTACATTAAGGAGAGCTATTCCAACCAGGAGGGCACGGTGACGGAGATCCAGATTTTCTACACCAAGCTCCTGACCCCGGACAACCAGACCGTCATCCTGCCCAACGGCAATCTGGCCAACAACAGCCTGGTGAACATCACCATGCAGGAGGTGCGGCGGATGGACGTGACGGTGGGCATCTCCTACAGGGCGGATCTGAGGAGGGCCAAGGCGGTGCTGGCCGGGATACTGGAGGAGGATGAGGCGGTGCTGAAGGACCGGGACATGCTGGTCTTCGTGTCCGAGCTGGGCAGCTCCTCCGTGGTGCTGGGCGTGAGGTGCTGGTTCAGGCAGGAGGACTTCTGGCAGGGCAAGTGGCGCGTCACGGAGGCGTGCAAGCTGAGGCTGGATGAGTGCGGGATCGAGATTGCGTATGACCAGTTGGATGTGCATATTGACGGGAAATTAGGATAGAATAGCGCGGAAAACCATAAAATTTGAAAAAAGCAAAAAAAACAGTTGCAAAATACGGGAAAAGCTTGTATAATGATATTCGGTTCTGCGGAACAGGCTTCTGTGGCTCAGTTGGTAGAGCGATTGATTCGTAATCAATAGATCACGGGTTCGAGTCCCGTCAGAAGCTTTCGCGGAGAAAGCCGCAAATCCAAAGATTTTCCAGTGAAATCAAGGGTTTGCAGCTTTTTGTATATCTGCTTTACAACAGCAGGCTTCTCCGTTCAGTGTCCGGGAATACTGGTATGAAAAGCCCCCGCATTGCTGCGGGGGCTTAAAATACTGAATGAAATAGGTGGGGTGACTGTTCCCACATCTCCAACTTGGGTGACGGCTGCCCGTTCCGTCCTCTGCTTTCATTCAGTATATCTTGTGTCCTTACGACCTCATTATACTATATTCTGCTTATTTGTCAAGTTTTTTCATTGTGCCTTTTGCTATGAAATTCCTTACCCGGTTGGGGTTCAGCGTGTATAGGGAACGGGCGTAATAGATGCTCTTTAGGCTTATCCGTACAGCGACTTTAACAAAATCCCCGTTCAGGATGTACTCTTTTGCGAACTCAATCGAATCGTCAGCGGCGTTTTTCCCGACATAGTCCGGATTGGCGATGATTGATTCCATATCGCCGCCATATTTCCTGAAATCCTCGGGGTGGGAAGCTTTCATATGCGCTATATTCGAATCGGCTATGTATATCGGCGTCCCGACTGGAATGTCCAACTCTAACGCATTTATTACTTTTTCGGAGAAGATACCGATTTTCTTTCGTAACATGACAATCCACCTTTCCTCAGATTTCATTCTTCCTGGACATATCGTGGCACCTCTGTCAGCTCCTTTACCCTCTCTGCGGCAACGTGTTTTCCTATGTCGTTGAGCATTTCATAATATGTTTTGATCCTGCTGAACCGCATCAATTCCAATTGCTCCGATGTCGGCATTTCATCAAGGGTTAAGGGGTCATCCTTGCCTTTTATGTCTTCTGCGGAATCAGACCATCCCATTAAATAAGATGGTGAGCATCCAAGAACTTCCGCCATGTCTGCAATAGTGCTTCTTTTGATGTTCTCGACACGGCCATTTTCATATTTTGCTATGGCAGATGCCTGCAGGCCTAGCTTTTCACCAAGTTCTGTTTGGGTGTAACCCATTGCTTTTCGTCTTTCTTTTATCCTTTCCGCCATTTCCATTACATTACCTCCAACTAATTGTCTTGATTGTACAATATTCTGATATATAATGCAAGATATTTTTTGAAAAATGTCTTAAAAAGACAAAAATGATTGACAGATGAGCAGTTCGATGTTATTATGAAATCGTCTGAAGAAGACAAAAAACGACTGGCCTGAACAGGCGCATATGTAAGGCCGGAAAGCATATGCTTTTTTGGCCTTGTGATATTACATCTTGAACCGTATCCGGATCTGGTGCTCGATGGCCTGGATGGACTTGTAGAAGCCCAGGGCGATGACGCACAGCACGATGATGCTGGTGATCACCATGTCCAGTTGGAACACCTGGGAGCCGTAGATAATCAGATACCCAAGCCCCCGCCTGGCCGCCAGGAATTCCCCGATGATGACCCCCACCAGCGCCAGCCCGATGTTCACCTTGGCGGTGCTGAGCAGGATGGGCACGGAGCCCGGCAGCACCACCTTCAGGAAGGCGTCCCGCCTTGCGCCCCCCAGGGTGTAGATTAGGGTGATCTTCTCGCTGTCCACCTGCTGGAAGCCCGTGTAGAAGCTGATGATGGAGCCGAAGACCGCCACGGACATGCCGGCCACGATGATCGTCCGGGTGCCGGTGCCCAGCCAGACGATGAACAGCGGCGCCAGAGCCGATTTCGGCAGACTGTTGAGCACCACCAGGTAGGGCTCCAGTATCTCGGACAGCTTCCTGGAGTGCCACAGCAGCGTGGATATCAGGAGGCTGAACGCGATCACCAGCAGGAAGCTCAGCACTGTCTCCAGCAGCGTAACACCGATGTGGGAGAGCATGGCATTGTGCCTGATCTGGTCCACGAAGCAGCGCGCCACACGGCTGGGGCTGGAGAAGAAGAAACTGTCGATCCACTTCCGGTTGGCGCTGACCTCCCACAGGACGATAAAGAGGACGAAGATGAGCGTGCGCCAGGAAGCGATTTCATGGTGGTGCCTTCTGTGTTTTCTGATGAACTCCTCCTGCCTGGTCAATTCGGGGGAAGCCTTTTTCCTTTTTCCGGAATCCGTTGTCAGTTCAGCTTTCATGTGTCAGATCCTCCCATAGCATATTGAAATACTGCTGGAACTCGGGAGCGTTCCTCGCGGCCAGCGGAGAATCGTCCGCCAGCGTCAGATGTACGCTTACCTCATTTTTGACCACGGCCGGACGGCCGGACAGGACGATGATCCGGTCGGCCAGGCTGATGGCTTCCGACAGGTCGTGGGTGATGATGACCATGGTCTTCCCCGCGGCCCGGATCAGCCTGCAGATGTCTGCGGACACGAAAAGCCTGGTCTGATAGTCCAGGGCGCTGAAGGGCTCATCCAGCAGGAGAAGCTGGGGCTCCAGAGCCAGCGTCCGTATCAGCGCCGCCCGCTGCTTCATGCCGCCGGACAGCTCGTCAGGGCGCTTATCCCTGAATTTGTCCAGCCCGTAGTCCTTCAGGAGCCGGTCTACCGCCTCCAGGCGTTCCGGCGTCATTTTATGGTTCAATTCAAGCCCTAAGGTCACGTTCCGGTAGACAGTGCGCCACTCGAACAGGTGGTCCCGCTGGAGCATGTAGCCTATCTTCGGATAGTGCAGGGAGCCGTCGGGATTGTTCACCACGATCGTCCCTTCCTCCGGGGACAGGAGCCCTGCGATGATGGACAGCAGGGTGGACTTGCCGCAGCCGCTGGGCCCCACGATGGCGATGAACTCCCCCTCTCTGACGCCGAAGGAGATGTCCTGCAGCGCTTTCGTCTCCCCGTGGAGACTGTGGTAGGAATAGCCGATGTTCTTCAGTTCCAGGATATTCTGCATATGTGCCATTCCCGTTTGCCTTTTTCCTATATCATATGAAGGACGGCGTGCAGGGGTTCTAGGACTGCCTGTCCGAAATGGCGAAAGGCCCCATGGGAATCCTGAAAGACAGCGCCGATCCGCGGCATGTTTTGCCCCGGCCGCATTGCCCCGGCGGGAATTGTGAAAAAACCAGGCTTGCTATAATCAAATATGCGTGATAGAATGGATACTACACGTCACAGATTTGTAGATTCTGGCGGTCTTTGGTATAAAAATGCAGTTTTACGGTTCAATGAGACAAAAGCAGGAGGAAGATATGGCACAATTATGGGGCGGGCGCTTTACAAAGGAGACAGACAGGCTGGTCTACGACTTCAATGCGTCCATAGGCTTTGACAGGCGTCTTTTCCATGAGGACATTGAGGGCAGCATGGCCCATGTGACCATGCTGGCGAAGCAGGGGATACTGACGGAAGGGGAGCGGGACGAAATCCTGGAAGGGTTGACGGGAATCCGACAGGATGTGGACAACGGGACGATTGCAATCGACGAAAGCTGCGAGGACATCCACAGCTTCGCGGAGGCGGAGCTGATCCGCCGCATCGGCGATACGGGCAAGAAGCTGCACACCGGCAGGAGCCGCAACGACCAGGTGGCCCTGGACATGCGGCTCTACACCAGGAAGCATGTGGCGGAGGTGGACGGACTGCTGAAAGACCTCCTGGCCGTGCTCCTGGCCGCGATGGAGGAGAATATCGGGACCTACATGCCCGGCTTCACCCATCTCCAGAAAGCCCAGCCCACCACGCTGGCCCACCACTACGGCGCATATTTTGAGATGTTCCGCCGGGACAGACAGCGTATGGCGGACATCTATGAGAGGATGAACTATTGTCCCTTGGGAGCCGGGGCCCTGGCGGGCACTACATATCCGCTGGACAGGGATTACACGGCTTCCCTGCTGGGATTCGCCGGGCCCACCCTGAACAGCATGGACTCCGTGTCCGACAGGGATTACCTGATAGAATTCCTGGCGGCCCTGTCCACGGTGATGATGCACTTAAGCCGCTTCAGCGAGGAAATCATCATCTGGAATTCCAACGAATACCAGTTCGTGGAGATAGACGACGCCTATTCCACCGGCAGCAGCATCATGCCCCAGAAGAAGAATCCAGACATCGCGGAGCTGGTGCGGGGCAAGACGGGGCGGGTCTACGGGGCGCTGATGTCCCTGCTGACCACCATGAAGGGCATCCCCCTGGCCTATAACAAGGACATGCAGGAGGACAAGGAGCTGACCTTCGATGCCATAGACACGGTGGAGAACTGCCTGGCACTGTTCACAGGCATGCTGCGCACCATGCGGTTCCGGAAAGAGCGCATGGCGGAGAGCGCCATGAACGGCTTCACCAACGCCACGGACGCAGCGGACTATCTGGTGGGGAAGGGCGTGCCTTTCCGGGACGCCCACGGCATCATCGGCAGGCTGGTGCTGTACTGCGTGGATAAGGGAAGCTCCATCGACAGATTGTCCCTGGAGGAGCTGCAGAGGATCAGCGATAAGTTCGAGGCCGATATCTATGACGCGGTCTCCCTTAAGACCTGCGTGGAGAAGCGCCTGACCATCGGCGGGCCCGGGCCGGAGGCCATGAGGACAGTCATGGAAAAACACAAAAATTATCTCGCGGAGGAATCGCTGGCAGAGCGGAATAAAACAGAATAGAGAGGAAAGACATTTCCGAAAATAGAGGAGGAGAAGATAATGAGCGAAAAGTTGAGAGTAGGCATCCTGGGCGGCACAGGCATGGTGGGGCAGCGCTTCATCGCCCTGCTGGAGGACCACCCCTGGTTCGAGGTGACCACCATAGCGGCGAGCCCCCGTTCCGCGGGCAGGACCTATGAGGAGGCCGTGGAGGGCAGGTGGAAGATGGATACCCCCATGCCTGAGGCTGTGAAGAAGCTGGTGGTCATGAATGTCAACGAGGTGGAGGCAGTGGCCTCTCAGGTGGATTTCGTATTCAGCGCCGTGGACATGTCCAAGGACGAGATTAAGAAGATAGAGGAAGACTATGCCAGGACGGAGACCCCCGTGGTCTCCAACAACAGCGCCCACAGATGGACCCCCGATGTGCCCATGATGGTGCCGGAGATCAATCCGGAGCACATGGAGGTCATCGAGGCCCAGCAGAAGCGCCTCGGCACCCGGCGCGGCTTCGTGGCGGTAAAGCCCAACTGCTCCATCCAGAGCTACGCCCCCGTGCTGACCGCCTGGAAGGAGTTCGAGCCGGTGGAGGTGGTGGCCACCACTTACCAGGCGATTTCCGGCGCGGGCAAGACCTTCCAGGACTGGCCGGAGATGGTGGGGAATGTGATTCCCTACATCGGCGGCGAGGAGGAGAAGAGCGAGCGGGAGCCCCTGCGCATCTGGGGTGAGGTGCGGGACGGCGCAATCGTGCCCGCAAAGGGGCCTGTGATCACATGCCAGTGCATCCGCATCCCAGTGCTGAACGGCCATACGGCGGCAGTCTTCGTTAAGTTCGCGAAGAAGCCCACAAAGGAACAGTTGATAGGGAAGCTGCGGGAGTTTTCCGGCGAGCCCCAGAGGCTCCGGCTTCCCAGCGCGCCGAAACAGTTCATCCAGTACCTGGAGGAGGACAACAGGCCCCAGGTAGCTCTGGACGTGGATTTCGAAAAGGGCATGGGCGTCAGCGTGGGAAGGCTCCGCGAGGATACGGTCTATGATTATAAATTCGTCGGCCTGTCGCACAACACTGTCAGGGGCGCGGCAGGCGGCGCGGTGCTCTGTGCGGAGCTTTTGAAGGCCCACGGATATATTGAGAAGAAGTAAGGAAGACAGAGTGGGAAAGAGTTTATTTATTGCGGAGAAGCCCAGCGTGGCCAGGGAGTTCGCAAACGCGCTGAAAGTGAATACCACCTCCAGGGACGGCTATCTGGAATCGGCGGACACGATCATCACATGGTGCGTGGGCCATCTGGTCACCATGAGCTATCCGGACGCCTATGACGAGAAATTAAAGAGATGGAGCTTCGACACCATCCCCTTCCTTCCGGAAGAATATAAATATGAGGTCATCGAAAGCTCCAAAAAGCAATATACTATTGTGAGCTCCCTCATGAAGCGCCCCGATGTGACCACGATTTACGTGTGCACGGACTCCGGGCGGGAGGGGGAGTACATCTACCGGCTGGTGGAGCAGATGTCAGGCGTCAGGGGCAAGGAGCGGAAGCGGGTCTGGATCGACTCCCAGACAGAGGAGGAAATCCTGCGGGGCATCCGGGAGGCGAAGGACTTAAAGGAATACGACAACTTAAGCGCCGCCGCATACCTGCGGGCCAAGGAGGATTACCTCATGGGCATCAACTTCTCCCGGGCCCTGACACTGAAATACGGAAATGCGGTAAAAGATTACCTGAAACGCGACAGGGCCGTCATCTCGGTGGGCCGCGTCATGACCTGTGTGCTGGGCATCGTGGTGAACAGGGAGCGGGAGATCCGCAACTTTGTCAAGACGCCGTTCTACCGGGTGCTGGGAAACTTCAAGATACAGGACAAAGGCTTCCAGGGCGAGTGGCGGGCGGTAGGGGGCGAGGGTGTGGCTCCTCCGCCCTCCGCCTGGTACGCCTCCCCGAAGCTCTACAAGGAGAACGGCTTCAAGAAGGAGGAGGACGCGAAGGGCCTCATCGCCCATCTGGAGGAAGAACCGGTGGGGGACATCCTGCTGGAGAGCATCAGCCGGAAGAAGGAGAACCGGAACCCGCCCCTGCTCTACAACCTGGCGGAGCTGCAGAACGACTGTTCGAAGATGTTCAAAATCAGCCCGGACGAGACCCTGCGGATCGTGCAGGAGCTGTACGAGAAGAAGATGGTCACCTATCCCAGGACGGACGCCAGAGTCCTGTCCACGGCGGTGGCAAAGGAGATACATAAGAACATAGGAGGCCTGCGGGGATTTGGACCCGGCGCAGGTTTTGCCGCGGAAATCCTGAACAACGGAAGCTACAAGGGAATCGCCAAGACCAGGTACGTGAACGACAAACAGATCACTGACCACTACGCCATCATACCCACGGGCCAGGGGCTGAACAATCTGAACAGCCTGCCGCCCCTTTCCGCCAGGGTCTATGAGGTGATCGTGCGCAGGTTCCTGAGCATCTTTTACCCGCCTGCCGTATATCAGAAATTCGCCCTCTGCATCCGGGTGAAGGAAGAGCGGTTCTTCGCCAACTTCAAGGTGCTGATCGAGGAAGGGTATCTGAAGGTTGCGGTGAAAAAGGACAGCGGCGCTGCGGCCGCGGACAGGGAGGCGGGCGCTTCCCTGGCAGGGGAGGACGGAAGCGGCAATGCCAATAAGACGGCGGATGGAGCCGGCACCGGGAAAGAGAACGGAACGGACTCCGGCAAAGGCGGCGGGAACACGGAGAACAATGAGACGGAGCTTAAGGGCGACGAGGCGTTCATAAAGCTTCTGAACGCCCTGAAAAAAGGGGATAAGCTGGCTGTGGACTCCTATGAAGTCAAGGAGGGAGAGACCTCGCCGCCCAAGCGCTACACCTCCGGCAGCATCATCCTCACCATGGAGAACGCCGGGCAGTTCATCGAGGACGAGGAGCTGCGGGCCCAGATCAAGGGCAGCGGCATCGGCACCAGCGCCACCAGGGCGGAGATCCTGAAGAAGCTGGTGAACATCGAATACCTGGCCCTGAACAAGAAGACGCAGGTGCTGACACCCACCCTCATGGGAGAGATGATATACGATGTGGTGGGCAGCTCCATCAAGGCGCTGCTGGATCCGGCCCTGACGGCAAGCTGGGAGAAGGGACTGACACTGGTGGCCGACGGGGACATCACCTCCGGGGAGTACATGGACAAGCTCAACGGCTTCGTGGGCCGCAGGACGGAGTACGTCAAGCAGCTGCGCAACCAGGGCGCTCTGTTCGCGCAGTTCCAGGCGGCTGCCACGAACTATCAATCCGCCGAATCAGCGGGCAGGAGACAGACAAAGCAGCAGACGAAGGGCAGGTAAATGCCCTCCGTAGGCATGGGCACAGAGCGCCGAAAAGGCAGAGCAAGGAAGGAGTGACTTGAATTGAGCATCGAAATCACCGTTTCGGAATTGTATGATTTAAGGGAGACAATCGCAGCCGGACTGCTGGAAGGACTGACCTATCCATGGGAGGCGCTCCCGAAAATCCACGATTTCATCATCGACCTGGGCGAGAGCCTTCCAAAGGACATCTATGAGGAGCGGGGGGAATACATCTGGGTGGCGAAGAGCGCGAAGGTGGCCCCTACAGCCTGCCTGAACGGGCCGCTGATCGTGGACGAGGACGCGGAAATCCGCCACTGCGCTTTCGTGAGAGGCAATGCCATCGTGGGGAAGGGGGCCGTGGTGGGCAATTCCACGGAACTGAAGAACGTGATCCTCTTCAACAAGGTCCAGGTGCCCCATTACAATTACGTGGGGGACAGCATCCTGGGCTTCAGGGCCCATATGGGCGCAGGCTCCATCACCTCCAACGTGAAGAGCGACAAGACTCTGGTGGTGGTGAAGGGAGAGGGCATCTCCATCGAGACAGGCCTGAAGAAGATGGGGGCCATGCTCGGCGACAACGTGGAGGTGGGCTGCAACAGCGTCCTGAACCCCGGAACCGTCATCGGCCGGAACACGAACATCTATCCCGCATCCATGGTCAGGGGCGTGATACCCGCCGGGAGCATCTACAAAAAGGCCACGGAGATTGCCGGGAAGAGGGAAGGATATTTTTAGAAGGATATTTTTTTACAAAAAATACTAGATTTTTTTCCGTAAGTATGAGAAAATGAAGGAAGAGATTATTATATGTCAATTTCCAAATTGATATGCAACAGGAAGTGCGCTTCTGCGGGCTTTCTGTTGTGATGAATAATAACTTACATAATTGAAAGGAGATTTCACATGATCTATTCAAAGGAAGTTGAAGAAATGTGCACAGTCGCTCAGGGTGTGCACCATGGCTGTGCGCCTATCCCTGAAGAAGCAAAGTGGGTGCAGGCGAAGAAGGTGGAAGACATTTCCGGTCTGACCCATGGCGTGGGCTGGTGCGCTCCCCAGCAGGGCGCGTGCAAGCTGACCCTGAACGTGAAGGAGGGCATCATCCAGGAGGCTCTGGTGGAGACCATCGGCTGCTCCGGCATGACCCATTCCGCAGCTATGGCATCTGAGATTCTTCCCGGCCTGACTGTCATGGAAGCGCTGAATACCGACCTTGTGTGCGATGCCATCAACACCGCCATGAGGGAGCTGTTCCTGCAGATCGTCTACGGACGTACCCAGAGCGCATTCTCCGAGGAAGGCCTTCCCATCGGCGCAGGCCTTGAGGATCTGGGCAAGGGGCTCAGGAGCCAGGTCGGTACTATGTACGGTACTTTGAAGAAGGGTCCCCGTTATCTGGAGATGGCGGAAGGCTATGTGACCGGCATCGCTCTGGACAAGAACGACGAGATTATCGGCTATGAGTTCGTGAGCCTTGGAAAGATGACCGATTTCATCAAAAAGGGCGACGACCCCAACACCGCCTACGAGAAGGCAAAGGGCCAGTACGGCCGCGTCGCCGATGCCGTGAAGGTCATCGATCCCAGAAAAGAGTGAGGCATGGCCGCCTAAGCCGTCATGCATTGCTTCTCAACGGACAAAACGGTTTGGGAAGCTTCCAGAAAAATAAGGAGGACAGGAAAAAATGGCTTTATTTGAATCATATGAAAGACGCATTGATAAAATCACGGAAGTACTGAAGGGCTACGGCATCTCCTCTATCGAAGAAGCGGAGAAGATCACCAAGGACGCAGGACTTGACGTATACGAGCAGGTGAAGAAGATTCAGCCCATCTGCTTCGAGAACGCATGCTGGGCTTACACCGTAGGCGCTGCCATCGCCATCAAGAAGGGCTGCCGCAAGGCCGCAGAAGCCGCAGCCGCCATCGGCGAGGGCCTGCAGGCATTCTGTATCCCCGGCTCCGTTGCGGATACCCGTAAGGTAGGCCTGGGCCACGGCAATCTGGGCAAGATGCTGCTGGAGGAGGATACCGACTGCTTCTGCTTCCTGGCAGGACATGAGTCCTTCGCCGCAGCAGAGGGCGCTATCGGCATCGCCGAGAAGGCAAACAAGGTACGCCAGAAGCCTCTGCGCGTCATCCTCAACGGTCTTGGAAAGGACGCCGCAAAGATCATCTCCCGCATCAACGGATTCACCTTCGTTGAGACCGAGTACGATCCTTATACCAACGAAGTAAAGGAAATCGAGAGAATCGCCTACTCCGAGGGGCTCCGCGCAAAGGTGAACTGCTATGGCTCCAACAGCGTTCCCGAGGGCGTGGCCATCATGTGGAAGGAGAACGTGGACGTATCCATCACCGGCAACTCCACCAACCCCACCAGGTTCCAGCATCCCGTAGCAGGTACATACAAGAAGGAGCGCACCGAGGCCGGCAAGAAATACTTCTCCGTTGCCTCCGGCGGCGGCACGGGGCGTACCCTGCATCCCGACAACATGGCTGCAGGCCCCGCTTCCTACGGCTTTACCGATACTCTGGGACGTATGCACTCTGACGCGCAGTTCGCAGGATCCTCCTCCGTTCCCGCGCATGTGGAGATGATGGGCCTCATCGGCATGGGCAACAACCCCATGGTAGGCGCTACCGTGGCTGTGGCTGTCTTGATTGAGGAAGCTGCGAAGGAAAATCGTTTCTAGGAAACGATTGCATGTTCTAAATTTTGTGGATTGAAAATGCCGGAAGGCTTGAAAGTACCGTAATCTCCAGGGGTTGCGGTACTTTTTCCATGTCAGGGAGGAAAACAGGAGTATCGGAAGGATGGAAATTTGCCAATAGAAAAACAGAAGAATTTCTGCTAAGAAACTAAAAATTTAAATTTTTACATATTATGTCTGGAAATTCAGCGCCCCCTATTGTATAATAAAGAATAGTGAACAATCCAATAGAACCTGGAACATAGAAGATGGAGAAGATGGAGAAGATGCGATGAGTAAAAAAATATGTCCTATTTGTGGGTATCAGGATGACGGGAACGCGACGTACTGCAGGGAATGCGGCGCGAAGCTGACGGAACGCGCAGACGACGCCTGGTCTGCCTATGAACAGAAGGGGCAGTACAGCAGCTATCAGGGCAGCGGGCAGCAGGCATCCGGCGGGACAGGACAGCAGAACGCGCAGTACAGCAATTATCAGGACTATACGGCGAACATTCCCTATCAGCAGAGCGCAAACGATTTTGGCTCGGACAATACGGCCAATGGCCTCCAGATTGCCGGGCTGGTGTGCGGCATCCTGGCCATATGCTCCTGTTGCTGTTATGGCGTTCCGGCTCTCATTTTCGGAATAGCGGGGCTCATCTGTTCCGTCATGGGCAATAAGCAGAGCAAGAACGGCGTGGGGACGGCCGGCATGGTGTGTTCTATCATAGGTCTGATTCTGGGGGCGATTGCAATCGTGTATTACGCCATGGTCATTAATCAGCTTATACAGATGAACTATTTCGACGTGCTGCAGGATATGATGTAGACGGCCGGGATGGACAGAAAGAGGAAGCTGGAGACGGAGCTGTTCTATATCGGGCTGATTTTTCTGGCGGCAGGAGCCGGTGTGTGGGCGGTATATCACTTCGCGCTGGGCGGTACGGTGCCCAGGATGCCCTGCTTTTTCGACAAAGTTCTGGGCATCTATTGCCCGGGATGCGGCGGCACCAGGGCATTGACGGCGCTTGTGCACGGCAGGCTGCTGAAAGCGGTCTGGTATCATCCCCTCATTCCCTACCTTGCCGTAGTGGGAGGCGGCTTCATGCTGACGCAGGGGATGGAACGGCTGGGTATCAGGCAGGTGCGAGGCTGGCGATACCATGCCTGGTATCTGTATGCGGCCATAGGCCTGATTGTATTGAATTTTATCGTGAAGAATGTGCTCCGGCTATTTTGGGGCATAATGATGTAGACATGCAGGATGCAAAGAGACAAAAGAGATGGAGGTTAATGGAAATGGATAGAAAAGCGACAGGGATTGTGTCTTATCTGACGATTGCAGGGTGGTTCGTAGCGTATTTCGCAGGGGACAGGGATGGAGCGAAGTTCCATCTGAATCAGGGGCTTGTGGTGCATCTGACATTCATCGTCCTCGCGATTATAGGACGTATCCCCATAATCGGATGGTTCGTATGGATTCTGAGGATCGTGGCGTTTTTCTGCGGCGTCCTGGGAGTCGTATACGCGTTCCAGGATCAGGATAAAGAGATTCCCCTGCTGGGAATCATCAAGCTGCTGAAGTGATGTGAAGGAATCCGGCAGCGGGGTCTGCCGACGGAGCAAACGAAAAGCCCACCGGTTCGCACCGATGGGCCTTTTCATCGTTCGATGGGCCTTTGCAATCGTCTGATGGGCCTTTTCTATTGTCACTCAGTCTGGTATTCAATGGTCAGATCCGGGTCCGTAGGCTCTTCTCCATGGAGGAAGGAGATGATGATCTGAATCCGCTTATAGGCCCTGGAATAGTTCTGCTTGGCATATTCCGCAGTGGATTCGTCATATTCATCGCCGCCATAGGCCTGATGATAGTTCTTCACCGCTTCCGTCATATACTCGCTGGACTCATCGGCCAGATTCTCCAGATAATCGAACTCGGCGGGAAAATCGAGTTCCGCAAAGGTCCGGAAGGTATCGTCCAAATCATCCAGATAGGAGAGCAGTTCAGTGGTAGCCTCCTCCGACTCCGCGTCAATATGGTTGATGGAGCTGTCTATCTCGGAAATCCTGGTACAGAAGTTGTCGATGCTTTTTCGGAAATGGGCCAGCTCGGAATCCTCGCCGCAGGCGGTCAGGATGACAGCGGTAAAAAGCGCCGCGAATACCATATGTACATTCTTTTTCAATTGCCTTGACCTCCGTTTTCATGCCGTTCAAACAAAATACTATTAAAATCTACCACATTTTGCTGATTTCCGCAACAGTTTTGTATCATAAATTGGATAAATCCGCCCCTTTACGATTAAATTATGTCTATGGTATGATAAAGATTGAGATTTTTGAGAAGAGACGGCGCAGGGGAATCCGGCGGCGGAATTGAGGATGACATGACGAAAAAGGAATTTGACAGCATAGCGAAATCGTATCTATATCTGGACGGGGCCACAGGCTCCAACCTGGTCAGGGCGGGCATGCCCTCCGGCGTCTGTCCGGAGCAGTGGATTCTGGAGCATCCCCATGTGATGCTGGAGCTCCAGAGGCAGTATGTGGCGGCCGGAACGGATATCCTGTATGTGCCCACCTTTACGGCCAACAGGATAAAGCTGGCGGACTACGGGCTGGCAGAGCGGCTGGAGGAGATGATAAGAGGTCTGGCAGCCATTTCCAGACAGGCGGCTTCGGAGGCGGACAGGCCGGTGTACCTGGCCGGAGACCTGACCATGACAGGGCGGCAGTTGTCCCCGGTGGGGGATATGGAGCTGGAGGAGCTGATAAATGTCTATAAGCAGCAGATCAGGGCTTTGGCGGACGCAGGGGTAGACCTCCTGGTGGTGGAGACCATGATGAGCCTGGCGGAGGCCCGGGCGGCGCTGATTGCGGCAAAGGAGGTCTGCGACCTGCCGGTGATGGTGACCATGACCTTTGAGGCGGAGGGGAGGACCCTGTTCGGAACGGATCCCATGACCGCTGCCATCGTGCTGGAATCCCTGGGCGCCGCTGCTATCGGGGCCAACTGCTCCACAGGCCCGGCCCAAATGAAGCAGGTGATTGCAGACATGGCTGCCTGCACAGGGATTCCCATCATCGCCAAGCCCAATGCGGGCCTGCCCCATCTGGAGGGAGGGCGTACCGATTATGACATGGACGCGGACACCTTCGCGGAGGAGATGAAGCTTCTGGCCCAGGCCGGGGCCTCCGTCCTGGGGGGATGCTGCGGGACTACGCCGGAGTACATAAGGAAGCTTTGCGACACCTTCGGGAAAGGCCCCGTCCCCGAAAGGGCCGACAGGAGAGAGGGCATCCGATACCTGGCCTCGGAGCGCCGGACGGTGGCCTTCGGTCTGGAGGGCAGCTTCCTGATCGTGGGGGAGCGCATCAATCCCACCGGGAAAAAGCTGCTGCAGGTCCAGTTGAGGGAGGGGAATTTCGATAAGGTGGTGCAGTTCGCGGAGGAGCAGGAGCAGTGCGGCGCGCAGGTCCTGGACGTGAACATGGGCATGAGCGGCATCGACGAAAAGGAGACCATGCTGCGGGCATTGGAGGAGATAGGCGGCGTGTCCCATCTGCCCCTCTCCCTGGACTCCAGCCATGTGGAGGTGCTGGAGGCGGCGCTTCGGCATTACCCCGGCAGGGCCCTGGTGAACTCCGTGTCGCTGGAGGCGGAGAAATTCGAGAAGCTCCTGCCGATCGTAAAGAAATACGGTGCCATGTTCATCCTGCTTCCTCTCTCGGACGAGGGACTGCCGAAGAGCCTGGAGGAGAAGATACATATCATAGAGACTGTGCTGGAACGGGCATATTCCCTGGGCCTGAAAAAAGAGGATATCATCGTGGACGGTCTGGTGTCCACAGTGGGGGCCAATAAAAGGGCGGCGGTGGAGACGCTGGAGACCATACGATACTGCAGAGAGAAGGGGCTGGCCACTATCTGCGGCCTGTCCAACATCTCCTTCGGCATGCCGGAGCGGGGGTACGTGAACGCGGCATTCCTGACCATGGCCATCAGAGAGGGGCTGACCATGGCCATCGCAAATCCCTCCCAGGAGCTGCTGACAGGCAGCGCTTTTGCCGCGGATTTGCTGCTTGCGAAAGAGGATGCGGATATACGGTATATCGAATATACAGACAAGCTGGCCCAGAGACGGGAGCAGAAGGTGAAGCGGGAACCAGCGCAGGCTCAGAGCACCGGCACAGCCCCCGGGAATGGGGAGTTCCGCCGGGGAGAGGACGGCGGGGAGGCGGGCAGTAAGGCAGAAAAGACTGACAGCCCGAAATCGGACGGAAGTCCCGCGGCGGAACCTGACAGCGCCTGTCGGGCGGCCCTGCGCCAATCCGTCCTGAAGGGCAACCGAAAGGGCATAGCTTCCCAGACGAAGGATGCCCTGGCCCAGGGGGAAGATCCCTCCGCTTTGCTGCACGAGGCGCTGCTTCCCGCCATCAACGAGGTGGGCGAACTCTTTGATAAGGGACGGTATTTCCTGCCCCAGCTCATTGCCAGCGCGGAGGCCATGAAGAATGCCATCGAGATACTGGAGCCCCTTCTTCTGAGAGCATCGGATGCGGATGATATGCCTGTAGTAGTCATCGCCACCGTGGAGGGGGACATCCATGACATTGGTAAGAACCTGGTGGCGCTGATGCTGAAGAACTACGGCTTCCGGGTCATCGACCTGGGCAAGGATGTCCCCAAGGAGGACATCATCCGGGCGGCAAAGGAGAACAATGCCAGGATCATCGCCCTGTCGGCTCTGATGACCACCACCATGCAGCGCATGCGGGAGGTGGTTGCCTACGCAAAAGAGGAAAAGGTAAGCGCGAAAATCATGATTGGCGGAGCGGTCATCACCCGGGAATACGCGGAGGAGATTGGGGCGGACGGTTATTCCGCGGACGCGGCGGAGGCGGTGAAGCTTGCGCAGAGGCTTGTGGGGGAAAAAGCTGCGGAATGAAGCAGGACTGGAGGTTTGCCATGGGTTTCTTTTTCAACAGCGGTTTGTTTGAAATCTGCTTTATGCTGGTATTCCTTGTGGTGATTGCCATGTTTGTCGTGAATGCCGTGCGCGGAATCGGCCAGTGGAACAAAAACAATCATGCCCCTGAACTGGCGGTAGCTGCAAGAGTGGTTTCCCGCAGGACATCCGTGAACAGCCATCATCACAGCGGCGATGGCACTGGGGCCAACGGATATCACACATCCACAAGCTATTACGCCACCTTCGAGGTGGAGAGCGGGGACAGGATGGAATTCCACCTGAGCGGATCCGAATATGGGATGCTGGCGGAGGGGGATATGGGAAAGCTCCGGTTCCAGGGAACCAGGTATCTCGGATTTGAAAGACAGCATTAAGGTAGATATAAAAATGTTGATAATAGAGGAGGAAGATTGATTATGTTAGGTGCAGACGCCATTGTCAAATGTCTGGAGGAAGAGGGGGTCACGACGGTATTCGGGTATCCCGGCGTAGCCATCTGCCCTTTTTACAACAGTATCCTGGAATCGGACATCCGGACGATTCTCATCCGCACGGAGCAGAACGCGGCCCATGCGGCCAGCGGTGTGTCCCGGATCACCGGAAGGCCCGGCGTGTGCGCCGTCACCTCCGGCCCCGGCGCCACCAATGTGATCACGGGCATCGCCACGGCCTTTGCGGACAGCATCCCCCTGATCTGCATCACCGGGCAGGTGAACAGCGAGCTGCTGGGCAGCGATGTGTTCCAGGAGGCCGACATCACCGGGGCAGTGGAGTCCTTCGTAAAATACAGCTATTTAGTAAAGAATGTGAACGATATCCCCAGGGTGTTCAAGGAGGCCTTCCACATCGCCAACACCGGCAGGCGGGGCCCTGTGCTGATTGACGTGCCAATCGATATCCAGAATGCCCCGATTACCAAGTTCAAATATCCGGAGAGCGTGTCCCTGCGCACCTATAAGCCCACGGTGAAGGGGAACGCAGTACAGATTAAAAAAGTGGTCAGGGAGCTGGAGAAGGCAAAACGGCCCCTGATCTGCGCGGGCGGCGGCGTATTGCTTAGCGAGGCCGAGGGAGAGCTGCGCAGGTTCGCCGAGGCCCACAATATCCCTGTGGTGTCCACCATGATGGGAATCGGCGCCATGCCCACGGACCACCCACTCTATTTCCGGATGGTGGGCAACAATGGCAAGGCCTATGCCAACCGGGCCATGAACGAGTCCGACCTGCTGATCATGGTGGGGGCCAGGGTGGCCGACCGGGCCGTGAATCAGCCGGATATGATCACCCGGAACAAGGTGCTGGTGCACATCGACGTGGATCCCGCGGAAATCGGTAAGAACGCAGGCCCCACCATACCGCTGGTAGGGGACGCGAAGCATATCTTCGAGGATCTGGAGAAGGAGGAGTTCACCTGTAACTGCCAGGAGTGGCTGGACACCCTGAGGGAATACCGGAAGGCTATGGCCAGCAAGCGCAAGCCCGACCCGGCTTACGTAGACCCTGCCAAGTTCATCATGCGGCTCACCGAGAGGATGCAGGAGGACGCCATCTATGTGGCGGACGTGGGCCAGAACCAGATTTGGTCCTGCGGCTATGTGAAGGTGCGGAAAGGGAAGTTCTTCACCTCCGGCGGCATGGGCACCATGGGGTATTCCATCCCGGCGGCCATGGGGGCCAAGGTGGCCGCGCCGGAGAGACAGGTGGTGGCTGTCTGCGGAGACGGCTCCTTCCAGATGTCCATGATGGAGCTGGCCACCATGTGCCAGCATCATATCCCTGTGAAAATCGTGGTGCTGAAGAACAATTATCTCGGCATGGTGCGCCAGTACCAGCATTTCACCTATCAGGACCAGTATTCCGTGGTAGACCTGTCCGGTAGCCCGGATCTGGAGAAGCTTTCCGCGGCTTACGGCATTCCGTTCCTACGGCTGGAGAACATGGAGAACTGTGACGAGACCATAGAGGCATTCCTGGAAAAGGATGAGTCCATGCTGCTGGAATGCGTGATAGACCCTATGGATTTGGTGTAGACAGGGACTGGGATAGGAGGATATTTTTATGAAGAAAAGAATATATTCTGTACTGGTGGAGAACCGTTCCGGTGTACTGGGCAAGGTAGCCGGCCTGTTTGCCAGGCGCTGCTTCAACATAGACAGCCTTGTGGTGGGAGAGACGGACAACAGCGACGTGTCCTGCATGACCATCGTCAGCAGCGGGGACGAGCGCACCATCGAGCAGATCGAGAAGCAGCTGAACAAGAAGCTGGACGTCATCAAGGTGAAGACCTTCGCGGAGCAGCAGTGCATCGCCAGGGAGCTGATGCTCATCAAAATCAGATACAACAAGGGCAACCGCCGGGAGATCATGGAGCTGTGCGAGATCATGAAGGCCCAGATTGTGGATATGTCCAAGCATTTCATGATGATTCAAATCTGCGACGAGCCGGAGAAGATAAAGCTCATGATTAAGATGCTCCAGACCATCAGCATCGTGGAGGTGGCCCGCACCGGAACGGTGGCGCTCTCCAAGTGCGCGGAGAATGACGAGGGGTGACGGCCCCAAAATCAGGCTTTTATTGACATTTCGGCCGGAAATTGGTATGATAGCGAAAGAGTTTTAAGAAGGGGGCTTGAAGATGGAAGAAATGCATTCCGTAGAAACGCGGTTGAATGAGCTGCTGCAAAAATGGCGCAGGATCCTGCGGCTGGAGGAAAGCTGGGATGTGAAGCTGGAGATCGTCATGGATTCTTCCTTCCATAAGACAGGCGACTTTAAGGTGGACTGTACGGACAAGAAGGCAATCCTTCTGCTCAATGGAGCAAATCCGAAGCAGGAGAACCTGGAGGAGGTCATCGTCCATGAACTGCTGCATCTGAAGCTTTACCCCCTGGATCAGGTCACGGAGTCGCTGATTACAGCCAACTATGAGGAGGGCAGCGGGGCTTACAGCTTCGCCTACACCCAGTTCATGGTGACCCTGGAGGTCACGGTGGAGGAGCTGGCCAAGTGCTTCCTGAAGCAGTACGGGGAGGACAGGGAGATTTCCTATGGCAGATGCCATACCATGAAAAGCTATGACGAGCTGTTCGAGGGGCTGAAGCCCCTGGGCTGAGGCCGAGATCCCCATAAAGCGCGCCGGGTGGACAAGGTTCCCGGCCGGGATGATGAAAACTGTGGAAAGCCTATGGCAACATTTATGAAAAGACAAAGAGGGAGGGTGCAAGCTGATGCAGAAAAAAGTATTCCAATTGCTGGTCAACAACACGTCCGGCGTCTTAAGCCGGATATCCGGGCTATTCGCCAGACGGGGCTATAACGTGGAGAGCATTACGGCGGGCGTGACCTCGGATTCCCGCATCACCCGCATCACGATTGTGGCATCCGGCGACGATGAGATTCTGGAGCAGATCGAGAAGCAGGTGTCCAAGCTGGAGGATGTGCGGAATATCAAAGAGCTGGAGCCGGAAAAGAGCGTATACCGGGAGCTGATCATGGTGAAGGTGCGGGCCACCGCGGAGCAGAGGCAGGGAGTCATCTCTGTGGCGGACATCTTCCGGGCGAAGATCATCGATATCGCGCCGGAGAGCCTGATGATTGAACTCACGGGCAACCAGCAGAAGATTGACGCCTTCATCGGCCTGTTGGAGGGATATGAGATTCTGGAGCTGGCCCGGACAGGCATCGCAGGCCTGGGAAGGGGCACGGAGCCTGTGGTGCGCCTGGACTAATAGATGCAGGAGGGGAGTATTCCCCACTGCTCTCAGCATGACAAGAGGAAGCCGAAGGCAGCCAGGCACAGGCCGACCCGACTGCTCGCTGCGGGAGGCGTTTTCGTGTGGAAAGATATTTGTCCCTTGCAGCATCGACAGGATGCCAGGACCGTTTCGCGACGGCCAGACACGGCATCCAATTCGCTGCGTAGGAATGAACATAGAATCAAACAACAAAACGGAGGAAACGAGAAATGGCAAAGATTTTTTATCAGGAAGACTGTAACCTGTCCCTTCTGGAGGGAAAGACCATCGCGATCATCGGCTACGGCAGTCAGGGACACGCCCACGCGCTGAACCTGAAGGAGTCCGGCTGCCATGTGATCATCGGCCTGTACGAGGGCTCCAAGTCCTGGGACAAGGCCGTGAAGCAGGGCTTCGAGGTGTTCACAGCGGCGGAGGCAGCAAAGCAGGCAGACATCATCATGATTCTGATCAACGATGAGAAGCAGGCAGACCTCTACAAGAACGACATCGAGCCCAACCTGGAGGAGGGCAACATGCTGATGTTCGCCCACGGCTTCAACATCCATTTCGGCTGCATCGTGCCGCCCGCCTATGTGGACGTGACCATGATTGCGCCCAAGGGGCCGGGACACACCGTGCGCAGCGAGTACCAGGAGGGCAAGGGCGTTCCCTGCCTGATCGCCGTAGAGCAGGATGCCACAGGCAAGGCCCAGGACATCGCTCTGGCATACGCCCTGGGCATCGGCGGCGCAAGGGCCGGCGTCCTTGAGACTACCTTCCGCACCGAGACCGAGACAGACCTCTTCGGCGAGCAGGCCGTGCTCTGCGGCGGCGTCTGCGCCCTGATGCAGGCAGGCTTCGAGACCCTGGTGGAGGCCGGCTATGACGAGAGGAACGCTTACTTCGAGTGCATCCATGAGATGAAGCTCATCGTAGACCTGATCTACCAGAGCGGCTTCGCCGGCATGCGCTATTCCATCTCCAACACCGCCGAGTACGGCGATTACATCACCGGGCCCAAGGTCATCACCGAGGAGACCAAGAAAGCCATGAAGAAGATTCTCAGCGACATCCAGGACGGAACCTTCGCCAAGGAGTTCCTGCTGGATATGTCCCCTGCCGGAAAGCAGGTGCACTTCAAGGCCATGCGGAAGCTGGCCAGCGAGCATCCCGCGGAGAAGGTGGGCGAGGATATCAGGAAGCTCTATAGCTGGAACAATGAGGATGATAAGCTGATCAACAACTAAAGCGGTCTGCTTCTCAAAACGGAACATCCCGTAAGAACTGACGGACGATGATTTATGGATTGATTTTCGGGAGATAAATCTGTGACCCGGCAGCAGCGTTGTATTCTGCTGTCTAAAAAGAAAAGGATTGCCGGGAAACAGGCAGTCCGACAAAAACAGAGGTGATGTGGTGACTTGTGAAAGTTACCGCCGCACCTCTGTTTTTTTATCACAATTCATGATTCTTTGTTTTCGGTTAAATATCTGATAAAAGAAGAAACAGCATTTACCTGTTCATCCGTAAGCGTATCTATGGATTCCAGCACCTGTCTCTTGGCTAAAGATATTCCCTGGGTGGAGAATATCTCTCCCTCGCCGTTTTCCAGCCAGTCTTTGTTGACATGAAAGACATTTTCGATCAATAACAGGATTCGGCTGGGAGGGTTTACTTTACCCTGCATAATCTTTGAAAAATATCCGGCATCAAGATTTATCTTCATCGCAAATTGGCGCTGAGACATGTCGAGCTCCTGTAAGAGGGTTCTAAGCCTGTCGCAAACCATATCATCACCTCGCTGAAGTCAGAATTAAGTTTTGTGTTTACAGTGTCAAACGGCATTATCACTCTGTTAGCATTTTTATACCGATGGAGTGGGTTTTACAGGAACGGTAGCAGGACTAAATACAGAACGCCGCATAAAGGGGCACAATCTTCTTATTGTCCTCAAACGCAAAGTTCTTCGCAGAGAGCTTAATGGCATAGGCGGGCCTGTAGGCATCCATATAGACCTTCAGGCTCTTTGCCTTGGTGTTGTCGGCGGACTTTACCTCAATCGGAATCAGCTGCCCGTCACGCTGAATGACGAAATCTATTTCGGCCCCGCGTTCGGACTCCCAATAACAAGTGTGATATCCGCGGATGGAAAGCTGCACATTGACATAATTTTCTGCCATACCGCCCTTGAAGTCGTTCAGCTCCTCGACCATGTAGAGAACATCGTTGGCGGCCAGGTCTTTCTTGGCGCAGAGCAGCCCCAAGTCGGACACATAGATTTTGAACGCGTCAATATCGCGATAGTTTTCCAGGGGCTTTTTGACCTGTTCCACCCTGTAGACCTGAGAGACGATGCCGGACAGGCAGAGCCATTCGATGGCATTTTCGAATTCAGAGGCCCGTCCGCCCTTCTTGATCAGCTTATATTGGAAACGGGTATTCTTCTTCGAGAGCTGGACGGTAATGCTGTCATAGGCAAGCCTGGTCTTCTTGATTTCATTCAGGTTGTTGTATTTGCTCATATCGTTGAGATAGCTTGCGAGGATGGTGTCCTGGGTATGGCGGACAAGGACATGATTCATTGTCTCCGCGAACTGCCTGACGCACTCCGGCATACCGCCTACCACAAGATACTGGCGGTAGATTCGCATTGCCGCATCGTGGAGGGCAGCGGGCATCGGCGTATCTGTCTCAAAGCATCTTTTGATCTGCTCTACCAGGGCCTCTTCGCCCATGGCAAGCATAAATTCCTCCATATCCATAGGGTAGAGGGTCTTCATGTCCACCTTGCCCACCGGAAATGAATATCTTGCCCGATTGACGGCTACGCCCAGCAAGCTGCCTGCCACGATGATATGATAGTCGGGAGCGTCCTCGCAAAAGTATTTCAGCGCCGTCAAAGCCCGTTCGCAGAGCTGCACCTCGTCAAATACGATCAGCGTTTTTTCCCTCACGATAGTCTGGCCTGCGATATGCGATAAAATCGGAATCAGATAGTCCGGGCTGATATTTTCCTCAAAGGTTTTATTCAGTTTTGGATTGGTCTCAAAATTGAAATACGCCACATTGTCGTAGTGGGTACGCCCAAACTCTAAAATAGAGTAGGTTTTTCCCACCTGCCTTGCGCCCTGCAAGATGAGGGGCTTGCGGTGCGCGTTTTCCTTCCATGATTCCAGAAAGCCCAGGATTCTTCTATACATGGGTGGTCCTCCAGTTGATAGTGAATATAGTATAATGCATATTCGTGTAAAAATCAAGGACTTTATTTATAAAAACGACGCTAAACAACGTGAATGTTTTTTGGGATTCGCCATAATTCTGCGTGAATGTAGTTGCGTATTCGCTATGCTGCACACCTCTTAAAACATGTGGCCAGCATCCTGGATTCATTCCGCATTTCCTTAAAATATCTTTAGGAATTCTTGAGAAAACCCTGCGTCTGCAATTTATTTTTTCTCCATATACTATCCCTAACAACAGCAAGCCATGCACCGGGAAGCCATTGCCGGGAAGAGAGGGAGGAAAGAAAATGGACTTATCATCAATCACTTATTATTTCACCAGATACGGAGCCATCGCCATATTCGTGATCGTGTTCCTGGAGTATCTGAACCTGCCGGGCTTTCCGGCGGGCATCATCATGCCTCTGTCCGGCATCATGGCGGCCAAAGGGAACATCAATTTCTTCTGGGTGATGGCGATCACCCTGGCGGCGGGCCTTGCGGGGAGCCTGGCCCTGTATGTGCTGGGGCGCAAGGGCGGCGAGCTGTTCCTGAACGCCTATACCAGGAGGTTCCCCAAGCAGAAAGAGGCTCTGGAGAAGAACCTGGAATGGATCAGGAGGAAGGGCAGCATGGGCGTATTCCTGGGGAAGCTGATTCCCATGATCCGCACCATCGTATCCATTCCCGCAGGCGTCATCAAAATGAACCTGACGAAATATGTCATCAGCTCCGCCTGCGGAATCCTGATCTGGAATTTCGTGTTCGTGGGGGCTGGCTATCTGATGGGCGATAAGATTTTTCAGGTATTTGGAATAGCTTAAAGCGGATTTTTAAAGAAAGGCTGGTATGACAGATGAGGATTGCATTAATGACAAACAACTACAAGCCGATTATGGGCGGTGTGCCTATCTCCATAGAACGGCTGGCCAGGGGACTGGAGGCGCTGGGACACGAGGTGACGATCTTCGCGCCTACATATAAAGAACAACAGGATATGGAAAAAGAGCATTCCATGGAAAAAGAGCATTCCATGGAAAAAGAGCATTCCACAGAGAACGTATTCCGCTATGCCACCTGCATGAAGCATTTCATCGGCGGAATCGTGCTCCCGAATCCATTCGACATCAGGATAGAAAAGGAATTCCGCAGGAAGGCGTTCGACATCATCCATGTGCACCATCCCATGCTCATCGGGCGGACGGCAGTGCATCTGTCCCGCAAGTTCCATATCCCGCTGGTGTTCACCTACCACACCAGATATGAGCAGTACGCAAGCTGCTATACAAAAGGAATCTGCAAGCTGGACAGAATCATGCCCTTTTACCTCCGCGGCTTCCTGAAGCACTGCAATTTCGTCTTCGCGCCCACCTTAGGGATGCAGCGGTATCTCACGGACATATGCCATGTGCCGGGAGAGCGTACCGGAATCCTGCCCACGGGCATCGAGCAGAGGAATTTCCGCGTGGGCCGGGAGGAGGCCGGAGAGCTTCGCAGGCGATACGGGGCGGAGCATATGCCGCTTCTCCTGACGGTTTCCAGGATGGCGGGGGAGAAGAACGTCTCCTTCCTGCTGGAAAGCCTGGCCCGGGTGAAGTCCCTCTACGGAAAGCCCTTCCGTATGCTGATGGTGGGGGACGGGCCGGACAGGAAGGCCCTGGAGGAGCGCAGCAGGCAGCTTGGGCTTCAGGAGAACCTGGTATTCACAGGAACGATTCCGAATGAACGGATTACCGTCTATTTCAAGGCGGCGGACGCGTTCCTTTTCGCCTCGAAGACAGAGACCCAGGGCATCGTGGTGCTGGAGGCCTTTGCCGGCGCCACCCCCGTGATCGCCGTGAAGGCGTCAGGAGTGGAGGATCTGGTGGATGATGGGGTGAACGGCATCCTCACCGGAGAGGATTCACAGGAGTACGCCGCCAAAGTTACGGAATTTCTGGAGGAGGCCTGTCACAGCCGGATGTCGGAGAACGCCCTGCAAAAAGCTGCCCTTTACCGGGAAGAAGCTGTTGCGTTAAAAGCGGTTCATTATTATAATAGTGTTATTGCGGATAACGCAACACAGAAAAAGCGGAACATCCGGCTGCTGCTGGAGGGCTGACATTCCTTCGGAGCCCTTATCCGGCCTTGATATGGATTCCATAAAAAGGCCTTCCCGGACAGCCGGAATCCGCGATGAAAACCGGAGGGACAACAATGGATCAGAAGTATCACGTATTGGTGGTCGAAGACGACAAGGAGATTCGGGAGGGCATCGAAATCTACCTGAGGAATCAGGGATATGAGGTATATGAGGCCGCCAACGGCGCAGAGGGGCTGAAGGTGGTGGAGCAGGAGGAGATACATCTGGCAATCGTGGACATCATGATGCCCGTGATGGACGGGGTCACCATGCTGATGAAGCTGCGTTCAAAGGAATACGAGTTCCCCGTCATCATGCTCTCCGCCAAGTCCGAGGAGGTAGACAAGATCATGGGCCTGAACATGGGGGCGGACGACTACGTGACCAAGCCCTTCACGCCGCTGGAGCTCCTGGCCCGGGTCAATTCCCATCTGCGCAGGTATTCCAAATATCTGTCCGCCCTGAAGGAGGACGGGAACAAAGACCATATCTATACCATCGGCGGCCTGGAGCTGAACGAGGACACCGTGGAGGTGAGCGTGGACGGGGAGCCTGTGAAGCTGACGCCCATGGAGTTCAAAATCGTGCAGCTCCTGATCAAGAACCCCGGCAGGGTCTTCTCCGCGGACGAGATTTATGAGCGCATCTGGAACGAGAAGGCCGTGAACACGGACACCATCATGGTACATGTGCGCAACATCCGGGAGAAAATCGAAATCGACCCCAAGAATCCCAAGTATCTGAAGGTAGTGTGGGGCGTGGGCTACAAAATCGACAGACAGTAAGCCGTCTGCTGGAAGCGGGGCAGGCGGATGGCAGGATTTTTTCAGGCATGGAAGGATGACGGCTGGCTGCCGGACGAAGCATGGGACATGCGGAGAACGGGTGTTTGGCCAATGGGGGCAAGGATAGCAGGAGGGCGCTATGGGATTGTTTAGACACAAAAAGAAGCAGGCGGAACTGGCGGAGCAGCCATACACGGCTTCCGGAAATGACGGCAGAAAGCGCAGGGGCCTGAAGAGGCTGCGCCACGACGCGCCCTGGATCTACAGGGGGATGCTGGTAAGCCTGGCCTTTGCGGTGGTATTCAGCTGCTTCTATGGCATCTTCCGTTCCAGGGCGGAGAAATTCGAGGAAAATCCCCTGGAGACCGCGGACAACATCGCCTGGCTCTACCAGAACTGCTATCTGCTGTACCGCGACCTGTGCAATGCCCGGAGCGAGGAGTTCCTGGACTATTCCGAAATCTATCTGGAGACGGAGGAGGGGCATCTGTGGCTTCTGGACAGGGAGCGGAGACAGGAGTACAGGGATTTGCTGGATCTGCTGGCGGATATGGCGCAGGATGGGTACGATGCCCGGGAGGAGCTGACGGGGATATCCATGCAGGAGGCCATCCAGGAAGGTTATCTGAACCGGGAGGAGCTGCAGGCCTATATACAGGAGGGCATCCTGGACGAAAAGGAGCTGGAGGCTTACGCGGGCGGCCAGGAGGTTTACGACATTGGCCGGACAGACTCCCATGAACTGGAATACGAAATGCAGACGCTGGAGGAATACTTCGGCGCTCTGGAGACGAATTTCGCGGACCTGAACAGTTGCTACGACTATATCATCGAGGACCATGCCACCGGGAAATATGTGACGAACATGTCCGTGGACGACAGGAACAGAAGCGCTGAGGCCCAGTATTTCCAGCTCAGCTTCCGCTTCGACGACGCAGGGTATGTAACCATCGGGGACGATATCTGCGGCAAGGACGCGAGCCAGATCAGAAAGCTGGCCAATGAGGCCGTCAGGGCGAATTCCATCCAGGGCCAGCTGGACGAGGCCATGGATACCTTCGGCAGATACGGGCGGATGAAGGGGCCGGCGGGCTGTACCGTGACTTACGCCATTTCCACAGAGGAATGGGAGGCCAGAAAGGAGAAGTCCCAGGGCCTGTACGTGGGCAAGCTGGTCAGCGGATTGGCCTATGACACGGAAGTCCAATTCTATGCCACGTCCAGCTATCACAACTTTTCCGCACATGCTTATTACAGCTTCGGCCTGGGGGGCATTCTGGGCCTTTGCATAGCAGGGCTGGCGCTGCTGGGGATGTTCCTGCCCATGCCGGGGACCGGAAAGCCCTGGATGGAGGAGAAGGCCTGCGCGGTCTCGCTGGAATTCCTGGTCTGTGTGGGGTTCTGCCTGATGGCCAGCGGCAGTGCGATTCTCTCCGTAATCGTCTATGTGGCCAGCGGCAGGGCAGGGGGGGCGTTTATGGAGTATCTGGGCCTGAGCCTGACCAGCGCCAAGGTACTGGCCATGGCGCTGAATATAGCGGCGCTCACCCTGTATGCGTTCTGCTGCTGGTACGCGGGGCTCTGCGCCAGGGCTTTGCGGGAGCTGGGCCTGTGGAGATATATCAGACAGCGGAGCCTGATATACCGTTTCTTCCCGTTCATAAAAGGAAAGGCGGTGGGGGCTTATGAGGCGGTGGCGCATATGGATTTGACGAAGGACGCAAACTGGACGATTATCAAGCTGCTGATTGCCAACGCAGTGATCCTGCTCCTGATAAGCAGCCTCTGGGTAGGCGGTTTCCCGGTGGTGGTGGTCTACTCCGTTCTGCTGTACATCATCCTGCGGCGATATGTGAGCCAGCTGCAGAAACGCTACCGGATATTGCTGAAGGCTGTGGACGAGATTGCCCAGGGGAACCTGAACGTGTCCATTCCCGAGGACTTGGGCATCTTCGAGCCCTTCAGGGAGCAGGTGTTCAAAATCCAGGACGGGCTGCAGAAGGCTGTGGACACGGAGGTGAAGAGCCAGCGGATGAAGGTGGAGCTGGTGACGAACATGTCCCACGATCTGAAGACACCGCTGACTGCAATCATCACATACATCAATCTGCTGAAGGAGAAGGACATCACCCCGGAGCAGCGGGAGGAGTACCTGAATACGCTGGAGCGGAAGTCCCTGCGGCTCAAGAGCCTGATAGAGGATCTGTTCGAGTTCAGCAAGGCCAGCTCCCAGAACATCACGCTGAACATCATGGACCTGGACATCATGAACCTGCTGAAGCAGGTGGCGTTCGAGATGTCGGATAAGCTGGGGGAGGCGGGGCTGGACGTGCGGATGAACCTGACGGAGGAGAAGGTGATATTGCCCCTGGACAGCCAGAAGACCTACCGCATCTACGAGAACCTCTTCGGCAACATCGCGAAATACGCCCTGCCGGGCACCAGGGTCTATGTGAACGGCTTCCGGATAGGAGATATGGTCATCATCACCTTAAAGAATATCTCCGCCCAGGAGATAACGGTGGATTCCTCGGAGCTGACGGAACGGTTCGTGCGGGGGGACGCCTCCCGGAACACGGAGGGCAGCGGCCTGGGCCTTGCCATCGCCAAGAGCTTCATGGAGCTCCAGGGCGGGGAGCTGGCGCTGGAGGTGGACGGGGATCTGTTCAAGGTCACCACCACATGGCATATGCCCCAGGCGGATGTGCTGTCCCCAGGCACCCCCGAACCTCAAGCGATATCACTCCGTAACTGACAGCATGAAAAAAGAGCCATGCCACCACTGTCCAGAACCTTTCGCTCATCGCTGCCTACATGAGAATAATACTCATCAAAGGACAGTAGAAACGCATGGACTTGGGTGGCACGGCCACGGAACTCAGTAGCGATATCTTTTGATAGTCCTTTAGCCTGCGGCGGTTCCGGCATATCTACAATCCCAGGTCTGTGGTGGAAGCCCCATAGCTGTATCATAGAGGAGGGGGATTCTCACGCCTGCAGGCCAGGTGATTTCTTATGGCTGCCGGAAAGCTGTCCATAATTTTCCTGACAGTTCTGTCCTGCAGGTAAGAGGGGTTCAGGGTCTGCTTGGAATATTGAAAAGGGGTGTCCTTTGCCAGAGATATCAAAAGCTGTGTAAAAAAGCGTTCCCAGCTTTCAGACTCTTTTGCCTCCACATAGTTCCAGGGGGAAGCCAGGATATCCTCCAGTTCCCTGGAGGTAAGCACCCCGGATTTCAGTATCAGATACTCAAAAGATTCCGGCATCCAGAGGGCTATTCGCCGATTTGCCTGTACTTTTATATATTCCAGACAGCTTTCAATCATGGCTCCAAAGGCGGCACCGTCTACAATGGCCAGGATATCGCCGGAGGTTGTCTGCTCCAGACAGGAAAGGATATTGCTGTTTCCGCCTGCGCTTATCAGAGTGCTGTCCTTTAAGACATGTGAGAAGAACTGAAAGCCCGCGTTGCTGTCTTCCGTTATGGCGTATGCTATACGATTGTTCTCAGCCACAGGATAATTGCTGTACATTTCCCTGAAATAATGGTAGGACTCCTTTATATCTGCACGTTTTCCTACGGTCAGGATTTCGTAAATCTCATGTATGCTGTAGGGCAGCATTTTAAGAGGCGCGCGGGTCACCAGCACAAAATAATTTCCGGAGTCGCGGACAAAAGAAGCAAATTCCTGAGAAAAGATAAACGCGTTGTTTTCCTCAATGAAGATGACTGTGTCTTTCAGACGGGAAAAAATTTCCTGCCAGTGCATCCCAACCTCCTGGCGCAGATAGACATAATAAGCCGCATCGGTGGATACCGAGTAACCGGATTCCCGTCCTGTCCGAAGATGCTCATACAGCATGTGCAGGAGCGTTGTCTTGCCAGTGGCGCTGTCGCCCTTGATGACAGTGATGTTCCTGCGCAATGTAAAATCGAACAATGCCCTTTTGCTCTTTACCCGAAAATGATAGCTACCTTTCATCCATCAGCCTTTCTGCCTCGATTAGCCCCAGTACATATTCTTTCTGATTGCGAACGATTTTTCCTGTATTCATAATCTGAATTTCGAACTCCCCCTCAAAACGAATCATATACTGGAGATACACGGTGAGGTCTTTCTGCTCGGCTATCTTCAATACCCATTTGGCGCAGTTGTTGCCGCAGTTGGTCAAATTGTATACAAAGGAGTCGTCTTTCAGCATCAGGATCAGGACCTTGACGCCGCCGGAAAGTTCCTTCGGGGTAATGGGGCCCAGGATGGGGCTCTCGATGATATGGGCGCTTAAGACAGTGGAACTGTCCACATCCTGAATCATTTCCTTGACAAAGGGATCCTCGATCCATTCGTCCTCATATACATTATCGAAATAGGAGGGCGCATCCGCCATATAAGATACGCCGCCATAGTACCAGATTTTTAGCATGTATCCTCTGCCTTTCGTCAGTGTTGAGTGCTTCCACACGCTTATTCTAACACGAGTGCGGATTTTTAACAATCCTGTTTATCGGCATTCCGCCCTCTGCCCTTCTCTCTAGGTCAAATCCTTTCTGACGAAAATCCGTATGGAAACCAGCGCGGAGGCTGTCAGGACGGCGAAGCTGGCCGCTGTGAGGGCGATGGAGGATGCCCAGGCCGGGATGTCTGTCAGTGGATTCCAGCGGATTCCGGCGCTGACTTTCAAGAACAGGGGGAAAAGCCATGTCGCGGCGATGATCATCAGCATGAGCAGCAGCTTGACCTGCTCGAAGCCCAGCTTATACTGGAGCGGCATGAAGAAGCTGAAGAAAAGGGAGTTCGCGAACAGCACGGAAGCGTATGCCTGCACGGGCAGAGTGGCAAGGCCCGGTATCGCCAGGGACTCCACCAGGAAGAACAGGCAGCTTATCAGATGGAGGATCGGGAACAGGCTGTACTTTGCTGCCACCAGGAGCCAGCGGGGATAGGGCGAGGCGCAGAGCAGGGCCAGGGCCTTGGGGCTTTGGCTCTCTTTCAGGAAGATGTACTGCATGGTCATGGAAAGGGTGTATACTGCTGACCACATAAATCCGATGAGGGCCGCGTTGCCTATGGGGCGCGAGCCCACGTACAGCGGTATCAGGGCGGGCATCCCTATCAGCATCAGCAGGTACTTTTTTACGAGAATGAAGTCTTTCTTGATTAAATGATATAGCATTTCATTGCCTCCTGTTCTAAGCTTTCGCATCTGGTCAGACGCTGTCTTATGCGCAAGACCACCGGAATTGTTCAAGACCACCGGAATTTACAGACCCGGGAAAACGGGTTATTGCCGCTTCCCGGCAGGGCTGGCGGTTCTCAGGCTTCCGCCTGCCGCGAATTGATATGGGCCAGCATGATGTCCTCGATGGAGGGGCGCTCCAGGATTGCGTCCGGCATGACGGCCAGCACCCGGTCGGGCTGCTGTGTGATGCCCGTGAATCCGTAGGCGTTCTCCTCCAGATTGGAGAACAGTCCACGGTTCCCCATATCCAGCTTTGCCCGGTCTCCCTTGACGATTCTCCAGCGCTCCAGCAGAGCGTCCCTTTCCTCCTGGAAGACGATTCTGCCGTCGTGGATCATGACCAGCATATCCGCGATTTTGTCCAGGTCGGAGGTGATATGGGTGGAGAAGAAGACGCCTCTGGGAAGGTGTTCCTCCCCGGGACGGGGCTGGGCCATGAAATCCCTCAGGACAGTGAGAATCTGGCTGCGCACCAGGGGATCCAGCCCGCTGGTGGGTTCGTCCATAATCAGCAGCCGGGCTTTGTGGGAGAGCGCCAGGGCCAGGGCGTATTTCGCCCGCATCCCTTTGGAGAGGGTATTGATCGTCTGTCTGGGGTTCAGGGAGAAGCGCTCCATGTATTCCCGGAAATCCGCCTCGCACCAGGTGGAGTAGGCCGGGGCGATGGCATTTTTCATCTCCGCCAGCGTCAGCTCCTCATAAAAGCCGCCGTCGTCCAGCACGATACCGATGCGCTCCTTTATCTGCCTTTCATTTTCGGACATGTCCATGCCGAAGATGCGTATATCGCCGGACTCTTTTCCGGTAAGCCCCAGGAGCGTGCGCAGCGTGGTGGTCTTCCCGGCCCCGTTCACGCCGATGAAGCCGGTGATGCAGCCTTCCGGCAGGGCGAAGGTCACATCCTGCAACGCGAAGTCCCCATAGGATTTGTTCAGGCCGGATACCTCTAAGATGTTTTTCATTGATTATACCCCCTTGTGCGATTCCTGTCTTCTTCGTGTGTAACCTTGAACCTCTCAGCGGGCAACCCCTGGGCGCCTGGAATTCTCTACACACGTTCACCATACCTTTTTGTGCATGTCGCTTTGGGCCGCGTTTCCTGCTTTCTCCGGGAGTCTGATCCGGGCTCTTGGAAACACAGGGCTCAGCCCTCCTCGTACAGGATGTCCATCATCTCTGCCAGTTCATCCTTTCCGATGTCCAGGGATTTGGCCGTCTGTATCATGTCCTGCATCTTCTGTTCCACGACACGGCGCCTGGAATCCCGCAGTAGCTCTACATTGCCTGCGGAGACAAAGGTCCCTATGCCCACCTGGCTGGTGACAAAGCCTTCCTGCTCTAAATCGTCATAGACCCGCCGGACAGTCAGGACGCTGACCTTGATGTCATTGGCAAAGGCCCGTATGGAGGGCAGTGCGTCCCCGGCCGCCAGCTCTCCTCTGAGGATGGCATCCTTGAGCTGGTCTTCAATCTGCTGATAGAGAGGACTGTCCGAGGCGTTGGAAATCAGTATCTTCAAATTTCGTCCTCCTTATGTGTGATGTAGCTATATACACACTATATACTGCATGCACTTTCCTGTCAAGGCTGTTTTTTGGAAAAAGTTATTGACATTTCCCGGAAAACGAGTAGAATAAAGCCTAATACTTTTCACGGGTCTAATGATTCGGAGGGAGAATGGGAATGGACAGATTGTTTGCGGCAGCTTATACGATGCAGGGAGACTGGAACCAGCTTTACCAGGGAGCCGGTCTTTTTGTCGTAGGATCCGTCGTGTATCCCGTGCCCTCCGTCATGGCATCTTTCAGCCCGGACACCGGAAAAGTTCCACGGAACCGAAGAAGGACCTGACAGGATATTTTCTGCAGGGTTTTTCAGGAAGGCCGGTGTCTGGAGGAGATTCTTTCAGGCATCGGCCTTTTTTGCAGTACGCCCGGGCTGGGGGCAGAGGACACAGGTTCCGGCCAGCGGAAAGCGCCGACGCCAGCCAGAGGACTGGACAAGAGGGATTGCCGCCCGTCTGAGGGGGCAGAGAGGAGGAGAAATGGAACATTTAGGAAGCAGGAGACTGGAAACGGACAGGCTGATTCTCCGGGCATTCACGCCGGAGGACGCGGGGCCGATGTTTCGCAACTGGGCCAGCGACCCGGAGGTGGCGAAATTCCTGACATGGCCCGCCCATGAGTCGGAGGAGGTGACGGGAAAGGTGGTGGCCTCCTGGGTGGAGAAGAATGACGACCCTGCATATTATCAGTGGGCGATCGTCTGGAAGGAGACCATGGAGCCCATCGGAAGCATCTCCGCGGTAAGCTGGAACCAGGATATCTGCGAGGTGGAGATCGGATACTGCATCGGAAGGCCCTGGTGGCACCGGGGCGTGATGACGGAATGCCTCTCGGAGGCCGTCAGGTTCTTCTTCCGGGAGGTGGGAGTCAACAGAATCCTGGCGCGGCATGACGTGAACAATCCCCACAGCGGAATGGTCATGAAGAAATGCGGCCTGCGCCATGAGGGGACAATGCGCCAGGCGGGCAGGAACAACCAGGGCATCTGCGACCTGTGCGTCTATGGGATCCTGCGCAGCGACTATGAGGAAGAGCGTGAAGGATAGGATGTCTGCGCTGTTTTGCCAAATTGCCGGAAAATCGATAGTATAGAAATGGGCACGGAAAGTATGGAAAGTATGCTTGAAATTCTGCAGAACCTGTGTATAATGTAAAGTATACTTTCCGTGGAATCCAATGAAACCATGGGCCCCATGGAAGCGTCCTGAAAGCAGGAACGGGAAACGTCCTTCCGGGCCCAAGGCCCCATGAACAGAGGGCGGCACAGGAGGAGCGTCATGAAGAACCGCCTGGAAGAAATCCGCAAAGGCCGCGGGATCAAGCAGGAAGACCTGGCCGCCGCATTGGAGGTCTCAAGGCAGACCATCGGTTCGCTGGAGAACGGCCGGTACAATCCGTCCATCCTGCTGGCCTTCAAGATAGCGCGCTACTTCGGCATGGCCATTGAGGACATCTTTATCTACGAGGAGGAGCAGCCATGAGGAATGGCGGCGTTCGGCGCGAAAGCCATGGCGGAATTCGCCCTGCCGGAATACTATCGCCGCAGGATGTGACTGCGGAAAAAGGAGAAGCTTATCTATGAAATTCATCATCGAACATCTGTCCAAGCACTATGAGAAAAAGGAAGTCCTGCGGGACATCGACTTCACCTTCCAGGAGGGGAAGATCTACGGGCTGCTGGGGCGCAACGGCGCGGGAAAGACCACGCTTTTCAACTGTATCAACCGGGACGTCAAGGCGGACTGCGGCGGGCTCTTCCTGGAGACGGACGCGGGGCGGCGGGACCTTGTGGCAGAGGATATCGGATATGTGCTCTCCACGCCCACCGTGCCGGAATTCCTCACGGGAAGGGAATTCCTGAAATTTTTCATAGACATCAACGAGAAGACCATCGGGCGGCCCAGGCCCCTGGACGAGTATTTTGCGTTCATGGGCATCGCCCCGGAGGACAGGGACAAGCTGCTGAAGGACTATTCCCACGGCATGAAGAACAAGATGCAGATGCTGGTGAACATCATCGCCAGGCCCAACATCCTGCTGCTGGACGAACCGCTGACCTCCCTGGACGTGGTGGTGGCGGAGGAGATGAAGGAAGTCCTGCGCTCCCTCAAGCAGGACCGCATCACGATTTTCTCCACCCATCTCCTGGACCTGGCCCTGGATCTGTGCGACGAGATCATCCTGCTGAACCACGGGGAGCTGGAGGTGGTGGAGAAGAGCCACCTGGACGGCCAGGAATTCCGGGAGAAGATCATCGCGGCCCTGCGGGAGCAGCCATAGGAGGTATTCGCTTGAAAAAAACATTGATTCTGTCCTTTTCCCTGAAAAATACATACCGGGTGAACAGCATCCTGTACTCCCTGAAGCAGATTCCCCTGGTGAAGAAGCTCCTGCTGGAGGCCCTGTACGGGGTATGGTGGCTGAAGATTCTTGCAAATGTGCTGTCGGTGATCTGGGAAGTGGTCTCCACATTCCTGGGGAAAGGCCTGTACCTGCTCCTCATGGTCTTCCTGCCCTGCCTGTTGTACGACGGGCTCCCCAGAGAGGGCGTGTTCCTCCATATCCTTCTGTTCCTGACGGTCATCGGCTGCTTTGCCAATACCACGCTTTTCAACCCCTCGAAAGACAAATACTATGCCATCCTCCTGATGCGGATGGATGCCAGGGAATACACGCTGGTGAACTACGGATATTCGGTTTTAAAGACAGTGATAGGCTTCCTGCCGTTTTTCCTGCTGTTCGGGCTCCTTAGCGGCGTCCCGGTGTGGCTCTGCGTGCTGCTGCCGTTCTTCATCGCGGGATGCAAGGTGTCCTATGTGGCGTATGCGCTGCGGGATTATAGACGCCGGGGGAATGTGTATAATGAAAACAAGCTTGATAAATTTCAGTGGCTGGGGGTAGCCCTGCTGCTGGGGCTGGCCTACGGGCTGCCTGCTTTCGGCCTGGTGCTGCCTGTGGGCGTCCCCGCCCTGCTGTCCCTGCTCTTTATCCTCATAGGGGCTGCCTGCATCCCGGGAATCTACAGGTTCCAGGACTACAGGGAGGTGTGCCGGGGGCTTCTGGCGGACACCATGTTCCAGATGGACGCCCCGGCGCGGAATGTCCAGACGATCAAGGCGGCAAACGAGAAGAAGATATCCGCGGACGTGTCCATCACCAGCAGGAAAAGCGGCTTCGAATACCTCAATGAGCTCTTCATCCTGCGGCACAGGAAAATCCTGTGGAAATCGGCGGAAAAGATTTCCTATGTCTGCGCGGCGCTGGTCTGCGGCGCGCTGCTTGCCCTGTACCTGAAGCCGGAGTTAGGGCCCCTGGCAAACAGGCTGGTGATGACCTGGCTGCCCTATTTCGCCTTTATCTTATACGCCATCAACCGGGGGACAAGCTTTACCCAGGCCCTGTTCATGAACTGCGACCACAGCCTGCTGACGTATTCCGTCTACAAGAGGCCTGGCTTCGTGCTGAAGCTGTTCCGGATACGGCTGTGGGAGATCATGAAGATCAATGCGGTTCCGGCGCTGATTCTGGGCGTTGGCCTGGCGCTGGTGCTCTTTGTGTCCGGGGGCACGGACCAGCCGCTGAACTATGCGGTGCTGGTAATTTCCACGGTGTGCATGAGCCTGTTCTTCTCCGTCCATTACCTGACCATCTACTACCTGCTCCAGCCCTACACGGTGGGGACGGAGCTGAAGGGCGGAACCTACAAGCTGGTCTCCCTGGCCACTTACATGGTCTGCTATTTCCTGATGCAGCTACGGATGCCCACATTGCTGTTCGGGGCCATGACGATCGTGTTCTGCGTGCTGTACGGCATCATCGCCTGCGTACTGGTGTATAAGCTGGCGCCGAAGACCTTCCGGCTGCGGGCGGGGTGAGCGGGACGCAAAGCGGATAGGAGAGGAACAGATGAAAACAGGAGAAAAAGATACCGGCACCATGATATTTTCCAACAAAGATTTAAAAAAGCTGATCATCCCCCTGATTCTGGAGCAGACCCTGGCCATTACGGTGGGCATGGCGGACACCATGATGATCTCCTCCGTGGGCGAGGCGGCGGTGTCCGGGGTCTCCCTGGTGGACATGTTCAATAACCTCATCATCAGCATCCTGGCGGCTCTGGCCACCGGCGGGGCGGTGGTCACCAGCCAGTTCATCGGAGCATCCAAGCGGGAGGAGGCCTGCCGCTCCGCGAAGCAGCTCCTCTGGGTCAATGCCCTGATCACCATGGTGATCTCCCTTCTGGTCATAGCCGGGCACAGATTGATCTTGAACCTGTTTTTCGGCAGGATAGAGCAGGACGTGATGGACAATGCCGTCCTCTACCTGATCATCTCCGCGCTGTCCTTCCCCTTTCTCGCCGTGTACAATGCCTGCGCGGCGCTGTTCCGCTCCATGGGGAATTCCCGGATCACCTTGCAGGTGTCCGTGCTGATGAACATCATCAATGTGGGCGGCAATGCCCTCTGCGTGTTCGGCCTGAAGATGGGCGTGGCGGGGGTGGCGGTGCCGTCGCTGGTGTCCAGGGCCGTGGCGGGACTGTGCCTGTATGTCCTTCTGCGGAATCCTGACCGCCCGATTCATCTCAACAGGGAGCGGTTCCGGTTCCAGTGGAGGGTCATCCGGAAAATCCTCTATATCGGGATTCCCAGCGGCATCGAGAACGGCATTTTCCAGCTGGGGCGGGTGATCGTGGTGAGCATCATCGCGGGCTTCGGCACGGCGCAGATTGCCGCCAACGGCGTGGCCAACAGCCTGGACAGCATGGGCTGCATCATCGGGCAGGGCATGAACCTGGCCATGATCACCGTGATAGGGCAGTGCGTGGGAGCCGGGGATCTGGCGCAGGTGCGGTATTATACGAAAAAGCTGCTGCTGGTCACATATGCCGCCACGGCGGTGACAAACAGCCTGATCCTGCTGTTCCTGCATCCGATCCTGGGGCTTTACGGCCTGGGGGCGGAGGCCACGGAGCTCGCCTATATCCTTGTGATGATCCACGACGGCCTGGCGATCCTGCTCTGGCCTGCCTCCTTCGTGCTGCCCAACATGCTCCGGGCCTGTAACGATGTGAAATATACCATGACGATCGCGGTTTTCTCCATGATTACTTTCCGCATCGGGCTGAGCCTGGTCTTCGGCGTCCGGATGGGCATGGGAGCCGTGGGCGTGTGGATCGCCATGGTGGCGGACTGGGTCTTCCGGGTGTGCTGCTTTGTGGGGCGGTATTTCCGGGGGACATGGAGGAAGCACTGTAACCTGTGATGTGGAATGCGGCAGGGGTCTGCTTTTGGAAATACTGGCGCCAGGCAAAGCCCTTGCCGGGGGCTGCACAGGCCAGGCGGTGGCCGCGGCTGACCACAGGGGGTATGAGGGGGTCTGCGGGGATGCCCCCCGGAAGGCTCTGATGCACGGTCTCGCGTTCATAGGTAATGCCCTGGCCTGCAGGGTGGCGGCGGAATCCATGGAGCTGTTCGAAGAAGGGCATTACCTTTCCGGAATCTACCTCTCCGGAATCCGCCGTACGGAGAGTCTTGCTCTTATCGCCCCATCATCCGCATCTTTTCCGACAATTTCAAACCCACTGCCCAGGCATAACCGCTCCGATGCTTTATTTTCCGGATGCCAGGACGCATATATATACTCGGCTTCTCCATAGGGAAATGTCTTTATGTATTCCATGATTCTTTTTATTGTTTCTTTGCCGATGCCTTTTCCCTGATAATCCTTTGCAATCATTAATCTGTAAATCTCATATCCGGGAGTATCATCAAAATCACATTCTTTTTCATATGTTATAAGGGTAAAACCTACCATTTTGTCATTACAATATATTGCAAATGGGATACATCTGTAATATTTTTCCGCATCCTCTCTATTTGCGTCTGAATGGACATATGCCTCTGCCAGGCTGAAGATGTTGGGATTTACAAACTGTTTTTGCCAATCATGTACGTCAAGTGCAAGGCACTCCATCCAATTATCGTGATTTATTTTTTTCAAATGAACCATAGCTGTTCCTCCACAATTCCCGATAATCTCCGCTAACCCTTGAAAACACTAAATTTATAGCAGGTGAGCTTTCCCTTAAAGTTTCCCTCGTGTTATATATTCCCATAGGACATTACAAACCTGATAAGGGAAAAAATAAGGGAAACGAAATCACATAAAATATTATAACACAAAACATACGGGAATTGTGAACTGTTGAAATGATTTCAAAAAAATATATCCACCATAACAGCATTGACGTATACACCCACGCAGGTTATTCCCGCGAGCAATGAGCCAAGCGGCCGTGCTTGCACGGCCAGTTGGCGAATGCCGCGAGGGTCAAATACCCCGCTGCTCTGCAGCGTTGCAAGCTTGATACCCCGTTGCTTGCAGCGGGGTATTTGATTTCTTACGGATAGACTGCAATAAAGCAGAAGAATTGAAAACTACTCCCTGCTCTGAATGTGCCTTAAATGCTTTGGCTATAGACGAACCGCTTGATATACGCAATCCATCGACGCGTCGATGGATTTATTGTATCTTGAAGGAAATATGCAGATGTGGGTGGATGCAGAGGATTCGTTGGAACTATGGTAGATACTTCTTAAGTCAAAACAAGCACCAAATGATTTATAGTGTCATTTGGCGTTTGTTTTATAGATTTCGTCCTTGATACTGTATTGTTGCTACATAGACTGTTTTGCATAATTCATCAATGCGGAAAATAGCGATATAATTATCAATCAGTAACTGACGGTAGCCTTTTCCGGCATATCTACCCTCGTTACGCTCTTGATGGGACTGTGGAAATGTGTCCAGGCTTAGAATAGGCTTCTTAATTCTGTCAATCTGTCCTTTGGCATTTTCAGGAGCTAATTTCTCATTTGCGATATATTCGTAAATGTGGTCTAATTCATGGATCGCTCTGGGGTTGACTTTTACCTTGTATTTACCCAAAATGTTTTTTCTCCAATTCTGCAAAAACTATCTCTGCGTCAACCGCTTTTGCTCCGTTAGCAATTTCCTGCTCGGACTCAAATATGGCTTGGTCAATGCGGTTCATTCTTGCAAATTTATCATATAATTCACTGCTCATTACAACCAAATCGCTATATCCGTTCTTAGTAATAAAAATAGGCTCCTGTTCCTTGTGTGCGATATTAGAAATCTCGGTTGTATTGCGTAAATCCTTAATAGGCATAATAAGTGGCATAATGCTTCACTCCTTTCTTTAACACAATTATGGCATAATTGTGTCAAGACGACAACAAAAATATGCAACGTGTAAAAGATTTGGTAAAGTTTGGTAAAGATTTGAAAAATAATTGTTGACACATAAATTAATTTGCTGTATCACAGCGTAATATATATCAAAAGCTATGAAGAGAAGAGTAAGTAGTTAGATATGTTACAGAGAGTCTGGTAAGGTGAGAACAGGCACAAAAGGAACTACTGAAAATGGCCCCGGAGCTGTGTACCGAAGCTGCTATGCCAAGGCTGCGACGGGTTCACCCGTTATAGTGACAGACTATCGATGAATCATTTCTCGTCCGTAGTTGATAAGGCTTATATCGTGAGATATAAGTGAATTTAGGGTGGAGACACGAAGCGAATGCTCTCGTCCCTGAAAAAGAAATTTTTCAGAGAGGAGGGCTTTTTTAGTACAAAAATGCAACGAACCGGAAAACATGTTGCAAACTGTCAACCATTCCAAAAAATGGTTGACAATCCGGCGCGGCTTGGATATAATCAGAGGAGCACGCCGAGACAGAGTCTCGGCCAGAGGGGGCGTCAGAGGGTGGCAGTAGGGAAAACGTCCACCCATGTAGGAGCCGCGCTTGCAATCTTTCGCAAGGGGGTGTCTGTGCCGCTGGGGCAGTATGCACCCCGGCACAGGATTCTGCTGCCAGGCATATGGATTGACAGGCGCGTCGAAGAGCGGCGGCGTAAAGCGGAGCCTGGGGGCTCCCCGCTCCGGAACCGTTGATCTTACCGGGGTGGAGCCGGATATGGGCATATGAGGTTGGCGCTGCCATGCCATAAAGGGAAAACTTTCACGCTGCCCGAAGCGCCCAGGGAGGTATATCCATGAAAAACAGAAGAAAGACAATAGAGATGACTACCACTGGGCTTCTGGCGGCGGTATTGGCGGTGCTGGGGATGTTCAAGCTCCCCGGCATCCTTCCGGGATGCGAATTCCAGCTCTCCGCGCCCTTTGCCGTCTGCATCGCGGCCTGCTTCGGTTTTAAGCGCTATGTCCGGATCGGCATTCTGGCCAGCGCGATCAACCTGCTCCTGGGCACCCATACCATAGTGAACGTCACCATAGCCATGATATTCCGCCTGATTGCCGGAGGGATTCTGGCGCTGTTCGGCGCAAACCCCGTTACGCTGGCCGTCAGCGGCCCTCTGGGCACTATGGCGGGCAGGCTGGCGCTGGGGATCATATCGGGCACGGATCCGCTGGCTCTGATGGCGGCGGCGCTGCCGGGAATGGTGTTCACGGCGGTGGGGGCGTCTGTGATGTACCCGGTGATGAAGCGGCTGGCGGTTCGGGAAGGCGGCGCGTTGGCGCAGCCATGAATCCAGGAAGACAAAGAGGGAGCAAAATGAATCGATACAGCATCAAAATGAGGGCGTCAAACAAAGAAGAAGGCCATATCTCCGGAGCGGAGAAGCTTGTCCCGGAGGAAGAGCTGGAGCTGTACTGCGCCAGACTCCTGGCCAGAGCCCTTCGCCACAGCAAGGGGAAGCCGGATTTCATCAACCTGAAGATCGAAGCTGTGGCGGAAGAGGAGATTCTCCGCCTTCCTGCCCTGAAAGTGACTACGGTGGAGACTTCAAATGCCGGAGAGGGGCTGGATGTGGTGCGGGGTTATCTTGACAGGCTGGGGCTGAAGCGCGGGGAAGAGATCCTTGCCCTCTGGGGGCAGAGCTTTTCCATGCGGGGCGCCATGCTCCTGGACGCGGACAGCCTGCAACGGCTGGAGCCGGACAGGGAGCGGGGCATCCGGGCTACCTACATGGATATGGAGACCGCGGACATCGCAAGGCAGTCCGCCTGCGAGGGCAAGAACCATTTCAACGAAGCGCTGGTTCTGGCCACAAAGGTGGTCAGCCACCCCAACATCCTGGCGGAGCTGTGCATTTCCGACGATCCCGATTATGTCACCGGCTATATCGCTTCCAGAGAGTTCGGCTATGTGCGCGTCACCAGGCTCAAGGAGATGGGCAGCCCAATGGGCGGGCGCATCTTTCTGTTCCGAGGGGATGAAAAAGACAGGGAGGACTGCATCCGCTACCTCCAGCAGCAGAAGGTGCTGGTTCATGTGGGGTGACAGTCCGGCCGGTGCGGCAGCGCAGCCCTCCTTATCTTCCATGCCGAGGATTTTGGTAAACGAAATAATATAAGAATATATACGTAAAAAAGGAAAATAGAAAGAAAACAGAAAGGAAGCAGAAGCCCATGGATAAATGGAAACGGATAGAAGAAGAGCTGCTGACCCTCCGCCGACAGCATTTATACCGGGAGACCAAAGTCATCGAGAGCGCCCAGCGCTCCCATGTCCGGTACCAAGGGCGCGACATGCTGATGCTGGCCTCCAACTCCTATCTGGACTTCTGCGATGAAGGACGCATCAAAGAAGCTGCCGCCCAGGCGTTAGCGGAATACGGCACTGGCTCCGGCGGCTCCAGGCTCACCACCGGAACCACGATCCTGCATACGCAGCTGGAGGAGACCCTGGCCCGGTTCAAAGGCAGGGAGGCGGCTGTGGTCTTCAACACAGGATTCGCGGCCAACGGGGGCATCCTGCCGGCTCTGTGCCGGGCGGGGGACGTGATCTACAGCGACGAGCTGAACCATGCCAGCATCATCGACGGATGTAGGCAGTCCAGGGCGGAGACAGTGGTCTACCGGCACAATGACATGGCAGACCTGGAGCGGAAGATCAGGGAGCGCCCCGGGCGGCAGGGGCTGATTGTCAGCGACGGGGTGTTTAGCATGGACGGGGATATGGTGGATCTGCCTGGGCTGGTGGAGCTGGCAGATGCCTACGGCTTGCTGTCCATGATAGACGAAGCCCATGCCACCGGGGTGGTAGGAGCCACTGGCCGGGGCTGCGAGGAGCATTTCCACATGGAAGGGCGGACGGACATCCTCATGGGCACCCTGAGCAAGGCCATCGGCGCGGAGGGCGGCTATGCCTGCGGCTCCCGCATCCTGGCACAATACCTGAAGAACAGAGCCAGGAGCTACATCTTTTCCACCTCCCTCTCCCCCGTGACCATGGCGGCGGCGAAACGGGCCTTGGAGCTCCTGGAAGAAGAGCCTTGGCGGGTGGGCAGGCTCCAGGAGAACATCCGGTGGTTCTGCGGGCAGCTCCGGGAGCGCGGCATAGAGACAGACTCCGAGACCGCCATCATACCCATTCGGATCGGCGCGGAGGGAAAAGCCCTGAAAGTCTCCGAGATGCTGATGGAGCGGGGCTTCTTCCTCCCTGCTATCCGCTATCCCACGGTGAAGAAGGGCGAAGCCATGCTGCGGGCAGCCCTGATGGCCACCCACACCAAGGAGGAGCTGTCATCGGCGGCGGCAGCCATAGCGGAGACGGTTGCCGCGGCAGGCCTGGAAGGATAACAGACCGCTCTTCATCATCTCGTAGAAAACACAAAAAAGGCTTCCGGAACCAACCGGACTGCGAAAGGAGCGATTGCATGGGCATCATACAGGAAATGAAGGAAAAGGCGCTGACCACCGGTGACATCTCCCGGAAAGAAGCGCTGCTGCTGGCGCAGGCTCCCTTAGAGGAGCTGGCAGGGGCGGCGGAGGAAATCCGCAGGAACAAGTGCGGCCAGGGCTTTGACCTGTGCACCATCGTCAACGGCAAGTGCGGCCGCTGCTCAGAGGACTGCAAATACTGCGCCCAGAGCGCCCATTATCAGGCAAAATGTACCGAAGCCTACGGGCTGCTGCCCAAGGAAGAACTGCTGAGAGGAGCCATGCAGAACGCGGCGAGAGGGGTGCTGCGCTATTCCATCGTCACATCCGGCAGGAAGCTGTCGGTGCGGGAAGTGGAGCAGGCCTGCGACAGCATCCGTGCCATCCGGGCGGAAGTCGGCATCCAGGTCTGCGTGTCCTTCGGCCTGCTGGAGGAATGGCAGTTTCGGAAAATCAAAGAAGCCGGAGCCTCCCGGGTGCACTGCAACCTGGAATCTTCCGCCAGGTTCTTCCCCGAAATCTGCACCACCCATACCTATAAGGACAAAATCGATACCCTAAAAGCGGCCCAAAAGGCAGGGATGTCCGTGTGTTCCGGCGGCATCCTGGGCATGGGGGAGACCATGGAAGACCGCATCGACATGGTGCTCACCGCAAGGGAGCTGGGCGTGAAATCCGTTCCCGTGAACCTCCTGAACCCCATCCCGGGGACACCGCTGGAGCACCGGGAGCCCCTGACCAATGAGGAGGCCAGACGCTGCGTGGCCGTCTTCCGTTTCCTGATACCGGATGCGTCCATCCGGCTGGCAGGGGGGAGAGGGCTTCTGGGAGACAAGGGGGAGCTGTGCTTCAAGAGCGGCGCCAACGCCGCCATCTCCGGGGACATGCTGACCACGGCGGGCATCACCGTGGAGACCGACAGGAAGCTGGTCAAGAATCTGGGATTCGAGGTGAGACTTTGCAATGAGTAAAAAGATTTTCATCCTTGGGACAGGGACGGACGTGGGAAAGACCTATGTGGCGGGTCTGATTGTGAAGAAACTGAAAGAGAGCGGCAGGAGTGCGGGCTATTACAAGGCAGCCATGAGCGGCAACCTGCGGCGGGAGGACGGCAGCCTCCTCCCCGGGGATGCGGCCTTTATCAGGGACATCTCCGGCATCGGACAGCCCCTGGAGCAGATGTGCCCTTATGTCTACGAGCAAGCCGTGTCGCCCCATCTGGCTTCCCGGCTGGAAGGGAATCCGGTGCGGCTGGATGTGGTGGAAAAGGGCTTCCGGGAAGTGTGCCGGGAGTACGACTATGTCACCGTGGAGGGCAGCGGCGGAATTCTGTGCCCCATCTGCTTCGATGAGGCGGAAATCTGGCTGGAGGACGTGATTGCCAGGCTGGAGCTGTCCTGTCTGCTGGTGGCTGACGCGGGGCTGGGCACCATCAACAGCGTGGTGCTGACCACGGAATACATGCGCTCCCGGGGAATCCCCGTGAAGGGCATCCTCTTCAACCGCTTCCATCCCGGAAATGTCATGGAGGAGGACAACCTCCGGATGTGCGAGCACAGGACAGGGCTGAAGGTTCTGGCCTGCGTGGAGGAGGGCGCCAGGGAGCTGGCTCTGGACAGCGAGACGCTGGCGGGGCTGTATGAAGAATGACTATGAACATGTCTTTCGGTGAAAAATATGTCTTTCGATGAAAATATGGCTCTCGTCCCGGCATCCTCCCAGGCGTGCTGCCCATGCTTCGGTCAAGAGGAGCATGCCCCTTACGGAGAGTATGGCTCCCCACAAGACGGGCAGGGCGCCCGAGACAGGCTGCCGTCTTACGGAGTCGGGAAAGCCCAGGCCGATAGGTACAGTTTCTTCCCTGTGACGCCAGGCGTGCTGCCCATGCTCCGGTCAAGAGGAGCATGCTCCTTACGGAAAGTATGGCTCCCCACGAGACCAGCAGGGCGCATGGAAAAGAGGAGCAACCGCTCCAAAGGAGTTCGGGAAAGCCCAGGCCGCCAGGTACAGTTTCTTCCCTGTGACGCCAGGCGTGCTGCCCATGCTCCGGTCAAAAGGAACATGCCCCTTACGGAGGAGTATGGTTCCCCACGAGACCGCAGTGCGCCCGAGACAGGCTGCCGCCAGTATGACAGTCAGACAGGCTCTCGAAATTTCAGAAAGCAGAATCAGGAATTGGGCAGGACGGCACATGGAAAAGTGGAGCAACCGCTCCAAAGAAATTCGGGAAAGCCGCATGGTATGTGGTCTGGAAATCCCGAAAGTATATGTCAGGAAAAAGGAAGGTGACGCATATGATCTGGTATCCCTATCAACAGATGAAGACCATGCAGGCGCCCTATGAAATCATAGATGCCAACGGCGTATATCTATATACGAAAAAACAAAAACTAATCGACTCGGTATCCTCCTGGTGGAGCGTGATCCACGGCTATAAACATCCGGCTCTGACCGAGACCATAAAAGCCCAGGCCGACAGGTTCTCCCATGTGATGCTGGGCGGCCTGACCCATGAGCCGGTACGGCGGCTGTCGGAGAAGCTGGAGGAATGGCTGCCCGGGGATCTGGACTACTGCTTCTTCTCGGACTCCGGCAGCGTGGCTGTGGAGGTGGCATTGAAGATGGCCCTGCAGTATTACGTGAACCGGGGAGACTGGAACCGGACGAAAGTCCTGTCCCTGACCCATGCCTACCACGGAGACACCTTCAAGGCCATGGAAGTGGGGGACGACGAGGACTACCATTTCATCCTGCAGGCATACGGGGAGAAGAAGGACGTGATTCACATCCCCACGCAGATTGATGCGCTGGAGGAAGCTTTCGCCCGCTTCCATGGGGAGCTGAACTGCTTCATCGTGGAGCCGCTGCTCCAGGGGGCGGGAGGCATGCGGATGTACGATGTCTCCTTCCTGCGGCGTGCCAGGGAGCTGTGCGACGAATACGATGTCCTGCTTGTCTTCGACGAGGTGGCCACCGGCTTCGGGCGGACGGGGAACCGCTTCGTGGCAGACCTGGTGCTGCCGGACATCCTGGTGCTGGGCAAGGCGCTGACCGGCGGCTACATAGGGCATGCGGCTACCATCGCCAACCATAAGGTGTACGAGGGCTTTTACGCAGACGCCCCGGAAAAGGCTCTGATGCACGGCCCTACTTTCATGGGCAACGCCCTGGCCTGCAGCGTGGCGCTGAAGTCCATAGAGCTGTTCGAGGAGGGGGACTACCTTTCCAGAATCCGCCGCATCGAGGAAATCACGCGCCGGGAGATGGCGGGTCTGGAACATGAGCAGATCCGGGAGGTGCGCGTCATGGGAGGATGCGTCTGTGTGGAAGTGAAAGATGGGGCGGCCTTGCAGGGGTATCAGCAGTTCGCCTGCGAGAGGGGTGTGTTCAGCAGGCCTTTCCTGAACTATCTGTACGCCATGGTGCCCTATGTGATCACGGAGGAAGAGCTGGTGCAGGTGCTGGGGGTGATGAAGGAGTGGTTCTCCCGGATTTAGAGGCTGGTGCGGAAGTCCGGGCAAAAGGCCATACAATAATACAAAGACAAGGCGGCCCTTCTCAGGCCGCCCTTTTCTGCTCCGAAAATGTGGAATATCAGGCATCTCTGATGGCAGGAGGCCGGAACACCCCGGAAATATGCCCCACGGGGCAAAAGAACAGGGGATGCCCTGACCGTCCGCCATGGCCGGAACTGGCCGGAACCCTTCGCGGATTCGCGGCGCTTCATGCCTTTTAAGAAGCGCAGTACGCTGAAATCGCTTTAGAGGCGAATTCGGCGGTGCCTTCCCCGCCGGCGCGGTCGATATTGCGCCTCATCCGCTCATCGGCCACATACATCTCTCCCAGCCCCCGCAGGATTTCAGGGGTACAGGTATAGTAATTATCAGTGATGCACTGCCGCAGTGCATGTACTTCGTCCTGCACGGCTTTTTCTTCCGGTGCAAGATGCCTCAACGCGCCGATTCGGGCAAAAATCTCCATGAGCCTACCGGCGGCTTCCTCCTGCTCCCGGGAATTTTTCCGTCCCGCCTTTTCCATACATTCCGCATAAGCCCGGGTAGAGCCCCAGCGTTCTTTCACCTCCTCCGCATATCGGTCTATGTCTTTTTTGTCGAACACGTCGAATTCCATGGCATGCTTTTCTTCCATATCAAATGCTCCTTTCTGTCGGTGCTTCCATTGAAGTTCACGGGCAAAGGATATCAGGGACTCGATATGGGCTTTCTGCAGCTCCAGAAGATGAATCTGCTGGCCCAGCGCCTCCGCAGGGTCGAATTTTGGATTATCGAGTATGGCCTTGATCTCCTTCAGGGGAAACTGCAGCTCGCGGAACATGAGGATGTTCTGCAGACGGCGCAGCGCCGTATCGTCATACAGCCGATAGCCCGCTTCGGTCACCCTGCTCGGCTTCAGCAGGCCGATTGCGTCATAATGGTGCAGTGTGCGCACACTGACACCGGTCCGTTTGCTTACTTCATTCACTGTCCACATATCTGTTTTCCTCCCGTGTGATGCCATTATAGACTATGACGTAAGGGGAGAGTCAAGTGTTTTTTATCTGGAATGCTTCTTTATATTTATCAAGTGATTCTATAAATACTTTTATTGCGTTGATTTCTGAGTCAGACATTTTCTCGATTTGGGCAATCAGCCTTTTTTTGGTCGGAGAGAGATTGGGAACTTTGGACTGTAAAGCATAACGCTCGCCTTTCCCGGTCAGAATCCATTGTGCTGAGTATCCATATTTTTGTTCAATCAATAGCGCAAGAGAGTCGGAAATATGGTCGCGTTTTCCGTTTAGTATATTTGATACATAGCCCTCTGTGACTTTGATTGTACAGGCAAAGTCTTTTCGTTTGATGTTCTGTTCATCTAGGAGCATCTGCATGCGATCTTTTAATTCCATATCCATTACCTCATGGAGAGTATATCAGAAAAACTTTTCTCAGTCAATAAAATAGTGTTGACATATATTCTCAGAAATGATATTCTATTCTAAGAAATAAAGAAAGAGCGTAGAGGAAAGTGGATGGTCAGGAGAAAATGCAGGTAATAGAACGGGTCAAGAATATGTCTGATAATGAAATCAATATACTGGATATATTTATGGAGGGGTTTCTGTCAGGGATGCAGACTGCGAGAGATGAAATGGAGAAACAGCAATCCTCTGAACATCTCAAGTAGACTGTACGGTATTTTGATAAGGGCCTTTTGGGATTATCCAGGATAATGGCGAGTCGCTTTATCTGGGAATCCAGGGGAATATAGCAAGGAGGAAAGGTAAATGAGGAAAAAAGCAGTGATGGCAATGGCGCTGGCAATGGTGTTGGTGTTCACGCCGATGTCAGGAAGGCCAGGGGCTATGACGGCAGAAGCTTCTAATGCTAAGATGGTCAGTAATTGGAGTGAAGCTGGAGATGTCAGTGTGGATGAGGAGGGGAACGGAAGCGATGAAGTTGTGCCTTCAGGCCAGGAGACAGTTGATGGCACGGAAGGAAATGAAGATGACAGCGTGGTTGATGAAACTGGACAGACCGAAGGCAATGGTGAGATCAGCGGAGCCGATGAAGCTGGGAATGACAGCGTGGTCGATGGAGCCGATGAAGCTGGAGACGGTGCCACGACTGATGGGGACGGCACCATCGGAGATGATGCGGCCGATGACACCGATTCTTCATTGACGGAGGATGGGGAGAAGAAGCAATTGGCGACCCCTACGGGACTGGCGTGGGGAGAGAATTGGAGTCTTACATGGGATGCAGTACCTGAAGGGGAAGGATTGTATCGTATTCTAATATTAAAAGATGGAAAAACGCATGTTAATGGCCTTTGGGGATATGACGACTTAGGGCGATTAAGCTTCCGGGCCGCTCCGGAAATAAATGAAAGTGGCACCTATAAATTTCGCATACAGGCAGTCAGCATGGACTGGGATACATATATATCCAGTGAATGGTCGGATTACAGCGAAGAGAAGGTGTATACCAGGCCGTCACAGGCACTTGGGACAACCACTGGCTATTGGGACAGCGAGGAGGCTGGTGTATTTCACTATGCCGGAGTTGAAGGCGTAGGCGGATATTCGCTGGAACTGTTTTATACATTGGATGGCTCTGAGGAAGAGTACTCCGCGGGACCCAGGTCATGGTTGGAGGCAGGGTATAAGGACACGATGGATTTCCGGGTGGAGGATTTTAACGGACTAATAGATACATTCGGGGCAGGCCGATATCGTGTCAAGGTTAGAGCGTTGAGCGGAAACATAGATGAGATTGCCAATGGTACAGCGGGTGGGTTTTCCGATTATTTTGATACTAATGCAGTGTCGGAGGGAGTCGGCGATAAGATAAGCAGCGCAATGGAGGCTGCAACGGCCGCTGAAGCACTTGCGACAATCAAAGCTGAAATCCAACAGTCAGAGCTCCGTACTGCCATGCAGACAGACAGTTCTGTCCTGGATCAGATGAAAGAACTGGAAGAGAGGTATGTAGCGGAGAAAGGAATCGGCAAAAGCAATCCTGTCGTATCGGAAGAGGCGGGTGCCTATGTAGATGCACAGGATATCTCCATAGTGGGAGCAGGCCTGAATGTAGACGGCGGAGATGTGAGGCTTGAGGTATCCATGCCTGAAAAGAAGGAAGATTTAAGTGGATATCGCTTTACGGACAGCGTTCAGCTTGATATTTCTCTGGTACATAACAACGCGAAATTACATGAACTTGAGGTGCCGATTACAGTGACTATGCCGATTCCCAGCGGATTGGCCGCCAGCAGTCTGGTAATCCTTCACTACCACGAGGATGGGACTGTCGAGACGGTAAACCTGAAAAACAATGGCGATGGTACTGTTACCTTTACGGTGGTCGGATTCAGTACGTTCATCTTTGCGGTGGAGGGGAACGACAGTCCGGATACCGATAATCCGGGAAACGATGGTTCGGATACCGATAATCCAGGAAACGATGGTTCGGACACAGATAATCCAGGAAATGACGGTTCGGATACCGATAATCCAGGTAACGACAATTCAAATTCGAATAATCCAGCGAATGGTACAGGAAGTGGGACAGGCAATACGTCTAATGATGCTGGACGTATCAAGGATGATGTCCCGAAGACAGGAGATTCCATGCCGGTGGCTGTGCCGATTACAGGAGCAGTTTGCGTTGTCTCCCTGGCGGTTATGGGGATGCTTTTCACAAAAAGGCGGAAAATGTGAAACGGGCATGAAATGAAAAAGGATGGGAAGATAGGAGAAAATCCGGAAGCGGAAGAAGATTTGGAAAAAAGCCCCTGTGAAATAAAGTTTCAGAGAGCAATCCTGGCCTGTGCCATATTGGCGGTGGGAATGGCGGGCATATGTGTCTGGCAATTGACTCGCTTCTATGGAAAAGAGAGAATCGGAGGCTAAAATGGAGCTTCTACGGCAGGATCCGGAGGTGACGGATTCTGCCGTAGAAACAGATAAAAACATACTGAATTCCAAAAATTCCGGAAGCGGGCAAATATACTCAGAAAACCCATATGAAGAGTTGTTTGCGCGAAATGAGGACATGGCCGCATGGCTGGTGGTGGACGGGACTGTGATTGACTATCCTGTCATGCAGACCATGGAGGATGAGGCATATTATCTGAAACGGGACTTCGATGGGAATGAGGATGAAGCGGGCTGCCTGATTCTGGATACGGACAGCGACCTGTACGGGAACGGAACGACCAACCTGATTATCCATGGCCATAATATGAAAGCCGGGACTATGTTCGGAAGCCTTGACGAGTATCGGAATGAGGACTTTTATTCGGAACATAAGTACATGGAGCTGTATACGGAGACAGAGAGGCGCTGCTATGAGGTGATGGCGGTCTTCTACAGCCAGGTGTACTATACAACAGACCAGGTATTCAAATACTACCAATTTTTTCAGGCACAGGATGAGGAAGGATTTCAGGATTTTTATGAGAATGTGAAAAAGATGTCCTTGTATGACACTGGCGTTACAGCAGAATTGGGAGATTGTTTTCTGACGCTTTCCACTTGTACATATCATGTGGAGGATGGCAGATTTGTTGTGGTGGCCAAGGAGATAAGAAGAACGGAAGCGTATAGGGACGGGTGTGTGCGGCGTATCGGTACACGGAGCTTATAAGTTTGACCTAGGAATTCTCCCAGGTTGTTTTTTGCAGATTTGTGGTGTATAATGAAAATCAGCAAAATCAACAAAATTCATATCATGATAGCCATAGAACAATTTGGGGGGATGGCGGGAATGTATAAGGTACTGATTGCGGAGGATGAGCTCCTGACCCGCGCAGGCATCGTGTCTTCGGTGAACTGGGCGGAACTGAATATGCAGATCGTCGCGCAGGCGGATGACGGGATACAGGCTCTGCAGCTGTACCGCACCCATTATCCGGAGATTGTGGTCACGGATCTGAACATGCCGCGGCTGGGGGGCGTGGAGCTGATTGGGAAGATATGCGCGGAAGAGCGCCCCTGCAAAATCATCGTCGTCACCTGCGTGGAGGACGTGCAGGTGATCACCAGGCTCTTCCCCTACCGCATCTTCGATTTCCTGCTGAAGTCCGCCATATCCCCCGAGGAGCTGCAGGAAAAGCTCTCCCAGGCGGGGAGGGAGCTTGCTTTGGAGGGAGTGGCCAGCGGGGCCGCCTCCGGCATCCGCACGGACGAGCAGCTCCTGGGGGACTTCCTGGACAGAAGCGAGGGAGCCCTGCCCTTTGAGGTGAGCCCCTACTGGCTGCTGTTCCGTCTGCATATCAGAGGCGGCAATAAGGCGATTCTGTCCAAGGCGGTCAGAGACCTTCTGGCGGAGTATTTCCTGAACCATTCCGACACGGTGGCGGACTGCAGGAATGACATGGAGTTCACCGTATGTTTTAAGAATAGGGCGCTTTCCGAGGAGGAGCTGATCCATCGGGTGCAGCTGTTCGGCAAATATGTGTACAAGGCATTCGACCAGGAGCTGGCCTGTGACCTGGAATGCTGCCAGGAGCCCGCCGAAATCAGGGAGAAGCGGGATGCCTTCTTCCGCCTGGGAGGCCATGTGAGAGGGCAGGGGGCCGGTATCCAGAAAGGACAGGCTTCTTTTTTCATCAACTATGTGGCCAACATCTCTTCGCTGTACGCCATCAATACCTTCTGTGGAAAGAACCGCCAGATATACTACGAAAATATAGTCAAACCTACGGAACAGACCACTGGGCAGGCCGGATTCTCCTTCTATGAGTACCGGCAGGCCGTGGTGGCAGGCTTGGAGGCCTTCTGCCGGGAGCTGCCTGTTTTCCCGCCGGAGGAACTGACGGAGCGGCTCCAGGGAATCCTGGACGAGGATACCTATGAGGGGGTCTATCTGCGGTGCAGGGACATGCTCCGCAGCCGCGGGGACGTGCTGGACGGCGGGGACTGCGGATACGATGAAATCCGCCAGTCGCTGCGCTACATCCAGGAGAACAGGGGGGGCAAGATCGCTCTGAACGATGTGGCGGAGCAGGTGTCCTTCAGCCCCAGCTATTTCTCCACTCTGTTCAAGCGGGCCATGGGCATCAGCTTCAGCACCTACCTCACCTTTTACCGCATCCAGCATGCCATGGAGCTTCTGGAGGACGAGAGCGTGTTCCTGTATGAGATAGCGGAGAAGACCGGGATAGGCGACCTCTCCCATTTCAGCAAGACCTTCAAGACCGTCACGGGATACTCGCCCAACGCCTGGCGGAAGTGCGTGCGGAATGAAGAGTTTCTAAGCGGGCCGAAGGCTTCGGCTAAGAAGAGCTAAGTGATTGCGCTTTGGCCGTTCTGGGGCGAGGCGTCATTCGTCTGCAGAGGAATCCGGATGGCGATGGCAGTTCCGGCATTGGGGGCGGATTCAATCTCGAAGGCATGGGATTCCGGATAATAATGGTTCAGCCGCTGCTTGATATTCTGCAGGCCGATGCCGGCCTGTGGGTCGGCGGCTTTTCTGCAGTTGGCCAGCATTTCTTTTTTGTCCAGGAGCACCTCGGGGGCAAAGCCGATTCCATTGTCGGACACACGGATCCACACCTCCCCGCCCTCTGTCTTTTTCACGGATACATCTATCTCAAGAGTCCAGTCCTGGGTCATGCCGTGGGAGATGCTGTTCTCAATCAGCGGCTGGATCAGGAACCGGGGCAGGACGCAGTCTCTTATGGAGGGGTCGAAGGAACAGCCGATCTCCATCTTCGCGCTGAAACAGATTTCCAGAATATAGATATAATCTTCCAGAAAAGCGTATTCCTCCGCATAGGACCAACGGTTCTTCTTGGTGCGGAAAGCGGGGGAGATATACTGGCAGATATGGGCGATCATGGTGGCCACGTTCCGGTTCCCTGCAATCTCCGCCATGACCTTCACCGTATTGAGGGCATTGCAGATGAAATGTGGGTTTATCTGGGCCATCAGGGCCTGGATGCGGAACTGGTTCTTCTGTTCCTCCTCTTCCTTCTGCCTGGCCACCAACCGCTGGATATCGTCCGCCATCTGGAGGAAGCTTTTGTTCAATATGTCGAACTCCTCGATATTCCCCGTATGCAGCACGGTCTGGGGCGAGTGCAGGTCCGTGGAGGAAAAACCCTTCAGCCGGTCGCTGAGCTCATTCAGGGGGGAGGAAAGCCTGCGGATGGTCAAAGTCACGCACAGGCCCACGGCAGCCAGGCAGCCGATGAAGATCGTGATGATGAAGACGGACATACGGTTCACGTCCCGCATGTATTCGCTGGTGGGATACTGGTTGATGATGGACCAGTCGTAGATGCCCAGAGCCTGGGGGATGATCTGGTATTCCGTATCGCCCAGGGTCTCCTTGTAGGAGAGGCCGGAATCGGGCCGGATAGGGCAATCCAGCTTCCGGCGGAACATATCGGTGTGGCTGCTGGAGATGATTTCGCTGTCCTGCCCCACGATGTAGACGGAGTTGAAGCCCTGTTCCAGATGCAGGAACGACTGATGGATGACGCTTTCGTCCAGGCCGATCAGGATATAGTACCGCTTGCCTCCGTACAGGAATGCCCGGCGGAAATAGACCACCTTGCCCAGCCAGAAAGAGGAAGTACCGGCATAGGTATCGCTTATAAATTCATGCATATACGCCATGCCGTAATCCTTTTCGCCGTGGAGGATATCGTCATAGAGCCGGGAGCTAAAGACATCGTCACTGCTGTAATGGACGGAAAAGCTCCGTACAGGGGAACAGATGATGGCGGCATCGCTGCTGAAGAGCCCGATCATCTTATAGTCCAGGAACTGGTCGAACAGGTTGCTGATGCCGATCAGGGACTTGGTATAGGGGAGGCTGGCGCTTCCGATGTCCGGCATGCCGCTGCGGGTGAGGGAGGTGGATATGTTGACGAAGGCAGTGTCCATTTTGTCTTTCTGGTTCTCCAGTTCCACGTCGGTCTTGACGAAGGCGGACAGGGTATAGTTCACGTTCTGCTGGGACAGCTTCCTGGTGACCAGAGAGACCACTAATAGAGTGCCCACCGCCAGGGTGAGGCTGACGATTACGAGTATATATCCAATCACTTTCCGCTGGAAGCTGTGGGTCTTCTGCATGCTGCACCTCCTGGGGTTCCCGGATATGGGCCTCGCCGGGATGCTTCTTTCCGGGGGAATCTGTCTTTTCCATCATATATCATATGATTTCCACATATATTATAGTATGGGACAATGTATCCCGGGCCATTTGACGTATTTTTCTGTGAAAAATGTTATTGCCATTATATCATTTTGGCTCAGGGAAATCAATTGGTCATTTTTCAATCCCATCGTCCGTTAAAATGCAGAAAATCATGTCGAAAAAAATAGAATTGGAACAAAAGTGCACAAAAATCAAAAGATAATACAAAAAGCCGCCATAATGAAGCGGTATCCGCCAAAAGATTGACGGATGCACACATTCCTTTCGGAGACGGCAAAACCTATAATAAAGGGACAAGGATAAAATCAAGAAGCCAGGAGGTAAGTAAAGATGATTGATTTTCTGAGGGAGGCGGCAAATGTGGCGCCGTCTAAGCGGCAGCTGGCATGGTTCGACAGGAAGTTCTACGCGTTCATCCACTTCGGCGTGAACACCTTTACGGACAGGGAGTGGGGAGACGGCACGGAGCCTGAGAGCATCTTCAATCCCGAGAAGCTGGACTGCCGCCAGTGGGCCCGGGCCCTATCCGGGGCGGGCATGAAGGGTATGATACTGACGGCCAAGCACCATGACGGCTTCTGCCTGTGGCCCTCCAGATACACGGAGCACAGTGTGAAGAACTGTCCTGTGAAGCGGGACGTGGTGGGAGAGGCGGCCCAGGCCTGCAGGGAGGCCGGAATCGGCTTCGGGGTCTATCTCTCGCCCTGGGACAGGAACAGCGCCTATTACGGTACACCGGAATACAATGATTACTATTGCAATCAGCTGGAGGAGCTGCTGACACAGTACGGCGAGCTGTTCTGTGTCTGGCTGGACGGTGCCTGCGGCGAGGGGCCCAATGGGAAGAAGCAGGAATACGACTTCCAGCGCTATATCAGGCTGGTCAGGAAGCATCAGCCAAATGCCGTGATTTTCTTCGACAGGGGCCCGGACGTGCGCTGGTGCGGCAATGAGGCCGGAAACGCCAGGGCATCCGAATGGGCGGTGGTGCCCGGGGAACTGTGCTGGTACGGCGATGTGCAGACAGGGCCCGGCCCCCTGGCACAGGAAGGGGATCTGTCCTATCTGTACAATACGGACAGCAACGTGGGCGGCCTGAGCAACATCCTGTACTCCAAGGGGCTGACCTTCGTGCCCTCGGAGATCAATACATCCATCCGGCGGGGGTGGTTCTGGCACAAGGAGGAAGAGCCCAAGTCCCTGGAGAAGCTGTTCCGGATATACATAAGCTCCGTGGGCGGCAATGCCTGTCTGAACCTGAATATCCCGCCTAACCGGGACGGCCTGCTGGACGAGAGGGACGTGGCGCGCCTGAAGGAGCTGCGGGAGCTTCTGGACAGAGAGTTCGGACAGGCCCTGGAGGCCACGGTGGAGAAAAGGGATACGGGACATCCCATGCAGCCGGAATACATGATTACCCTGGCGCAGCCTACATCCCGGATTAAGTATGTGGAGCTGATGGAGGACATATCCGTGGGACAGAGGGTGGAAGGCTTCCGCATAGAGGCCGTGTTCTCCAACGGAGGCCAGTTCCCCTTCTTCCAGGGGACCACAATCGGGAACCGCAAGATATGCGCCCTGGTGGATCCCTTTGCCGAACAGAACAGGCTGCTGGACGAAAACAAGGTGAAAATAGACAAATTGCTGGTCAAGATAACGGCGGCAAGAGGAGAAGTATCCTTAAAGCATATTGCGGTCATGTAGTATTCGTGAAAAGACATATTTTGCAAATGCACAATGCATATAGAATCGTAAAAATGCACAAAAATGGGAGAAAATCAAAAGATAATACAAAAACGGATGAAAAAAGCGAATTATCTCACAAAATATAAATCGCCACTTCCATTCACTTTCAAAACCACAGAATTTATAATAGAAATATGATAATAGAAAGCTTTTTGGCCTTCTGTTATGGTAATACAATATTTAAAGGAGGAAATGACAGGATGAAAAAGAAAGGTCTATCAATTCTGCTGGCATCAGCCATGGTGGCGGCAATGCTCACAGGTTGCGGCAATGACGGCGGACAGTCTTCGGGCAGCAGCGAAGCGTCGGATTCCGGCTCCGCAGCCGATTCCGGAGCAGCCGAATCAGAGGCTTCCGACAGCGGGGAAGAGGCTTCCGATGCAGGCGCTGCGGACAGCGGCGAGGTGCCTACCATCACCTATGCCCACACAGGCAAGGCGTCTGCGGACATGGAGATCTGGCCCCCTGACTTCGTCAAGCAGATGGAAGAGGATCTGGGTGTGAAGATTGAGGTAATCCAGATTACGGACGAGCAGTTCGACCTGGCTGTGGCAAGCGGCGACGCTACTTTCGACATTGCCAATGTCACGAAGTACAGAGAGCCCCAGGTGCTGAACAAGGGCATGGCTGTATGCCTGGACGATTATCTGGACATCGCGCCCAACATCGCCAAATTCGAAGACCGCAACAACCTGGTGAGGGAGTTCCTGAGCAATGGCGACGGAAAGCTGTACTTCACCCGCTGCCAGGTAGGGCCTGAGTTCCCTGGCTCGGAAATCTGGAGCGGCTATGTGGTACGCTGGGACTGGTACAAGGAACTGGGATGCCCGCCCATCAACAGCGATGAGGACTATCTGAATGTGCTGCAGCAGATGGTGGAAGCACATCCCACCAATGACGCAGGCGGACCTACCTACGGCCTGGGACAGTATGTGGGGACGGGGCTGTGGTCCTGGAACGTGGTGAAGACCTATCAGCTGGGATATTCCGAGAACTATGTGCCCGGGCTGCAGGTGAACCTTGCCACAGGAGATGTCTACAACGCGTATACCGATGACGAGGCTTCCTTCTGGCAGGCCATGGAGTTCTTCAACAAGGCATACAACATGGGCCTGTGCGATCCTGATTTCTTCATCATGAAATCCGATGACCTGAACACGAAGGTGGTACAGGGTACTTATGCGGGCGCTCTGCGCACATGGGATGTGGGAAGCTACTATTCACAGGAAGCAAAGAACGATCCCGAGACCCTGAAAGGGTATGTCAGCGTGTTCCCTGAGAACGGCGGCATGAGCGCCAACTATGCAAGCAACCCTATCGCGGGCTGGGAGAACAATTCCCTCTTCGTATACAGCGGATGCAAGAATATCGACAAGGCTGTGCAGGTTCTGGACTATATGCACAATGAGGACAATCTGCGCACCTATTATTCCGGTTTCGAGGGCGTCCACTGGGAGTATGACGAGAACAATGTACCGGTTCTGACCGATGCCGGCAAGGAAATGTTCGCCACAGGCGGCACGCCCCTGGATCAGGCAGGCGTGGCCGGCTCCACTACAGGCGGCTGGATGAACTATCTGTGCGCGTACTCAGGCGGCGTCATGCATTCCGACGGCAGTATGCTGAACCTGACCTATAGTCCGGAGGCCCTTGCGGAGACGCTGAACCCCATGCAGAAGGACTACAGTGCACATTACAATGTGTCTTATCCCGCTCAGGTACATCAGAATCAGGTGGAACAGGGAATCGCAAAGGACCGTTCCATGGATACCAAGGATCTGTACATGATACTGACCCAGGTGCCGGAAGACATGGGTACCAAGAAGACCCAGATCGAGACGCTGCTGGAAGGCTATATCCCGGATTTGGTGATGGCTGCCACGGCGGAGGAGTACCAGCAGGTCAAGGAGCAGGTCATCGAGGAGTGTAAGGCCATGGGCTCCGATGAACTGTTCGCATGGTCAAAGGAAGCTTACGACAATGCGTACAAAGCATTCACCGATGCAAAAGCCAAGTACGGAATCCAGTAATATGGAAGAGGGGCTTTCCATGCTTTCCGTGAAAGGAGAGCATTCCATGGAAGCATGAATGGTATCGAACTATATTTCCAACGATGATTGCGCTGCGGCGGAGGGACATGCAGGAAGCTCCCCGCCGCAGCCTTTTGTGCATGGGCTCGCACAGAGGATATTTATTTTATGAAGGAGGGGTCTTGTGAAAAATGCTGCCTTAAAACAATATAAAAAGAAAAAGAACTATAAGCTCTTGCTCTGGCTGTTGCCATTTTTGGTGTTCGTGGTCCTGTTCAGCTATGTGCCGCTGTTCGGATGGAGCATCGCCTTTTTCCAGTATACGCCCGGCTCTTCACTGTCAGCCGAGAACTTCGTGGGGCTGAAATATTTCAGGCAGTTCTTCATGGATACGGTGGACATGTGGAGGGTAATCAAGAACACCCTGATTTTCGCGGTGCTGGGGCTGGTCACGATGCCGCTCCCCATGATATTCGCCATTCTGCTGAACGAAGTCCCTCACAAGGGATTTTCTAAATTTGTACAGAGCATTACCACTTTTCCGAATTTTATCAGCTGGGTAATCGTATACTCACTGGCGTTCTCCCTTTTCTCCACAGAGGGCGTGATCAATTCAATCCTGATGGGGATGGGCATCATCAGCAAGCCCACCAATGTCCTCTCCAGCACATCGGCGGTCTACTGGTTCCAGACCTGCCTGGGGATATGGAAGGGGCTGGGGTGGAGCTCCATCGTGTACCTGGCCGCCATCAGCGGTATCCCTCAGGAGCTCTATGAAGCGGCGTCCGTGGACGGGGCCGGCCGGTTCCAGCAGATGCTCCATGTGACGCTGCCTGGAATCGCGGAGACTTTCATCGTATTGCTTTTGCTCTCCATCGGGAACTTCATCAGCGTGGGCTTCGACCAGTATTTTATCTTCCAGAACCCTGTGACGCTTAAGAGGCTGGAGGTTCTGGATCTGTATGTATACCGGCTGGGCCTGATCAATAAGAGTTATTCCTACAGTACGGCCATCGGAATGATCAAGTCCCTGATTTCCCTGGTGATGATCTTCGGAACGAACCAGCTTGCGAAGAAAATCAGGGGAAACAGCATTATCTAGGAGGTGAAAGATATGTTTCGAAAGACACACCCATCCCGCATAGCCTTTCATGTGGTGAATACGATCGTATTAGGGCTGATGGCCCTGATCTGCCTGTATCCGTTCTGGTACATTTTGATATACTCCCTGAGCGATGCCACCCAGGCCCAGTCGGGCGTGACATTCTGGTTCAAGGGCTTTTCGTTGAACAATTTTGCGAAGGTCATGCAGCTCAACGGAATCGGAAGCGCGCTCTTCATCTCCGTGGCGCGGACGCTGTCGGGGACATTGCTGTCCGTATTTGCCTGTACCTTCATGGGCTATCTGTTCAGCAAGGAGGAGCTGCCCGCCAGGAAGTTCCTGTACCGTGCGCTGGTGGTCACCATGTATGTCAGCGGCGGCCTGATTCCTACATACCTGACGATCAGCGCCTACAAGCTGGTGAATACCTTCTGGGTGTACATTCTGCCCGGGGTGGTGTCCGCCTACAATGTGATACTGGTGAAGACCTTCGTGGAGCAGCTGCCTGCCTCCCTGGAGGAGTCGGCCGTACTGGACGGCGCAGGGGCGTTCACGGTCTACCGTTATATCATCCTGCCCCTGAGCAAGCCCATCGTGGCAACCATCGCCACCTTTACGGCAGTGGGGCAGTGGAACTCCTATATGGACAATTACCTGTATGTGTCGGACACCAGCCTGAATACCCTGCAGTATCTGCTGTATAAATTCCTCAACTCCACCCAGGAGCTGACGAAGATGCTCCAGCAGGGCGACACCAGCGCGATCCACCAGATGGGAGCCGCCAGCCAGCTGCTGACGCCCATGGGCGTGCGCATGACGATTACGGTCATCACGGTCATCCCCATATTCCTGGTGTATCCCTTCATGCAGAAGTACTTCTCGAAGGGAATCATGCTGGGGGCTGTGAAGGGCTAAGAAATCTAAAATTATTGCTGCTGAGAACAGGAGGTTATGGCTATGAGACAGAAACCGCTGCCCACGCCGAAGCAGGAGGAATGGGCGAATATGGAGATGGGTGTCATCATCCACCACTGCATGGAGACCTACCACCCGGAGATTCCCATGAATCTGTGGAAATGCTCCCCGGACAAAATGCCTGCAAGGGACTTTGCCCCCACAGACGAGAACACGGATCAGTGGCTGGAGGCTGCGGCCAGCATGGGGGCAAAGTACGCGGTGTTCGTGACCAACCATGTGACCGGATTTTCCATGTGGCCCACCGGGGAGAACGACTATTCCATGGCGGGTTCCCCTTACCGGGACGGCCGGGCGGACATCGTGAAGGACTTCATCGCATCCTGCAAAAAGTACGGCATCAAGCCGGGACTGTATTATTCCACGGGATGCAATGGCTATTACGGTATCAATGATTCAAAGAAGATGGATTACCGCTCTGCCGAATACCAGGAATATGTCCGCATGGTGGAGCGCCAGCTGGCGGAAATCTGGGGCAATTACGGGGAGCTGTTCGAAATCTGGTTCGACGGAGGCGTCATCCCACATGAGCTGGGCGGGCCGGACGTGGTGGGCCTGATTCGGAAGTACCAGCCCCGGGCCATCTGCTTCCAGGGGCCCAAGGAGCATTTCCAGAACCTGCGCTGGGTGGGGAACGAGAGAGGGCTGGCCCCCATGGACTGCTGGTCCACCTCTGACAACAATACCTGCGGCTTCGGCGGCACGGAGGAGGACGATGCAATCGGCGTGGGAAAGCCGGGCGGAAAGTATTGGATCCCCGCGGAGACGGACATGGGCAACCGGAAGCAGGAGGCCTTCGGAGGCGGCTGGTGCTGGGCGGAGGGCGAGGAGCATCTGGTGTATGCGCCGGAGGAGCTGCTGGAGCGCTACATCACTTCCGTGGGTCGCAATTCCAATCTGCTGATGGGCATGTGCATCAGCAAGAGGGGCCATTTTGAGGACGCGGAACAGTTCCGGGAGTTCGGGCGGCTGGTGAGGGACCTGTACCGGGATCCTGCGGCCACATGCAGGGGCACAGGCACGGAATTTGAGCTTCTTCTGGAGAGCCCGGAGCAGGTCAGGCATCTGGTGATCATGGAGGATATCCATTACGGGGAGAATGTTAGGCGCTTTACGGTGGAGATACTCACATCAGAAGGCTGGGAAGAATTCTTCAGCGCCCGCTGCATCGGCCACAAGAGAATCGTTCCCCTGAACCGGGAGATTGGCGGGGTGCGGCTGAAGATAGAACAGGCAGATGACACTCCTGTCATAAAAGAAATGACCATTTACAGGTAATATATGCCTTAAGGCGTAAAAAAGGATGCCGTTTTCCCGGCACATATGTTACAATAGAAGACAGGCGGGCTGCCGCGTCAGGGAAACTGTACAGAAGGACATGCTTTTCCTGGCGGGCGGCCCTCTTTGTTTCAGCTATGAAAATGGAAGAAGAGCATTCCATGGAAGAAGAGCATTCCATGGAAGAAGAGCATTCCATGGAAGAAGAGCAATCCAAGAAGACGGAGGACAGACGGATGGCCTGGAAGGGATACGAAGGACTTGCAGAGGGATATCAGGGCAGGTGGCAGACGGAGGACAGGACGCAGATTTATGTCTCGAATCATGGGGACGACGGCTGGGACGGAAGCGAGGGCCGTCCGGTGCGGTCCATCGAGAAAGCGGCCATGCTGGCCAGAGCGGCCGTGAGGGAAGACGGGAGAGGGGTCACCGTCAATCTGGCAGAGGGGACCTATTATCTGGAACAGCCGCTGGTGTTTACGCCGGAGGATTCCGGAACGGCGCGGCAGCCGGTGGTCTACAGGGGATGCGGCAATGCGGTGATCAGCGGAGGGAGGCGCATTTATCCCCGCTGGGAGCAGGTGTCGGGGGGAATCTACAGGACGGCCATGGAAAAAGGCCAAAGCTTCGACCAGTTTTTCGTGAACGGTAAGAAGAAAATCCTGGCCAGATACCCGAATTATGACGAGTCGGTCCGGTATTTCCAGGGATATTCGGCGGATTGCCTCTCAAGGGAGAGGACTGGCCGCTACGCCAATCCCCGGGGAGGATATATCCACGCCATGCATCAGGCGCTATGGGGCGACATGCATTATCGGGTCACGGGCAGGGCGGAGGACGGGCAGCTGGAATATGAGGGGGGATGGCAGAACAACAGGCCTTCCGAAATGCACAGGGAAATCCGGTTCATCGAGAATATCTTCGAGGAGCTGGACAGCCCGGAGGAGTGGTACTATGACGGCAGGGAGGGATATCTGTACTACTATCCGCCTCAGGGGGAGGATATGGCCCGTTCCGTCTACGAAGTGGCGGGCCTGAAGAATCTCCTGACCCTTCAGGGGACAGCAGGGGAGCCGGTGCGGTATCTTGTGTTCTCCGGCATCGGATTCCGGCATGCGGGGCGGACCTTCCTGGAGGAGATGGAGCCGGTGTTCCGCAGCGACTGGTGCATCTACAGGGGCGGGGCCGTCTTCCTGGAGGGGACGGAGCATATATCCTTCCTGGACTGCGAGATACTGGAGGTGGGAGGAAATGGCATCATGATCAGCAGGTACAATCGGGACGTGCTGATCCGGGGATGCGAGATAGCGGACGCAGGGGCCAACGCCATCCTTATGGCGGGGGACGCGGGGGCGGTGAGGAGCCCTCTGTTCGGCTACGAAAGCGTCCATGAGGAGGGCCCAAGGGATACGGCTCCCGGGCCGGCTGCCGCGGATTATCCGGCGGACTGCCGGGTGGAGGGGAATCTGCTGTGCCGCAACGGCAGGGTGGAAAAGCAGAGCGCCGGAGTCAGCCTCACCGCCTGCGAGGAAATCGAAATCGTCCACAATACCATATGGGACGTGCCCAGGGCGGGCATCAATCTCTGCGACGGCACCTGGGGCGGCCATGTGATAGAGAAGAACGCCGTCTTCCATACGGTCCGGGAGACCCAGGATCATGGAGCCTTCAACTCCTGGGGGCGGGACAGGTATTGGGACTACCGGTATGATAAGATGGAGGAAACCCTGCGGAGGGATCCAGACATGCCCCTTCTGGATGCCGTGAAGACCGTAATCATCAGGGACAATGTGTTCGAATGCGCCAACGGATGGGACATCGACCTGGACGACGGTTCCTCGAATTACCTGATTAGGGGGAATCTGTGCCTTCGGGGCGGTATCAAGAACCGGGAGGGTGTTTGCAGACGCGTAGTCAACAATGTGATGCTGCACAACACCTTCCATCCCCATGTGTGGTTCGAGGACAGCCGGGATGTCTTCGAGAGGAACATTATTTTCAGGCCATATGCCGACATCGGCTTGAAGGGCTGGGGGGAATCCTTTGACCATAATCTTCTCTACGGAGAAGGAGATGGGCGGACAGCTGGGGAGCTGCGGGAGAAATCGGGCATGGACAGCCATTCCCTGTGCGCGGGCTTCCGGTTTCGCTGCGGCGAGGGGGAGGGCATTCGGATTTTGGAGGAGGACATTCTCGACCGCCTTGGCATTGAGCAGCTAAAGGTGCAGGACTGCGGCGTGACGGATCTGCGCCTGAAGGCGAAGGCGCCTTCCGTCTTCGATATGCTGCGGGAGGGCGGTACGGAGGGCCCTGTGGCCGAAACGGCGTGGGATGACGCCGGAATGCTGCTGAAGCCGCTTCGGGGCCTGGAGGAAATGTCCGCCACAGGGATGTATGAGGAAAAAGGGCTTCTGGTGATCAGGATTTCCGGGGAGAGCAAGTGGCGGAGACGGGGATTTCGGGAGCGGGACGTGATTCTGGAGGTGGACGGTCAGGAGGCGGGCAGCCCGGAGAGATGGGCGGAGCTCTCCTGCGCTGAGCCGGGAAGGGCAGTGGTGTGGAGAGAGCAGGGGCCCCGGATATTGTCCTGGAGCGATTAGGAGCCGGAAGGCGGCAATGGCAAAATCCACGGCTGCATATTGACTAACCCTTTCCTTTTTGGTACAATGGAACAAATGTTTGGAGCATTTGACAGGCCGGGTGTGTCGGGGGAAGAGATGGGAAAGTACGAATGGAAGAAGAGCATTCCAAGGGAATTTGAAGCGTTTCAGATATTTGAGGAGATTCAGAGGCCTGCCATGGAAGAGGAGCATTCCATGGAAGAAGAACATTCCATGGAAGAAGCGCATTCTATGGAGGAAGGGGCTTTCAGGGAAAGCGGACAGCCCGGGAAAGAGAGGCTTCCGGGAGGCGAGCGGATTCCCCGGGGGAAAAACGCGCCGCTCCCAAAGCCTGCGCCCGATGTCTTCCCGGAGGAAGCCCCATACTACGAGATTGAATATGACTCCTGCCCCATGCCCGGTGTGGGGAAGTTCGTGCTGAAGACTGACCGGAGCCGGGAAGCGCAGAGGGAAGAGATTTCCGCGGGAGCCCAGGAAGCGGCCAGGGAGTCGGACCCCGTGCGGGAGCGCTTCAACCAGATGCGGGACATCGCCAGGGAGAGCAGGGTCCTGACCTTTGGCAATTCCAGGTTCTATGACAAGAGGATTCAGCAGGAGAATTCCAGGCTCTTTTACCGGCAGGGCATGTTCATGAAGGATTTTGAGGACGACTGCGGGAAGAGCCTTCCCTACTCCGCCTATTTCCCCAATTACCAGATGATGGGGTACGGGCAATTGCGGACATACTTTACCTGGAGGACACAGGTGCGCCAGGGGAATATCCAGCAGACCTCTACGTCATACGCTTTTTTGTATATTTATGAGCTGTTGAACAATATCGGCGTGGAAGGCCCCGAGGATGGCCTGGAGAGGCTGATGCTTTTCTGGGATGCCTACCGGGTCTATGACGCGTCCCTGGACAAGTATGTGGTAAAATGGCTGAAGGACTACCATATCTATTATGAGCTTCCCAGGCCGTTCCGGGAGTTCATCGGGGAGAACGGTCTGGAGGCGTACTATCCCAAGCTGGCCGATCCAGAAGATAAGTTCGATTTATATTGCACCATATCGAAATACGACATCAGGAAATCCAATTTTTATACGGAAGAGAACAGGGCGCTGGTGCAGGACTGCTTCTATTTTACTATGGACAGGCTGCGCAAGGCTTTCAGCGGCTGCCATGCGGATCTGGAGGAATACATCTTCCAGCCTACCCGGAGCATGGCGGCGTGGACGCCGTTTCAGGGGGCGCTGTTCTATCCGGCGGCAAGGCAGGCCGACAGGCGGGTGGTGCTGTCGGAGAAGGAGGTTTACCTGTGCAGCCAGAACCGCTGGACATTCAGCGCCATGATCACCACGGAGAGCGGGAAGCGGCTGCTGGGCTATTGTCTGAAGCAGATGGAGTCCGTCCTGCGGCGGCTGACGAAATATAAGCATAAGCTGACCGCGAATCCGGATGCCTTAAGCCCTGTGATGGCGGACGAGCTGCGAAAGGACGGGATATCCCTGGAGGAAACCGTCACGGCTGCGGTGGAGGAATTCTATAGGGAGGCCACGAAGACGGTAGTCAAGGTGGACAATGCTTCCCTGGAAAAAATCCGGCAGGAGGCAATGGCGACACAGGAGAGGCTGATAGTCCCGGAGGAGCCGCTGCAGACTGTTGCTTTGTTCGGGAAAGAGGATTCCGACCAGGGCAGAGGGGGTCAGGCTTCCGGGAGAGGACTGCTTGCGGAGACCGGGCAGTCTGCCGGAATAGAGCCGCTTTCTGGAGCAGATAATGATCTGACGCGGAATAGAGAAGCCTTATGTGAAGAAATATCTTTTGGAAGCAGCGGGCCGGCATCCCCTTGGGAAAGTCTAAGAGAAGCGCTGTCAGAGACAGAGAGAAAAGCCCTTAAGCTGGTAGCGGATGGTGAGACGAACCTGAGGCCTTTCGCCGACAGCCAGGACGTCATGCTGGAGGTGCTGATGGACGGCATCAACGAAAAGGCCATGGACTCCATCGGCGACAGCATCCTGGACGATGGATTTGAACTATACGACGACTACAGAGAGCGAGTAAAGGAGATGGTGGAATCCCTATGACAAAGCAGGTACCTACAAGAATAGCCAATATTCTGATCAATGCCTTAAAGGGCGGCGTGGTGCCCAGAGCGGGGCTGGAATATATTACGGTGGGCCGTACACAGGAAATCGCCGCGATCCTGCATGATATTGAAATGATTGAGGAGGGCGGCGCGTCTTTCCGCTTTATCGTGGGGAAATACGGCAGCGGGAAGAGCTTCCTGCTCCAGACGATCCGCAACTATGCCACAGCCAAAGGCTTTGCCGTGGTGGACGCGGATCTTTCGCCGGAGCGGAGATTTGCCGGGACCAAGGGACAGGGGCTGGCTACTTATAAGGAGCTGATCAAGAATCTGTCCACCAAGTCAAAGCCGGACGGAGGCGCGCTTCCGCTGATATTGGAGAAATGGATTTCCGGCATCCAGATGTCGGTCAGAACGCGGCTTCCTGCGGAAGAAAAAGAAAATGTCCGGAGCCGGGAAAAGTCAGCCGCAGGAGACATGGCGGAGGCGGATTCTTCGGCAGAATTCGACAGAGAGGTGGAGCGGCAGATTTATGCCGTGGCAGGTTCCCTGGAGGGAATGGTGAACGGTTTCGAGTTCGCCAAAGCGGTGGTTCTCTATTGGAAAGCCTACAGGGAGGATGACGCGGCCCTGAAATCCAATGTGCTCAGATGGTTTCGGGGAGAATATCCCACCCGAAAGGAAGCCAAGGCGGATTTGGGCATCAATTTCATCGTGACAGACGAGACATGGTACGATTTCCTGAAGATTTTTGCAGCCTTCCTGGTGGGGGCGGGATATAAGGGGATGCTGGTCATCATAGATGAGCTGGTCAATATCTTCAAGATACCCAATTCCATCACCAGGGCCAATAATTATGAAAAAATACTCACCATGTACAATGATGTGCTCCAGGGAAAAGCCCAGCACATCGGCTTCCTCATGGGAGGCACGCCCCAGTGCATTGAGGACAAATATAAGGGTGTGTTCAGCTATGAGGCGCTGCGCTCCCGGCTGGCTGAGGGACATTTCGCCACAGCGGATGTAAAGGATATGTCCGCCCCCATCATCCGGCTCCAGATGCTGACCCAGGAGGAAATGTACATCCTTGTGGAGAAACTGCAGAACATTCATGCCCAGCTGTACAATTATACTCCGGCACTGACTCAGGAGGATCTGGTATATTTTCTGACGGTAGAATATAACCGCGTGGGTGCCGAGACTCATATCACGCCCCGTGAGATTATCCGTGACTTTATCGAACTAATCAATATCCTGCACCAGAATCCCCAGAAGACTGTCTCGCAGATTCTCGGGGACAACAGTTTTGAGATGGCCAAGGGAGGGATTCCGGACGAAGAAATACAGGACGAATTCCGGGAATTTGAGATATAATTTGGATGTCTTGACCAAAGTCTCATTCATCTTTTGTGGGAAATGAAAGAAATGTCCTTTCTGGACAACCTGGATGACAACGGACGATAATCGGACAAAAAGAGGTTCATTATGGATTACACAACAGACGCAGTGCAGATAAATCGGGTACAGGACAAGCTGGCCTGGATGGCTCAGCGGGAGGGCAATCTGGTTCGGCTGGAGGGGCCGGCAGGTTCCGGGTGGATTGCAGACTTTGAAGCGAATCAGCATATCAGCCTGCCCGAGGATTTTCGGGAGATCGTCAGCCGGACTGCCGTCGGCGGAACCCTGCCTGACGTATGCAATATCCGGTACTGGCGTCCCCTGTGGAACATGGAAATCGAGGATTGTGAGGCGTCCCTGGATGTGCCCTACCCTCCTGCAGAGGATTCGCGGGCTCTGCGCGGGGAGCTGACAGAACCCGCGGATCCCTCCAGGCTGCCGGGGCAGATTCTGATTATGGGAGGCGATCATCTGGGCTGGTCCCTTGTCACTGCCGGACCATGCACCGGGGAAATATGGACTATAGGGGACTTCGGAGTCCGACGGGTTCCGGCCTGCACCTTTGCCCAGTGGCTGGAGCTGGTGCTGGACGGCAACCTGGAGGCCTACCTGACCTACTGCCTCACCGGAAAAGAGGGGCGGAGGGGCCGTTCCCGCCGCTTTCAGGATGTAATCGGGGCGGACTTCACCTGGCCCGAGGGAGCCAGTCCCGCCGAACAATGTGCCAGATGGCTGGAGGATAACCGTTTTGTCCACCAGGGGCCCAGTGACAGCTGGGCCGGATACCTCCTGGGGCAGCTGCGCCAGACTCTGGCCTTGCTGCCCCAGGAGAGGGATGAAAGGCTTTCCGCCCGTCGGGCCGCCCAGCAAAAGCCAGGCTGGCAGTGGGACAAGGAGCGGGCGGCGGAGTGGGCCCGAATCGGAGAATTGATTCAGGTCGTCCGGACTGCGGAGGAAAACGGGGAGATGTGGGGCTCCACCGATCCACAGGAAGAGGAACTGTTCCGGCGGGCGGCGGAGCTGGTTCACCTCAAGCGCTTTCAGGCCCGGGGCGAGGGCATCCGGGACCTGTCTTTCCTGAAGGGGCTGACCGGGCTCAAGGAGCTGGATTTGTGGGACAACGACATCGAGGATCTGTCCCCTCTGGCCACCCTCACCGGCCTGCGGGAGCTGTGGCTGCCTTACAACCTGATTTCCGACTTGTCCCCCCTGGCCGGGTTGGACAAACTGGTGCAGCTGAACGTCTACGGCAACCGCATTACCAGCCTGGAACCCCTGCGGGGGATGACAGGCCTGAATCAGCTGAACCTGCGGAGCAATCCCCTGGAGCCGGGGACGCTGGCCTGTCTGCGCAAGTGCAAGCGGCTGGGGATGCTGAACCTGAGCGACACTGGCCTGGGGGACATCTCCGACCTGGAATTCTGCCGAGCCTGGATTCTGGACTTATATGAGAATCCGAATCTCACCGGCCTGGAGGTCATCTCGACCATGAAGCGGCTGAGCTGCCTCTATCTGGACACCAATGTGGCCCGCCGGTACAACATCCCGACCCTGGCCCCACAGCTCACCGAGCATGTGGAACTGGGCGGCATATCTCTCTATGTGTGGCCGGAGAAATATTTCTAGAACCGAAGGCAAAAGAATAAATTCACAATAGTTCGCAGTTGGTGGCTGCCATTGATGCCTTGGAAGAGAAGCATCTCTATGAGGAATTTGGCAGATTGCGGTCAGGATTCTTTTGATTAAGAATGGGCGCATTGTGCAGGACGGCAGCCATGACGACCTAGTCGCAGCTGAGAGCGAATATAAGACAGTGTATGAGACAGAGACCAGTGGTACCAATAGAGTATATTTTTGGCATGGGGACTGCACAATGGACGTATTCAACAGGCTTGCGCCTTTTATACAGGATTTTATCTATGAGAATAAATGGGAAGAGCTGCATGGCAACCAGGTGGCGGCCTGCCAGGTCATCTTCGACAGCGACGACAACCTGCTGCTGTCCTCCGGCACGGCTTCCGGCAAGACGGAAGCCGCCTTCCTTCCCGTGCTCACGCATCTCTATGAGAATCCCGCCCGCTCTGTGGGGGCCATGTATATTTCTCCCCTGAAGGCGCTGATTAACGACCAGTTCAAGCGCCTGGAGCAGATGCTCTTAGACTCCAACATCCCCGTCACCAAATGGCATGGGGACGCCTCCGTGGACAAAAAGGACAGGCTGATCAAGCATCCGGAGGGCATCCTGCAGATTACCCCGGAATCCCTGGAGAGCCTGATCACCAACAAGCGGGGGGCCTGCCTGAATATGTTCTGCGACCTGCGCTTCGTCATCATCGATGAGGTGCACTCTTTCATGCGGGACGAAAGGGGGCTGCAGCTTCTCTGCGTGCTGGAGCGGCTCAGGGCCCTCACAGGCGTGAATCCCAGACGGATAGGCCTCTCCGCCACTTTGGGGGACATGTCCCTGGCCCAGGACTGGCTGAATACGGGCACAGGACGGAAGTGCGCGGCTCCTGTGACGGACGAGGGGAAGAAACGCGTCCGTCTGCACATCGAGCGCTTCGTGAACGTGTCGGACAAGCGGGACCTGGTGGAGCGGGACGGCAGCATGAACATCGTGGACAAGGACACAGGGGGCGACATGGGCGACAGGGAGCACTATGAGTACCTCTTCCGCCAGACCCTGGACAAGAAGACCATCATCTTCGCCAACAGCCGGGAGGAGATTGAGTTCATCATGGCCAATCTGCGCGAAATAGCGCTGAAACATAAAGCGCCGGACGTATATCGCGTCCACCACGGCAATGTCTCTGCCCTGCTGCGGGAGACCACGGAGGACGAGATGAAGTCCGCCGATGAGAAAATCGTCACCGGAGCCACCGTGACCCTGGAGCTTGGCATCGACATCGGCTCCCTGGATCAGGCGGTGCAGATAGGCGCGCCCCTGAATGTCTCCAGCTTCGCCCAGAGGCTGGGGCGCTGCGGCCGGCGGGGGCAGGTGCCCCAGCTGCTGTTCACCTTCGTGGAGAGCATCAAGATCAATTCCTCCGATATCCTGGGGCCCATCAACTGGGAGTTCATCCGTACGATCGCCATCATCGAGCTGTACCTGCGGGACCACTGGATGGAGCCCATCCCGCCCAGGCACCATCCCTACAACCTGCTGTACCACCAGACCATGAGCATCCTGAAGAGCAATGGGGAGATGTCGCCTGCAGGGCTGGCCCAGGCAGTCCTCACGCTGGGGGTCTTCCGGAAGATTTCCCAGGAGGACTATAAGAAGCTGCTGCTGCACCTGATCTATATCGAGCAGCTGGAGCGCTCCGAGCATGACGGCCTGCTGATCGGACGGGCCGGGGAGAGGGAGGTGAACAGCCATAAGTTCCTGACGGTGTTCCTGGCCCCGGAGTATCTGCTGGTGAAGGAGGAGAACCGGACCATCGGCACCGTGGACAAGACCTACCCTGTGGGCACCCGGTTCGCCCTGGCAGGCATGTCCTGGGAGACAGTGGACATCAATGTGAAATCCAAGGTGCTGTTCGTGAAGAAGGTGCCCGGCATATCCGTGGTGGACTGGGACAGGGACTTCGAGGCGGAGCTCCACACGGTGCTGGTCAGAAAAGTGCGCAGCGTCCTGGAACGGGACGACCCTTATCCTTACTTGAGCGACCGCTGTCAGGAGCGCCTTGTGGAAATCCAGTACATCGCCCGCAACAGTGGCATCCTGGACAACCTGGTGACGGAGCTGTCCAAACAGAAGTTCGCCATCTTCCCCTGGGTGGGCACAAGGCAATTGGTGACGCTGCACTATGCGCTGCTCCAGCGCAAGATCAAGAGCAAAATCCCCTGGAGCACCTGCCTGTACCTGGAGGTGGTCTTTGACGGGAGCAAAGAGGAGCTGGCGGGCATCATCACCGACATCCTGCATTCCAACCTGGACCTCTACAGCCTGCCCCTGCCGGACAAAATCCAGATTAACGGAAAGTACAATGAATTCATCCCTCTGGAGCTGCTGCGGAAGCAGTTCATTGAGGATTATCTGGATTTTGATGGGCTGAAACGGGACATGATACAAAATTTTGATGGAAAATGCAAATAATAGCATATTGATTTTTGGATGTACTTTGTATATAATATCCAAAACAGCAGAAAGTAAATTCTGTGAACTTTTAGGAGAGGCGCGGTATCCGGATTCGGAAAGGGAAGAATGTATGCTGTCTGCGGAAAGGGTTGGATATTTATATGGAAGAAAAATGTTCCAGAGAGGCAAATGACTCCGGGAAAGTCTTCAAAGAGGCAAAGGGCATCTTCCTGCCGGGAAAGTCCGCCGTGCCGAATGTGCTGGCGGCTTTCCGTCTTGATTTCTCGTATTCTGGCGGCCATGTGGAGCTCACCGTGGCGGCTCATACTTTTTACCGTATTTATCTGAATGGGGATTTCCTTGGCATAGGGCCGGCTCCCGCGCCTTTTGGGCGGCTGAGGGCAGACCGCTATGACCTGACCGGGAGGCTGGCCCGGACAGGAAGGGGGTTCAGGGAAGAAAGGCTTTCCCGGGAAGAAAGGCTTTCCCGGGACGCCTCTCCAGGAGCGGAGATTCCTCCCCGGGAGATTCGGCTGGCCGTGGAGGTCATGGGTTATGTGCCCCGGGAGTTCAATTATTCCACCCATGAAAACTCCGTGTTCTTCGGAGAGCTTACCGTGGACGGAAGAGTGGTGGCGGCAACGGGGCAGGATAGCTGGAGATGCGGCCTTCTGCCCTACAGGGATTTCCATGCGGAGGCCATGTCCCACGGGCGCAGGTATCCGGTGGAGCTGTATGCCCTGCGGGAAGGATACGCGGACTGGCGCACAGGGGAGATTCCGCAGGAGACAGGTTTCGAGGTGGTGGCGGAGGCGCTGGAGGAGACCTGGAAGGACGGGGGCAGGAAGGAAGACTCCGAAATCTCTGAAAATCCCACAGGACGCATCATCCAGGAGCGCCGCGTGGCGATGCCGGACATGGGGAAGGTGCCGGATGTCTCCTTGCTGGGTGTGTTCAGCGTGGAACCCGGTCCTTTCGACGGGCCTGCCAGGAACTGGTGGGAGACGGACGCATATCTGGCCTGCTGCGGAGGCGCGGATATCAGACGGCCCTCTTTGGACAGGGCGGGCTGCATAGACAGGGCTTTCGCCGGGACCCTGCGGGAGTACGAAGACGGCGCGGGGACGAAAGGATATGAAGTGCGCCCGAAAGGAAGCGGCTCCGGGCCGGAGGCCGCCACAGCCCTGGAATTTGCCCTGGGGGATGCGGAGACCGGCCTGATCGGACTGACATTGGAGACGGAAGACCCTGCCACGGTGGACATCATCTGGAACGATTTCCTGGACGAGACGGCCCAGGTGCCGGTGAAGGCGGACAGCACGAACCGCATCATACGCCTGGAATCGGCGGGAGGACGCATCTCCTTTGAATCCATGGAGCCCCATTTCCTGAAATATATCAAGGTTATCGTGCAGACGGACAAAATATTCCGATTGGCCGATATCTATGTGAGGCGCTACCGCTTCCCGGAGGCCCTGGGCAGGGCGCAGTTCCTCTGCAGCGATATGGAGCTGAACCGCATCTATGAGGCTTCGAAGCGCACCCTCCTCACCAATACCCTGGCATTCTTCCTGGACTCTCCGGAACGGGAGCGGGGCGGCTGGGCCGGGGACAGCTACTGGACGGGAAGGGCCGCCGCCATGCTCCTGGGGGATACTACGGTGGAGCGTTCCATGCTGTACGATTTCCTGGCGGCCGATTATGCCCGGATGCTGCCCGGCACTTTCCCATGCTGCTGTTGCGGCGGGGAGAAGAACGACCCTGAGCTGATGTATACCTGGAGCCTTTTCGTGCTCCTGGAGCTGACGGATTATTATAGAAGGACCGGGGACGAGGTCCTGAAGCGGGATTTCGCCGCCAGGGTGGAAAGCTTCATGGAGGCCTCCCGGAGCCTGATGAACGAGCTGGGTGTGCTGGAGAATATCCCGGGCTCCGTCTTCATCGACTGGTCCGCGTCCAACAACCGGGCCAACACGGAGGCAGTCTGCACAGCGGCCAATGGCCTCTACGCAATGGTGGCCCAGCGGCTGGGGGAGATGTACGGCGTGGAGGCCTATGGGGAGGAAGCGGCACGGATCCGCAGGGTCTTCCGGGAGGCTTATGGGAGAGTAAAGGAGAGCAAGTACGACCTCTTTACCATGTACCCTTTCCTGGCCGATTCCATGACAGTGGAGGACGGGGCTCTGGTGGGGAACGGAGTCTACAGCGAAGCGGCCCAGTATTACTGCTTCTGGACGGGGCTGCTGCGGCGGGAGGACGCACCCGACCTCTGGAAGGCGCTGGTGGAGCAGTTCGGCCCCATGCCGGAGAGATACCGGGGAACCATGCAGTTGTCCGTGGGGAACTGCGGCGTATTCTTCGGCCACATGATGCGCTTCGAGCTTCTGGCCAGGTTCGGGGAGACGGCGCTTTTGGAGAGGGAGATGAAGCGTCTGTGCTGCTATATGGCGGCACATGACCCGGGGACGTTCTGGGAGACCCTGGGCGGCACGGACAGCCGCAACCATGGCTTCGGAGCCCACTATGGCGTGGTGGTGATGCGGGATTTCCTGGGAATGGACATCCCCGACTGCCGGAAAAAGACCCTGCGGTTCGCACCGGGCCGGGGGAGCCTGCGCTGGGCAAAGGGCCGGATCGGCCTGGAGGACGGGCAGTTTACGGCTTTCTGGCACAGGGATATGGAGGGGCTTCGCCTGTCCGTGTCCGCGCCGGAGGGATACCGTATCCTGGTGGAGCTGCCCGGGGAATTCTGCGGCGGGAAGCTTACGGTGAACGGGAAGGAAGAGGAATTTGGGCGGACGCTGGAGTGCGGGAATGTGGCTGATGTCCGGGTGGAGGCCGGGAAGGGGATGGCGGTGCCTGAATGGCCGCAATCCTGAGCATTCCGATATAGATTATAGCGGACTGGGATAAGGAAAAAGAAGACGAAGCAATAGGCTCTCGGAATTTCAGAAGGTAAAATCAGGCATTGTGGCAGGAGGGCATCTGGAAAAGTGGAGGAATCGTTCCCAAGGAATTCTGGAAAGCCGCGTGATACGTGGCCTGGAGATTCCGAGAGGATATAGCAATCATAAGGAGGAAAAAAGGATGGACATGGCACAACGAGACAGAAAGGACATCTTCCGCGTCATGGATGAGGACATCTTAAAAGCCGGGAAGGAGGACGTCCGGACCAGGAGGTTCCTGCTTCCGAAACGGATTCTCTGGACGAAGGGGCATGTGGAGAACAGCGACACCCTGCTGGAGAACCGTGAGATGCAGATTTCTCTGGCAGCCCACAGGCCCTGTATCCTGAAGAATGCGGGGCAGGCGCAGGAAAAGGCTTCCATCCTGCTGGATTACGGCGTGGAAATCCATGGCGGCATCCGGCTCCTGGCCTGGATGGACAGCACGGGCAGGGGGGCGAAGGTGCGGATCCGCTTTGGAGAGTCCGCCGCGGAGGCCATGAGCGAGCCGGGCGGGGAGACCAATGCCACCAACGACCATGCCAGAAGGGACATGACCGTGGAAGTGGGCATGATGAGCATGAACCAGATTGGGGAGAGCGGCTTCCGCTTTGTGCGCATCGACCTGGAGGAGCCGGAGGCCGCCATCGCCCTGAAGACCGTCTGGGCTGTTTTGATTTACAAGGATGTCCCCTACCGGGGAAGCTTTACCTGCAGCGATGGGCTGCTCAACCGCATCTGGGACGTGGGGGCGTATACCGTGCACCTGAACATGCAGGAATACATATGGGACGGCATCAAAAGGGACAGGCTGGTCTGGGTGGGCGACATGCATCCGGAGGTCACCACAATCAAGGCCGTGTTCGGCGAGGATTCCTCTGTGGATGACAGCCTTGACTTCATCCGGAAGGAGACGCCTCTGCCCGGCTGGATGAACGGTATGGCAAGCTATTCCATGTGGTATTCCATCATTACCTGGGACTGGTATCAGTACACGGGGAAGAAGGAATTCCTGGAAAAACAGCGGGAATATCTGAAAGGGTTATCGGAGCAGCTCTCCGCCCATATCGACGAAAAGGGACAGGATACGGTGAAAGAGGGGCGTTTCCTGGACTGGCCCTCCGAGGGGAAGCTCGGCATCGTGGACGCGGGGGTACAGGCGCTGCATATCTGGGCCGCCGGAAGCCTGGAGAAGATTTTTACCGTCCTGGGGGAGGAGGCCTTGGCGGGGAAATGCAGGGAGGACATTGAGCGGCTGAAAGGCTTCGAGACGGACTATGAGGATTCCAAACAGGCGGCGGCCCTTTCGGTGATGATGGGCCAGAAGGGGGCGGCGGAAGTGAACGAGGCTCTGCTGAAGCAGGGCGGCGCTAAGGGCATGTCCACCTTCATGGGCTATTATATCCTGACGGCCAGGGCCATGGCCGGGGATTATCAGGGCTGCCTGGACTGCATCCGGGACTACTGGGGCGGCATGCTTCAGTTAGGAGCGACTACCTTCTGGGAGGATTTCGATGTGGACTGGATGGAGAACGCCGCCAGGATTGACGAACTGCCTCAGGCGGCGGAAGCGGGGCAATCCGCGGAAGGAGAGCAATCCAAGGTGGACGTCCATGGGACTTACGGCGGATTCTGCTACCAGGGCTACCGCCACAGCCTGTGCCACGGCTGGGCCAGCGGCGCCACGCCATGGCTTTCCGAGAACGTGCTGGGCGTGCGGATTCTGGAGCCGGGCTGCCGGAAGGTCAAGATAGAGCCCCATCTGGGGGATCTGGAATGGGCGAAAGGAACCTACCCCACCCCTTACGGCGAGATTTCCGTCTCCCATGTAAGGCAATCAGACGGTACAATTGCGACAGAGGTGGACGCGCCGAAGGAAGTGGAGATCTGCAGCTAAGCCAGGGCTTTGGGATGGCGGAGGGGGGTAGATCTGCGGTGTTGCGTCTGGCTGCTGTTCCGGAGGACGGTCCCGGACAGCCGCAAGCTCCCGGACGTTCATGTAGGATGGTGCGTCTGGCTGCATGGGAGCCCGGGAATATTTGAAAAGTATATGGAAATCCAAGGAGAGAGGCTTATGGATTTAAGCGAAAGACAGAAACTGTTTGAAAATCCCACAGCGGAGTACCGGGGAAAGCCCTTCTGGTCCTGGAACGGCAGGCTGGAGGAGGCGGAGCTGTGCCGCCAGATAGACATCATCAAGGAAATGGGCTTCGGCGGCTATTTCATGCACTCCCGCACCGGACTGGAGACGGAGTACCTGGGGGAGGAATGGTTCGAGCTGACCAACAAATGCGCGGATTATGGGCATAAGGCGGGGATGGAGTCCTGGCTCTACGATGAAGACCGCTGGCCCTCTGGAAGCGCTGGGGGCATGGTGACGAAGGAAGAGCAGTACAGGGCCATGTTCCTGGAGATGAACTGTCTGACGGAGGATGCCTGGAAGGCCTGGCGGCCGGATGAGAATGCGGTGGCCGTGTTCGCCTGCAAAATGGAACAGGAGCCTTCCATGAAAAAGGGGCAGCCTGGCGGTTGCAGTGGAATCTTCTCCGGAAAGCGGCTGCTCCGGGCAGGGGATGCCCTGGCGGAAGGGGTGACGGCCATAGAGTTCCGCACCCGCTATTCCGTGTGCAATGACAATTACAATGGTTACTGCTATGTGAACACCATGCACAGGGAGGCTATAGAGAAATACATCGAACTGACCCATGAGAAATACAGAGAAAAATGCGGTGACAGGTTCGGAAAGGAGATTTCGGGCATCTTCACGGACGAGCCCCACAGGGGCGGCGTGTTCACGAATTTCGCGGAAGGGGAGCCGAACGCCGTCCCCTATACGCCGGATCTGTTCCCGGAATTCGAGAAGCGTTTCGGCTACAGCCTGAAGGAGAACCTGCCGGAGCTGTTCCTGCGCCGAAGCCGGGGCGAGCTGTCCAAGGTTACCAGGGATTATTTCGAGCTGTGCCAGGAGCTCTTCCTTGAGCGCTTTGCCATCCCCGTCCAGAACTGGTGCAGGGAGAACGGCCTGATCTTCACCGGCCATGTGCTCCATGAGGATTCCCTGTGCTGCCAGGCCATCATGCAGGGCTCCCTCATGCGCTTCTATGAGTACATGGACTATCCCGGCATCGACATCCTCAGCGAGGGAAACAGATGCTACTGGGTGGCCAAGCAGATTTCCTCCGTGGCCAGGCAGTTGGACAAGGAGTGGATTCTGTCCGAGCTCTACGGATGTACAGGCTGGCAGATGGATTTCGAGTCCTACAAGAATGTAGGCGACTGGCAGGCGCTGTTCGGCGTGAGCTTAAGATGCCCCCATCTGTCCTGGTACACCATGAAAGGGGAGGCGAAGCGGGATTACCCTGCCAGCATGCTGCATCAGTCCTGCTGGTATCGGGACTATCATTATGTGGAGGACTATTTCTCCAGAATCCATGCTGCGCTCCATGACGGAAAGCCGGTCTGTGATTTGCTGGTGCTGAACCCCATCGAGAGCGTGTGGGCAAGGGCCTACAGCGGCTCCTTTGACGGACTCTTGGGCGTGGATCCGGAAATCATCCGCCTGGAGCGGCAGTACGCCGAGCTGTTCCATATCCTTTCCGGCAATCAAATCGACTTCGACTACGGCGAGGAGGACATCATGTCCCGCCACGGGAAGGTGGAGGAGGGTGTCCTGTATGTGGGAAGCTGCGCCTATCGCAAGGTCCTGGTGGCAGGCATGGACACCATGCGCTCCGGCACCCTGGCGCTTCTGGAAGAATTCGCGGCCCAGGGCGGGGAGGTCATCTTCGTCGGTGAGGTTCCGGGATTCGTGGATGTGATTCCATCGGATAAGGTACGCCTGCTTGCGGACAGATGTAGGAGGGTGGCTTTTGAGGAGAAGGCTGTGGCCCGTGCGGCGGGGAGCGGCATGGAAGTCCGGATAACACCAGGAGATTCCGGCGAGAGAGGAAAAGACGCGACAGCCCTTGCGGATATCTTCGTGCAGTCCTTTGAGGTGGACGGCGGCCGTATGGTGATGCTTCTGAACGTGAACCGGGAGAGAGATTACAATGATGTCGCCATAGACCTGGGCCAGGGTGAGCATCTGGAGCTCTGGGATGCCAGAAGCGGCAGGATTACCAGGCCGCCTTACCGGGTGTCGGAGGGCAGGATACACCTGACGATGGATCTGGAGAAGGGCGGGGAGCGCATATTCCTCATTGCCCGGGCGCGGCGGGAGCTGCCGGAGATGGAGGCATTTATCGGCAGCGAGCCTGTGGAGCTGCCGGATACCTTCCGCTACCGGCTTTCCGAGCCGAATATCTGCGTGCTGGACATGGTCTCCGTCACGGACGGCAGGGGCGACGAAATCCCCCGGATGGAAGTGCTGAAAGCGGACCGGGCCCTGCGGGACATACTGGGCATCCCTTACCGGGGCGGCGAGATGCTGCAGCCCTGGTATCAGGTGAAATATAAGGGCGGGAACACGAAGCTGCTGGATACAATCTCTCTTCGATATGATATTGAAATCGCGGAGGTTCCCGGGGATATGCGGCTTGCGGTGGAGGATTTGACGCATATCCGACAGATTCTTGTAAACGGGAAGGAGATTCCCCTGACCAGCAGGGGGAAATGGATCGACATATGCTTTGACGAGCTGGAGATTCCGGCTCAGATTCTGAAGACGGGCCGCAATACCGTCACCATCGCCATGGATTATTACAGCACATGCGGCATAGAGGCGGTCTATCTGCTGGGGGATTTCGGCGTGGAGATCCAGGATGCTGCTTCCGGGGACAGGAATTCTGGCGGAGGAGCTTCCGCGGACGGAGCATGGGCCGGGAATGCCGCCGGAAGACCTGTGGAAGGAGTTTCTGCGGATGCTGTCCCCAGCGGCAGCCGTGTGATTCTTACAGGGCTACCGGAAAGGCTGGCAGTCGGAGACATCACTGGCCAGGGACTGCCTTTCTACTCCGGAAGCGTAATCTATGAGCTGGATGGGACGGCAGCGGGGGAAGAGGCAAAGCACTGCCGCGTAAGCGTAAAGGCCTCCGGCTTCGGTGGGGCGTTTATCAAGCTCCACGGAAAAGAGGAGGCGGCAATCGCGTTCCCTCCCTATCAGGCGGAGTTGGAGGATCTGCGCGGCATCGAGGTGGTGCTGACCAGGCGCAACACCTTCGGGCCCCTCCATCAGTATCCAAAGGAAGCGCCCGCCTACGGCCCGGGCAATTTCATGACCACTGGCCAGGCTTGGAGCGATGCGTATATGCTCTATCCCCAGGGGCTGTTAGAGAAGCCGGAGGTCAGGAGAGGGTAGAGGAACACCACAGCGATTTTCCCCAAAACCCGGCATGATTATCGAAGACATAATGAAGATATGCTGCTGGATTTCGGGGAAAATCCTGTTGTAAAATGCGAGGAGGGCGATGGAAACGATGAAACGTAAAAAAGGCCTTAGTGAAAACATGCTTGTGGATGGGTGGAACACGAAAGTGTGCATCATCAATCCGAACTGTATCAAAGGCTATTTTAGTCCAATGCTGCCCGATAGCGAATGGAATATGGTCTGAACCAAATCTGTCAATCCTAATATCCTTTTTCATCATAAAAACACAGACATTATGGAAAATAATATCAACCGCGCAGCTGCGAAGGCGTCATCCCCGTAGCCTGCTTGAACTTCCTGCGGAAGCTGGACGTGTTCACATAGCCCACAGCCAGGCTGATGTCATCGATAGACATATCCGTGTTGAGCAACAGCTCCTTCGCCTTCCCCAGGCGCAGCTCCCAGACATAATCCGAAAAATTCTCCCCCATCTCCTTTTTGAACAGATAGCTCATATAAGCGATGCTCACATGGAAATTGTCTGCCAGGTAAGAGATGGAGAAATCTGCAGAGGCATAATGTGCCGCTACCAGCTGCTGTATCTGGGCGGCGCTTATGAGCTGATTCTCAGCTTCTGAACTGAACAGTGTCAGGAGCTGCTTTATACGTGCCAGGAGTTCCTCCCTTTTCTCAGGATAGGGGCAGCTGCGGCAGAAATACAGGGTCTCGAAATAGACCTCGCTGTAATCCCGGAATTTGATGTTTATCTGATCCATGGCATTGATGATTGCCGTCAGGATATCAATCAGGACACAACGGACGAAGAAGTCCGGAAGGGTATTCTCCAGGGAAGAGGAATTATCGAGCAGAATGAAAAGCGTCTGAATCTGAAGCTCAGCAGCGGAAAAGTCCTGCTCTTTTAAAGCCAGTGCTAGCTGATCCAGGGCCTCATAGGGGTATGCGAGAGGGCGCTCCATGGACATCTTCGGCTCAATGGAGCGAAAAGATACTACCCTCTTCTGATTCCAAAGTCTGCTGGCCAGAAGGACGCTCTCATAGAGGGCAGGGATATCCATAGGAGAGGTTGAGCCTTTGCTCAGTACAGCTATATATTCCTTTTCCTCGCAATAATCTTCCAGCAGGGCCAAGAGGATGTCCTCCTTGGAATGCTCCCCTTCTATATTCTCTTCCGGGCCAGAGTAATTCAATAGGATTACAATATTATCGTCATTGCGTTCCAGTATCAGGCATGCGTTCTCTCCGGGAAGGGCTTTGTTGAAGAAGTCGATAATCTCATCCGCTGGCAGTCGGCATACAGAATCCCCGGGAATCTGGTTAGGGGGGGTATTAAACCGATGCGCAGCGCAAAGATAAGGTTATCCGGCTCCATAGTAAAAAAAGCGTCTATCTCATTTCCGTTATCCATCTGGACAAAGTTCTCTGATTCGGGCGACTGGCGGCTTGCAAGCATGGAATCGAAGATGGATTTCTGCATGGAAAGCCTGTATTTTGCTATCTTTTTCCGCAGATTCTGATTTTCGCTGGCGGTGGCCGAGAAGGCCAGATCCAGCTGCTCCAGGTAACCCTGGCCGGGGCTGGGATTCTTCACGATTTTCTGGGCCAGATTCCGGAGAGGCAGATAGGTTCTCCGCATGGAGAACAGCACAATGAACAGGCCTGTGATTCCCAAAAAGAACAGAATCAGGTACGTGCGGGAAAGAATGGCATTTAACCGTTCCATGACTGCTTTGTCGGAAACCAGGGCGGTTATGGTGAAGTCATTGTACAGCCCGCCTCGGATATGCAGGGAGGTCTGGCTGTCCAGAGGATAGATTCCGCCGCTGTCCCTGGCAATGCCGAGGTGAGGGGTCAAAAGCTGGTCGTTTATGCCTACAGCGATATCTCCCTCTGAGTTGACCAGGGCCAGTGAGATGATTTCTTCGGACAGGACACTTTTCAGCATATTCGAGATGCTTACTTCGTTAAGGATGTAAAAAAGCGTATAGTCCCTGCTTCCGTCTGCACATGGATAGTAAAGCAGATAGGAGGAGCCTTCCTCGCCTGCCAGAATCAGCTGGTTCGTGATGCAGTCCTCATATTCGCGGGAATCAAATGATATGAACTCACCATCTTTATAAATACGGAAGACCCCATCGGTATAATCCACATATTTTTCAGAAGAGTGAAGCATATCGTGGATATGGTCATAATACACGATGCACTGGATGGACTCGTTGGCCAGTGCATAGGAATTGATTTCCTGTGCAGCAAGATATCCGTTCCAGGACGTGCCGATATGCCGGGACAGGGTAAGATTGATATTTTTCTCCAAAGCGCTGTTGACTCTGCTGACAGTGGTCAGGTCGGCGGAGAGCTGGTTTTTTATATTCTCCAGCTGTTGGCCGGCCTCCTGGTTCAGCATGTCCAGATAGGTTGCTGACAGCTGGCCTCGCACGATAAATGAAAATCCTATCAGAAGAAAGCTCAGCAAAATGAAATAAGACAGGAAATAGCGGGTCAGGGTTCTGTGTGACTGGTGAATATGACTGAAAAAATGCAGATTTTTCATAAAATACCTCCCAAAGTGACATTATTATACAATATTTCAAGGGATTCCGCAATATGACAAAGACTCCGGAATCGATGCCCACAGGGGAACAATATTTAGATTTCTCTTTTGAAAAATGTACTGTGGAGGCGGCAAATTAGTAAAAAGCCATGATTATGCGCCTGCTGCCAAACCAGGTGCGTTCGTCAAAATAAACATATAAAATATGTATCTTGTGTTTTTTTATAGAGATAATCCATAATAAAGACAAGATTTCGCAAAGGGAAGTTGGCTTTGGTAAATCTTAAATACTATAAAACAGGAGGTAATTTATGAAAATCAAGAAAGTGACAGCATTTTTCCTGGCTGCAGCGATGGCCATGTCCGTCATGACAGGATGTGGCTCCAACGGTAGCTCCGCTTCCGAAAATGACAGCAAGAGCAGCGAGAGCAAACCGGCGGAGGAGAGTAAGGAAGAAAAGGAAGAGTCGGATGCCAGTGCGGAGAGCGCAGGCGGCGAGGAGGCCTCCGGCGGCTCCATCACATTCCCCCTGGCGGAGACCATGGAATTCACTTCTTTCTCCGGTATGAACCAGTCCTATACCTTGCCGGATACGCTGGCCATGCAGGAGGCCATGTCCAGGGCGAACATCAACATTACATTCGACAGCGTCCTGTCCGCAGACCTGACAGAGAAGAGGAACCTGATGCTGGCTTCCGGCGAATATCCTGACATGCTCTTCAAGTCCGGCATCGGGATGGGCGACCTGACCAAGTATGGCGGGCAGGGAATTCTGATTCCCCTGGAGGATTTGATTCATGAGTACATGCCGAATCTGACAGCAAAGCTGGATGAGATTGATGGCTGGCAGTATCTGACTTCTCCCGATGGGCATATCTACTCCATCCCTGAGATTTCGGCGCGCGGCGAGATTAACCTGTTCTGGCTCAATAAGAAATGGCTCGACAACTTAAGCCTGGAAGAGCCCAAGAGCATGGATGACCTCTACGAAGTCCTGAAGGCATTCAAGGAGCAGGATGCCAACGGCAACGGCGACCCAGATGACGAGATTCCTTTCAGCCTGACACAGGGCGATTACTTGGGACTGTTGAAGTATTCTGGCTTCAGCTATGATGAGGGTTCGATGTGTGCCGTCATAGATGGCAAGCTTACATATGTTCCCACCACGGATTACTTCAGGGAGTATGTGTCCTATCTGGCAAAGCTGTATCAGGAGGGCCTGCTTGAACAGACTTCCTTTACCCAGGGCGGTGAGCAACAGCAGGCTACCGGCCAGTCCGGAGACGTATATGGTTCTTTCTGGACTATGGGAGCGTTCCTTACAGTGGGCCGTGACAATGATGATGATTATGTAGTCATGACTCCGTTCTACGAGGATACTTATCCAATCATCACTGGCATCAAGGTCGGCACCATGGCGATTACAGATGCCTGTGAGCATCCGGAAGTCCTGATGGCATGGGCCGATTATCTCTACAGCGAGGAGGGCGGCATCCTTGCATGGATGGGTGTGGAAGGAAAGACCTATCAGGTTGCCGACAATGGCAAGTGGGAATGGATGCTCGGCGGAGAATATGGGGACGATATTGCGACAGTGCGTTCCAGTGCCACCATCCAGGGTGCGCAGAACCATCCCTCCATCCAGCCTGACTTCTGGTTCGAGATGTCTCCGGAAGTGGATGCGGATGAAGTCTATCTGAATAATGAGCGCCAGAGGATAGCAGGCTTGGGCAAGGTTCCCCTTCCCATGATGGCTTATACGGAAGAGGACAATGCGCAGATTGCTACCTTCAGGGCAGATATTGACGGCTACATCAATCAGTTCATCGCGCAGGTATGTACCGGTGAGGTGGATCTGGAGTCCGGCTGGGACACCTATCTTGAGACCATGGAGGCTATGGGCGCTTCCGCTCTGGCTGAGCTTCATGAGAAGACATACAATGCAGCTGTCCAATAATCCGCACGGCCTTAACGCAAGAGCGATGTGAGATTAAGCAAACGGAGGAATGAAGCTTTCTGCCATTCCTCCGTTTTGGAGAAAGGAGAGTTTTATGGCAGGAAAGATGAAGCAGAAGAAAGGAGCCGCTGTACAAACCCTTGCCGGAAAATCCAGAGAAAGCTTCTCTGTAAGGCTGGGAAAGAACATCAGGAAAAACTGGATTCTCTATGTGATGATTCTTCCAGTGTTGGTGTATTACATAGTATTTGCCTATGCCCCTATGTATGGCGTACAGCTCGCATTTAAGAATTACCGTGTAAAGGACGGCATTTTCGGAAGCCCCTGGGTGGGGTTCGACCATTTTAAACGTTTCTTCAGCGCCTATAATTTCAAGCAATTGCTGATGAATACGCTGGGAATCAGCGTATACAGCATCCTGGTAGGATTTCCGATTCCCATTATCTTTGCGCTGATGCTCAATTATGTGAAAAACAAGCACCTGAAAAAGACGGTTCAAATGGTTTCTTACGCTCCTTACTTTATCTCCACGGTGGTCATGTGCGGCATGATTACAATCTTCATGAGCACGGATTCAGGTATCTTTAATATAATACGTGGCTTTTTGGGGATGGAGCCTGTGGATGCCCTGTCAAAGCCGGGATGGTTCAAATCCATCTATGTCTGGTCAGGCGTGTGGCAGGGGATGGGCTGGAGCTCCATCATCTACATATCGGCGCTCTCAGGCGTGGACATGCAGCTCCATGAAGCCGCTATTGTGGACGGGGCAACTAAACTGCAGCGGATTCTCCATGTGGACCTCCCTTCCATCAAGCCTACCATTATCATGCTATTGATTTTGCAGATGGGCTCGTTGATGGGTGTAGGGTTCGAGAAGGTCTTTCTGCTGCAGAACACGCTGAACAAAAGCACTGCCTCCGTCATCTCCACGTATGTTTATGAAGTAGGCCTGATTAATAGCGATTACGGATATTCCACGGCCGTGGGCCTGTTCAATTCGGTCATCAATGTCGTATTGATTGTCACCGCCAATCAGCTGAGCAAGAGGCTGGCGGACGAGAGCCTGTTCTAGGAGGGGATGTGAATGAGAGAGAAAAAAATGCATGTGAAGAATTCCTATTCCGACAAAATATTCGACGGAGTCAATGTGGCGGTCATGATTTTTCTGCTGATTATTTTTGTCTGGCCATTATGGTTCGTGGTAATCGCCTCTGTGAGCAATCCGAATGAAGTATGGAACGGAAACGTAATCCTGCTTCCAAAGGGCTTCACGCTGATGGCCTATGAAGAGCTGATGAAATATAAGATGATATGGACTGGCTACCGGAACACAATCTTCTATACAGTGGTAGGAACCCTTGTGAACCTGGTCGTTACAATCTGTGCCGCCTATCCGCTTTCCAGAAAGGATTTCATGCCCCGCAACTTCTTCATGTTCCTGTTCATGCTGACCATGTATTTCAGCGGCGGGCTGATTCCGACTTATCTTGTGGTGAACAAGGTAGGGCTGGTGAATTCGCCATGGGCCATGATCGTCCCCGGAGCCTGCTCCATCTACAATGTCATCATCACAAGGACATATTTCATCAACAGCATACCGTCTACCCTGCAGGACGCAGCGGAGCTGGACGGCGCGAATTCCTTCCAGTATCTGATGCGGGTGGTGCTGCCTCTGTCCAAGCCTATCATAGCGGTCATCGCGCTGTACTATGCGGTGGGCCACTGGAATGATTTCTACACGGCGCTGATCTACATCAACAAGCAGGAGTACATGCCGCTGCAGTCCTTCCTGCGCGACATATTGATGTCCAACAAGATGACCCTGAACGACATGCAGGGCCTGGACGCGGCCGCCACGGAAGCCAGGATGCGCCTGGCCCAGACCTTGAAATACAGCGTCATCATCGTGTCCACCGTGCCGGTGCTGTGCATCTACCCTTTTATCCAGAAGTATTTCGTGAAGGGGGTCATGATTGG
>NZ_CAJUCP010000009.1 GCF_910585425.1 uncultured Acetatifactor sp. | reverse complement strand
CTATCTGCCACAGGCTGTCTCCGGCGCGCACCGTGTATTCCGTGTACGACGGGCCAGGGGAGGGGGATGGCCCGGGAGAAGGAGAGGGCCCCGGGGACGGCACGTTCTCACCGATGCCCAGGTATACGTCATAGAGCTTGCGCCAAGTGCTCTGCCCCACGATGCCGTCCGCGGCCAGGTTCATGGCCCGCTGGAACGCAATGACGGACTCCCTGGTGCCGCTGCCGAAGATTCCGTCCTGGGCCGGGGCCGGGACGCTGGCGTAATATTCCGATACCACGTTCAACAGATACTGTAGGGTCACCACGTCCTGCCCTCTGGAGCCCTGGCGCAGGACCACATTCGGCGGAACCGTGCCCAGCCCTAAGGAAATCCCCTCGCTGTCCAGCTCCGCCAGTCTGGCTACCGCGCTGTAGAGGCTGGATATCTTGAACCAGGTGGACTTCCCCACGATTCCGTCCGGTGACAGCCCGAAGACGCTCTGGAATTTCGCTACGGCAGCCCTGGTGCTCTCCCCGAAGGTGCCCGCCGGATCCGTAATCGCCGGGATGGCGGGGTAATTCCTGCGGATCCTGTTCAGGTAGGTCTGGATGGTCTGCACGTCCAGCCCTGTGCTCCCCACCCGCAGGGGCGTCCCCGGATAGGAGGTCAGGCTGCCGGTGATGATGTCCGTGCTGGCCAGTTCGATGTCCTTCGGATAATAGGAGCGAAGGATCTGCAGCGGCGTATACCCCTGGTTGGCCAAAGTCACGGTGCCCCACTGGGACATGCCCTTACAGGTGACGGTGGTGCCATTGCAGAAGGAAGTGAAATAGGGCACGTTCTGGCCCTGCCTGCGGACGTATTCGTTGAAGACTCTGTCCACAATCCTGCTGATGGACTCATAAATGGGCCGCCCGTACACGAAATACTGGTCATAGGCCGTGCTGTTCGTGATGTCGAAATTGTATCCTTTCGACCTGTACCATTCCGTGTAGATACGATTCAGGGCAAACGTGACAATGGCATGAATGTTGGCGGTCAGCGAGGCCTCCGGCCAGGTGGGATAGATTTCGCTGCTGGCCACATTCTTCACGTAATCCGGGAAGGACACCTGTACATTGGAGACATTCGCGCCGGGAGGCCCCAGATGCACTGTGATTGGGTTGGGAATGACGACTTGCCGCAGAATCCTGTCTGTCGAACCGTCAATTCCGCCGTCTGCCCGTCCCGCTCCTCCCTGATTCCTCCGGGCTCCCATCGGATTCCCGTCCGCAAATTCCCCCGTGCCCGTCAATCGCGGCATTGCCGCCGGTTCCTGGCTGCCGTCCGCTGGCCTGCCCTCTTCCATCGTTCCGCCGACACCAGCAGCTCTCCCGGCATCTGCCCGTCCGGTGCCAGCCGTTTCCCTTCCGGCTTCCATCGGCCTGCCGCCCTCTTCCATCGTTCCGCCGACACCAGCAGCTCTCCCAGCATCTGCCCGTCCGGTGCCAGCCGTTTCCCTTCCGGCTTCCATCGGCCTGCTGCCCTCTGCCGCGCCACTTCCGTCCTCCGTGTCGGCCCGCCCCACCTGGCCGCGCTTTTCCTGCATGGCCACGGCAGGCTTTCCCACGAAAATCTTCGTCTCCCCAGGCCGCCTCTGCCGCTCCTGCATGGGCACCATGGCAAGGGGCAGGACGGCAGTCTCCTGGTCATAAATGGGTATGTTGGAGACATAGATCGTGTCGAAGCCCGCTTTCTGTGCCAGCACATTGTAGCTTGCATATGGCAACCCGGAAAAATACTGGTTCTGGGAAAAGCTCTTGTCCAATGTCTCCAGAGGCACAGTCCCGGTCTCCCCGCTTTCGTCCGTGCGAAGCTGGTACAGGCTGTTGCCCTCATCGTCCAGCACCCTGACCTGTACGCCCTCCAGAGGCAAGGCTTCATGGGCAGTCCGCGCCTGTATGGTCAAATATCCAATCGCCATAGTATGGTTCTCCTGATTTCCTGTCATACATAGGATATGATGATAACGGTTTACATGTGTATGGCGATGACGGACGCACGGAGATCAATTTTGCAAAGCAGCAATCTGAGGTATTGATAATATATCGCATAAAGTGTAGAATTAAGAAAGAACGTCTGATTTCAATAGTCTCTATCAAAAAATGAAACCAAAATCCAGGAGGTATCATCATGAAAGTCTTACTGATCAACGGAAGCCCCCGTCCAAAGGGCAACACTTCCATCGCCCTGCAGGAGATGGAGAAGACCTTTGCCCTGGAGGGCATCGAGGCGGAAACCATTCAAATCGGGAACAAGGACATCCGGGGCTGTATCGCCTGCGGCAGATGCGCAGAGCTGGGGAAATGCGTCTTCAACGACATGGTAAACGAAGCGGCCCCCAAATTCCAGGAATGCGACGGGTTTGTAGTCGGAAGCCCTGTGTACTACGCTTCCGCGAACGCCACTCTGGTGGCCTTCCTGACCAGGCTCTTCTACAGCACCTCCTTTGACAAGACCATGAAGGTAGGGGCCAGCGTGGTAGTGGCCAGGAGAGGCGGGCTGTCCGCCACCTTCGACGAGCTGAACAAATTCTTCACCATCAGCGGCATGCCCGTGGCCTCCAGCCAATACTGGAACAGCGTCCACGGCAGAGGGCCGGGGGAGGCGGCACAGGACGCAGAGGGCCTGCAGACCATGCGCACCCTGGCAAAAAATATGGCTTTCCTGATGAAGAGCATAGCCCTGGGGAAAGAGGCTTACGGCCTGCCGGAAAAGGAGGAGCACCTCTGGACGCATTTCATCCGCTGAAAAGCATCCGAAAAGGTGCCTGACAGTGGGCACAGGAGCGGTTAATGCCCCAAGCGGCACATTTCATGCCATGGCGCTTAAGATATATCCCCATGTTCTCCGATATAAATGTAAAGGAAATCACCTACGCCGGGAGCCGCCGGCAAGATATGGCAGGAAAGGAGAATGGCCATGGCAAATATGATTGAGACAGGTTACGCTGCCGCAGCCGGACTGGGCGGCACACAGAGCACCGCTGTAAACGGCAGGGAAAAGGCGGACAGCAGCTTCTCCGATGCCATGCTGGAGAAATACACCCTTTCCCCGAAAGACATGTCCCTGACAGAATACAAGCTGTACATCCGCGATAAAGTAAGGAACCTTTACACCCACCCCTCCCAGCGGCGGGTGGACTGGCTCATCGACATCACCGATGCCGCTTACAGGCGGATGCAGGCAGACCCGCTCTACGAGCAGCAGGTCCTGGACTACCTGGCCAGGAACAAGGCGGCCAACGTATACGGCCATGCGCCGAGATTCGTGTTCATCCACATAGACGATACCTGGGAGAAGTGCTACGGCTATGCCTTCGGCATGCAGGACGACTCCCGCGCCAGGAGGGCCGCGGAGCGCAGGCGCATGGCGGCGGAGGCCGCAAAGAGGGCCCGCCGGAAAAAGCTTTTAAAGGAATATCTGAAGAAGCGGGCGGAGGCCAAGAGGCTCCAGGATAAGCTGCTGAAGAACCAGATTCTGAAGAACTGGCTGGAGCACGACCGCCTGACCAGGAAATGGATCGACCAGAAGCGGATGGCCCAGGAGATCAAAGAGCAGAAGAAAGAACAGAAGCGGATACAGACCCGGGAAGTCAAGGAATGGAGCGAGGAGCGGCAGGCGGAAGCGGCCCTCAACGCCTATGAAGCCAGCATCATCATGATGATCCGCCAGGAGGAGCAGCTTTTTTCCTGACGGGAAGCGGCAGGGGCATACGTGCCCCTGTTTCGGTTTACCGGGGCATACCGGAAGGAAGGAGGCGCAGGGATGCGGCACAAGATTCTGATTGCGGAGGACGATACGGACATCAGCCGCCTGCTGGCCAGGATACTGGAGGCCCAGGGCTATCAGGCCCTGCAGGCATTTTCCGGGACGGAGGCCCTGTCCCTTATCGAGCGCGGGGAGCCGGACCTCCTTCTCCTGGACCTCATGCTGCCCGGCCTGTCCGGAGAAGAGCTGCTGGCCAGGCTCCGGGAGGAGCGGCACTATGGCTTCCCCGTCCTGATCCTCTCCGCCAAAAGCGCCCTGGGCGACAAGGTGGCCCTCTTAAAAAACGGGGCGGACGATTATATCACCAAGCCCTTTGAGCCCGAGGAGGTCATCGCCCGGATCCAGGCTGCCCTGCGGCGGGCAGGCAGCCCTTCCAGGCAGCAGCCGGAAGCGCTGGCCTACGGCAATATAAAGCTCTATCCGGACTCCCGCAGGGTGCTGGTAAACCAGCGGGAGCTGTCCCTGACCGCCCATGAATATCAGCTCCTGTACCTGTTCCTGCAGTCCCCGGAAAAGGTCTATTCCCGGGAAAGCCTTTACGAGCTGGTATGGCAGGGCGGCTATTACGGCGAGAACAATACCGTGAACGTCCATGTGAGCAATCTGCGCCGCAAAATCAGGGAAGCCGATGCCTCCCGGGAATATATCCGGACTGTGTACGGCATCGGCTTCCGGCTGGGGTGAGTCTGCCGGGCCCCTCCTCCTTTCCCACAATCACGATTTCTATGCCCTTTTCATCGAACAGCCTCAGCTCCTCCTCGGACGCTTAAAAAACAGCACCCCCGCTCTGACAAAGTCAGGAAATCTTTACGACATCTTTAAAAAGGTGCCCGCTTTGGCCGTTTTACCTTGTTGGCGTTATTACCAGAAAGCCAGCGTTTATGCGGTTTCTCGCCTTTTTTATTATCTACCGAAATCCCGGCCTAATCTCTACTAGTGACACTACTAGTGACATTTTTCCGCCAGCTTCATGGCCACCCGCTCCGTGGAGCTCTCCCATGTCCTGTCGAACTCCCTGATGCCATTGCGGCGGTATGCCTGGGGCTCCAGCAGCTCCGGGAGGAATGCCCGCAGCCTTCCGGAATCGCGGGACCTGCGCAGCGCCCGCAGCCCGTCACGTTCCGACTGGCGGATTGCATTCAGGTTCACCCCATAGGCCTCCCCTATCTCCTTCAGCGTCATGCCCTCCTGGTACCTCTTCCTGATCACGTCCGGCTGCCTGCCGGGAAGGCGGTCCACCATGGGCCAGATTACAGCCTGGAGCTGCTCCTGCTGTAGCCGGTCCAGGGCATCCATCTCCACATCCACGCTGCAGGTCACCATGTCTCCGACGGTATCCCCATCCTCGCCCTCCTGCAGGGCCGCGTCAAGGCTCCCTATCTGCGCCGCCCTCATGGCGGATTCCAGGTCCCTGCGCTGCTTTTCATCCAGATTCAGGTTATGGGTGACCTCCCACTCTGTGGGCCTACGGCCAAGGTGCACAAGGAAGGCGTTCACCATCTTCCTGTACTGGTGCAGCCTGCTCTGTTCGTGGCCTGGGACCCTCACCGTCTGGCAGCAGTTGTCTATGTAGCGCTTCATCCGCTGCCTCATCCAGTGTTTCGCATAGGAAAGGAACTTGCAGCCTGATTCCGGCTCATACCCGTCCACCGCATCATACAGCGCAAGGTAGCCCTCCTGCTCCAGGTCCTCCAGATCTGCATATCCCTGGTAGTGCAGGGCCACCGTATGGATGAAAGCCCTCGTCTGCTCCCAGAGCTGCAGCATGTTCTCAGGGACATCTATCCCGGCCTTTATCCTGACAACAAGTTCCTCGTTGGTCACGTCTGCCACCTCCGTCCAGCCCAATCACGGCCTCTCCTATCCGATATGTCAGGACGGCCCTGGCCTGTCCCCTCATGACGTTCCTGACGGCCATGCAGGCCGTGGGGTCATGGTACCCCTCATGGTTCCGATTGTGCATGCCCCTCCCTCCAGATATGGAAATGCCCCAGATGCTCCTATAAGCAGGCCGTCTATCTGTCTGGTCAACCGATTACGAGAACCGGGACAATGGAGACGGGAAACGGCCCGCTTATAGGAGCGTCCGGGGCACTTCAATCAGATGTCAGCCTGTTTCCTGTCCAGGCGTGTCCTGTCCTACTGGCTGCGCCTGGTAGTAGATAGCCTTCGCCTTGTTCTCCAGCACGAACGCGTCATAGCAGATGCGCCCCTCCACCAGGGAGCCGCTTATCCCGGGCGGGTCCTCATGCACCTTATAATCTTCCAGCTTGGTGGGCGCCACCGTGGCACAAGGATGCGCTATCATGAACCCGAAGCCCTTCGGGAGCCGGTTCGCCGGCACTTTGATGACCATTGAGCCGTCTATCATGGCTATGACGCCCTTAAGCCGCAGATCATTGCCTATGTCGGTCTCCATGACGATGTCCTTGCACTGCTTCATCAGCACGTACACATCAGGGATGACCACAATGATGCGCCCCGTCTCCGGGACCTCCGCATTGTCCAGGGCATTGTTCCCCGCAATGATCTCTGTGTAGATGTTGTCCTTGGTCAGCGCTTTCGCGGCAGGCTTCTGCCCGGCACCGGTGCACATCACGCCGTAGGTGTAGGCATCCACTTCCGGGATCACCACCTGGCGCTGCTGCCTGGAAAGCGCGGAAGCCGCCGCCACCTGCTGGGCCGTCTCGTCCTTGTCCAGCTTGTCGATTGCAAACGTGAAGGAACGGTCCTTCTTCAGCGTGAACTCCTCCGTCGTGGCATCCAGGTCATGCACCTCCCCGTACCTGGAGCCGGTGAAGCCCTTCTCCGGGTTCCTCTTGTAGTCGTTCATCTCCGAAGTGCTCACCTTGTATACCTTGATCGTATGTGCCCCAGTCCAGCCAAAGTCCTGGTTGGTCAGGAGCGACTTCTTGCTTTCCGTGGAGAACAGTTCGTCCACATACGGCAGAAATCTCGTGACTAAATTAATCGCCATTGATTATACCCTCCTATCTCAGCCCCATGGCCTCCCTGATTGGATCGGCCGTTACGCTGCTGCCGCCCATCGGCTCATACCCATGGCGCGTCGCGCCGCTGCCCCCACCGGAACGCGCATCGGGCTGCCTGTTCTTATATGTCCGCTCCAGCAGCTCCAGAGAATTGTTGAACGCGTCATCGTCATCGAGCCTTACCAGGTCGGCCAGATCGGCCGGCAGGCCTTTCTCCCTCAGCCTCTCCCTGGCATCCAGCCTCTTCTCGCGCCGCCCCACCTCCGCCTGCATGTCAGCAAGCTGCCTCTCATATTTCGCCTTCTCCTTCGCCAGCCTATCCTGCACGATAGTGTTCAGCTCCTCCTGGGTAAAAGTCCTGCTATCTTCCATCCCCTGTGCCCTCCTCATAGACCACCGTTGCCATCATGGTGTCCTTCCCCGTCGCATGGGTCTGGATGTCCTGTACCTCCACTCCCTCCGCGAACTCGTTCACCCATTCATCGACGCTCTCCGCAATCCCTGAAAAAGTCCTTATCCTCTTCATGTGCTCCCTCCTGTTTTACGTCCAGTGGACTGTTCTTGTGGCAAGCAAAAAGCGCAGGAAAAAGAGAATCCATTACTGGATTGTCCTTTTCCCGCGCCATGTCTCTGGCTTCCGTCCGGCCATCGCGCCGTCCGGGGTACTTCCCGATATTCACTTGCCACTGGATTCATTATACCATCCTGGCCTGCTGTGCGCAAGGGGCATTTTGGTGGATCCCTGGCCTTTCAGGTCTATGTAGGCCCTACGGAACCGCCCGGACCCCTGCACGCTGGGCGACCTGACCCGCTCCACGCGGTCCCCAAACCGGGAGACTACGTCTTCCAACTCCTCAGGGCTCTCATACGACACCCTTATCCTCACCAACCGCACCGTCTCCTTTCGTCTGCTGCCCTGAAAAGGTTGCAGCATTTGTTTCGTTTTCAGGGTTGCAGCTTTCTGCGACTTTTTTAGGTTGCAGCCCCCTCCGCTTAGGCCTTTGTGCCGCAAAGCTGATGTACTGAGATAACTGCTCCCTAGTCCCCAGGTAATGGCCATATGAAAGCTTATTTCTGTATGCTGCTTCCAGGAAGCGCTGTAGCTCCCGGTCAGCCCACTGCAGATACTTCCCTGCCTCCTGGTTGCCCTCCCTCGCCATGTACTTAAGCCTTATATACAGGGCATCAACCTTGGCAACCAGCTTCCGGTGCCTCCATCTTCCCATATCCAGCATAGTGGCCCTCCGGCATTCCAGGAGCCCGCGGGGGACTCCGTAAAGCCTAGCAATGCCTCCAATCTCTGCAGGCAGGAGCGGCTCCCCGTCTTCCAGCACGGCCTGCAGCAGCTCCAGCTCTATCCCCGCATGGCCGCATACGCAAGGCTCTCCATATGGATGGTGCATGCATAATTCCAACAGGTTCGGATATTTCGTCATTCCGCCGCCTCCTTTCTGCCCTCCGTCAGATAGGGCAGCACCTCGCCATATATCAGCCGCCGACGGAATATGATGTCGTCCAGAATCTTCAATGCATCCCTTACCTCTCCGCAGGCCGCGCACTGCTTCCGGCCTTTTGGCGGCAGCTCCAGGTATGTCTTGATGATGTCCGCATAATAGCCGGACAGCCTGTGGCCCCTGTTGACGACTATCCAGTCCCTGTCAGGCATGTAGAAGAACGCCAGGTCCTCCAGCCGCGCCCTTTCCGGCATCTGCTCCCTGATCCGCCTCTCCTGGATGGCTCCAAGGTCTTCCAGGCCATCTATGGTGCAGATGCTGAGCTCCGCATCTAAAATCCCTAATCTCATGAAATTACCTCTTCCCTTTCTGCCGAGAGATGTGCTACTATGTATTTGGTTGACGTAGCCCCGGCTATGTGCTGGCCCCTTGATAGTTGGCGCTATCTGGGGGCGTTTTTAGCGTTGCCTTCCTGCCGACTTCCGGTCAAGGAACGATTCCCTCGCCCTGCCGGCGCGCTCCTTATCCGTAAGCAGGCCGCGCTCTTCGGGGTGCCTCCGCAGGTAGCGGGAATTCTTTTTCGGGTCTAAAATGGCGTGCTGTTTCTTCATTCTCTTTTTCTCCTTTCTTCGTTCATTTCCATATGAAATTTTATAAGGGTGGGGGAGGTGAGGTAAAAGCGGGCTATACTATATACATATATATCCATACCCCTATATACAGCCCTATAATCACAATCCTTTTTTTATATAAAAATAACATCACTTCATCACCCAATGACGGAAAAACCCAGTGTTTATGCGGGTCTATATGTGGTGAGGTTGTACAATATATGCCTCACCTATGCATCACCTTACCTCACCTAAAAGCCGTATGATTTCCTTTTCGGCATGACGTAAACAGGGTATCCGTGCTTTATTCTGCGCTCAACTACAGGCGGGGTGATGTTATGGGTGAGGCTTTTCAGGGCCTTCCCCACCCTTACAGCAGATGCATTATGTCCTATCATTTCCGCTATCTGGGATGCCGTGTACTCCTTCCATTCCTCCACCGGCTGCTCCCAGTCGAACAGGTCACGGATGAGCCTTTCCTCCTCGCTCTCTACCCTATAGGATTCATTGATGGCATCCATCTGCCGCCGCTCCTCTGCAGTAAGCCTGAAGCTCTGCTGCCCGTACTTCCGGAAATCACCGTATGCCTCTGCCCATACCTTCTCGAAGCTGACCGCATTCATCTTATGGATATCTATCTTTTCTACGGCCAGCGTCCAGTAGCGGCGGTTTCTGTCATCCTTCAGGAAATTCTCCTCGTTGGTGGTCGCACCGAATGACGTGAACCTCGGGTGCTCGTCCTCCTTCTTGTCGTAGGGCGCCCGGTACTTGTCCGTGGCGCTGGTAATGAACGCCTTCATAGCGTCGCTGTCCTTCATGCTCCTGGGCAGCTCCCCGAGCTCCGTGATCCAGGCGCTGGTATTAGCCATGACCTTGTCCTTGCTGCCATCGAAGAAGGCCCCTTCCGTGAAGTACCTCATCCCTATGCTGCAGCACTTGCGGAAGAAAGTAGTCTTCCCTATCCCCTGGGGCCCTTTCAGCACCAGGACGCCGTCAGCCCCGTATGCTCCCTGCTCGTTGTGGGCCATCGCCACGCACTGGCACAGCCATTTCCTGATGAGAGTCCGGCCCAGCCCGCCATCACTTTTCAGCGTGAGGGCCGCCGTCAGGTCATCGATCCCCCTACATCCGCCGTAGATCATGTAGTTGCATTCCAGGTAATGCTTTGCTGCATTGTACTTGTTTACGTCAGCTATCTGGCCCATGTGCTCATGGATCCGGCTGTTGCTCGCCCGCGCCCCGAGCCTCGTGTACTGGTCGGTGATATGGGTGAGCATGCTCTCATAGCGTATCTGCGGCACCCCGGTGACCGTCTCGCCTTTCCGCTTGACCACCGTCTCCCTGCGGATGACGTCATGATATGCCTCATAGCCCTCATGCTCCAGCATGGCCGCCGTATTGGCAGCGGTGACCAGGATGCGGACACTGCCATCCTTCAAAATCTTCACATCCGGGAAGCTGGGCCCGCTGGCCCTCCCTTTCGGGTACCGTCCCAGGACGCTTCCTACAATTATTTCGACGTCCTTGCCATCCAGTGGCGGAATACATCTTTCCAGGTTCGCCTTCTCGACTTCCTGCACAACGGCATCGTCTGGTACGCCTTTCGCCTGCAGGCTGGCCGCATACTTGAAGAGCGTGTCGTTCCTGCTGCCCTCTGCGATCTCATCCGGCAGCATAAAGGACTTGGGCCTCTGCCTGCCTTCCAGGAAGTCATATACCCTCCGATCCGCCTGGGCAATCGGTAGGCTGTTCATCCAGGAATACCCTGCACTGGGAGGGGCCACCACATAGCCGCCGTCGCTCCTGATGTCGATGCCTGGGAGTATCCCCCGGCGGTTCTGGTACGTGCCGTCCACCAGATAATAATGGTGCTGGCCGCCGCTCCCGGTCATCGCGACCGCTGTAGGCGGCATGCTGCCGTTGTCGGCTATCCAGCCGAGCATGCTCGCCATGCCGTCCTCCTTCCCTTTGACGTCCATGTCTATGACGGCGAGCCCGTTCCCCGTGGCTATGCAGATGTCCGCATCCGGCCACATGTCCCACCATCCTGATATGGCCGCCGGGTCCGTAGTGGCCTCGTTCTTCCATGACCTGAGGAGCTGGCCACCCTCGGCCCCTTTCGTCCCCTTCCTTACAGGGAACACCCTCAGGCCTTCCGCTGCATACTGCAGCGCATAATCTTTCATTATCACTTCTTTTCACATCCTTTCAACCGCTCATAGTCGATGACATCCTCCGGGGATATCCCCAGGACGGCGCACACCTTCCCGAACCGGTCCATCTTCACCAGGTAACCGCGCCGCATCCGGTAGACTATGTTCACGCTCACCCCGGCCTTGTCTGCGATCTCCTGCGGGCTCATGCAGGATGCCGTCATTGCCGCTATGATCTGGTTCACTTTCGCCGCTACCATCATTTCCACTCTCCTTTCCTAAAATCTTCTTGTCCAGCATCCATTCCTCCACGGCCTGGACGCGCCATGCTGCCCATTCCTTATGGCTCTGGCCTGTTATGCTGTGGTAGTATGGATAGCTTTCCACTGCCTTGATTATGTCCATGCTGCCCTCCTCCCCCGATCAGTACTCGAACTCCGGATATACAAGAGCCTCGTACTCATGCCGCTCCTCGCTGTACTGCTGGATTTCCGCCAGGCCGTCCAGACTCTCGTAAAGGGACTGGGCCTGCTCCATGGTGTCGAACCCCATGAATTCCTCCTGGCCGTTTCCGTCCTGGCTCCAGAATCTTACTCTGTATGGCTTCATGTACCCTCCTTCCTGTTGCACCGGTGCAGCTAATCCTCGATGATGACTATGTCCTTTGCAGAGACGCCCAGCGCCTGACAGATAGCCGGGACTACCTTCACCCGGCCTACCCGGTTCCCGTTCAGGGCATTGGATACAGCCTGCTGACTTACGCCGCCATTCCGGGCAATCTCTGTAGCAGTGAGGCCCTTTTCGGCCATTGCCAGGTAAATCTTTTTTGTGTCCAGTCTGATTTTCATGTGATACCTCCTTTACAAATTTTGTTTGACACACCCATTAAGGTGTGATATATTTAATTTATCACACCTTAATGGGTGTGTCAATATGAAAATAAATCTTTTTGGTTGTGCGTAAGTGAATTATATGATATTCTGGATATGAGGTGATTGAATGAATATCGGGGAAAATATAAGGCGAATACGGATAGAAAAGCACATGACACAAAAGGAACTGGGAGAAAAGCTCGGCGGAATATCACAACAACAAATTGGGCGTTGGGAAAACGGGGATAAAAACCCAAAAATCGAAACCGTGATAAAAATTGCCAGGGCACTGGGCGTTCCTGTCTCCTATCTCAACGACTCCCTTGGCTGGCTAAAGGAGCCTAAATACATGCCACTGGAGAAGAAGCTTGAGCAGATCGGCTACACTTTAGGCGAGAATGAGGATGGCTACCTTTGGATTAATTACCCGGATGGCACCTTAGAGGTTACCATGGATGAACTGTCATCTTTGGAAAGTGATACGGATTCATACCTGACGTTTAAATTGGAAGAGCTTAAAAAGAAGAATGCAAAAGATTTCCGCCCTTATAAAAAGTAGCCCCACCGCCAGATCGGCCACACCAGGAGAGGGGAAGACTGATCTCTCCTCCCAGGAGCCGGAGGGGAAGATTCCCTGGAAGTAAGGCCCATTTGGGTCTGACCACTATTTAGAGGTGAGCTCAATCTTGAGCCCGGGCCAAGATTGGCCCCGCTGCCCTCTGATCCGGTTCCTGGACGCTACAGGGTTGCACCGGTGCAAGATTGCGCTGACAGAAATTGCGACGTCGCAACTATGAACCATGACAACATAATATGCTTGCCAGGGGAGCCGATAGGGTGCGAATACCTCCGTTTCCGAGCCTTGAACGGAAGGAGGCGTTTTCTATGAGTACATACGAAGAGTTTATGGTGCTGCTTACTTTTGCAATTCTTATAGTCGCCATTTTGGAATATGTCAACCGTAAAAAATAGCACCCCCGCTCCTGCAAAGTAAGGGTGCTATTTTTACCACTATTTTCGCCGGAAACGGATAGGTGTAAGCTATCGTATCGGCTCCCTTGATAAGCATATTATAACCGAAATGACCTGAACCGTCAAGCACAAAAAAGCGGCCCCTGCGCCAACAGGAACCGCCTGGACGCTATACGGACGGATGCCGGTATAACAGCCCCTCGACAAGGCTATTATACCATCGATGCACCCGTCTGTACAGGTGTATTTTTTGTACCCTTTTTACAGACAGGAGCGTGATTCATATGGCACTCATACAATGCCCGGAATGTTCCGGCCAGATAAGCGACAAGGCCATCCTGTGCCCCCACTGCGGCTTTCCGATGCGGGACGGCAGCATCTCCACCAAAGGGCCCAGAAAGGCCCGGAAACGCCGCCCTAATGGCTCAGGTACGGTGGTGAAGCTGTCCGGCAAGCGGAAGAACCCATTCCAGGTCAGGGTCAACACCCGCATCGATGCCGATGGCTATCCGGCCTATGACGTGGCTGGATGCTTTCCTGACCGTGTGTCCGCCGAGATTGCCCTGGCAGAATACAATAAGGCCCCCTATGACCCGAACGACCGGAAGAAGCTGTTCAGCGAGGTGTTCGCCGCCTGGTACCAGTGGAAGTATAAGGCCACTTATGAGCTACGCGGAAAGAAGACTAGCGCCCAGGGCTGTGCCATAGCGGCATATAAAAAATGCTCCCAGCTCCATGGGATGGCCATGTGGGACATCCGGACTCAGGACATGCAGAACATACTCGATGATGATGGCCTTTCATTCTCCACCCTGGAGCATATACGGAACCTATTCCGGCAGATGTACAAGTATGCAGTCCAGTTCGAATTGGTGGCAAAGGACTACTCGCAGTACACCCAAATCACCAAGGAAAACGACAATGTACATGGTGTCCCCTTCACTAAGGAGGAGCTGGCGCTGCTCTGGCAGCATAAGGATGCCCCTTTCGTGGATACAGTGCTGATATACTGCTATTCCGGATGGCGAATAAACGAACTTGCCCGGATGCCGCTGGAGGGCATCAGCCTGAAAGAGCGGACGTTCACCGGCGGCCTGAAGAACCGGTACAGCCGTGACCGGACAGTCCCTATCCATTCCGCAATCTATGAAATGGTGTGCCGCCGTCTGGATCCACGCTTCAGGAGCCTAATCTACCACACTGATGAAAAGGACATCTCCGAAAAGGATTACCGCGAACACTTCCGCTCCGCTCTTCTCGCCTGCGGCATCCAGACGGAGCACACGCCCCATGACTGCCGCCACACTTTCAATGTCCTACTGGACAGCGCGGGCGTAGACCGTGTGGCACGCTACAAGCTCATGGGGCACAAAGGACAGGACATCAATGAGAATGTGTATACACACAAAGATCTAGACCAGCTCCGGGCAGCTGTGGAAACCATAAAAGTAGGGCCTGAATGCTGACTTTAGCACCATGCCCTACTTTTTACTAGTGACTCTACTAGTGACACCGAGTCAGGAAAACCGCATATTTCCGGCATTCCTCTCCGCAAATCTTTACGACATCTTTAAAAGTTCTTTATGACTTATTAACCCCCCATGGTCTATAATGATACCTGTCAGCCGGAAAAGCACACACCGGCGAAACGGCGAAAAGGAGGCCAGAAATGAATGACTATATCATAGAAGCGCGGCAGATCACCAAAAAATACCGCTCTGTCCCGGCCCTGGATGGGGTGACCCTGAAGGTGACGCCCGGGAGCATCTACGGGCTGATCGGCGACAATGGCGCGGGGAAGTCCACCCTTTTAAAGCTCCTGGCAGGGCATATCTTCCCCACCGCAGGGGAGATCCGCCTGTTCGGCCAGTCCGGGGAAAAGGAACTGCGCCGCTGCCGCAGGCAGATGGGCGCCATAATCGAACATCCCGGCTTTTTCCCCAATATGACCGTGGAGCGCACCCTGGAATACTACCGCATCCAAAAGGGCATCCCGGGAAGGAAAAAGGTGGAGCAGATTATGGAGCTTGTGGACATACGGGAAAAGCGCCGGGAAAAATGCAGGCATCTCTCCCTGGGCCAGAAACAGCGGCTGGGCCTTGCCATCGCCCTGTTGGGGGAGCCTGCGCTGCTAATTCTGGACGAGCCCGTCAACGGCCTGGATCCCAGCGGCATCGTGGAGCTGCGCGCCCTGCTCCAGAGGCTGAGCACGGAGAAGCGCATCACCATCCTGCTGTCCAGCCATATCCTGCCCGAGCTCCAGCAGACCGCCACCGTGTTCGGGTTCCTGAGCAGGGGGAAGCTGCTGGAGGAGATATCCGCCCGGGAGCTGTGTGAAAAATGCGCGGACCGTCTGGACATCGCCGTGGAGGACACGGAAAAGTACGCCGCCCTGCTGGCAAAGCATTTCCCGGAGGAGGACTGGCGGGTGCTCCCGGAGGGCACCATACAGATCCGCGGCTTCCGCCGGGAGCCCGGGGCCTACAGCCGCCTGGCCATGGAGCACGGGCTCTGCATCCTGAGGCTGGAGCGCAGGTCCGCCTCTCTGGAGGACTATTACCTGAACCTGAAGAACGGAGGGAAAGCATCATGTTGAACTATATCAAAAGCGAGCTCTACCGCGCGGCGCACAGCAGGGAGATCCGCGGGACCTTCATAAGCCTGCTGGCAATCATCCTGGCCATGAACCTGACCCTGTTCCTGATGAAGGACGTGGAGCATTTCCGCTACGGCTCCGCCTCCTTCTCCTATTCCATGCTGGTGTCCGTGCCTATGATGTACTGCTATGTAGCCGCCGATGTGGCCGCCATGCTGTATGAATCGGACAGGCGAAGCGGCACCATGGGGAACAGCATCGCCTATGGCATTTCCCGGATGCAGCTCTTCGCCGGGAAATGTATCGTCAGCTTCGCAGTCTCTCTGCTCCTGCTGGCGGTGCTGCTGCCGGTGTATATCGGAAGCGCTGCGCTGCTGCTGCATGACGCGGGCCCCACCACCATCCAGGATATGCTGCTGGAGATCCCTGCCATGTCCCTGATCGCCACCGGCTCCCTGATCCTGGCGGTGGTGGCGCTGGACCTCTTTGAAAACAGATTTTTCAGCGTCCTCACATGGCTGGCGGTGATGCTGTTCCTGCCCAAGCTCCTGCTGTTCGCCGGGATACTCCTGCCCTTTGGAGGGGACGCGCTCATGGATGCGGCCATGTGGATGCCCGCCAACTTCATCCCGGCAGGGACGCGGGTCAACATGTCGGAATGCGTGGCCATATGGGACACCGGGGCGGGCATGGCCAGATGCCTCATCTCAGGCGCGGCCGGAATCCTTGTGTTCGGCCTGGCAGGTGTGCTATTATTGAGGAAACGGGACATTTGATACAGACGGCGTGCCGGGGCGCGGCAATTTTCGCCCCGGAGCAGTACATGGGATTCTGCCCTCGTGTCTGCGGGGCTGCTTTCGTGCGGAGGATCGAGATGGGAAATTTTCTCCTGATAAAGGATTTGGGACTGGTGTTTTTCATGGCCGCTTCGGCGTATTTTGCTCTCCGGTATTTCGCATTGGAGCATGCACTCCGGGAGACGGCGCTGGAGCTCACGGAAATCCAGGGCTGTGTGCTCCAAAACAGAATCCTTCGTCTGCCCCTGCCGGACAAAGGGCTGGAGCGGCTGCTGAAATCCATCAACGGCGCTCTGGAGCAGATACGAAGGGAGCGCCTGCGCCATGAAAGGCGGGAGCGGGAATTCCAGCAGCAGATCGAGGACATCAGCCATGACCTGCGCACGCCCCTGACGGTCATTTTGGGGTATCTGAAATGGCTGAAGGCTCCCGCGGGGAGCGCCTCCTTCCGGCTGGAGGAATCCCTGGATGTGCTGGAGCGGAACGCCCGCTCCATGGAGCATCTCGTCTCCCAGTTCTACGCCTTTTCCCGGGTAAACGGCAGGGATTTCTCCCTGGAGGCGGAGCGGCTGGACGTGTGCAGGCTTCTGCGGGAGTGCCTTGCGGACAATTACGGCTCCCTGGAAAGAGAAGGGTTCTCCCTGGAGGGCCACTTGCCGGAGCATCCCGTGATGGCGCTGGGAAACAGGGACGCCTGTGAGCGCATCTTCGCGAACATGCTCCAGAATGCAGGAAGATATGCCCACAGTTATCTGGATATCCGCATCCTGGAGGACTGTGGGCAGGTTCAGATTCTTTTTCAAAATGATTCCCTGGAAATAAAGGAGGGTGATATTCCGAATCTATTTAACCGTTTTTACAGAAACGATGCCACCCGGAAAAAAGGCAGCTCCGGCCTGGGGCTGACCATAGCCAGATCCCTGGCAGAGGCCATGGGCGGCTCCCTGACGGCCCAGGCCCTCCCCGCTGCTAAGGATCCCGCCGACAGAGGGAACGGATGTCATGGACAGACCGCCGTCTGTTTTGTCCTGACCTTGGTCAAGGGAACCGCCTCTGCACCACCACCCTTCCCCCCGCCCCAGGCCGACAGCAGGACGGAGGATTGCCCGCCCGACAGCGGACCGACTGCTTCAGACCCACCGAACAGCGGGCCATCTGTGCACACAGCCCCCTGATCCGGTCTTTAAGCCTGTCTCATCGCCGCGGAAAATCCCGCCCCCTGAAACCGCCCAAATCCTTCCGCCGCCTCTTCAGGGCAGCTTCTTCCCCGCCGCCAGGTACATCTCATACCATTCCTCCCTGGTCAGGCGGATATAGGAGGCCTTGCAGACATCCCGCACCCGCTGTGCATTGGTGCTCCCCACGATGGTCTGGATATGGGCGGGATGGCGCATGATCCACGCCACGGCGATGGCGTTGGGCGTCACCTGGTATTCTTCCGCCAGGCGGTCCATGACCCGGTTCAGCTCCGGGAATTTCTCGTTTCCGATGTAGACGCCCTCGAACATGCCGTAGAGGAAGGGCGACCACGCCTGTATAGTCATCTTCTTCAATCTGCAGTATTCAATCACGCTGCTGTCCCTGCTGCAGCCCGCGTCATTACAGATATTCACATTGAGGCCTGCGTCAATGGTGGGGCAGTGGGCCACGGAATACTGTATCTGGTTCACGCACAGGGGCTCCGCCAGGCAGCTGTTCAGCAGCTCTATCTGCATGGGATTATGGTTGCTGACGCCAAAGGCGCGGACTTTTCCGGCCTTTTTCAGGATATCGAAGGCCTCCGCCACCTCCTCCGGCTCCATCAGCGCGTCCGGGCGGTGCAGCAGCAGGATGTCGATGTAGTCCGTGCCAAGCCTCCTCAGGCTCCCATCCACGGATTCCAGGATATGTTCCTTCGAAAAATCGTAGCAAGTGCCCGGGCGGATGGCGCACTTGGTCTGTATCACCATGCGGCTGCGCAATTCCGGCGTCAGTATCTCCCCGAACCGGCTCTCCGCCTCTCCTTTCGCGTAGATGTCCGCGTGGTCGAAGAAATTGATGCCCGCCTCCATGGAAGCCTCCACCAGCTCCCGCACGGCCTTGCTGCCGTCCAGGCCGGTGATCCGCATGCATCCCAGGCCGATGGCCGATGCCTCCGGCACGTTATCATTGATTTTCAGCATTTTCATGAGTTTGATTCCTCCGTCTTTCTGGTTTAATCCTCCGGTCTCGGGTTGTCAGGTCTGGGATTTTCCCTTCATATACCGCCGTCCGTCTCCTCCCGCCACATATCCGACACGAAGTACAGCAGCGCCGCCCAGGTATACAGGGGATAATATTTCCCCCGCGGGTCTCTGCCTGTCCGCAGGATCTCCCTGGCCTGGGCCTTGGTCAGAAGGCAGAACCCGTCGAACAGCTCGGAGCCCACCGCCCCCTCCTGGGACAGGTCGGTGGGCCTGGCGGAACGCAGCACGGCGCAGATCAGCGCATTGCTCTCGTCCGTCAGCCCCGGCGTGGAAAAGACCAGGGGATTCACCACCCTGACTGTGTCGGTGTCCCGAACCTCCAGCCCGGTCTCCTCCCTGATCTCCCGGACGGCAGTGAAGACAAGGGCATCTTCCCTCCCCCTGTCCTCCTCGTCTATGAGGCCCGCGGGCACGCTGAGCAGGTACTGGCCCGCAGGGTAGCGGAATTCATAAGACAGCAACAGCCTGGGCTCCTCCCCCTCCCCGTCCAGGATGACGAAGCAGCTCACCGCGTCCGCCAGCATGGCCTCGAACTCCGCATCCGACTTTACGGCGGTAAGGTTCTCCATATCCCGCCTGGTGGCGTCATAATAGTGCTTCCCCGGGGCGTACTGCAGATCCGCCACCCGCAGATAGGGGGATTCAAACAGGGTCTTTACGTTTTCTCTCTTGATTTCCGGTCTCTGTGCCATGGGGCTCATTCCTCCTGTTCCAGCCTGCGCCTCTTCGCTTCCCGCCCTGAGGCTGCTTTATGCTTTTCATGACATTTCTGGTCTGTATCTTTATCCTACCTTATTTGAGCCGGAAATACAAAGCTTTTTTACAAATCTCCGCCCTGAAATTCCCTTATGTCCAGATCTCCGCTGACCGTGGATATCTCCACGGAATGGGTTCCCGCTCCAAGCTCCCCTTCCGCGTTCTTACCTCTCTTGTCAAAGGACAGCGCATCGTCGAAGAATGTCCCGCAGTCCCCGCTGGTGGTGCCGAAGCGGAAGCGGAAATCCGAAGCCTCCGGGAACGCCAGGTCCACCGTCCCGCTGGTGGTGGAGATGTCCATGTCTCCCGCCAGGTCCGCCAGGAAGATGCGGATGTCCCCGGAGACGGAATGGGCCGTGCCAAAGCCGCTTGCCCTGGAGACGGAGAGCTCCCCGCTGGTGGCGCTCATCCGGAAGCTCCCCTCCAGGCTCTCCACCCGGATATCTCCGGAGGTGCTCTCCGCGTCGAAATCCCCTTTGGCCTCCTCCAGCCGAATCTCGCCGCTGGTGGTGGACAGCGCTATGCTGCCTGTCACCTGTCCCAGCGTGATGTCGCCGCTGGTGGTGGACGTGCGCAGGGGCCCCTCCAGAGCGGATACCCGAATCTCCCCGCTGGTGGAGGATATCTTCGTCTCCCCCCTGGCCTGCTCCACCGTGATATCGCCGCTGGTGGTGGAAATGTCCAGTTTTTCCGCCAGGGCACTGTCCAGGCGGATGGCGCCGCTGGTGGAAGACACCTGTATCTTCTCCGCCCGGACCTCCGGGAACAGCATGTCGCCGCTGGTGGTGGAAGCCAGGAAGCCGCCCCGGGCTGTCAGTCCGATTTCGGAGGATATCTCCCCGCTGACGGTCTTCACGGTCAGGGCCTCCATGTCCCCGGCGAAGCCCGCAGGCAGGTACACCTCCGTATAGGCTCCCCGGAAGCCGATGGAGAGGAAGGAGAAGAACCTATGTCCCGCCCCTTGGATCCTCAGCTCCCCGCCTGACTGCTCTATTGTGGAAAGCTGGCTCTGTTTTGGTTCATAATTCATGTATTCCCGGATGATGATTTCATCCCCTGTGCCCTGATAGAACAGCACGTCCGTGGAGCCTGAGGAGCCTTTTCCATAGTCTATCTTCAGGCTCCGGATGTCCTGGGCCGGGAATTTCTTCTCCTGAACCAGCGAGTAGTTCCCGCCGCCGGCCGACGGAATCCCCCTGGACAGGGAAATCCCCAGCACCATGCACAGGAAGACCATCACCGCTCCGATTATGCCGATCAAAGCAATCTGCATTTTTTTCATAATCCTTATTCCTCCCCATTCTGCTGCCGCGGCGCAGCGCGCCTCCGGGCGCCCGCCAACCCGGCAGCCCTTCTTCGGCTAGGCCTGGATTCCCCGGCTTCATGAACCGGTGTGCTTTATGTTGAACACCAGCACCTCGATCATCTGGGCGCAGGCTCCCACCAGGAATACCAGCCAGGTGATCTCCCACCGCTGCGTAGTCATGCTGATGGCAAAATAGAGCAGCAATGTCACCAGCCAGATGAGCATGCTGACAGAAGTCCGGATTGCCCTCTCCCTCCTGCCGGTGTGGGCGGCCTCCTTGTACAGCTCCACCAGGTTCTCGTCCTTTTTGTTGTAGGCGGGATACATATTCGCCGCGTAGATCAGCATACAGGTAGGCGGGATGCAGATCAGCCCCGTCAGCGCCAGCCCCAGGATGCCGCCCTCCGGCGCCAGGGCATAATACGTGTCGCTGACCACCATGGAGATGATGAAGACCACCCCCGCAAAGATATAGATCCCAACGGCGGCTGCCTTGAGCACTGCCCTCTTCCGCCGCTGCTCCTCCGGCAGCAGGAACAGGCTCCTGTCCTTGAGATCCTCGAACAACTCCGTCACGTCCCCGATGGAGTCCACCACGATTCGGAACGCGTCCTCCTCCTGACAGCCCTCGCCGATCAGGTCCTCGTACTTCTCTATGGTGTTCTGTGTCATCTCCTCTTTCAGCTCCACGGCCCTCCTGGTCTTGGGCGCGTCCCTGAACAGTTCATTGATATGCTTTGTGATTTTTTCCTTCATGCTTATTTTCCTTTCTGCACTTCTTTCTGCGCTTCTGTTCGCATTCCTGTCTACATTTCTGCTTTTTTTCGGATTTCCGGAGCTTCCTCCTCATTTCAGCAGCTGGTCGATGGTGAGCTTGGCCTCCTCCCAGTCCCGCTTGTAGGACTGATAGGCCTGACGGCCCTCCTCCGTGATGGAGTAATAGCGCCGCCTGGCCCCCACGGTCTCGTCGCCCCAGTAGGTGCGTATGTAGCCCGCCTGCTCCAGGCGGCGGAAGGCGGAGTACAGCGTGGCCTCCTTCAGCTCGCACCGGTTGTCGGTCTTCTTCATGATGTCCTTGTTGATCTGGTAGCCGTAGCTGTCCTGCTCCAGCAGATGGGACAAGATGATGGCCTCCGTGTGGCCCCGTAAAATATCGGACGTAATCGACATAGGCATCTCCTTTCTGGTTACAATATACCCCTATATACCTCGTCTGTCAAGGTATATTTTTATTTACAGTATATATTTTTGAGAAATATTTTACATTGGGCCATGGCGGGTGATTTTTCCGGATATCTGTGCTACAATAGGGACAGAGATTGGATTGAAAGGGGATAACATGGAATTTCAAAGCTGCTTTCCCATATGGGATCAATTGGACACAGAACAGCAGGCCCGCATCCTTGGCAGCCTGGTAAGCCACCGCGTCAAAAAGGGGACCGTCATCCACAACGGAAGCATGGATTGTACCGGCCTGCTCCTGATCAAATCCGGGCAGCTTCGGGTCTACATCCTGTCGGACGAAGGCCGCGAGATTACGCTCTACCGCCTGTTCGAACTGGATATGTGCCTGTTCTCGGCCTCCTGCATGCTGCGCTCCATTCAGTTCGACGTGACGATCGCGGCGGAAAAGGACGCGGAATTCTGGGTGGTGCCCACCGAGGTCTACAAAGGCATCCTGGAAGAATCCGCACCGGCGGCAAATTACACCAATGAGCTGATGGCCTCCCGCTTTTCGGATGTGATGTGGCTGATGGAGCAAATCATGTGGAAGAGCCTGGACAGGCGCCTGGCGGCATTCCTCCTGGAGGAAGCCTCCATCGAGGGAACCGACAGGTTAAAGATCACCCACGAGACAATCGCCAACCATCTGGGCTCCCACCGGGAGGTCATCACCCGGATGCTCCGGTATTTCCAAAATGAGGGGATGGTCCGGCTGAGCCGGGGCGTCATTGAGATTACGGATGCGGATAAGCTGGAAGAGACAATCGGGCACTAGTACACCAGTGCATGAATTCCCGAATAATCAGTGCTTGATGTCCGCACCAGGGCAAGGCGGAGGAAGGAGGCGATGCGGGGCATCGTAGACTGATGACAACGCAGTACCGGGGGGACAGCGAGTATTGATTGCTCAAGGATTCATGCACTGGGCTTCACGCTGCCGTCTGTCTTTCCCAGCGGCAAAAAGCCATGCCCTTCCTCCGGAAGGACATGGCTCTCTATCTCTATTCATAATGCTTAACGATTTCACCTGCCGTGAAACCAGGCTGCATAACGCTGACTGGTTCAATCGCATGATTACTTTGGGCAGCATTCAGCGTTATGCAGTATATCCATGCCGCAGTCGGCCGCGCTTTCCACCAGGCGGCGGTCATTCCTCACCGCATCGTAAAAGCGGAAGCCGCCGGAGAAGTTATAGGCCTCGTATCCCTGTCCTTCCAGGATGCGGCAGGCAATGTAGCTGCGCAGCCCGCTCTGGCAGATGACATAGACAGGCTTGCCTTTTTCGATTTCGGCAAGGCGCTCCCGCAGCTCGTCAACGGGAATGTTGCGAAATCCCCGGATGTGCCCCTGTGCGTATTCCCCTGCCGTCCTGGCATCCAGCAGCGTGACGCTGCCGTCCCTGGGCAGCCCATCCACATCCTCCAGATGCCACTGCTTCAAAATGCCGCCCGCGATGTTGTCGATCATGAAGCCTGCCATGTTCACGGGGTCTTTGGCAGAGGAATAGGGCGGCGCATAGGCCAGGTCCAAATCTTTCAGCTCAGTGGCTTTCATCCCTGCATGGATAGCAGTGGCCAGGACGTCAATGCGCTTGTCCACGCCCTCGTAGCCTACGATTTGGGCGCCCAGCAGACGGTATGTCCCCTTCTCGAACACCACTTTCATAGTCATGACCCTGCCGCCGGGATAGTAGCCCGCATGGCTCATGGGAGAGAGGATGACCGTATCCAGATCCAGCCCGGCTTTCCGCCCATGGGTCTCATTGATGCCGGTGACGGCTGCGGTCATGTCGAACACCTTGATCACGGAGCTCCCCTGGCTGCCAGCGTACCTGCTGTCGCCGCCGCAGATATTGTCCGCAATGATCCGCCCCTGTTTATTGGCAGGCCCGGCCAGGGAGAGCAGCACATCCTCGCCGGTGACGGAATGCCTCACCTGGACCGCATCCCCGGCAGCGTATATGTCGGGGACAGAGGTCTCCATCCGGCTATTGACTACAATGCTGTCTTTTATTCCCAGTTCCAGTCCGGCTTCCTTTGCCAGAGCCGTATCCGGTGTGACGCCGATGGCAAGCACTACCATATCCGCATGGAGAGGCGGATTGTCTTTCAGCAGCACATCCACGCCGTCTCCTTTTTCCGCAAAGCCCTCCACAGTCTGCCCCAACACCAGCCTGACGCCATGCCTGCGCATCTCGCTGTGAATCATAGCGGCCATATCCGCGTCAAAAGGGTTCATCAACTGCTTCGGCCGCTGGACGATGGTCACTTCCATCCCCAGCTCCCGCAGATTCTCCGCAAGCTCCAGCCCGATGAAGCCGCCGCCCGCCAGTACGGCGGATTTCGGATGGTGCTTATTTATGTGTTCCTTGATGCGCAGCGTATCCTCCACCGTGCGCAGGGTGAACAGCCTGTCGATGCCTGTGCCGGGGAGCCTGGGCTGCGTGGGCTTTGCGCCGGGGGAGAGGATCAGCTTGTCGTAGCTCTCCTCGAATTCCACGCCTGTCTCCAGATTTTTTACGGAGACCGTTTTGCGTTCCGGATGGATTGCCGTGACCTCATGACGGACTTTCATGACTACACGGAAGCGCGAGAAGAAGCTCTCCGGGGTCTGGAGGGTCAGCTCTTCCGGATCCGCGATCACGTCGCCGATATAGTAGGGCAGGCCGCAGTTGGCATAGGAGATATATCCGGAACGCTCAAACACAATGATCTCCGCCGCCTCGTCCAACCTCCGGATTCTTGCCGCGGCTGTGGCGCCTCCCGCCACGCCGCCTACGATCACCACTTTCATGTCATTCCACCTTTCCCCGGTACGCGGACATGCCGCCGATGTCGTTCACGTTCACATATCCCATGCGCTGCAGCAGGCTGACCGCCTGGCGGCTCCTGGCACCGGACTGGCAGTAGACGAACAGGGGCACCTCTTTATTTTCCGCAACGGATTTGATCTTTTCTATCTGTTGCAGCGGCACGTTTCTGCTTCCGGGGACATGTCCTCCCCCGTACTCTCCGGGGGTGCGGACATCCAGCAGGATCGCTTTGGGAGCGGCCCGGTACTCCTCCACGCCCTGATTGATATCCGGCTGCCGGAACAAGTCAAAGAATCCCATATGGCCACCTCCTACAGCATCCCCAGGATGGCGCTCTTAGGTCTCGCCCCCATGGCCTGGTTGACTACTTTACCGTCTTTCATCACCACCAGAGTGGGGATGCTCATGACACGGAACTGCCCCGCAAGCTCCGGCTCCTCATTCACGTTGACTTTGCCCACCTTGATGTCGGAGCGCTCCCTGGCAATCTCCTCCACGATGGGGACCACCATACGGCAGGGCCCGCACCAGGGTGCCCAAAAGTCCAACAGGACGGGTTTATCGGAATCCATGACCTCGCTCCGGAAATTGTTCTTGTTGATATTGACAGCAGACATTTTATCGTCCTCCTTTGTTTTCCTTTGTGGCTCTATGATATCATGGATTTCTTTGTTCTTCTGTGATGATGTCACATAAAGCAAATTTTATTTTCAAAGCTCACGATTGTTTCAGGATTGTGGAGACGAAAAATCTGTGAAGTCCACGTTTTGGACGTTAATCCGCCGTGCAAGCCCTTTTTGATACATAGCTTCATCTGTAATTACAATAAGGACTTAATGAATTTAAGGAAATCTTTCATGCCTTGCTGATATGATATTTTTTCCCATACCACTCTACTCCACGTTCTGCTGCCTATAAAATCATCAAGTCTTTTTTTCTGTTCATCTGTTAAGTCGCTCATCAATAGGTCATATGCTTTTTGCTCCTCCTCTTTGGCTCTTTGATATTCCTCACTTCTCTGAACCTTGTCAGTTATTCTGTCTTCTGTAAGTGCCTGTGTTATCAATTCTAAAATGTCTTCTTCCATGCTTTATGTCTCCTTCCTTATTCGTCCCATTATATACTGTATATATAGATACTGTCTATATTTAAAGTAAGTATATGTAAAGTTCTTTTTTGCTAAATGTTTGTATATACTATTATAAGGAGAGGCGGCAGACATGAGCAAAAAATATTTGCATATAAGAATAGTGGAACTACTGGAAGAAAAGAAGATAAGTAAAACCAGAATCTGTAAGGATTTAGATTTACAAAGAGGAAATTTCAACCGATATTGTAGAGACGATTTTCAACGGATAGACGCAAATCTGATTCTTAAATTGTGCGAATATTTCCATTGCGATATTGCGGATTTACTTGAAATCAGAGAAAAATAGATTGATTGAACAAAAAGAACACAACATCTCTCCTCTCCGCATATCTAATCCTGATTTACTAAATCGTGATTTGGCATTATTATACCGGACGAAGATGTTGTCGAATATGCATTGAGTCGCAATATGAGTTCTACTATGATTTCTGAATACCGCACTAAACTAATCAGCAAAGAAATTTTACAAAAAAGCTTGAAGAATTATATGATACAGCAGATGAAAATCAAAACTCTCAACAGTGTTGAGAGTTTTTGAATAAAAAATACCACTTATTTTTTGAGCCGAAAATTCAAGATAGCCAAAACCCTGACAGTATGGTAAAATGCTAAGCATGTAGCAGTATGCCACACAAAGCGGGGGATACCATGTCGGACAAAAAGGCCTTTGAAGAAGCAAAAAGGAAAATCATCGGAATCGACAGACAGCGGCTGGGCATCGGCACTCTGTCGGAGAAGACAGTCCATGCCATCCTGAAGAATTACTATGAACCGGACGAGGACAGGCAGGAAATCCCCATCGAGAATTATGTGGCCGATATCTTTGCAGGGGGAGAGATCATCGAGATCCAGACCAGGCAGTTCGACAAGCTCCGGGGCAAGCTCTCCGCCTTTCTGCCCCTGTACCCGGTGACCATCGTCTACCCCATCCCCCGGGAGAAATGGCTCATCTGGATAGACCAGGAGACCGGGGAGCTGAGCGGGAAGCGCAAGTCCCCTTTAAAGGGCAGCCCCTACACGGTGTTTCCCGAGCTGTACAGGATCAAGGCCTTCCTGAAAGACCCCCATCTGCGCTTTCGGCTGGTCCTGCTGGACATGGAGGAATACAAGCTCCTGAACGGCAGGGGAAAGAACCGGAAAATCAGGGCCAGCCGCTATGACCGCATCCCCACGGAGCTGGTGCGGGAGCTGGAGGTGGAACGGCCGGAGGATTTCCTGCAGTTCGTCCCCCCGGAGCTGGAGGGGCAGTTCACCACGAAGGACTTCGCCAAAGCTGCCCATATCTCCCAGGCCCTGTCCCAGGTGACCCTGAATATCCTGTATCACATGGGGACTGTGGCCCGGGTGGGCAAGAAGGGGAATCTGTACTTATATGAGGCCAACGACTTCTGATTCGCCTTAATTTTGCGCCTGATTGGCGCGTTCATCGGCCGCTTTGTCCTGTATCGCGGAACGGAAGCTCCCCTCCTGGACGCATTCCGCTCCGCAATCATTTCACATTTATTCCCGTTTTGACTTCCATCTGGCGACCAGCTTCAGGATGACGGCCGCTGTCAGGAAAGCGATGGTGAACATCCCGTAGGTCAGGATACTGGCATACCACGGGGCGGACCGCATCGCATATAACCCGGGGCGCGTCCTGTAATCCCAGAACACATATATTCCGTGCCCCACAAAAACCCCGATGCAGGAACCGATTGCGATATTCAGGATATAATTCAGCTTCTTCCACATGGCAGGCACCTCCCCGGAAAAATCGCTACAGCTTTACAGGCATCCTTCCTGTGGGCTGCCACTCTCCCCTGAACAGCTCCTCCAGGGCCTGCAGGGTCATAGGGGTATTGTCCCATGCCGCGATGCCTGTGACGCCCGCCGGAAGGCCTTTCAGGTCATAGGGGCTGTACAATGCCACCGCGATCACCGGCACGCCCAGCCCGGACAGCGCCTCCACCAGCCTGTACTGGCCGGCCTGCTCTCTGGCGGCAAAGAGGCTCACCACGATGCCGCTGGCTCCCCTGGCCCGCTCCACTGCCTCCCCAATCTCCTCTTCCTTCGGATCCGACCCCACGTCGAAATGCGTTCCTCCCAGCCGGGCCGCCATATGCGCCGCAAAGGTCTCCGACAGCTCCTCATCATTGAAGGCCAGGGTGGCGCGGTAGCTGCCGCTTCCGGTAAAGAAGGGAGCGGTTCCCAGGACAACCGGGCCCATCGCCGCAGGGCACTCCCCGGAGTTTTGCCTCTCCGGGCCCACGCTGCCCTGGCTGCCACCGCCCTGGGCCGCAGCACCCTTGCCCGGCTTTTCCCGCTCCGGTTCCCCGCTGCGCAGGCCGTCCCCGGCCATGACCACGATGCTCTTCCTGCGGATCTCCCGCTCCAGCGCCCTGTCCTCTTCCGTGCACCGGCAGGGAGCCTCCGCGTCCGCGCCCTTAGCGTACTCCTCTTTCAGGCGGACGACCTTCTCCGCGGACCTGCGCATCTCCTCTCCGGAAAGCCTCCCCTCCTCCACTGCCTGTAAGACAGCCCGGACGCTCTCCTCCTGGAGGGCCGCCGTGTGGCACACCAGCACCATGTCCACCCCTGCCGCCATGGCGGATACCACGCCCTTCACCGTGCCGTAGTATTTCTTGATGGCATCCATCTCCATGCAGTCGCTCACCACCAGCCCCGGGAAGCCCAGCCTATCTTTCAGCACCCCGGTGACGATCCTCCGGGACATGGTGCAGGGCACATTGTCCGGCTCCAGCTTCGGGAACAGGATGTGGCTGCCCATGACAGCCGGAATCCCCGCCTCCATGGCCGCCCGGAAGGGCTTCAGCTCCAGAGCCTCCAGCTCCTCCATGGTCTTGTCGATCACCGGGAGACCTACGTGGGAATCCACCGCCGTGTCCCCATGGCCCGGGAAATGCTTGGCGCAGGACAATACCCCGCCCTTTCGGTATCCCCGGAAAGCGGCAGTGCCGTAAGCCGCCACGGTCTCCGCGGTATCGCCGTAGCTGCGCACCCCGATCACCGGATTCTCCGGATTGTTGTTGATGTCCATGCAGGGGGCCAGGTTGAAGTTCACGCCCACGGCCTTCAGCTCCTTTGCCGTGATATGGGCCAGGATCTCCGCGTTCTCCACCTCTCCCGTAGCCGCCGTGGCCATGGCTCCCGGCACGTTGCAGCCGTCTCCGGGAAGCCTGGTCACCTTGCCGCCCTCCTGGTCGATGGTGATGAAGGCGTCATGCCCCGTCTCCCGCCGCACCAGCTCCTGAATGTCCGCGCACAGGGCCTTCACCTGCTCCATGCTCTTCAAGTTGCGCTGGAACAGGATGATGTTCCCTATCTTGTACTCCTTCACCAGGCGCTTAAATTCCGGATCCAGCTCCGTCCCCGGGAATCCTATCACCAGCCGCTGTCCAATCTGTTCTCTCAAATCCATGTCGCTCCTCCTACTCAGATGCCGCAAAGGGCAGGCCATTTCGTATCAAAATCTTTTCCGCCCGCATATTCCGCGGAACCTGTCCCCGCACATATTGTTTATCGTTTTTTCGCTTATTTTATTACATTCTGTCATTATGCCGCAAAGGGCAGGCCATTCCATAACCATTCTGTCCCGGCTCAGTCCAGCCCGGCGATCCCGTCCACCGGCAGGGACATGACGATGCCCTGGGCCTTGCTGTTCATGCCGCACTGCCTGCCAATCTCCTGCATGATGGCCAGCTTGTCTTCCTTCTGGGCCAGTATCAGCACCACTTCCCGCTCCTCCTGGACGCTGATCTTCCAGAATTTCATGGCCTCCTGGTTGCCGATCCTCCTGCTGTGGAACACCGTGCCGCCGGAAGCGCCCTTGGGCCTGGCCGCGTTCATCACTTCCTCGCTGAAGCCCTGATTTACGATTGCCATGATCAAGCTGTACGCGTTCTCTGTCATATCCGCCTCATTCCTCTCCAATAGTCTCTTCTTCTCCTCCGGCTCCAGCCCCTCCATGAGCTGGACCAGGTGCCCGCTGCCGCCCGACATCAGGAGCGTGAAGGCTATCCCCGTGTTCGGCATCCCCAGGTGCAGCCTCTTGCGCAGTTTTTTCAGCATCTCGTCCGCGAAGGCCTTGGGCAGCATGGCCATGAGGATATTTTTGTCCACCCCGTCCAGGCCCAGCATGTCCATGACCTGGCTGGTGGCGGTGCCCTGGCCGTGGAAGATGTACTGGACGGGGACATTCCCCTCCTTGAACAGTCCCGCCGCCTTGCCCACCAGCTTCGGCGTGGCGATCAGAAGCAGCATGCGATAAGACATGATTTTATGATTGTCCCCCATCTCCGTCTTCCTCCTCGAATTCAATGATGTCGTCTGCAGCGCTATCCATAACAGGGATCTCCGCCTCCCGCACCGCGATCCGCTCCGTGACCCTCAGCTTGTACTGGTACAGGATTCCCATGAGCTGGATGGCAATCAGCGGCGTCAGGGCCACCAGCGCCACCACCCCGAAGGCGTCCGTCATCAGATTGCCCCCCGTGGCCTGGCAGGCCCCGATGCTCAGGGGCAGCAGGAAGGTCGTGGTCATAGGTCCGCTGGCCACGCCGCCGGAGTCGAAGGCGATACCCACGAACATCCTGGGCACGTACCGTGACAGCAGCAATGCAATCAGGTAACCCGGGATGATGATGTACTGGATGGGCAGCCCCGTAAGCACCCGCATCATGGACAGGCCCACGCTGGCCGCCACGCCCCAGGACATGCAGCGGTTCATGGCCCTGGCGGACACGGAGCCGTTGGTCACGCCCTCCACCTGGCGGTTCAGCACCTGGATGGCAGGCTCCGCCTTTACGATATAATAGCCGATCAGCATGCCGATGGGCACCAGCAGCCATCTCCACGCCTCCGAGGCGATCTCTTCGCCGAGCAGGGCGCCCAGGGGCGCGAAGCCCACGTTCACCCCGCAGAGGAACAGCACCAGGCCCAGATATGTATAGGCGAAGCCCACCGCGATCCTCTTCACCTGCCTGCGGGGATACCGGCGGGTGAACCTCTGGAACAGGGCGAACACGATGGCCACGGGGACCAGCGATATCAGCACCTCCTTCATATAGGGGGGCATGTCGAAGAGGAATTCCTTCACCACGTCCCTGGTGGTGCCCACATCCGCCACGACAGCGCCGCTGTAGGCCGTCTCCCCGGGGCTGAAGAACATCCCCAGGATCAGCACCGCCAGGATGGGCCCCACGCTGGACAGGGCCACCAGACCGAAGCTGTCGCTGGAGGCATTCTTGTCGCCGCGGACAGAGGCAAGGCCCACGCCCATGGCCATGATGAAGGGAACCGTCATGGGGCCCGTAGTCACGCCGCCGGAGTCGAATGCCACCGCCAGGAAATCCCTGGACACCAGGAAGGACACTCCAATCAGTGCGGTATAAAGTACAATCAGTATCGTAGAAAGGTTAATCTGGAACAGGATCCTCAGGATCGCCACCGCCAGGAAGATGCCCACCCCCACCGCCACAGTGAGGATCAAAGTCAGGTTGGGGATGCCAGGCACCTGCTCCGCCAGCACCTGGAGATCCGGCTCAGAGATGGTGATGATGGCCCCCATGGAAAATCCGATGAGGAAAATCAGGGGGATCCTGCGTGCCTTGGATATCTGGACGCCGATGCCTTCCCCCAGAGGGGTCATGGACATCTCCGCCCCCAGCTGGAAGAATCCCATCCCGATTACCAGCAGGATCGCCCCCACCAGGAACATCACCATGATCCCCAGATCCACCGGAACCAGCAGGATGCTCAGCAGCAGGACGATTCCCGTGATGGGAAGTACGGCCGACACCGACTCCAGTATCTTCTCTTTCAGCTTTTGATTCACGCGACCACCTCTTTTTCCTGTCTTTTTTCTATTCTTATTCTCTTATATCGTCATCTTTCCCTGTTCTCCGTGGCGATGATATTGCTGCCGAATACGTCCCGAAGCAGCACCTCCCCGATGGCCACGGGAAGCTTCGCCGTGTGGGCGTTTATCAGGGCCATGCAGTCCATGACTTTGGATTTCGGGATGGGCCTGTCGGTCTTCACGGACAGGACTTCCCCGTTGTCGCAGCGCATGGTGCTGGTCACTGTCCTCTGGGGGCGGGTCACCTCCGCCTGGGCATAGGCGGCTCCCCGCTTGCAGGTATTGCCGCTTATGGACTTGACCTCCTCCCCCTCCAGCTCCACGGTGAGGGAGCAGCCCATGGGGCATATGATGCATGTCATCTCTCGCTTTGTCATTGTATGCGCTCCTTTTGTCTCCTGATTCCTTCCGCCAGGGGTTGGTTCGGGCCGTCCCGCCGTCAGGCTTACAGGTCTGCCGCAGCCTGCTGCGATTCGGTGTAATTTCACGGGCTCAGCCAAGCTCCTCCAGCTCCAGCCGCAGGCCGGTCACTCCCTCCAGCAGGGCCGCTTTCAGGGGGATGCTCTCCATCTCCCCGGGGGCCGCTTTGGGTCTGCGGACGGAATGGATGGTCTTTCCGTCGGATATGATATGAATCTTCACGTTCCGGTATCTGTCCGCCACTCTGAAGAACAGCGTGGTATCCCTGCGCCTGGTTATCCTCTGCGGAACGGTATAGCGTATTTTCCCATCCGTTGTAATGGAAATATCTGTCTGCTCAGGAATATCCGGCTCCGCGCAAGCGCCGCGTCCCTCCCCTGTCTCCTCCCGGATGGACCGGATGAATTCCGCGGCGCTCTCTCCGGCGATGGCGGCTTCGTCGGACACGAAGTCCACCAGGTCGTGGACATGGAGCACATTGCCGCAGGCGAAGATGCCCGGCGCGGAGGTCTGCCTGTCCTGGTCCACCAGCGCCCCGCCCGTGACGGCGTCCATCCGGATCCCGGCCTGGAGGGACAGCTCGTTCTCCGGAATCAGGCCCACGGACAGAAGCAGCGTGTCGCAGGGGATATATTCCCTGGTCTCCTCTATGGGGCGGCGGTTTTCGTCCACTCTGGCGATGGTGACGCCCTCCAGCCTTTTGTCTCCGTGGATGTCCACCACCGTGTGGCTGAGCTTAAGAGGAATGTCGAAATCGTTGAGGCACTGCTCAATGTTCCTGGCAAGGCCGCCGGAATAGGGCATCAGCTCGCAGACGGCCTTCACCCTGGCGCCCTCCAGGGTCATGCGCCTGGCCATGATCAGGCCGATGTCCCCGGACCCTAAGATGACCACGCTCTTTCCGGGGAGATACCCCTTGCGGTTCACCAGCTTCTGGGCGGTGCCGGCGCTGTAGATGCCCGCCGGGCGGGTGCCGGGGATGTTCAGGGCCCCTCTGGGCCGCTCCCTGCAGCCCATGGCCAGGATGATGGCCCCGGCCTCTATGGTGAAGATGCCCTCCTCCTCATTGGTGGCCGTGATCAGCCTTTCCGGGGAGACGGACAGCACCATGGTGTTCAGTTTCACGGGGATGCCCAGCTCCCGCACCTGTTTTTCATATCTCCAGGCGTACTCCGGGCCTGTCAGCTCCTCGCCGAAGCGGTGCAGGCCGAAGCCGTTGTGGATGCACTGCTGCAGGATGCCGCCCAGCTGCCCGTCCCGCTCCAGGATCAATATGTCTCTGATGCCGTTCTCATATGCGGCCACTGCCGCGCTCATCCCGGCGGGGCCGCCTCCGATGATAACCAAGTCCGTCATTTGCTTCCGTCTCCTTTGCCGCTCTTGTGCCGTTTCCTGTGGTCCTTTTTCCGGTCATGCCGTGGGCCCTGTGCCGCTTAGATTTACAGGCGCCATGCTTTTGACGCTTCAGCCCGCGCACGAAAGAGGTGCGCTATTCGCCCTCCCGGGGGCTTGGAAAATCTTTGCACGCTTTTGTCCTGCAGATGTTGATCTCAGAGCCTTTGCCGGACTTAGTGACCTCCTCATAGGGGATTCCCAGCTCCCGGGACAGGATCTCCATGAGGTAGGGCATGCAGAAGCCTCCCTGGCACCGGCCCATCTGGGCCCTGGTGCGGCGCTTGATGCCGTCCAGGTCGCGGGCGGGCGGGTTCCGGCGGATCGCCTCCAGGATTTCCCCTTCGGTCACGGTCTCGCAGCGGCAGACTACACGTCCGTAGGCTTTATCCCGGCGAATCATCTCGTTCTTCTCCTCCGGGGAGGCGTTACGGAATGCGTACACGGGTTTCCGGAGGGGCTGATAGTCCGCTTTCCGGTTCAGGGCAAGCCCCTGTGCCGCCAGCATCTCAGCCACGTACTCCGCTATGGCGGGGGCGGCGGTGAGCCCCGGGGACTCGATCCCCGCCACATTGATGAAGCCGGGCCCGGGGGAGTCGATGATGAAGTCCCCTGTATTCCCCGCGGCCCGCAGTCCTGTGAAGGAAGTGATGACCTTGCCCTGTGGCAGGGCTTCCACGTTCTCCCGGGCCCTGGCCATGATCTGCTCCAGGCCCTCCCGGGTGGTGGCCCTGTCCTCCTTGTCCTCCCCGTCCACGGAGGTAGGCCCCAGGAGGAGATTTCCGTCCACCGTGGGGGTGATCAGGATGCCCTTGCCCTGTCTGGAAGGGGTGCGGAAGATGGTGTGGGACACCAGGCCGCCGCACGCTCTGTCCAGCAGCAGGTACTCGCCCCGGCGGGGATGGATCCGGATGGAGTCGTCCCCCGCCAGCCTCGCGATTTCATCCGCGTAGATTCCCGCGGCGTTCACCACGTACCGGGCCCGGACGCTGCGGGGGGAGGGCTCCCCTGAATCCTTCCCATTGCCAGCCGTCTCCGGCAAGGCTTCCTTCCCCGCTTTTTTGTCCCTTTCCTCTCCGGGGCAGACGGCCCCTTTGCCGCCGTCTCCCTCCCTGCCCCTTCCCTCCCGGCAGACGGAGGAAATCGTGTATCCGTCCTGGTTTTTCTCGATATGCCCCACCTGAAAATCCAGGAACAGCTCCGCGCCGTTGTCCATGGCGTTGCCCACGGCGGCGATGGCCAGCTCATAGGGGCAGACGATCGCCCCTGTGGGCGCATGGAGGGCGCAGGTCACGGCCCGGGACAGGCCCGGCTCCAGCCGCCTGGCCTCCTCCCCGTCTATGACCCGCAGCTCCTCCACGCCGTTTGCCACGCCCCGGGCGTAGAGCTTTTCGATGGTTTCCCTGTCCTCGTCCCCGAAGCCTATGACCATGGAGCCGTTCCTGCGGTAAGGCACTCCTAACTCCCTGGCAAGCCGCTCCATCATCCGGGAGCCCCGGACGTTCAGCCTGGCTTTCAGGGTCCCCTCCAGGGCGTCGTATCCGGCGTGGGCGATGCCGGAGTTGGCCCGGGTAGCGCCCATGGCCACATCGTGCTCCTTTTCCAGGATGCATATCTTCAAGTCGTATGCCGCCAGCGTCCTGGCCAGCAGTCCCCCTGCCACGCCTGCGCCGATGATCGCTACATCGTACATATCGTCCATGCCTTTCTCCCGTTTTGTGAAAACCTTTTTGTGTCAATATTGTACCATGTATGCCGCGTCTTTACTATTATAAATTTATAAACTTTACGAAGCCTCTTTTCATGCAGGCCTGCAAAACCGCGGGACGGCTGACGGGGCAAGGGCTTACAGGTTCCTCCGCTCCAGCCTGTCCAGGATGCCGTCCACATCCACGCCGGGGTGGGTGGCGTACATCCGGCAGATCTGCTCCACCAGGGCCGGATCCGCCCCTGTCCTGGCGGCGATGTCCGGCACGGGCCTTCCGGCGTCCATGTTCTTCATCACAAGCTTTACCAGCTTATGCATGTCCCGCTCCGATAATGACTGCCCCGGCTCCCCGGCAGACTGCGCAGAGGGAGACGAGGACGGCGCAGGGGACGATGCGGGCGGCGCAGGGGATGACGCGGACGACGCGGACAGCGCAGGGGATGATGCGGGCGGCGCAGGGGACGATGCAGACGGTGCAGGGGGCGACGCGGGCGGCGCAGGGGACGATGCGGACGGCAGCGGCAGATCGATCCGCTGCACGGCGATTTCATGCGTCCCGGGGTACAGGGTGAGAATCATCATGGTCAGGGGCAACCTGAATCTCCGGCGGCCGCAGCTACCGGGGTTGAGGTAACAGGTTCCGCCTTCTCTGTCCTCCTGGTATTTATGGGAGTGCCCATATATTACAATATCGTAATCAGAAAGATTCCGGCAAATCTCCCTCCTGTTATGTATCATGTAGAACCGGAAGCCGTACAGCTCTGCGGTAAGCTCCCCGGGCAGCCCTCCGGCCCAGTCCGCGTCCGCGTTGCCCGCCACGGCATAGACGGGGCGAAGGGCCTGCAGGCGGCGGAGGATTTCGGGATTGTCCATGTCCCCGCCGTGGAAGACGGCCTCGCAGGCCTCTATATGCTGCACCACCTCCGGCCGCAGGATGCCGTGGGTATCCGATATGACTGCGATGGGATGGGATTCCATTGTTCTGCCTCCTCATGAGCGCGGCGGGACGGATGCCGCGCCATTGCACAGTCCGGGTGCACCGCTCTCTGCTTTTTTCTTTATTGTACCATCTTTCCATCGGAACATAAAGGTCGGTGCCCGAAAGATTTTCATGGGCACCAGAAAGGGGAATGTCCATTCATATGCGGCTTTGATATCCATGCGGATCCGGCTTATCCGAGGCACAGAGAGGGCCGGCGACAAGCTTTTACTCAATCGCCGGCCCTCTCTTCCGCCATGGTTCCCTTCCCCTCTCCCGGGCCTCCCGTCAGTTCTGCATCAGGATATGCTCCCCCTCCGCCAGCGGATACCTGGCCAGCGCGCTGCCCTCCAGGTCTTCCCGGTACATGTCCACCGCGGAAATCTGGCGGTTCCCGTATGTGGTGTAATAATAGATGCCCCTGTCCGCGTTGCAGCACGAGGTGTAGATGGTAATCTCATACTTCCCTTCCTCCGCCTCGGAGCAGCCCCGCTGCTGCTCCACCGCCCCCAGGATGTGGAAGAACTGGCTGACGCTCTCGGACTCCGAATCCCCGGAGACAGCGTTCAGCTTCACGAAGGCCGCCCGGGCGAAGCGGGACTGGGACGACAGGTCTCCGGGAAGCCCGAAGGCCCCCATCCCCAGGCTGTGGGGCTCCAGAGAGAGCCTGTCCGAGAACAGGTTTCTGGGGGCCTTGGGGGACAGCTGCATATAATTGGCCAGCCGGGACATCTGCTCCGGGAAGGGCGGATTGTTGGCCAGGACGCCTACGGGATTGTCGTATATCTTCAATCCCTCCCTCACGGCCTCCACCGCCACGGATCCTTCCCTGTCCGCGATCAGCCAGTGGAGCTGGGCCACGGGAAGCCTTTCGCTGAACGCCGTGTCGGTGAGGTTGGTCCGGGCCAGCAGCTTTCTGGCCTCCCTCACATCCGCGCACTGCCCCAGGATCCAGGGGATGAACTCGAACTGGGCCACGTTCTCCCTGCCCGGCGCCTCCTTTCCGTAGACCGCGTTGCCCACGAAGTTCAGCCCCGCCATGCCCAGGCCCTTTTCGTTTACAGCATCGTAATACAACGGCTGCCCCTCCTCCATATGGGCCATGCCGATCATGGCGTAATGGTTTTCCGGAGACTTCGCCCCGCGGAAACCCAGGGGATAGTTCCGGGGCGTCACCACGACCTCCTCCCCGTAGGAGAAATAATAGTCCAGGGTGCGCCCGAAGTAGAAATCCTTTGTCCGATAAGTCGCTGCTGTGCACATAGCCGTCACCTCCGTGCTTGTTCCTATATATGGTTTCCATGCCTGTCCATACTATTCAAAATGTCCTGCAGCTTTTTCCACTGGTTCGCCACAAATTCAAATGGCAGTAAATCTTTTTCTGAAAAGACGTAGTTCCTCTGCATGTTCTGATATGCCTCCCTGAGGCCTGTGTCGTCAGGGAAGCCACGGAACAGCTCAAAGTCAGAGAACTTCCTGTCTGCCAGGTCGCTGCCCGTCCTCCTTGTCTCCTCCAGTCTCTTATATTCTGCCATTTCAAGGAACAGGCCAGCATTCCCGAGCATATGCTGAATCGGTTGCATATCCAGCATAACCCCCACATCATAGATATGCTTTGCAACGTCAAAGTACATTTCACGTCCATAATAAAACTCTGCGGCAAATATTTTATCCGCAAATATCCTTTCCAGGCGGATTGTTTTTACCGGAAACGGCATTACATCGAATGATTCCCGCAGGATAGCCCTTTGCTCCTCCGTGGCATATGTGTATATGATAGGTTCTATCTCCAGTGCAGAAAAGGGTTCACTTACAGTAAATGACGTCCCCTCCACTTTAACATAGCCAAATCTCTGGAGCGGGTCATCCGTATCCACTGTCACTGCCGGTGTGTAATCGTAGACTGCTGTAATGCTGCCTTTTCTGTCTTCTTCCAGTTCCTTTCTGGATGTCCTTGGCAGCGATAGGTATTTTTTGGTCGCGGTTTCCAGACGTTTTTTTGCCTGGCTCCCGCTACAGCCATCAATGCATATGGTCAGGTCGATGTCTTCCGAAAAGCGGCGGATGCTTTTCCGGGCTTTATATAAAGCCGTACCTCCCTTAAAATATGCCGGAAGGCTTTCCTGTTTCTCCGATAACTCCTTCAGGAGAAGCGTGACATAGTAGTCTTTCTCCAAAATGTCTTCTCTGATTCCGGTAACATCGTGTATAAGCCCGATGATATTCAAAAACGAAAATTTATCCCCGTGCAGCTTCATACAGCCCTCCCAGCACAATATCAATGGTTTTAATGAGTACCCTGGGATCGTAAAATTTCCTTGCCATGAAAATCAGTACATCTGTGTCAAGCTCCAGTGTCTTTACAGTCCCCTTTAGCAGTTCTTCCGGCCTAACAGCATCCACCGGGGCATCGTCCAGCTCTCTTACCACATCCAGAATCTGAAGATAACGGTAATTGAATCGGTCTATATCCACAGGCGGTCTTCTTATCTCAACTTGGATACCGGCAGGCACTCTCTTTGTATGCAGATTTGTGGCAATGCATTTCTTTTTCGGCATCTGGGACACCAGGCCCAGACGGTTCAGCACAGATAGCCCTGTCTCGTATCCAATCACATCATCCCCGTCATACAGCAGCCGTCTGCAGAATAAGGTCTCTCTGTTGGGCACATAATATCCAAACGCAGTTTTAACCCTTTTGCAGTAGACCCCTTTTTCTATTCGGATGATCCGGCCTGCTTTTTCCAGTCTGGCCATATTTACGTTAACTGCCTTTCTCACTTCCGCTTCGTCCAGGTGAGCTTCCCTTGCAGCATACTGTGTAATCTGGGCTGTCAGAATTGGCTGGTCAGGTTCCTGTCTGTCAATATATTGAATCAATAAGTTCCTGTATCCGATATTGTTCATATGGCCGCTCCTTTCTTTGTTATTATATTTACATATCTTCTTTCTATTTATGCATATATAATAACACTTTTGCGCCATACGGTCAATCGGAACATCCAGAGCAGGGCCTCTTGTCTTTCCCCCACATTTGTGGTAGAGTGTAAAATCATCGGGCAAGATTGGAATATAATCGGAAGATAAGGAGAAGACAATGATCCAGAAGCTTCAGAAAAGCAGTTTTCAGAAAAACAGACATCTGATTCCATATATCCTGCTGGCGGCCTCCCTCTTCGCCATGTTCTGCATGGTCACGGAGCCCACCCGGGACGATTTCTACTATCAGAGCATACCGGCGGGCAGCCCCAAGGAAGTGTTGGATTTCCTGCGGATGCTGTATTTCAACTGGTCTTCCAGGATGGTGACGGAGCCGCTGGTGCTGCTGTTGGTGAACCTGGACATGACGGTGTGGCGGGTATTCTGCGTGGCGAACATCCTGGGCATCGCCCTGTCCGTCCGGTATCTTCTGGGAGTGCGTAATTCAGTGTGGAAAAATTCGGTATTGTGCATGCTGGTGGGGGCTTTCCCTTTTTCCTACTATGCCAGCGCCGGGTGGATCACCACCACGGCTATCTACCTGATATCCATCTCCCTGGGTCTGGTGGCGCTGTACCCCCTGCGCAGGCTCCTGGACGGGAAGAAAAGCGCCTGGTGGGAGAACGCCCTGTTCATCCTCTCGGCTGTGCTTTCCTGCAACCACGAGCAGGTGGGGGCGGTAGTGCTGGGGGTCTATCTGTGCTCCTGCGCCTACTGCGCCGTGCTCCGCAGAAAAGTCTCCCGGATGCAGATATGCCAGATCGTGATCGCCGCCGCCAGCATCCTCTTCGTGCTAACCTGCCCCGGGGACGCGGTCAGGGTGGAGACAGAGATCCAGACCTGGCTGCCGGAATACGCGGACTGGACCGTCCCGGAGAAGCTGCTTCGCGGCATCTTCCACGCCGTGGACTATTATTTTTATACCGCCGGAATCAATTTCTTCGCCTTCGCCCTGGTCTTCCTGCTGGCGCTGGCCCTGTTCCTGAGCCCCGGGAAAAAGCGGCAGAAGGCCCTGGCCCTGGGCGGGGCCCTGTGGCTGTGCCTGGCGGTGGGGACCATCCTGCTGCAGAGGCTCGGGCTGCTGGCCAAGGACATGCTCTTCCCCTGGGAGGAGTACGGCGTCAATATGCTGTCCAGGGGCGTGGACGTGGCCCGGGCCGCCACGGCGCTGCTATTGTTGTTCCTGCTTTTCGGGGAGCTGTTCTGGCTCTTCGGGAACAGCCCTTCCTTCTGGGCAGGGGCCATGTTCCTGGCGGCGGGCTTCGGGTCGGCGGCCGTGCTGGGCTTTTCCCCCACGATCTACGCCTCGGGGAACAGGGTGTTCTCCATTTTCATCTACGCGACGATAGTGCTTATATGCCATATCGTCAACCAGGTCTTCGCGGATACCTGCGGCAGACGGGAGCGCCTGGCCCTGTTGGCGGCGGGCGCCTTCTCCCTGGCCTCCACCGCAAAGAACATATGGCTGGTGGCGGGCGCGTGACCGCGGCTGTCCGGCGATTCAGGCGCCGGAGCGCCTGCAGAACATTGCGGAAAGAAACCCTATCGCCAGCAGGTACAGCCCGCAGGACAGGAGCGACAGGACCTGCTGGGCGTATAGATGTATTCCCATGAATTTATTGCCGTTTTCCTGAATACACGTCACCAGCGGGCTTGCCAGCAGCGTGGTGGCGAACCCGCATATCCCGGCCACCACCTGCGTCACTGCCAGGGCATCCGCCCTTTTTGGCGCGTCCACATAGTCGAACACCACGTTCATGGCCGCGTTTCCGATCCCCGCCATGGCGACGGCATAGCAGATGTAATACGTGGTAAAGAACAGCTTCCCGTTCTCCGGCACCGTGAACACATTGATGAGGCACCCCACCGCCGCCACGGCCATGCAGGCCCGCATCATCCGCGCGAAGGAGCGTTTGTCCGCATAGGCCCCCCACACAAAGGAGAACAGGATCCGGACAGTGCTGTACAGAATCCCCAGCACGGACACATATTTCAGCCCGAATCCCAGCTCCTTGATCTGGTAGCTTCCGTAGAAGGGCACCGCCACATAGTTGGCCGCGTGCCAGATGACCAGCACCGCCGTCACCCGCAGGACGTTCCTGTCCCTGAAGATGGCGAACCGACCACCCCGGCCGGTTCCGGAGGAGGCCCCTCCCCGCTCTTCCTGCTCTTCCTGCTCTTCCCCCTCCTCCTTCTCCGCGGCCAGAGCCATGGTCAGGGTATGGAGCACCGTCAGCCCGAAGATCACCGCGGCGCAGATGGCAAAGGATTTCCGAATCTGCCCTGCATCTCTGTAGTAATCCGACATGGAGCCCATCACATAGGAAAAGACCATCCCCGTCAGCAAAGACACCATCTCCTTCACGGAGGTATACCTGCCCCTGCTGCCGTCCTCCACCATGGACATGAACCAGTCGATCTTCTTCGGATGCACGATGTTGTACAGGAAGTAGGCAAGGGTGACGGCCCCTATGAACAGGGCGGTCTTCCACCCCGGGGGCAGCCCTGTCAGCGGTATCACGTACAGGCACATGAAGACCAGCTGGTTCATCACGCTGAACAGGACCACCCTCCTCTTAATGTTTTTCCGTATAAAAATAGACAATAATTGAAATACCTGTCCCAGGGAGATGATGGCCGAGATGACTCCCGTCAGGCTGTCAGAGATCCCAAGCTGGGCCGTCACCGCCGCCAGGAAGGAGCCCGACACCAACAGCGAAATGAAATATTCAAAGTCCGCCTGCAATATGTAGAGAATCCGTGTCCTTCTGTGCTTATCCATAACCAGACCGCCTCATGACCGCTTCCCGCGGGGATAGAATTTCCGTTTTTCAGGTCTCCGCCACGAAGCCCGCGAAAGAGAAGGGCTCCATCTGTGACAGATATACCCGGTTCCCCTCCAGCCGTCCCCTGCAGTTCAGGAACCGGATGCCCCGGCAGGCATGCTCCAGCTCTACAACCGGCTCATAGATGCCGTCCGGGCAGATGTTCCACAGCCCCACCGCCAGCTCCCTCTCATCCTGCTTGCACAGGAGATAGAGGTCCGGATTCCCCAGAGAGCACGCGGGCAGCGCCCTGCCTGTGAGCCGCCCCACGGCCTTCACCAACTGCCTGGCGCGGCTGTAGGACCGGTACATGTTCTCATTGTTGAAATAGGCGTCGAAGGCGAATACCCAGAAGCGGTGCCCCTCCCCGTTCTCGTAGAAAAACGCCCCGGGGGCCTTCTTCTCCTGCCCGTCCTCCATATAGGCAATGGAACTGTCCACCTCCGCCCTCCCATCCAGCTCCATCACATGGGCCGTGTAAGCGCCGTACACAAATTCCTCTTCCCCGGCGAAATATTCCCCTTTTACCGTCACTTTCTCAACTATTCTACGTATCCCCGTATCAATCCCCCGCTCCCCCAGCAGCCTGGCCGCCTCCGCGTCTATGATGACGCCCCGGCGCAGCGCGCTGTCGGGGACCATTTTGATATTCTCCCCGAAGGCGATGCCGCAGACCCCCTCGCCCTCATATACCGTGGGCAGGGAATTGTCGGCCAGCATCCTGGCGGCGATGGGAAAGAAGGCATTCTCCACATCGCAGCTCCCCGCCTTTTCCCCGGGGATCACCATGTCCGCGAATTTCTTCATGGACTCGTACACCCTGACGCCGCAGGCCTCTTTCCCCGAGAAGTTCTCCTCTATGGCGGCGTACAGCGCCCTGTTCCTACAGTGCCTCTCCACATAGCCCTTCTCGTAATCCGGGTGCAGATAATAGGTCATGACGTATTTCAGGATCCCGTCCACAGTGCCGTCCGCCCGCAGCGCCATGTCGAACAGCTCCAGATAGCTGGCCGGGGTCTTGTGCCGCAGCCTGGGGCAGCTGTCCCCCTCGCCGATGACCTCAATCCCCTCGCCGCACCAGCTGCGCTCCATCCTGCTCAGCTCGATCACATGCTGGAGGCGGTTCCCCCAGTACCGCTCCGGAGCCCAGTAGGGCGCGCCGATCAGCCGCAGGAAGGGCTTCGTGTCCCCCGCCAGGATCCTGCTGACAGAGGCCGCGTCGATGCCGTCGTTGTCCCAGAGGGACATGCAGGCGCACACACCCAGCCGGACCCGGGGATTCACCCTGTCCACATGGGCCCGCATCTGGCGGGCGAACAGCTCCAGGCTCTGGCCGTTCACTGCCAGGTAAGCGTCCCTGTAGAGATTCTTTCCCCCGGCGAAGGCCTTTTCCCGCAACTTGTCCGCCGTCAGCTCCTCCCCCAGGATCTCCCCCATCTTCCGCAGGTGCTTCCCGCAGGCGCAGCCCATGCCGTCCCTGAAGCCATATCTGTAGTCGTCATCGAAGAGGATGATGTCCACCCCCGTACCGGCCAGGTCCTCCATATATTCCCCGGCGAACTGCCGGAACCTCTCGTCCAGGGGGCAGCACCCCTTCTGGGGCAGGGGGCCTCCCTCCAGGGATTCCATCAGCGTGAAGTCATGGTCCCCCTCCACCGTGAAGGTCCACAGCCACACCCCTGTCTCCAGCCCGTTCTCATGGAAGAATCTGCTGTTCTCCTCCAGCATCTCCAGCTCCCGGGCCCTCTCCGCCCTGTCCGTGACATAGGTGTCGATGCTCAGGAATACCCTTTCCGCACCCATTCTCCTCAACAGGTCCAGGATGGTCTCCTTTCCCACCTTCTGCACCATTCCGTTCCTCACCGGCACTGATAGTCTGTACATATGCTCCTCCTTTTCGGCCCGCTCAGGCCTCTTCGTCCCTCTCCTGTTCCCTCTTCCGGTAATCGGCGGCATTCATGCCGAATTTGTCCTTGAAGCACCTGCGGAAGCTGGACACGCTCTCGTACCCCACCGCCTTCGCTATGTCCTTGACGCTGTCCTGGGTGGTCCTCAGAAGCCCTGCCGCCCGCTCCATCCTGATCATGGTCAGGTATTCGATATAGGACAGCCCCAGGCGGCTGCGGAACACCTTGCTGACATAGGTCTTGCCGATCCCGCCCGCGGCGGCCACCTCCTCGAAGGTGAGGTCGCTGCGGCTGTAGTTCTCCTCGATGTAGCGGAGCATCCTGGTGAATTTGTCCCCGTCCTTCTTCACCAGCTGGGCCTTCAGGACCTTCATCACCGTCCGAGTGTATGTCTTCTCATCCCCCGCATCCATGTTCAGGCACTCCTTTAAGCAGACTTTTTCCTCCGGGCCGCCCCTGTCCAGATATTCCACCAGGCGGCTCAAAACGGCGTATCTGGCATACAGGCCGTTCTCCCGGGAACACTCCCGCGCCGCGCTGTCCTCCATCATGTGCCAGAACAGCCCTATGGCCTCCTGGAAGTCCCGCTCCGCCAGCGCCCCCGAGAATTTCTCCAAAGCGGAGGCGTCCGGCAGGAAGCATCCCGCCTCCTGCATCATATCCTCCCAGCAGCCGCAAAAGTCCCTGCCCGCCCCGGCCAGCACATGCTCCAGGGTCCTCACCGCCTCCCCGTAGGCGCAGTCTATCATCATGGGCTCCTCATAGACCCGGCTCATGCCGATGTGCACCCCGCCGAGGCCCTGCTGGTGCAGACATTTCCTGATTTCCCCGGCCATCCCCTGCCTGCGGATCCGGTTCTCGTCCCGGGCCTGGATCTCGCACAGGAACACCTTGGCCTGAAGACCCTCCCGGGCCACATAAGCCTGCAGGCAGTCCTGCAGCATGGACGGGACCCCCGGCCCTATGGGCGTCCCGGCGCTCACCGCGCAGACGAAGAAGCTGTCCGGAACCCCTTTCAGGCCCAGCTTCCGGAATACCGTGTCCAGCTCCGAGCAGCCCACCATGCCGTGGAAGATCATATGCGCGGTCTTCTCCAGCAACTGCGCGTCCCCCTCCAGCACCCGCTTTTCCAGCAGCCTGGCGTCCTCCAGCCCGCTTCTGATGATGTGCTCCAGGGAGCTGTAGATGCTGTTCGTGGGGAAAGCTCTGCCCGGATTCCCGCCTGCGATGTCCTCCAGGTATCTGATTTCTTCCATGCGGCGCCTGTTCAGCCTCCGGGAGATGGCCGCCGACAGCAGGATCCCGGCGATGATCAGCGCCATATTGACGGCCTGCATCCGGTACAGGCCGCTGCGCATGTCCCCGGAGGACTTCCTGTCGTAGAGCCTTACGGCGAAGCCGAATCCCTCCATGGTCTTCTCTATGACGCTGTACCGCCCGCTTTGGAGTCTGCCCTCCCACTCCTCTTCTGACAGCACTGTCATTTTCCCAGAATCGTCGCAGCCCATGGCCACGATGCTGCCGTTCCTGTCCTCCAGCTGATACCACTGCTCCCCGTCCAGGGGCTGCAGCAGCTCCCCCACCTGCTCGAAGGGCAGCACGAAGTGGATAGAGACGTGCCCGTCTTCCAGTTGGCGCGTCACATAGCTGTACATTAGATAGCCCTTCCTCACCACGGCGTCCTGCTGGAACAGAAGTGTCAGCGAATCCTCCGGGCACTCGATGGCCGCCAGGCCCTGGAGGACGCTCTCCTCCCCGCAGTTCAGATTGGAGGCGAAGTGGACCCTTTTGCTGGACAGCCCCATGGAGGAAAATGCGTACTCCGTGCCCTTGCACAGGAACACGTCCTTGATCCGGCTGTCGAAATACCGCTTCATGCGCAGCAGCTCGATTCCCTGCCTGGTCTGCTGGGGCGTGGCGTCTATCCGGTAGGGCAGCAGCTCCCAGCGCTCGGACAGCAGTATGCTCTCCTCATTGTACATGGAATAATAGGTCTCCAGCCTGGTCACGGCATTGTCCGCCTGGCTCCGGAGGCTCTCCTGCCCCAGCCGCCTCATCTCCATGACGATCAGGGTGAACATGATGATGCTCACCGATAAAACAGGAACAATCAGACAGAAATTCGTCCAAAAAAGCTTTTTTGAAAATCTACTCCGCAGCAGCATCCGCTTCTCCTCCAATTGCTCCAGTATATCACGGGGATCGCCTTTCCGTAAAGCCAGGGCGGCCCTCATGGGAATCCGCCCTGGGCCTGCCGCTTAATTTCCCAGATATCTGTCGTATGCCGCCTGTTCGATCTCAAGCAGCCTCTCCAAGCCTATCTTGTCCAGCTCCGCCAGGTAGGCGTCCCAGCCCGCGTCTATGTCCGTCTCGCCGGTTATGAACTGGACCTTGGCCGTCACCAGGTAGTTGTACACGTCCGTGTAGAGGGTGCTGCGGGTCTCCAGCTCTTCTGCGGTGTATTTCACATTGGGGTAGAGCGATACCACCTGTACCCCTTCTTCCCTTATGGCGATCTCTTTCAGCAGATTCGTTCCGCCAACATCATAAAGCTCGTCAGAGTGCAGCTCTTCCCAGGTCATTTCCTTCATGACATCTGCCAGGCCGCCCTTCCTGTCCACCTGATAGATGGGGAACACATTGGCCGCGATGACCTTCTGGGCATAAAAATCATTGGTATTGTCAAAACCTGCAGCCTCCGCATAGGGCTTGTAGTCTATCTGCAGCATTCCATTTTTCTCTACAAAATCAAATGATACGCCCTCATATCCGCTCTGGGCAGAGATAGCTCCCTCGTAAGTGAACAGATAGTCCACGAATCTGGCGATTTCCTCCGGATGCTCGGAATCGGCGCTGGCGGCCAGCATGTATGCATTGTCCGCACGGTTGTAGATGACATTGGTCCGCACGGGATTGTACTCCGAAGTGAAGCTGCTGACCACGATCCAATCGCTTCCCTCCCCCGGCAGAGGGGACCATGTCTGCCAATATCCCACTTTATCATTCTGGTGCTTCGCATCCATCTCACTGTATGTGGTGACGAAGGCATCTACATTCATCAGCTCCTCCTCATACAGCTTGTGCATAAAGCGCAGATACTCCTTGTAATTCTCCGTGGTGTCTCCCAGGACTATCTTATTGCCATCCTGGGGCATCAGGTAGAAAGCCTCGCTCCGCCCGTAGATTCCAAAGGACCACAGAATGGGCATATCTGTCCAGAAGGCCGTATCCGCCCGCCCCATGGGGATTTCATCCGTAGGGTCGCCGTTGCCGTTGGCATCCTGTTCCTTAAAGGCTTTCAGCACATTGTAGAAATCCTCCAGAGTCTTAGGTTCCTCCAGGTTCAGGTTGTCCAGCCACTTCTTGCTCATGAATATGGGACGGACCATGGAATATTCCGAACTGGCAGTCAGGGTCGAAAACGCATAGATATTCCCGTTCTCATTGGTGATTGCAGCGGCATATTCAGGATACTCCTCCATCCTCTTCTTCAGGTTCGGCATAATGTCAAGATACTGGCTGAAATCCAGGAGATATCCGTCTTTTCCGTATTTCTCCACATCTATGCAGGTCATGTTGGCGTATGCGATGATATCCGGCATTTCATCGGAGGCCATCATCAGCGTCAGCTTGGAGGGCCACTGCTCCAGGTCATAGGCGCTCACGTCGAAGCGGATGCCCAGCCGTTTTTCGTACTCCTGGAACTGGTCCGTGGAGGCGAAATCCGTGGTGTACTCGCCGGCCACGTACCGCGCTCCAAGGGTCAGGGTGATGGTATCCTCGGATATCCTGCCGAATTCCTCGGACTCCTCCCCGGCTCCGCTGCTTCCGCCCTCCGCTGCCTCGCCCTCCGCACCGCTGCCTTCCCCGGCCTGGGCCGTGTCCTGGCCATCCTCCGCGGCGCTATCCTGTTCCCCCTCGGATTCCGCAGCCGGGCTTTCCTTGCCCTCGCTGGCCTGGCTGCCCTTCTGGTCCGCCGCCTGGCCCCCGCCGCTTCCTCCGTCCTGTCCGCAGCCCGTAAACAGGGTGCACATCATGGCGGCAGTCAGAAGCACGCTCAACATACTCTTTCTTCTCATCATTGTAGCTCCTCCATTCTTATCCTTCTGAATCGCTTTTCCTATGATTTTCCTTGTGTTCCTCTTCTTTTCTCCCACTTTTTGCTTCTTTTGGCTACTATTATCTCTTTTTGGCTCTCTTTACCTTTCTTTTCCCCTCTTTACCTTTCTTCGCCTCTATTTTCCTCTCTTCACCTCTCTTTGCCTCTCTTTGCTTCTCTTTTCCTTTCTTTTCCCCTCTTTACCTCTCTTCGCCTCTATTTAACTTTCTTCTCCTCTCTTTGTCTCCTTTTGAGCCTGCCCCCTTCCCGAATCCCCCTCCGGGCGCCTGGGCTCCAAATCTGCTGCCCCCTTCCTCCTTCCTACCCTTTTATGGAGCCGATCATCACGCCCTTCTCAAAAAACTTCTGTAATTCCGGATAAATCAGCATCATGGGCAGCGTGGCCACGATGATCACGCAATATTTCACCAGGTTAGCGGACTTTGCCGCCTCCTGCATGATCCTGATCTGTTCCTGGGTCATCTGCGCATTGTCGCTGACCTGGTTCATCACCTTGCTGTCCAGCAGAATCTCCCGCAGGAACATCTGCAATGGATATTTCTTCCTGTCGTCCAGATATATCATGGCGTTAAAATAGGAATTCCAGTGCCCCACCCCGTAGTACAGCCCCATCACCGCCACGATGGCCTTGGACAGTGGCATGACGATCCTGGAAAAGATGCCGAAATCGCTGCAGCCGTCTATCTTCGCCGCGTCCGTCAGCTCCCCCGGAATGGTGGCGGAGAAGAATGTCCGGGCCACGATCATATTGTAGACGGAAAGGGCCCCGTCGATGATCATGATCAGCCTGGTATTCACCAGCCCGAAGGATTTCATGTTCAGGTATCCCGGAATCAGCCCGCCCCCCACATACATGGTGACCATGAACACCACCATCAGGCCGCCACGCCCCACCAGGTCCTCCCTGGACAGCGCGTAGGCGCAGGGCAGCGTCACCGCCAGGTTCAGCAGGGTGCCCGCCACGGTATACAGCACCGTATTGGCATACCCCATCCAGATCTCCTTGTACTGGAACACGAATTCATAGCCCTCCAGCGTGAACCCTATGGGCCACAGCACCAGCTCCCCCGCCATGACCGCGTCCGGATCGCTGAAGGAAGAGCTGATCACGTACAGAATCGGATACAGCTCCACACAGAAGAACAGGATCAGGATCACCGTCACGCAGATCTGGAAGAAATTGCTCCCGCTCATGTACCGTCTCAATGCTTTCATATCATTTCCACCCCTTCCCCGGATTCGCTCTTTTTAAAACAGTCCTGTCTTCGCGACTTTTTTCGACAATTGGTTGGCGGATATCAGGATGATGCAGTTGACCACCGTATTGAACAGCCCCGCCGCGGTGGAAAAGGAGAAATCCGACTGCACCAGCCCCACCTTGTACACATAGGTGGAGATGATCTCCGAACCGGTGAGGTTGCTGCTGGTCTGGAGCAGGTACGCCTTCTCATACCCCACGCTCAGCAGGGAGCCGCACTGCAGGATGAGCATCACCAGGATCGTGGGCAGGATCACCGGCAGGTTCACATGCCATATCTTCTGCAGGCGCGTGGCCCCGTCCATGTCCGCCGCCTCCAGGAGGGACTTGTCCACGCCGGACAGCGCCGCGTAATAGATGACGGAGCTCCAGCCCGCCCCCTGCCAGATGCCGCTGAGCACATACACCCATTTGAACAGCCCCGCCTCCTGCATGAAGAACACGGACTCCAACCCCAGAGCGTTCAGCAGCTTGTTGACCACGCCGGTGGTGGGGCTTAGGAACATGGCCACCATGCCGCACATGACGACCATGGAGATGAAATGGGGCGCATAGGAGAATGTCTGCACCATGCTCCTGAATTTATTGCTCCTGACTTCATTCAGGAGCAGGGCCAGTATAATCGGAATGGGGAATCCTATCACCAGGCTTAGCAGGCTGATCGTCAGCGTGTTCTTTAAGATGATAGGAAACCAATAGGAGCTGAACAGCCTCTCGAAATTCTTGAAGCCCACCCAGGGGCTGGCCAGTATCCCCTTTTTCATGCTGAAGTCCTTGAATGCAATCAGGATGCCGTACATAGGCTTGTACGCGAACAGCACTATGTACACCAGCGCCGGCAGCATGAGCACATAGAGCTGCCAGCATCTGCCGATCCGCCTGAGGGCACCCGCCTTTCCCTTTCTCTTCCCTTTCACCATCCCATGCCTCCTCCAATCTCTGTTTTTTGATGGATCCATATTAGCAAACAAATTTGACTATCTCAAGGCCCAATATTTGGCCGCTCCACCGCATTCTGTACAAAAAATCGGCCTATTTCGCCATTTTTCCGCCATTTTCCCCTGTCCCGCTGCAACTTCTGCACCCCTGCAGGGGCGGGAGGGCCAAAATTGTATGGCGGCATCCGGTGACCGCATCCACAAAAAGGGGATTCCTTCCCACCTGTTTTGTGCTATAATGATTTTACAAAAAAGCCTGTGGCGGGCATGGAAAACGAAAGGAAGTACAATCATGAGCGATATCATGCAATTCTCCGACAGAGCGGAATTCAGGCAGTGGCTCTCCGACAACTGCAGATCGGACGCCGGGGTCTGGCTCCTATTCGGCAAAGCAGGCGGACCGAAGACGATTGGGGCCGGGGAAGCCCTGGAGGAGGCCCTCTGCTTCGGGTGGATTGACGGCCAGATGCAGAGCATCGACGACACTGCCTATCGGAAATATTTCTCCCCGCGCAGGGAGAAGAGCAAGTGGTCGGAGAAGAACAAGGCCCTGGCGGCAAAGCTGGAGGAGCAGGGCCTCATGACCGATTTCGGCAGGGAGAAGATTGCAGAGGCCAAGCGAAGCGGCCAGTGGGACGCACCCAGGCCCACGGCGATCACGGAGGAGGAAATCGCGCAGCTTTCCGCGGTGCTGGAGGGCTACGAGCCCGCCTACACGAATTTCCAGGCCATGTCCCTGTCGGTAAAGAAGACCTACACCCGGGCGTATCTCGACGCGAAGACAGAGGCCGGGCGGGAAAAACGGATCGCCTGGATGGTGGACAGGCTCAACCGGAACCTGAAGCCAATGTAGCCGCCGATAGCAGATGCATGCGCCCACAGCCTGCGCCAATCAGGCAATGGCATCAAATCCTGAAATTTGGAGATTCCCATGGACAGAATCCTTATCATAGAAGACGATTCCCTGATACGGGAGGAGCTGGAGACCCTCCTCTCCAATCAGGGCTATACGGCAGCCAGCGTCACCGATTTCCGGGACGTCGCCCGGCAGGTGCGGGAGATTTCCCCGGACCTGATCCTGCTGGACATCAGCCTGCCGGGGCAGGACGGCTATCAGCTCTGCACTGCCATCCGCAGCTTTTCCGCCGTGCCCATCCTGTTCCTCACAGGCCGGGACACTGCCATGGACGAGCTCCAGGCCCTGACTTTGGGCGGGGACGACTATGTCTCCAAGCCCTACAACATCCCCGTGCTGCTGGCCAGGATCGGCCTGCTGCTGCGCCGCCGCACCCCCGCCGGGGCACAGCCCTGTCCCGTGGAGCACAGGGGCGTCCGGCTGGACACCCTGGCGGGTACGCTTTCCAAAGGCGGCAGGGACATCGACCTGACCAGAACGGAGCTGAAGATCATGTATCTGCTCTTCCGGCATCCGGGGGAGATTGTGCCCAGAGCGGACATCATAGAATACCTGTGGGACAATGAGATCCACACCGACGACAACACCCTGAGCGTGAACGTCATGCGCCTGCGGGAGAAGCTGCGGGCGCTGGGGGAGGAGGATTTCATCCAGACCAGGAGGGGGATGGGGTATCAAATCTAAACGGCCATAAGAGATACGGGAATGCCAGATACGGGCATCCTTCCGGGCAGATATGGCTTCAGGGGTTCTGCAGGGGTGAGAGGCAAGGGATATGAATATACGATTTTCCGATTATATTGACGACATCAAAGGAGTCCTTCTGGTATGTTTTTCCGCGGCTCTGTTCTTCACGCTCATCCTGGCCGCTTTCGGCATGGGCACGGCGCGGCTTGCGCTGCTTTGGATCTGCTTCTGCCTCATCCTCTTCCCCACCCTGATCTGCTGCTGGCGCAGGAAGCGAAACCGCCTCTCCTATCTGGGGGATGTCCTGGACGGGCTGGATTCCAAATACCTGCTGGCAGAAATCGCCGACGCGCCGGATTCCGCGCTGGAAGAGTTTTACTTCCGGCTGCTGCGGACAGCCCTGAAATCCATGACGGACGAGGTGGCTGCCTCCAGGCGCCAGACCCGGGAATACCAGGAATTCCTGGAGCAGTGGGTGCATGAGATCAAGCTGCCTGTGACGGGCATCCAGCTACTGTGCGAGAACAACAAGACGGAGGTCACCCGGAAGATCCTGGCCCAGACCCAGCGCATCGGGCAGGATGTGGAAAAGGTGCTGTTCTACGCCCGCCTGGGCGCAGCGGAGAAGGACTGCCTCATCCGGGAGATTTCCCTGCGGGACTGCGTCATGGACGTGCTGGCCCGGAACAGGCAGCTTCTCATGGAAAGCGGCGCCAGCATCCATACGGAGCACCTTTCCCACACCGTGCGCTCCGACTCCAGATGGCTGGCCTTCCTGCTGACCCAACTGATCTCCAACAGCCTGAAATACCGCGGCGACAGGGCTCCCGTCCTGGACATCGCCTCCCGGGAGGCGGAGGGCTGCGTGGAGCTGTCCGTCACGGACAACGGGCTGGGCATCCGGCCAAGCGAGCTTCCCCGCATCTTCGACAAGGGCTTCGTGGGCAGCAACGGCCGGGGCGCAGGCTCCGCCGGGGCCACGGGCATGGGACTGTACCTCTGCGCCGGGCTCTGCCAGCGGCTGGGCATTGGGATTGCGGCGGAATCGGACTGGAACCGGTCCACATCTGTCCGCCTTTATTTCTCTGATACGCCCTGCAAAGAAGGGCAATGATATGCTAAAACTTATAGTTTATCCCGCTCTGCCTGAGAATCGCATTTGCGGTATGCCGTGACTTGATTTTCGTATCGACGGTCACATGCCGTCCTGAAATGGGGCTGTACCAGATATCATGGTCGCCTTTCCCATGTCTAAGGAAGGTGCATCCATTCTGTGACAGGATATTGCGCACCCTTTTTTCATATTCAGCCATTCACGACCATCCTTTCACGGCGCTCTGACCGGAACGTCAGGGAAAGGGGCTGTGCAGCGCCCGCATTCAGCTCCAGAAGCTCAGGCACCGCAAACCTTGTACGTTCCAACAGCGCGTCAAACGATCCCGATTCCAGAACAAGGCCGGGTATATCGTTGCTGGTGGCAATCCATACACCGGCTTCATCGTCCCATGCGAAATCAATAACATAATCCATCGCGAATACCTCCTCTTTTATATGGTATGGTTATAACATATAAGCATATAAAAGGCAATAAAAAGATGCATCTGGCGCAAAATGACAAAACTGTCACATTAAATCAACAGACATCTATACCTCCCCTTCATTCCATGTTATAAAATGATAGGGAATCCAATACAGGAGGTCAATCAAAAATGGACAAATATATAGGAAAACACTTTCAGCCCCCTCTCCTCTCGGTAGAATCCGTAGAAAAATACTACGGCTCCCCCCAGTCCGTGACCAAAGCCCTGGACCAGGTCAGCTTCCGCATCCAGCCCGGGGAGCACATCGCCGTCATGGGGGCCTCCGGCTCCGGCAAGACCACCCTCTTAAACTGCATCTCCACCATTGACACCGTGAGCTCCGGCCACATCCTGCTGGAGGGCCGGGACGTCACCGCCATCCCCATGGAGGAGATCGCGGCCTTCCGCCGGGAGGCTTTAGGCTTCGTATTCCAGGAGTTCAACCTGCTGGATACACTGACCCTGGAGGAGAACATGGCCCTGCCCCTGACCATCCGGGAGCTGGAGCCAGCGGAAATCCGCGCAAAAGTCCACGCCCTGGCGGCCAGGCTGGGGCTGTCCGAGGCCCTGGGAAAATTCCCGTACCAGGTGTCCGGGGGCCAGAAGCAGCGCTGCGCCTTTGCCCGGGCCGTCATCGGGGAGCCGAAACTGATCCTGGCGGACGAGCCCACAGGGGCCCTGGATTCCGCCTCCGCCCGGGTCCTGCTGGAGATCATGCACCGCTTCCACCGGGAGTCCCACGCCACCATCCTCATGGTGACCCACGATGCCTTCAGCGCCAGCTTCGCGGAGCGCATCCTGTTCCTGAAGGACGGGCGCATCTTCAATGAAATCCTCAAAGGGGAGAAGGAGCGTGACGCCTTCTACCACGAAATCCTGGACGTGCTGTCCGTGCTGGGAGGTGAGCGGCCATGCTGAAACAATTGTCCCGGCGCAATGCCAGACGGCAGGTGCGGGAGTACGCCCTGTACTTCATCACCCTGACCTGCACGGTGTCCTTCCTCTACGCCTTCAACGCCCTGCTCTTCTCCGACAGCGTAAAGTCCCTGCCGGAGATGCAGGTGCTGCCCTACATGATCGTAGCCGCCTCCCTGTTGATCGTCCTGATCACAGGCCGCATCATCAGCTATATGGCGGGCTATATGTTAAAGAAGCGCAGCCGGGAATTCGGCGTCTACATGCTCCTGGGCATCCCACACAGGGACATCGCCCGGCTCCTCTCCCGGGAGTCCGTCTACATGGGGCTGCTGGCCTTCCTGCCGGGTATGCTCCTGGGGGCATTGCTGTCCCAGCTCCTGGAGGCCGTGGTGCTCCCCATGCTGGGAAGCCGATACCGTCTGCGGTTCCCCCTCTCCCTGCCCGCGGCGCAGATCACATTGGCGTACTTTTTCCTCATGCTCCTGTCCTCCCTGGCAAAGAACCGCAGATGGATCCGCAGAGTGTCCCTCCACGACCTGCTCCTCTCGGACCGGAAGGCCGAGACCGTCCTCCTGTCCGGCAATGTCCTGTGGGCCGCGCTGCTCCTCCTGTCCCTGTCCATGGGCGGCGCGGGCTTCTGGTTCTTTATCGCCGCGCCCATCGGCGCGGGCTTCGACCTCCTGGTGGGCACAGTGCTGCTGGTGCTGTTCCTCTTCGGCTTCTTCCGGAGCATCCCGGCCTTCCTGGCCGCAGCCCTGGCCAACCGGGACCGGTGGAAATACAGAAAGCACCGGCTGACGGTATTCAGGGGCTTCACTGCCAGGATACGCTCCGCCAGCGCCGCTCTGGGCATGCTGTCCGCACTGTTCGCGCTGGCCCTGGCCTTCTATGGCTGCAGCATCGGCATCACCCAGGTCACGGGGAAGCTGGTGGACATGAACCTCTGGGACATCCAGCTCCTGCACCCAAAGGGCCTGTGGGACTTCACCTCCTATGAGGAAGCGATCGCCCGGATGATCCCTCTGGAAGCCTCGTACACCTATGCCGTCTACACAGACGATGAGACGGCCCTCACCGACCTCAGGCAGCGGGCTTCGGAGGAAATGGGATACTCCGGCAATCCCATGTACCGGGAATTCCTCCTGGATACTTACATGAAGCGAAGCGACTACCGGCGGCTGCGGGAGCTGCTGGGGCTGGACGTGCCGAAAGAACTGGAGGAAGGGGCCTCTGACACGTCCTCCTGCTATGTCCACTGCCTCCCCTCCCTGGCCGGTTCCTTCCGGGATTATCTGGGGCAGGCGGACAGAAGCTATGCCGGATATCCCATCTCCGGAGAGGTGCTGTTCACGGAGAGCTTCTCCCAATCCGACATCTATGGGAACGGTCTTGGCTACATCCTCGTAGTGCCGGATGAGGCGGTGGAATCCTGCCGCGTCCTCTACAGCCAGTGCGTCATGCTCACAGCACGGCCCCTGGCCCATGAAGACCTGGACGAAATCGCGGATGCCTGCGGCCTGTCCAGGCTGCGCCGCAACACGGTGCAGAGCGTTTCCGGCAGCCCGGGCGCAACCGCTTTCGTGGCGGAGGGCGATTATCTGTCCGGCAAATGGGTGGACAAGGATTCCACCAGCTACCTGCCCGCCCTGGCGGTGTGCCTGTTCTACCTGGCGCTGGTGCTGGAGATCACCGGGTCCGCCATCCTGGCCACCCAGCTTATCAGCGACAGGGCCAGGATGCGCAGGCAGGACAGGATCCTGGCGCAGCTTGGGATGGAGGAGCGCCGGATCCGCAGGCTGGACCGCTGGCAGACAGGGCTGTTCTTCCTGCTGCCGCTCCCTCCGGCCTTTCTCGTCAGCAGCCTCTATACGGCCCTCTGCGCGTCGGTGCTGGAGCGGAGCCTGTTCTACTTTCCGGCCACCATGGAGCCCATGTGGCTCATCCGGCTCCTGGGGCGCACCCTGCTTATATTCGGGCTGCTCTACGGCATCTACTACGCTGCCGCGAGAATCAGCGCCCGGACGGACATCCGGTCCCGCAGCTCCTCCTGACTCCTGCACCAGTCCTAGTCGTCCTAGTCCGGTCAGGCCTGATGCGCCGCCGGACGGACCGGCTTCGGAGGACACTGCCGGGAAAAACACGCCAAAAATGTCCGAGATTCGGATAAGTCCTTGACGCTGTCCCTAAAATAGCATATGATAGAGAGGATAGAGAAGCAAGGGGACTGTCCAAAGAGAAGAGAAAGGAGCGTCTGGACTTATCATGATTCTGAAGCTGAAAAAGGATATGAAAAAGCAGGTCAAGCGCGTGAGCAAAGAAATGGAGAAGCTTGGCAAGAAGTTTGACAAGAAGGAATATGACACGAATGTCGTATTGTTGAAGATGGATCAGCTCGACAGTGAGCTGAAGGCTCTGCGGGAAGCCGTGAACCGGGAGAAGGAGCGGGCTTACATAGAGAAGATGGGGGGCAGCCTCCCGAAGAAATAACGGCTCTCTGTTCTGAAGCCACCGGCCAAGGCAGGGGAGGGCACGAAAGACAAAGACAGGAATGTACGGAGGAAAGATAAGCATGCCCTTCTTATCTCTGTGGTTTTATTTTGCCGTCGTCTTGCTGTTAGCGTTATATTATGGAGTACCTGTCAGAGCTCGCTGGACAGTATTGCTGGCTGGGAGCCTGGTTTTGTACTACTGTTTTTCCGGCATGGGAATCCTGGCGCTTGGCTTTACCGCCCTGGCCAGCTATGCCACAGGGAGGCTGCTGAAAAAAGGAAAAGGGCAGAGGGCCCTCCTGGCTATGGGCATCGGGCTGGTTCTGCTGCCCTTCCTGGGAGGCCGTCTCTTCTACCGGGAAGGCCTGGATTTTCTGCGGCCTCTGGGAATCGCCTACTTCACCCTGCAGGCCATCGCCTATATGGCAGATGTCTACAGAGGGGAGATCGAGCCGGAAAAGAATCTGGCGAAGTACATGCTGTTCCTCTCCTTTTTCCCCCAGATCGTGCAGGGGCCCATCCCAAGATACAGGCAGCTCGGGTGGCAGTTCTTTCAGAATGCGGCGTTCGATGAGGACAAGTTCACGAGGGGGTTCCAGTGGATTCTGTGGGGCTTCTTCCTGAAGCTGATGATAGCCGACAAGGCCGGAATCATCGTAGACACCATATTCGATAACTGGGAAATCTATACCGGCTCTTATGTGCTGTTGGGCGGGATCCTCTATAACATCCAGCTATACACTGATTTTATGGCTTGCGTCTGCATGGCCAGGGGAATCGCCTCCCTGTTCGGAATCGGGCTTGCGGATAACTTCAACCGTCCCTATTTTTCCGACAGCGTAAAAGAGTTCTGGGGCAGATGGCACATTTCCCTGAGCAGCTGGCTGAAGGACTATATCTATATCCCTCTGGGCGGCAGCCGGAAAGGGAAGGCCAGAAAATGGCTCCATCTTTCAATCGTGTTCGCTGTCAGCGGAATATGGCATGGAAGCGACCTCAAGTATCTCGCATGGGGCCTGCTGCATGCGTTCTACCAAATCGGAGGCGACCTCACAAAAGGGATCCGGAAGAGGGCGTATGGCCTGCTGCGGATAGAGGAGACAAGCTTTCTCGCCGACCTGCTCAAAAAAGGAACCACCTTCTTTCTGGTGGCGCTGGCCTTTATCCTGTTCCGGGCGGATTCCCTGTGGGCAGGGGTCCGGATGGTGCTGTCGCTTTTCACGGTGTACAATCCCTGGATCCTGCTGAACGACTCCGTCTTCCAGCTGGGCCTGGACATCAAGGAGTGCGTGATACTGCTTCTGGCGATTTTGCTCCTCCTGACAGTCAGCCTGCAGCAGAGAAGGCTGTCTGTGGGACAATGGCTCTCCGAGCAGCATTTGCTCTTGAGATGGGCTGTCTATATCATCGGCATCCTCATCATCGTCGTATACGGAACATACGGTTTTGGCTTTAATGCGCAGGATTTCATTTACAGAGGCTTTTAGAGATGCTGAAACATTAGAAATTCGCGGTCAGGCTGGTGCTGTTCCTGGCACTGCTGACAGCCGCGCTGGAATATACCAACAAAATCCTGATCCCGAAATACTATTATAACAGCGACTGGCCCACCACATCCACCTATCTGGATTTCTATGATATGGACAAAAATTCCGTGGATGTGCTGTTTTTGGGGAGCAGCCACTGTGCGGCCGCCTTTTCGCCTGTGGAGCTGTACCGGAAGCATGGCATCAGAAGCTACAACCTGGGGTGCGAGCAGCAAAATCTCCTGGTGTCCTACTATTGGCTCCTGGAGGCGCTCCGGTTCCAGAGCCCCGAATATGTCTTTCTGGACGTATTTATGTTATTTCCCTATAATGAAGGCGAAATATTGAACACTTCCGAGGAGTCCATGCGAAAATCCGTGGATATCATGAAATGGTCCCATGTGAAGTTCATGGCCGTCTATGATATCTGCAGGTTCGACACCTCACAGGAGCTGTCCTCCTACCTGTTTCCCAATGGCCGCTTCCACACCAGGTGGAAGGAATTGCAGGAGAACGACTTCACCCTGCAGGCCATGGCCGCCCAGGAGACGCTGATGGGCTTCCGCCCCCTTGACTTCAATGTGGACATCACCGGCTATCAGCCCTTCGGACAGATTTTCGACGGGGAGGCCGCATATGCGGAAATGGTTCCGGCCATGCAGGTCTACCTGGATAAGATCACGGCGCTTTGCCAGGATAAGGGCATTCAACTGGTGCTGGTCAAAACCCCCACAATGTTCTACAGCCGGGAAGCATACAATACGGTGTGCCTGTATGCCTTGGAGCACGGGCTGCAGTATCTGGACTTTAACGAGGAAACGCTCTATGCCGCCGCGGAACTGGACTTCTCCACAGATAGCTGCGACACGGATCATGTAAGCGCCGCAGGTGCCCTGAAGATAAGCGATTACCTGGGCGGCTGGCTGGCTGCCAGGGGCGTCGCCGGCACACAGGATACCCAGTGGGAAAAGAGAGCCCTCTATGACGAGCACTGCCAGAAGGATGAGAATCTGAAAAAGATAACCGATTATGGCCAGTATATGCAGACGATACAGGATGAGGCGTATGCCGTGTTCACGGTAATGCCCGGAATGCCGCTGCACTATTATACCGTAATCGACGGCGGAAGGATCCTGAAAGAGATGTCGGATCCGGAACCGCTGGAGGGCCAGGGAACCGTGAGAAACGGGTTGACCTCCTACCGCATTGGCAGCGATGCCATCTCCATAGACGGAGGCGTCTATCCCCTCCTCCCGGATGGCCTGAACATCATCGTGTACTGTCACGAAAAGCGCCGGGTGATCGACAAGGTCTTTTTTAGCATCAACGATGAAACCATTGAATGCATCCGGTAAAGGGGCGGCGGGCATGCCTCCTCAGTCCAGCCGGACCGCCTCGTCCGCCAGCGCAAGCATCCTCTCGTCGTGGGAGATGAAGAGCATGGTGCCCCTGTAATCCCGGATGAATCCTTCCAGCCAGGAAAGAGCCTCCTTGTCCAGGTTGTTCCCCGGCTCGTCCATGAGCAGGATGTCCGCTTTCCTCAGCAAAGCCCTGGCAATGGAAATCTTCTGGCGCTCCCCTCCGGAGAGCACCTCCTGATCGTCGGAAATCTCCCTCTCCGCCAGTTCCTCCAGGCCCACCCTGCGGATCGCCTCCCGGACTTCCTCCTCCCCCGCGTCCAGTCTGCCCAGCCGGACATTTTCCCATACGGTGCCCTGGAACAGGTAGGGCGACTGCTCCACATAGGCGCACTTTTCCCTCCAGCTGTCCATGGAGATCTCCCGCAGCTCCATCCCATTGACCCGTATCCCGCCCCGGTATCCGGGATACAGCCCGCACAGAAGCTTGATCAGGGTGGACTTCCCGCTGCCGTTCCTGCCGCAGACCGCAGTCCTGGCCCCGATCCTCACCTGATGCCGCAGGCCCGCAAACACCTCTTTTTCCCCGTAGGCGAACCCTGTCCCCTCAAAGGTCAGGCTCTCCACCCGCCGGATGTCCGCTCCTTCCATGTCCTCCGCGTCCGTATAGAACAGGGAAATCCGCTTCACCAGGTTCCCGCACAGCGGAACGTTCTTTATGATCTTCACCACATAATCCATGGCTGCATTGAAGATATAGTAATAGCCGCTCATGGCCACGATGGCCCCCACGGACAGGCCGCCGAGGGATACCGCCACCGCGCCGCTGACCAAAAGGAGCAGGAGGCAGACCGTGTCCATCTGTGCTGTGACTTGGTCCACCCGGGTCTCGCAGGCCGCCTTCGGGGCGAAGACCTTCTTCCTGTAGTCCCCCATGGCCCTCTCCAGCCTTTTCAGGAACCCGCCCTGCAGCCCGTACAGGCATACCTGCACCGGTTTCCCCACCATCTCGCTCTCCAGATTGCGTATCCCCGACTTGCATTCCCGCTCCTGCAGGTCATATCTTTCCAGGTTCTTCCTCATGGCCAGGGGCAGGAACAGCTTGATGAGGCAGACCCCGAAGACCACTGCGGCAAACCACCCCAGCGTCCGGATGGACCAATACAAGAGATAGGCTGCCACAAGGGGCAGGGAAATCCCCCACGTCATCAGGTTCACCCAGGTAATCCCAAGCTCTGTCTGGTCATCCTCCAGGCGGTACTGGGCCTCGCTCCCCCGGATGCTTCCCGCAGCCTCATAGGTCTTTCCCAGGAACCGCTCCAGAATACGGCAGCTATGCCCCAGAGAGGCCTTGAACATGGTCACCTCCCCCAGCACGGAGAACAGCAGCGGCAGGACGATCGACAGGCCAACGCTCACCAATATCCTCCGCAGACCGGCCATCCCCTCTTCCATGCTGCCTCCCAGCGCGTAATCCGCGAATCCTCCCAGGACAGTGGCGGAATAAGTCTGCAGCACCTCCCTCGCCACCGATTCGGCGGCGTAGAACAGCACGGGAATCCAATACATCGCCAGGCAGTCCCGGCATATTCGAGTAAGGTCTTTTTTATCATATATCTTCTCATTCATGGTACAACCGTCCTTCCCGCAGTCTGAAGCGGCAGCCCTCCAGTCCGTCAAACAATTCGTCATGGGTGATGATCACCGCCCCGCCCCGGCGCTCTTTCAGCAGCTCCAGGAGCGCGGCTTTCCCGGCCCCGTCCAGATGGTTGGTGGGCTCGTCCAGGAGCAGGAGCCTTGGGGAAAGGGCGAAGGCCAGGGCAAGGAACACCTTCTTCCTCTCCCCCTGGGACATCTGGCTTATCTTCCTCTCCCGGAGCAGGGCGCTGTCTGCCCCCAGCCTTTCCGCATTCCGGCGCAGCCGCTCCCTGTCCAGCCCCTGCCCGGCAAGGCCCTCCTCCACGCTGTCATACATCTCCTCCGGGGTCAGTTCAAAGGCGGGATTCTCCTGCAGCAGATAGAAAAACGCTGCCGGAAAGCATTCTTTTCCAAGCTCCTCCGGATGCCTGTCCCCGATCAGGACGGTGCCCTCCCGGGCTTCCTCCATGCCCGCCAGCAGCCGGAAGAGCGTGGATTTGCCGATTCCGTTGGGGCCTCTCAGGATGTTTATCTTCTCCATGTCCATTTCCGCCAGGGGAATCGTCAGCAGGGATTCTTCATAGGAAAACCGGACGCCCTCCATCCGGATCCTGCTGCCCTCCCAGGCTCCTCTCGGGCCGACTGTCGGGCCATCCGTCTGCCCATACCATTTCAGGATACGCTCCTGGGCCCGGTCTGCCATGGCAAACCTGGGCAGCGTCTCGAAAGCCCTTTTCACAGCGCCATAGATACCTGTGGAGAGGGCGATCGCCTGCACTCCGGCATCCATGGACAGGAAACCGCCCAGCAGGAGCAGACCGATGATGCAGTATGTGCCATATTTCAAGATATTGTCCAGCACGGCATACATACCCACTTCGGAACGGTTGGCGAAGACGGACTCGTTGCCGATCACCCAATACCGCCTGTATATCTCCTTCAGTTTCCCCAGCCACCAGTCTTTCAGCCCATAGAGCTTGATCAGCAGGAAACCCTGAAAGGCCGTGACCACAAAGTTCGTGATATCCCCCTCTATCCTGCGGCATTTGTCATAGTTCACCTGGAGATACTTCCTCACTATCAGGGGAGGGATGACCTGCAAAAGGGAAATCCCCAGAATGATGGCCCCTGCCAGCGGGCTCAGCCACAGCAGATACGCGCCGAAGAGCAAAGTCTCCGCCGCAGCAGCGGCCATGCCAGGCCAGTCCGTCATCAGCCTCTGCGTCACCGTGACGAGGTCATTGCTGAAGTTCTCCAGATTGCCGCCCAGGCTGGAGCGGTGCAAAAGATGCAGCGGATTTGCATAGAACTGTCGGTACAGCTTAAGCCTGCAGCGCTGTTCGGCCTCCAGTACCTTTTGCTTCTGCGCGGTCTGGAGCCTGACCTGGAGCAGCAGGAAGGCCGCCAGCAACGCCAGAAGCGCCGCGGCAAAGCATGCCACCGCCTTTACCTCCCCCGCAACCGCCCTGGTGACCACCTGGGCGATGAGGATGGGCATGAGGATGCCGTAAGGGATATGGGTGAGGTTCACCCACAGGGAGAACCGCTCCACTCCCCTCAGCTCCTCCTGATAAATATATGTCCTTTTCTTCGCTCCGCACATTTTCCCGCCTCTGTCTACCGCCCTGGTCTCTGCATACAGGGCCTTTTTTCCTATTGTAGCGGCTTATCTTTCCCGTTTCAATAGCGCAAACGGTTCGGTAGCGTTTTAGGGAAACCGGGCAAAAAAAGAAAGGGCCGTTCTATCACAGCCCTCTCTTTTATGGTCTGTATTCCGTTTTTTCATGTACGCTTTACAGATTTTGATACAGAATCTTGCGGATTGTATGCTCAGAAAGAAAGTATTTCCCAGCCAGGCATTCCACCGTGGAACCATTGTCATATTCCATCTGAATCTCCCTGTTGCGCTGCCTGAGCTTCTCTCTGCAGCCGGACAGTTCCCCCCAGCACCGGCGCTGTTCGTCATTTGCAGGGATGTAGAGATATCCTCCCTGGATGTAGCGCTGGAGCTCTTCTACCAGCTCTCGGGGGAGAAGTTCCTTTGCGTTTATATACTTCATTGCGGGCTCCCTTCTTGACAGTGTCTTCAAGCGTCAAGCCAGCAATCAATAGCGACTGGTTGCCTTTTCCGAAACGTGCTCCGGCAACTTTGTACGCCATGCAGCCGTCACTATCTACTGGCTCTGCATGGGCCCGCAAGTTCTAAACCTCCGATGCGCATAAATTTCACCCCTCTCTTATCAGAATATGTCTATCCACATTATCTCATACTTTTCCCCAAAAGGGAAGGGGGAAATCCCAATGCAGATTCCCCCTTAGATGATAATCTTTATCTGGACCGGATCTCCTGCCGCATGAACGACACATAGGAGATGGCGAACACCGCCAGCATCAGCGCCGCAAGCCCTGTCAGATGGGGCCATACCAGCAGCATGCTCTGTCCCAGCGTCAGGTTGCTGGAGATGGCTCCGCTGAGCTGCGTCACCGTCACCGCGTTGATCGTCCTCACTCCGGGGTTCAGCACGGTGGTGGCCGCCTCCGCGAAGAGGTAATAGGGCGATGTCCGGTTCAGGTTCAGCTCGCAGGAATAATTTCCCATCTCGTTCATCATGGCCTGCATGTCTCCTCCGTTTATGGGGTACAGGGCATCCGCCACGATCCCCGCCAGGAGGCTTACGAAAATGGCGCAGAACAGCCACACCGCGATGCAGGCCAGGGCCGAGGTGGCCGCGTGCCTACAGACCGTGGAGAACAGGATCGCCGCCGCCAGCCAGAAGCCGATATATACCACGCAGAAACATAGATAAATGAACAGCCTGCCGATTTCCTCCCCGGAGGGGATCAGCCCTGTGGCGATCACGCCCACGGAGCCGATCAGCAGCCCCGAGGCGAACACCATCACCGCGCTGATGAAAAGCCCTGCCAGGAACTTGCTGACGATGATCTGGTCCCGGTACAGGGGCTGGCTCACCAGGCGGTTCAGGGTCCCCTCCGTCCGCTCGCTGTTGATGGCGTCGAAGCCCATGAAGATGCCGATGAAGGGGCCCATCAGCGCCATCAGGGAATTGTAGGAGGGGATGGAGTTGGCGCTGACCGTGAACAGCTTCAGGAACAGGAAGTCCGTGGCCGTGTTCCCGCCCTCTATGGCCTCCGCCAGCCCCGACACCGCCGCGTAGAAGCCGGACACGGTGATCAGCGCGGTCAGCACCACGAAGAGGATCATCCTCCTGCTGTTTATGAATTCCGCCGTCTCCTTCTGGAACAGGACTTTCAGTACATGGTAGCGGCGGTTCTCCTCTGACTGCCCCCGGCTTCCGGAGCCTTCCCCTCGAGCGTCCTCCCTTCGGGAGCCGCCCTCCCCGGCCAGCTCCTTTGCCCGGGAATCCGCGGGGGCCTTTAATGTCTGCATGCTTGCTTTACCCAACCTGCTCACCTGCCTTCTCAAAATATTTCCGGTAAATCTCATCCAGATCGCTGCCCGCCTGCCGCAGGTGCATGATGGTGTAGCCCTCCTCGGTCAGCTTCTTAGACAGCGCCCTGCGAACATCGAAGGAGGAATGGATGACATACATGTCGCTGTTCTTCTCGATATCCAGGACGCCCTTCATCTCCTTCAGAATCCTCTGTAAGCTTATATTGTCCGGGTACACGGACAGCTCCAGGGCGCCTGTGCCGTCCCGTCCGATCTGCTGCCCCAGCTCCTCCAGGGTGCCGCAGGCCACCATCTTCCCTTTTACGAAGATGCCCATGCGGTCGCAGACCCGCTGCACCTGGTAGAGCTGGTGGGAGGACAGCAGGATCGTCCTGCCGTCCCGCTCCGCCAGATCCCGGATCAGCCACATCAGCTCCCTGATGCCCTCCGGGTCTATCCCCAGAGTGGGCTCGTCCATGATGATGATGTCCGGATCCTTCATCAGCACGTCCGCGATTCCCAGCCTCTGGCGCATGCCTCTTGAATACGTCCCCGTCTTCTTGTCCGCGGCCTGGGCCATGCCCACCCGCTCCAAAAGCCGGTCTATCCGCTCCTCCAGCGCCTTGCCCTCCAGGCCGTTGATGCGCCCCATGAAGCGCAGGTTCTCCCTGCCTGTCATAGTGCCGTAGAAGCCCACGTTGTCCGGCAGATACCCCACCGCCTTCTTCACCCGGAGGGCATTGCGGGTGCAGTCCAGGCCGTGGATCGTGGCCTTTCCGGCATCCGGCTCCGTGAGCCCCAGAAGCATCAGGGTGGTGGTGGTCTTGCCCGCGCCGTTGGGCCCCAGCAGGCCGAACACCTCTCCCTTCCGGATCTCCAGGTTCAGATGGTCAACGGCTGCGAGCCCGCCGTAGATCTTGGTTAGATCCTCTGTGCGAATGACGATATCGGATGCCATACCCTACCTCCTGCCGTATTTCTTCATGATGCCGTACAGGCCCGCCGCCACGGCGATGATGATGGCCACGGCGATGATGCCCCAGCCGGTCTGGGTCTTCACGGTGATGCGGAAGCTGGCCTGGGCGGACTGGTTGTCGCAGGAGGCGCTCATGATGGTCACATAGTCCCCTGTCAGGGAATCCTTCCCCGGCGTCACATGGGCCACCACCTCCTTGGAGGCCCCCGGCTCCAGCGCGTCGATCACGCTGCTGTCAAAGCTCACCTCCCACCCGGCAGGCGCGGAGGATGTGAGGGAAATGTTCTCCAGGGCGATGTTGCCGCTGTTGGTGAGCTTCAGGGTCACATCGGACTCCTTATTCGCGAAAGCGTCAAAGGACAGACGGCCGTCCGTAGTGGACAGATCCAGCCCGTAGGTGCCCAGGATCTTCACGTTCAGCGCCGTGGACAACTGCTCCTTGGCGGAGGTGGCCGCGCACTCCACGGTGTAGTCCCCCGCCTCCACCTTCTCCGGCGGCGTCACTGTAATGGTCACGCTCTTGCTGCTGCCGGACTCCACCTCCAGGCTGGACACCTGGGTGGATTCGCTGCTGAACGCCACCGTCCAGCCCGCGGGGGCATTGGAGGAGAAATTGTAGTTCTGGGTGTTCAGGGTGTTGTTTGCGATGGTGGTGGAATAGGAGAACGCGGTTCCGGAGACGCCCTCCTGGTCCGGGTACTCCACATGGAAGTTGCTCTCCCCGGACTCCAGGCCGCTGACCGTGAGGGTGAGAATCAGATCGTCCTCAAAGCCTCCCTCGGATGCCGCGTGGAGCACGATCTCATAGACCCCGTCCGCCACGTCGGAAGGGACTGTGGTCTGAAAAGTGGCGATGGTATCCGCCCCGTCCCCGCTGGCATGTACTTTCGTCACCTCATAGCTGCCGCTCTTGAAGAACCCGGTGAAGCCCTCCGGCATGGACGCCACGGACAGGGCCACGTCCGAGCCCGCCGCGTTGCTCCCGGCCAGGTGCAGGTTGAAGCTTAAGGCATCCCCGGCGGTCACATGGATGCCGGGACTGTCCGTATAGAAGTCGAAGCCCTCCGCCGCATGCACGGGCAGCGCCGCCAGGCACAGATACAGCACCGCCGCCATAGCCGCCACCAGGGCCGTCACAGAAGTCTGTGGTTTCGAAAGAATCCTTTGTCTCATTGTAGAACAACCTCCTTGATATATTGATAGGAAAAATATATCAGGGAGGCGTGAAAAGTTTATGGGGATTCGGTGAAAAAAATGTGTTTGATGTTTGAAAAAAGTGTGAAACCTGTTTTCGTCAATCCAGAATATCTATTTATATCCCAAGACCCCCGCCTCCCCCATGGCCGCCAGCTCGTCATAGCTTCCTGCTGCACAAATCCGGCCTTGGGACAGAACCATTATCTTGTCGTACTGCCGTAAAATCTCCGGCTTCAGCCGGTGTGTCACCGCGATAATCAGGCAGTCTTCCCGAGCCAGCAACTGCTGTTCTATCTCCCCTGCTGTCTGTTCATCCAGGTTCGCCGTGAACTCATCCAACAACAGAATCTTGTTCTTCTGCAGGATGGCCCTGGCCAGGCTGACGCGCTGCTTCTCTCCGCCGGAAAGGTTCTTCCCATTCTCGTCCACCTTTGTCTGCAGCCCCTCGGGCAGCGAGGCCACAAACCCGCTAAGCCCAGCCTCCTCGATGGCCCTGCGAATCTCCTGCGGCGCGTATTCCCGGTACAGCGTGATGTTGTTCTCCACAGTGTCGTTGAACAGGAAGGCCTCCTGAGACACCACCCCTATCAGCGCGCTTCTACCGCTCTCACCAATGTCCCGCAGCCTTGTGCCGCCGAACCTTATCTCCCCACTGTAAGAGGGATAATATCCCGCAAGAAGCGACATCATTGTGGACTTTCCGCTCCCGCTGCTCCCCACTACCGCGTAGCGTTTTCCCATGTCGAATCGGAAGCTTAAGCCATGCAGAACTTCCTGCCCTTCCTGATATCCGAAGGAAACATCCTCCAGACCGACTGCGTCTACATGCTTCGGGGCAGCCTCCTTCCCGGTCTCTCCATCCCGCGCCATCAGCGCCTCGAAACGTCTCTGCAGCGGTCTAGCAGCACGGAAGTTAGCCACGATAGAAGGGACTGCTGTGATGGGGGCCACTACCTTCCCAATCAGATGTCCAAAACCGATTACCATCCCCGCCGAGCACAATCCCTGAAGGCATAGATACGCTGCCGCGGCCATGACCAGCACCGTGGACAGCAGACCTACGAATTGCCCTATGCAGATGCATACGATTCTACGGCTCTCGTTCTCCCGCTTTGCGTCCTCCATCCGTCTGTTCTTCTGTCCGTGCTTGTTCAGGATGCTGTCTATAATGCCGAAGGATCTTACCAGGCGGAATCCCCCGAAATCGTCCTTGATTTCCGCCATATATTCTTCAGCACTTCTGGCAAAACGCTCCGTACTCTTCTCAAGCGAGCCCGCCGTAAGCTTCGTTGTTGCCAGGGTGATGAATGCCAGAAGCAGCATAAGCACCAGCATAAGCGGCTGGACTGCGATGCAGATTACGGCCGCAGTGCCAAAGGATACCACGCACTCCAATACTCTGATGATGTTCTCAAAGCAGACGCCCTCGAACATGTTCATGTTGTTGCTCAGTCCATTGATGTATTCTCCACTGTTCCCCGTGTCGAAGTCAGCCACGCTCCTGCCCATAATCCCCGAAAAGATATCTCCTTTCAGGCAGCATCTGGCATCTGCTATCAACGATGCCTTGTGGCAATGGTAGCCAATCATCAGCAAGATGTAGACTATCGTATAGGCGATACCCCCAGCCAAGGCCATGAGCAAATCCCCCCCGCTTTTTCCCGCGCTGTCCACTAGGCTACTCATGACCAGCGAGAAGAAAACCCCCGCTACACCTTCGGCTACCAACAAAATCATCATCAGGGCAAAACTTCCCTTTTTCTTTGTCATATAATGGTACATTTGCTGTCCTCCACCTTCATAATCTCTTAACTATCTGACATGGCAGAAACCGGAACATTTCATATCTTCCGCTTTCTTTCCATTCCGCTCCATATATCTCCTGACATTCTCCAAATCAAGTTCATAATTTCTTTCTATCCCGTGCTTTACATCATTGATATATCTTTCTAAAGAATACTCAGAAAACAGATAAGATGGCAACATATTACATGGTCTCACCATCCCCTTTTCATTTATGACAATATTGCTTTTTCCACCCTGACAGCCGAGGCTCTTTTGGTGCAAGGGCACGTAGTCACCCTGATTTTCAAATGGCATAATGCGAATCTTTGCTTCATACTGCCTCCTTAACTCACTGACAAGATTATATGCCCGTAACCCTTCCCTCTCATTGAACTCAAAAATATCATTTCCCTCATTCGCCCTTCCCACTGGAAGTGCCACCCCAAAAAATAGGTCTGGAGCACCCAATTCAATTGCAGCCTCCACATACTTATCCAGCTGGTTTATATTTTCTCTGGTCATACCTACCGTCAGGACCATTTCCAAGCCTTTACATTTCCTGATTTTTTCAAATCCGCTGCTCAAACGGGAAAATCCGTTCCTGTTTTTTGTAAAACTGTAATACGACTCGTCATCATATCCATACATTGATACTTGAAGCCGTTTCAGCCTACTCAATAATTCTATGTCAATCCGATCCAGCAGGCACCCATTTGTCATCAAAGTAGTCTCGAAATTCATTACTGCCATTTTGAGGATATCTTCTATCTGCGGATGCATCAATGCCTCGCCCCCAGTCAAGACGATATTCGGGGAAAACCCGGCAAACTCTGAAACGATACGGTGCATCTTATCCATGTCAAGATAGCAACCATCCATGTGCGCTTCCTTATAACAATGAGGACAGGCAAAATTGCATTTATTAGTCACTTCACAGATAATCCAAACGGGATATGCCTTCATCCTTTTTCCAAATTTACGGATTTTTACCTCTTCTTTTTGCACGGCCAAATGTAGTATATTGCCATTTATAAGCCTTTCTATCATTTGCTGAAAAAGCGCACTGTTTTCTTCATTGTCATCTGTTTGATATAATATACATATTTTATTCCAAATCTCCTGAACTGTCAGTCCTCCATCACACAGTTTTATGACATCCTCCTGTAATTGATTGAGAATAACTGTATCATATAGGCCCATTCTGACATGCATTTTATCTTTATATTCATGGATATAATTTTGTTCATTGAACACTAAATATTTATCGCCATCCATAGCATATTTCTCCTTTTGAGCAGCTCTATTCTTTAGAATGTTGCTCTTTTCAAATCTTTATAATCTACAGCAGATTGCTGAAGATTAATCTCATTTTTGTGAAAAGGAAGTCTTAAGCGAACTTCTCAAGGCTTCCTTTCAGTATTGTTCTTATGTTATGGAACCTATACCTCCACCAGCAACAACATAGCTGCAACAAGTACCGTTTGGACAAGCTGGCTGAACGACAAGAACTTCTGTCACCAACAGCTTAAACAATGCCGCCATTTTCTTACCTTTAATAATATAGTCTTTTACAGTATCTCCTTTGTATTGAATACAAAGTTCTTGAAGCGCTTCTCAATCTATGATATCTCAATACCCCAACTAACACAATATGTCAAATCAGTTGCATTTTTTTCAACTAATTTGACATATTGCTCTCTTACAGAGTCTAATGTAAAATAAAAGCAAAAGCACCACTACTTAATTAAAAAATTAAGAAGGAGACACCGCTAATGAAAAACAAAAAACTACAGCTTGCACCTGCACTATCCATCCTAGCATTAATACTTGCCGTGTCGGGCAATCCCGCTTTGCCAGACAATGGTTGAAAAATATGATGATTAATTATGATAAATATTTCGATTCCCGTTCCTCTAATAATGCTCTCATGCGAGAATCATACATAAAATCTGCCATGGAGTCGCTGATTTGAAAAGCCTTTCTCCATTTCAGCCGGAGGGACTCGCGTCTTTCCGGCCTTTCAGAGGCTGCCTCATAGGCATTCCATGCAATATGATAAAACAAATGCCGGATACAATTTATCCTGTTGATTTGTAAGAGCTTTGAGACCGTTGCTTCGCTGAGTTCTGTCGCACAGTCAAAATCATGTATATCTCCCAGATAGTCACTATAGCCTAGTACAACAATATCATAGCCGCAGATATGGATACCGGTTCTTACGCTGTTTTGCTCCATGGAAAAAAGCACAGCTTCAATCCATTTTTTCGTTTCCTTCAAATCTCCTAACTTGCAATAAAGTTCTGCGATATCGCTGGCAATCATAATCTCCTCCCGCTGGAAAACCCACCACTTCATATCTCTATCTTCGAACTCAGGCACCGTACAATGCAGCGCTTCCATCATCATTTCCAGGCTTTCCCGCAATGCCCCTTCCTTTTTCCATTTCATGGCAGCTTCGAAAAAACGCAATTCCTGTCTTACCTTTGGGTACTCCTCGTCTACCATTTCGCGGAATTTATGAATCTCCCTCTCTGCACCCTCCCAGTCGCTATATTCCAGCAATGTGCTAATCCGCTGCCGCAGAGCCAGGACATCCACCGAATCCGTTTCCAGCAACGGCGTATGCCATCCCCCATACTTCCCGTATTGTTTTGCCAGCCTGCTGTAATTTTCATAAGAAAGCTTATGCATCCCCTTCTCTATCTTCTCCAAATGGCGGGGCGTGACTATCTGTTCCCCTCCGTCATAAACCGCCCTTTCCCTGGATTTTCCATAGAATGTCCGGAGCATTTTCAGGACAGTACCCGCATCCCTGGTATTGTCAATGGAAATCCCCTGCCATATCCGGTATCCTGGATAGCCGAACCATCCATATATCTCCCGGAACATCTCCCGGAATTTACCAATCTGCTCCGGGTACTCCGGCCTCCCGAAAAGAGCCGCGTCCAACCCACACAGGGCATCCAGCAGCGGCAACGCATAGCAGTGGCAGCCATGTCTGCGCAGCAATTCCAAAGCCCTCTGCCCTCTGGCAGCCATATCTCCCTCTGAAATCCCCATATACGCCAGCGAATCGCTGAATCCGCCGGACGCATATGCCTGTCGGATTCCCAGTATGGCGGCCTGGGGCAGAATCAACGCCATTGTACGTTCTCCCCAGCCATGCGCTTTGGGATATTCCCACACAGTCTTCCACAGTTCCCATGCCTCCTCTTCTCTTTTATTCAGGAACAGTGCAGCACTAAACAGAAGAACCGCCTCCAGCTCCCCGGGAGACAGACAAAGCTCCTCCAGATGCCGCTCCCAGCCCATCCGGACAGTGCAGCCTACCATCTGCCAAGCTTTTTCCAGAATGGCCGCAGCATCTGTATATCCCCGTGTCCGGGCTATCTGGCCTTGATGTCGCGTCTCTTCGAATCTCGCCGCGGCATGCAGCATCAGGACGACCTCCGCCTTCAGCAGGAATTGTTCTTCCAGAGGTTCCCGGTTGTTGTAGATTTCCCGGTATTCCTTCAGCCTTGCCACAGCCTGTTCCGAATCGCCATACACCAGCAGACAGATATCCTCCCGCATCCGCCACCGTTCCAAGCTCTCACCCGAAGTCAGCGATTCAAAATATTCCGGCGAAATTCCCATGCGCAGCATCAAGGTATCTCCTGTCAGCTTTGTCCATTGAGCCTCTCCCTTTTCCACCCTTTCCAGCGCTGTCCGGCTCAAAATTCCAGAGGACAAGTCTTCCAGTGACAGCTTTCGTTTCCTCCGCTCCTGGCGAATCATTTGGCCATATGCCTTATTGTATTCCAGTATAAATTTCGGCTCGTTGATATGCTTCATCCATTTTATCCTTATATTTAGGCTTAACCGTTTTACTACTTGAGCCTTTTTCATTCACAGCGGCTGACATGCAGCACCTGTAAGTCCAGCTCCACCCTATCGCCAGGGCATTCCTCTCCGTCGCTTATCAGAAGGTACTCTCCTGTCAGCGTTCCAAGCTCCGTCTGTGCCACGGGAATGACCTCCTGGGGCAGATAGGCGTATACAGCCCTTCCGTAGGGAGCCTTCTGCGTATCCAGATAATAGACTGCCACGTCCTCCAGCCCATTCCCGCTTATATATTCCGCGATGCATACCGCATCCTCCTGAATGGCAGAACCCATAGCCACCTGATTGTTGTAATAAGGCAACTGGTACAGATTGATCAGGAAAATCGCCCCCACAGCCGCCAGCCCGGCTATATTGGACCACCTGATATACCCCTCCACCCGATGCCTCCGGTGCCATACCCACATAAAGCAGGCCGCAGCGGCGGCAGCCCCGCAGGCAAGGATATTGAAATGCGGCAGGAACATCTGAGTAATATTGTCTATCAGCAGGAATATCGGCGCGTCAATAATCCCGGTCCTCTGTCCGTCGCCCATCACGGCAAAATAGAAGCCAAGATAGGAAAAGACAGCGATGTACACCGGCCAGATCCATCCGGGCAGTCTGAACCGGTTCCTTCCTTTCAGGTACACCAGCAGCAGCGGCAGCTCGAACATCTGAAAATACCGGTAAAGCAGCTTATGGGGCAGCAGCACCTTACCCTCTTCCGTTATCACCACGCTGATCACGATCTCCGCCACCAGAATCAGGATCCCCAGCAGCAGGAACCTCAGGAATCCTCTGTCCTGTTCCGAATAGGCCTTTCTGTCGGCAATCGGCAGCACCACAGGCAATACCCCCCAGTAAAAGCAAAGCGCCACCAGATAGAAAACAATGCAGCTCAATATGGCGGCAATCGTGCGCCAGTCTATGGGAAACAGCCTAGAAAACTGGGCGCTGTAATGATTGGAGCCCGCAATCCCTCCGTTGATCCACAGGATTCCGCCTTTTCCAATGGCGTAAAGAATCGCCCAGATGCCGGAAAACAGGGCCAGCTTCTTCCATACCGCAATGCAGCGCTGGCGGCAGGCCTCCCAGATCATGCATGCGCAATACAGCAGCGGCAGGAACAGGAACATGGTCTTCGCAAAATAGCCCACAGCGGCAAGCGCCGCAATCAGGGCCATGTCTCCGGAAATCCGCAGGACGCGCCCTTCCTGTATCTCTCTGTACACGAAATAAGCCGTCCAGAGGAATATGGGATACACCAGGACTTCCTGCATGCAATATGCCGCATTCGTCATAGACGGCAGGAAAATCGTCAGCGCGGTCACGATCCATACCGTTTTCCCATCCCTGCCCCCAGGCCCCAACATCCGCTTTGCCAACAGATAGACCGGAAAGACAGAGGACAGCATGACCACCGTCCCTATCATGCGGAAAAAGAACATGATGTCCTCCGGCCCGGCAAAATAATATACCAGCGACAGCAGCATGGAATACAGGACACAGGTATAATCCAGGAGGGTCCCCCCCTGGGAGAAATGTCCCTGGTAATGGAATGACCTGGCCATGGATATGTACAATTCCTCGTCTACCGTCAGATGCACCGGAATCGTGAACCTGCTGACAAAGAACCCATAACCGATGACCCCTAAAATATATAAGCCTAAAAGCTTCGCCATATTCTTATACATTGCCCGCCCCTCCCCTGTCTCTCCTGGAAATTCCAAGTATCTGTATGAAAAATATGGTTCTATCATATCCCGTTCTGAAAGCATGTGTCAAGTGTTTCTGATGCCCTGTTTTATACTGCAGACCGCCAGGATTTACAGTGGCATCTCCGGGAAAGTACCTGGCTGGCGGTCTGCAGTCGGGTTGCACTGCAAATTTAACCGGTGTGCAGTATAAATTGGCCTTGGCCGCTTGGCACACAGCTTTGGAAGAATCCGGCAAAAAGCCAGGATAAACTTACAAAGTTACAAAAATGTTAAATACCATCCGAAAAAAGAATAAGGTATCGTATTCTTTTTTTCGGCCATATCTGATATACTCGTTTTAGAATATTTATAACAAATGAAAAGGAGCAGATATGGCAAAGAAGTCAACCCGTCTGGAAGCGTTACAAAATATATTTGAAGAAAATGGCATTTCACCTGACACAATAGAACTGAATGATTCCCTGATACAGGATATCAAGAAGTGTGCGGACATGGTGCCGGATTACAGGCATCCTTCTTATACGAAGCACCTTTTAGGCGACATCATCATGATCGTCTTCTTCGCAGTCCTTGGAAATGCAGACGAATGGGGAGAGATAGAAAGCTTTGCCAAAAGGAAAGAGAAATGGTTGCGCAGATATCTGGAGCTGCCATTCGGGATCCCGACAGATGATACTTACCGTGTGGTGATGGGAAACATCAATACAGAACACTTCTATCAGGTCACGGTACAGATGCTGCTCCATATGATAGAGAACATCGTGTCACTGTCAGGGAAACAGGACTGTATCCATAAAAAGAGCATAGTATCTGTGGACGGGAAAGAAAGCAGAGGATCTAAGAGGAAGTCAGGGGAACATGTGGAAGTGAGGGCCCTGCAGACCCTGAATGTATATTCAAATGACTACGGGATATGCCTGGCACAGAAATTCATCGAAGAGAAGACGAATGAGATACCGGCAGCACAGGAACTGCTGCGTCTTATGGACCTGCGGGACACGATAGTGACGGCAGACGCCATGAACTGCCAGAAAGAGACTGTCGCGGCAATCGTCTCCAGGAAAGGGGACTATGTTCTTGCACTGAAAGGGAACCAGCAGCTCTTCCATGAGGAAGTGAGGTCCTATTTTGAAGAGGGCGTACTGGAGAGACTGAAAGGGAAAGAAGGCTGTTACAAAAGGACAGTGGAACCGGAGCATGGCGGGAGCGCAGTTCGGGAATACTACATTACAGAGGATACAGGATGGTACAGCGAGAGGGAAAAGTGGAAGAAGCTCAGGAGCTTCGGGATGGTGCATAAGGTCCTGAAGAAAACGGACGGGACAAAGGAAGAGGAATACCGATATTACATATGCAGCATCGGGGAGGATGCGGATGAATTCGAACGTGCAGCGAGAGGCCATTGGGGAGTGGAGGCCAAGCTGCACTGGCATCTTGATTTCACTTTCTGCGATGACAAGAACACAAGCATGGGGAAGACAGGCGCAAAAAACCTGCAGATCATGAAGAAGATAGCCCTGGCTATCTTAGGGTTAGTAAAAGAAAGCTATAAGTTAAGCATGAAACGGATCCGGTATGAACTGTCCCTGGATTATGAAAACGAGATAGAAAAGATGCTGTCCATGCTGGATATGGACAGCATAAGCAAAGCACTGGAATCGAAAGGGAAATCTCCCATAAAATAGAGCATATCTTTATATTTTTACGCGGCACCTTAGATGGTGCTGCGTTGCATAACAGTTTATAAGTTTAACCTGGCAAAAAGCAGATATCCCTTGACAGCCCGGCTCCGGCGGATTATACTTTTCTTATAAAAACAAAGAAAGGAAGGAATTGTATGTCAAGCTTGGTGGATGTGGAGGTACTCCGCAACTGAACATGCGGAAAGGTCGGCTATACGCTTTTTAGGGGATAGCTGCGCCTTTTTGTCTGCCCCGCAGATGCTTGACATATACTTCTTTTTCGGGAAATAATCCGGACTGCAGATGGAGGGCATGGCCGTATCGGGCTGTGCTTTTTTGGTTCCGTGAGCCGCCGCGCAGGATGCGCGGTCCATGACAGCAGTCCCTGTCTCCCCATACCCGCCGGTCACGGAAGTACAATGCCTTTTGCGCAGGGCAGAACCAGCCGTGGCCGGCTTTTTTGTGCATAAAAACAGGGGCGGGAGCCCCGCATATGAAAATGAGGAGAATGGAACATGAATATCATCGAAACAGAAAAACTCACAAAGACCTACCGCAGGTTCAAAAAGCCGGAGGGGCTTTCCGGCAGCGTCAAAAGCCTCTGGAAGCGGGAATACGAGGAGAAGGCCGCCGTCCGGGATTTCGACTTTACCCTGCAGGAGGGGGAGTTCATCGGGCTGATCGGGCCGAACGGCGCCGGGAAGACCACCCTGACGAAGATGCTCACCGGCATCATCGCGCCCACCTCCGGGCGGATCCATGTCATGGGCTTCTACCCCAATGACCTGAAGAACGAGTTCAAACGCCAGTATGCCGTGGTCATGGGCCAGAAGAGCCAGCTCTTTTTTGAGCTCACCGCAAACGACACCCTGCGCCTGTTCAAGGAAATCTACGAGCTGGACGAAAAGCAGTTCCGGGAGACCAGGGCCTATTTCACGGAACTGTTCCATGTCCGGGAGCTGATGGACATGCAGGTGCGCACCCTTTCCCTGGGGGAGCGGATGAAGATGGAGCTGATGGTGGTGCTGCTGCACAATCCCAGGATCCTCTTCCTGGACGAGCCCTCCATCGGCCTGGACGCCATCGCCTCCAACCAGATCCGCAGGTTCCTGAAACAGGTGAACCGAGAGAGGGGGACCTCCATCATCCTCACCTCCCATTACATGGAAGACATCGCCACGCTATGCGACCGCTCTGTAGTCATCCATCACGGCTGCAAGGTCTATGACGGCAGGACGGATGCGCTGTTCGCCAGATATCAGAAGAACAAGAAAATCACGGTGACCTTCTCTCAGGAGCTCCCTCCGGCCCAGAGCCCGGCCGCGGAAAAACCCGCTCCCCTGCCGGAACAGGACGGATGGCAATCCTCCCGCCAGCTCCCCTGTTGGGAGGTGTTGGAGCGGACGCCCCACAAGCTGACGGTCCTGGTGCCCAAGGAGGAAGCCGGCGCGGCCCTGGCGGCCATCATGCCCTGGGGCCCCACGGACATCTCGGTGGAGGAGGACGAAATCGGGACTGTGGTGGAGCGGATCTATCAGGAGGGCGCGAAGGGGGTGGCATTATGAGAGCCGAATTCATTTCCGGATACAGGAAATACCGGGAAGCCGCGGCAGTGAACCTGAAGGCCCAGCTCGCCTGGCGGGCGGATGTGGTCTTCAACATGCTGTTCACCATATCGAAGATCCTCTTCGCCTACCTGCTCTGGGGCATCATCTTCCAGCAGAGGGATGCGGTGGCCGGGTTCACCTTCCACGGCATGCTGTCCTATTACATCATCAGCTCCTTCCTGTCCCAGCTGGAGCTGTCCGGCGGCATCAGCGGAGAGATCTCCGCGCGCATCCGAAACGGCACCTTTTCGAAATATATGGTGCTGCCCATGAACATACAGGGATACTTCATCGCCATGGAGGCAGGGGTGGTGGCCTTCTATCTGGCCTTTGACTTCCTGGCCGCGGCGGTCTGGGTCTTCCTGTTCCGGATCCGGTTCGCGTTCACCGGGGAGCCGCTTGTCATGGCCTGCGCGGCGCTGATGGTCCTGCTGGGGCTTCTGTTCATGGTGCAGTTAAATTTCTATCTGGGGATATTGACGTTAAAGTATCAGGAAATCAGCACTTTCCTGATGATAAAGAACAATCTGGTGGCCCTGGTCACCGGGACGATCGTGCCTCTGGCGCTGTTCCCGGAGACCGTGGTAAAGCTGATGCGCTGCCTGCCCTTCTACTATGTGACCTATCTTCCCTCCATGCTGCTCACAGGGCAGTGCAGGGAGGAGGCTGCGCCCGGCCTGTTGATCCTGGCGGCCTGGTGCGGGGCCCTGCAGCTTGTCATCGGGATTACCTGGAAAAAATACAGAAAGAGATACGACGGGGTGGGGATATGAGAAAAAGGATGAAAAAAAATTTCAGAGTGCTGCGGGAGCTGTTCCGCATCCGTTTCCAGCATCTGATGCTGTTCCGGCTGGGGTTCTTCGGGCCGTTTTTCGTGGACGGGAGCCTGTTCGCCGTGCAGCTCATGGTGTTCGGGGCGGTGTATTCCAATGTGGACCGGATCGGCGCCTGGGGGGAGGGGGAGATGATCCTGTTCATCGGAACCTTCTCCCTGATCAATGCGGTGGGCATGGCGTTCTACTTTTTCGGCATCCGGCAGGTCCCGGACAAAATCAGGAACGGAGAGCTGGATCTGTATCTGACAAAGCCCGTGAGCCCGCTGTTGCGGCTTACCTTTGAGCAGATCAACCCGGGCTCCCTGCCCCTGATCGCCATGAGCCTGTGCATCATCGGATACGGCGCGCGCAGGGCGGGGATCGTGCCCCATGCGGAGGACGTCCTGCTCTATCTGGGCTGGCTGGCCGTCATGATTCTGCTGCATTATGACATGATGGTGCTGATCCGGAGCGTCTGCTTCTACCTGGTGACCAATGCAAGGCTGGAGCAGTTGGAGGACACGGCGCTGGAGCTGTGCATGAAGCTGCCGGGCATTGCCTTTTATGGCATCTACCGGGTCGTCTTCTGCTTCCTCCTGCCCTACGGCCTGATGGCCACTCTGCCGGTGCAGAGCATACTGGGGGAGCTTAAGTGGCAGGCGGCCCTGCAGGGCCTGGCCGTGGCGGCGGCATTTACCGGGTTGACGGTCTGCGCGTGGAAGCGGGGGCTGCGGCGTTATAACAGCGCCAGCTCTTAGGCTGCCATTTTTACCACAAATATATAGTATTTTTTATATGCAACTTTGATGCAAAAATGATGTGCTTTTGATGAAATACTTCCGTATGCTATAGGGGAAGCCATTGAAAAAAAGAAGTGAATTTGTCGAAAGTCCTGACCAATATGACCGTTGCCATAGGCCGGCCGGATCCTGTCCCTGTGGGGCGGGAGATCCGGCCGGGCCGCGTAAGGAGGTGCGCCGCAGTGGGATTGTCCGATCTGAATTTCATATTCCGCTTCCTCCCCGCGTTTCTGCTGGTGTATTTCCTGTGCCCGGCAAAGTACCGCAATGCCGTCCTCTTCGGAGGCAGCATCATCTTCTGCGGCTTTTGCAGCCTCCCGGGCGCAGCGATTCTGCTGGGCTCCGTGGCCGTGAACTATGTGCTGACCCGCATCCTGGACTGCCGGAAGTCCCCTGCCTGGCGCAAGGGCTGGCTTTTCGGGGCGGTGCTGTTCCATGTGGGGCTCCTGTGCTATTTTAAATACAAGGCCCCCTCCCTTCCGCCGGGCATCAGCTTCTATACCTTTACTTTGCTGACCGCGGCCATAGACGTGTACCGCCGGGCGGAGCTGCCTCCCAGGAGTTTTCTGGAGCTGGGGGCCTTTGCGGCCATGTTCCCCAAGCTGCTGTCCGGCCCCATCACCGCGTACCATGACACCATCGAACAGGTGCGCAGGCGCAAGGTCACCGCCAAGGGCGTGGAGTACGGCCTGTCGTTAATGATTGTAGGCCTTGCCTTCAAAGTCATCATCGCGGACACCCTGGGCATCCTCTGGCACGACATCCGGACCGTGGGCTTCGAGAGCATCTCCACGCCCCTGGCCTGGATGGGCGCCGCGGCATACTCGGTGCAGCTCCTGTTCGACTTCCAGGGGTACAGCCTGATGGCCGTGGGACTGGGCAGCATGCTGGGCTTCCGGCTCCCCCGGAATTTCGACCATCCCTACCGCTCTCTGAGCGTCAGCGAGTATTACCGCAGATGGCATATGTCGCTGGGACGGTGGTTTCGGGACTACCTGTACATCCCCCTGGGGGGAAGCAGGCGGGGGACGCTGCGGACAGTGTGCAATCTGCTGGCCGTATGGCTGGTGACGGGCATCTGGCACGGAGTGACGCTGAATTTCCTCCTGTGGGGGCTGGCGCTGGGGTTCTTCATCGTCATGGAGAAGCTCTGGCTGGGAAGGCTGCTGGACGCCTACCGGTGGCTGGCGCATCTGTACGTATGGTTCCTGATTCCGCTGACCTGGGTGATTTTTGCCGTCACGGATCTGGAGAGCCTGGGGATTTATTTTACGCGGCTGTTCCCCTTCCGGGGCGGCGGCATCGCGGTGAACCAGAGGGACTGGATCATCCACGGGAAGAATTACCTGGGCTTCTTCCTGGCGGCGCTGGCAGTGTCCTGCCCCCTGGCGGATTCTGTCTGGAAGCGGTTCTGGAACACCCTGGCGGCAAAAGTCCTGCTGTTCGCCCTGTTCTGGGTATGCGTCTACCGGATCGTCACCGGATTGCATAACCCTTTCCTGTATCTGGGGTTCTGAGGAAGCTACATATAGTCCTGACAAGAGTAACCGTCCGCGCCTTTAAGAAGTTCGAGAGATTATGTATTTATACTGCTTAACGATTTCACTTGCCGTGAAACCGGACTGCATAACGCTGACTGGTTCATTCGCATGATTACATTAGGCAGCATTCAGCGTTATGCAGTATAAGATGAAATGGCAGTACATTTGGAAGCAGCGCCCTGGAACCGGGCATAGGAGTAGACATATGAGGACACGAAAGCATACCACACCGTTGTTATCCGCACTGGCAGCCAGCATGCTGTGTGCCAGCCTTACAGCCGCCGTCAGCGCACATGGCGCTTTTGAAAAATATGATACGGACGGCTGGGGACAGCCCATCATCTCCGTGCTGATGCAGGGCCTGGCCCATCGGGATTCGTTCTGGGAGCCTGGGGGCGCAGATGCCCAGGATAATTCCCTCCTGCTTGCCTCCAGCCAGTCCAATACCGGGGAAATCCCCGATGTCCTTGCGGGCCAGCGGGAAGCGGCTATCTCTGGCAGCGTCTCCGGAAGGCAGCAGGACGCAGGGGCTGCCGGTTCGGCCAATGGTTCCGGCGGCTCTGGCAACCAGCAGAGCCCGGAAGCAGTCGGCTCCGGAGGACAGCCGGGCGCAGGAGCTGCCGGTTCAGCCAATCCCTCCGGTACTGCCGTCCCACAGCAGGATTCAGCCCCCACCGGTTCAGGAAACAATGCCGCCAGCAATCCAGGCAGTCCTCAGCACACCGACACGGCTGTGCCCGGAGGCAGTTCCCACGATGCGGGCTCCGTGGTTCCGGACACAACCCCCGGCGCAGAGCAGAACCCTGATGCCGCAGCCCAGGCAGAGCCAATGCAATATGCCTTCACGGAAGTGCCCCGGGAGTATTTTGACGATGCCCTGTTCATCGGCGACTCCCGGGTCACCGGGGTGGAGCTTTATTCCGGCTGGGACAATCTGACCTACTACGCCGAGGGCGGCATGACCGTCTACAGCATGTTCCAGTCTAAGACCGCCCAGGTGGACGGCCAGACCCTTACCATAGAAGAGGCCCTCCGGAAACGCTCCTTCGGGAAAATCTATCTGGAAATCGGCATCAACGAGATGGGCACCGGCACTGTGGATTCCTTTATGGAAGCCTATGAGGCCGCCGTGGATTATCTGCGGGAGCTGCAGCCGGACGCCATCCTCTACGTCTGCGGCATCATGTACGTGGAGCAGAGCAAATCGGAATCCGACCCGATCTTCAACAACCCGGCCATCCAGGAGCGCAACGACCGCATCGCCGCCCTGGCTGACGGGGAAAACATCTTCTACCTGGACATCAACGAGGTGGTGACGGACGAGACCGGGAACCTGAACCCGGACTACACCTGGGACGAGGTGCATCTCCTGGGCAAATATGACGTCATCTGGCTGGAGTATTTTTCCAGCCACGGCATCGTGAAGGATTCGTAGGTATACAAAAGCCTTTACGAAAAAGCGGATATCCCGCGCTTTTGCGCAGGATATCCGCTTCACCAGAACAGTTCTATATCGTATTTCCTTATATTGGAGTCACATGTAATAAGCAGCAGCTTTTCTTCCAGAGCCGTGGCCATAATCAGCCTGTCAAATGGGTCTCCATGAATCAAAGGGAGTTTTTGTATCATTTCAAGATACCTGGTCTTCACTGGCAAAATCGTGATTCCGTAGTCATTACATATCTCTTCCAAATCTGTAACGGATTCCGCAAGATTCAGCTTGTGAATCGTCTTTTTTATCGCAATCTCCCACAATGTTGCAATGCTTAAGTATAAGTCTCTGCTCCTGCCGATAGCGTCTCTTGCTCCAGATTAGGGTTATCATCAAGGAACCATAAAAAGGCACAAGTATCTATCAAGTACATTACATATACTCCTTAAAACATTCAGGTGTCGCATCAAAATCATCCGCCATTTCCATTTTGCGTTTTAATATTCCCGGTTTTCTGATATATCCTTCTTCCCTCTCCCCATTCTGTTCTGCGGAAGCATTGATATTTGTGGACAGGAACTCTGCAAACTGTATCACTTGTGCCAGTTTTTCATCCGGTAGGCGCTCCATTACATCCATGGCTCTCTGCTGAAGTGTCATTACATCCACATCCTTTCAATTGTATCTGATGTCTGTAACTTCTTCTATCAATAAAAGCTTACCATAAATATCCATGCAAGGCAATGAAAAAAAGCGATTTCCATAAACTGGCACCATCCTTATATTACCTGTCAGCCGCCAGATACGGAAACGGCCCCTTCACCTCCTCCGCGATATAGGCCAGCGCGCCGCCGTATTCGCCGAGCTCCCCGGCCCGGACGGCCAGCTCCTCATACGCCGCCTGCAGAAGCCGGAGGATTTCCCCTGGCCCGGTCTCCCCGGCGGCATTGCCGCACAGCTCCACCGCCTTCGCCATCCTGTCGCAGACACCTTCCAGCGCTGCTCTTTGGGGCTCCTCCAGAAGGGTCCCCAGCTTCTGGATCTCCCCCTTCAGCCAGAACAGCAGCATGCCCTCCTGCATGGCCAGGTCGCCGTACAGTTTCACCAAGCCCCTTTCCGGGGAGCCCTCCTGCGTTCCTTCAGATTCCCCCTCAGGCTTCCATTCCACCTCCCGGGACAGGCTCTGCAGGAACTCCACGCAATCGTCCAGCCGGTTCTGGAATTCCTGTATCCCGTCGAACAGAGGCTTGTGGGAGGGCTGCCGCAGTACGTCCATCTGGGCGGCAAAGGCGATGGTGTCCAGCCGGAACCGGAAATCCTCCAGCGCCGTGACCGTCACCTCTTCCAGAGGCATATCCGACAGCCGCCGGGCAATCTCCGCAATCTCGTCGGCGATATAGCCGTAGGGCAGCCCGGGATCTCGCAGCTTCCCCGCCGCGGCGCGCCCGGCCTCCGCTGCGGCCCGGATGCGCTGCGCCCCGTTCCGGCGCATGTCCTGGAAGATCAGCCCCGCCAGCTCCTGCAGGAAATCCGCCACCTTTCCCGCCTTCAGCCGGGCATGCTCCGCCAGGCGGCTGTACCTTAGGCATATATGCTGGTATGCCTGCCGCTGCCCTTCCCTGGCCCGGGCGATCATCAGCCCTGTCTGAAAGGCGGTGACGCCGGCGGCAAAGGCCGCGTCCTCCATGGCCTTGACAATCCGGAACCGGGCCCATATCCCGTCCGGGCGCCGCCCCAGGGCAGTGACCTGCTCCAGCGTTTTCGACAGCCCATCTGCCAGCTCCTGTGCCCTGCCTGCGGTGAAGTCCCAGAACTCCTCGTAGAACAGGGCCTCCGTCCCTGCCCCCATGTTCTTCCTCGTGTAGTCCGCCGTCTCCCTGGCTTCCACGATGAGCCCGTTCAGTTCCCGGATGATTTCGTCTGTGGTCTTTGAATACATCATAGCGCTTCTCTCCTTTTCCATCTCGCGCGGTCTCGCAGGCAGACGGTACTTCCGGTATTCCGCGGGCGTCACCCCCATGTAGGACTTGAAGCTGCGGGTGAAGCCCTCATGGGAATCGTAACCGTACCTCAAAGCCACCTCCAGCACAGTGCTGTCCGTCTCCGCCAGCTCCCCGGCGGCCAGGGCCAGCTTCCTCCTGGTCACGTATCCCATGACGCTGTCCCCCACTGCCTCCCGGAACATGCGCTGGTAATGGTATTTGGAGAAATGGACTCCCCGGGCCAGGGCCTCCACGGTGAGCTTCTCCCGGATCCTTTCCTCAATCATGTTCAGGGAACGGAATATGGGGGTTCTGTCATGCATATCCTCGCCTTTCTGCCGCTTTCGCGCCTCCGGCCAAAGCCGTGGAATCCTTGCGCCGATCCGGTGGACGGCACCCCAGAGATCCCGGGCCTTGGCTGTGTGTCAATTACAATCACAGGATACACCGCCCGCTGCCTTTTTTCTTGACCGAAAGTGCTGTCCCGGGGAAATCAGGGCCGGAGAAACGGAAAATCCACTCAGAAGAGATCCAGTATATGGCAGGGCTTTCGGTAGAAGACCCGGGAGAGCTCTATGCCGGGCGCGTTCACCCTGATGTCCGGCGTCATGGCGATGCTGTCCGCCCCCCGGCAGCCCCCCAGCAGCACGGCCAGGTTCCCCGCGTCCATCTCAATGTCCGCCGGCCCTTCCGTCCGCTCCACCAGGTTCTCCCGGCCCGGGGCGAAGTCCAGCAGGAAGGTATGGTTGTTCTCCGGGATTATCTTATCCGTGACCCCTATCGCCAGCCTCCCCTCTCCCCTGCAGCGGCAGAGCTTCAGGAGGGCCTCCGCATTGACGGCCCGCGCCATCCCGTTTAAGACAGGCTTATAGTCCATTCCGCTGATCTCCGGCAGCAGCCCGGCCAGGTCCATATGGTCCGGCACGCCGAACTCGATGTCCGCGAAATTGGCGATGAACGCCTCGTACACGAAATGCAGCAGCCCCACAAGGGCTTTTGCGTCCGTGAAGATAAGGGCGTCCCTGCCGGAAAATTCGGTGACGCAGTGGAGGGTGTCCTTCACCCTGCTGCCGATCAGGAAGCCTCCGGGAATGCCCTCTTCATCCGACCAGAGGAATATCCAGCGCCTGTCCTTCAGCGGCTTCTCCCCCTCCAGGTCCTTGTCGAAGACCTCCCGCAGGCAGGAGAAGTTGGTGTCCCCACAGGCTTTCGCGTAAACTTCCGTCAATGGGCTTAAGTCGTCCCCGGGCAGAAGCTGGCGCACCCTGCCGCCCACATCCGGCAGGCGCTTCAGATCCCGGAGCTTTACCCGCCAGCGCAGGGTCTTTCCGGCGGGGGCGAAGCCGTACTGCCGATAGTAGGCGGTGCTGAAGGGGTACAGATGGGACAGGGCGCAGCCCTCTTTGTACAGATCCCGCAGGGCCAGCTCCATACAGGCTCTGACGGCCCCGCCCCGGCGGTGGGCCGGAAGGGTGGCCACGCCGCCTACGCCGCCCATTTTAAGGACGTGGCCGTCGAAGCGCACCTGCTTTTTGTTCATGATGACAGAGGCCACCGGGGCTTCCCCCTCGCCGGGGAATGCCCCATAGTAGTCCTCCAGGGGATTCTCCCTGGCGGTTTCGGCTTTCTCCAGCTCCTTACCGTATTCGAAAGGGCTCTCGAAAGCCACCGCCATGTTCAGGCCCGCCCGCCAGTATTCCTTCGGCTGCAGTTTTCTCGCAAACATGATTTTCCTCCTTGGCTGATTTTCTATATGCCTCCAGCATAACACGATTCCCCAATAATTTCCATTCCGTCCGGAAGATTTCTTATCAAAAGGGCGCTGGTGTCCGTCAGCCTCACATTGCTCTTCAGCGGCCAGGCCAGCTTCCCCCTTTTTTCTCCGGCCGCGCAATGGACGTCCAGCTTCGTATCTATCAGACCCAGATTGTCGGGCAGGTTATTGGCAAAAATAAGGCTCCCGGCGCTCACCCCTATCACCAGCCCGCCCTTATCGATATACTCCGTCAAAGACTTATTGAATCCCGTATCATTGATCCTTTCAAGCAGGTATTGCGTATTGCCTCCGCATATGTATACCACGTCATACTGCTGTAGCTGCGCGGTTTCCATTCCCTCATGCAGATCGCACACCCTGATATTCCTGTCTGAAATACCGCATTTCAATAAGTCATTCATGCATTTGGGCAGCACTTTTATCGCTTCTGCGTCCACTGCCGCTGTGGGTATGAACAATGCTTTTACCGAGGCCATGTCTTTGCCTGCCATGTCCACGAAACACGCTTTGATTTCCTCTGTTTCCAGACCTGCTGATGTCAGTAATACTCTCATATCGCCCTCCTATTCCGGCCAGTTCATCTGTGCGTCTGAAACGCCCATTTTCCGGCACTCAGCGCATACATGCTCTTTTTCCGCCCGGTTTCCTATTTTGTATCGTAGAATTTTATCCTTAAAAACGATATATTTCTCATTATCCGCTTTGAAATCAACAAACCAGCTTCCGCTATGGGAACCGGCTGACATGGCCCTGGAAATCCGCTCCGGAAAATCCGCCTCGTCGCTTGTGAAGAACAGTGCGGTCCAGTATTTTGGTTTCCCCCCGGCATCCCACAGTTCGATTTTATGGACGTTCATAATGTCGATGACAGCGTCATCCGCCACGCTTTCCTTGATCAGGATGCCCTCATATCGTTGCCGTTTCTTCTCCTGAAGCGCATTCCTGCCGCAGATGTGGACCGCTTTCACTGCCCTTAATTCCAGCTCATCTTTCAATAAAATATCCATGGACACATGGAAAGTCTTTCCCAGCGTCAAGAGCTTTTCCGTTTCCGGCAGGGCGATGTCCGCTTCCCATTTGGATATGGACTGCCTGCTCACATTGCATATGGAAGCCAGCTCTTCCTGGGTCATTCCATTTATTTTTCTTAATTCCACGATTTTTTCTGACAATTTCATTGCCTCACCCCCCTCTCCCGGATTCTTTACAGGATTCCATTATACAGAATAACAGGGGCTATTACCACCAACGCCACAGTGCCTTTATGCAACCTCAGGTTGCCCATATGGAATTCCGCATCGGCAGGGGTTTCCGTTACATTTCTGTTGATGCGCCATTGATTGCGTGATAAAATGGGAGTCAAAAAAGATATGGCCGAAAGCAGGCAGGAAATGGAATCATAAGGAAAGGCAGGCGCTCAGGTTATGCATAAAATCATGATTATAGAAGACGATCCGTCCACCCGGGAGGAGCTGACGCTGCTGCTGGAGAATGAGGGCCATCAGGTGCTGGCGGTGACGGATTTCACGGATGTCGCCGGGCAGCTACGGGATTTCGGGCCCCATCTGGCGCTGCTCGACCTGGGGCTGCCGGGGAAGGACGGCTTCACTTTGTGCATGGAGATCCGAAGGGGCTCCGATGTGCCCGTCATCTTCCTCACCAGCAGGGACTCAGCCATGGACGAGCTGCAGGCCCTGAACCTGGGGGGAGACGATTATATCACAAAGCCTTACCACATCCCCGTGCTGCTGGCCCGGATCAATACGGTGCTGCGCCGGGCCCGGCAGGAGCCCGACAGGCTTGAGGCGAAAGGGCTGACAGTGAGCCTGTCCCGGGGAATCGCCTCCGCAGGCGGGGCGGCGGTGGAGCTCACCCGCAATGAGCTGCGGATTCTGGCCCACCTCATGCAGCGCCCCGGCGAGATCGTCTCCCGGGCGGACCTGATCGACGCATTATGGGACGACCATATCTATATAGACGATAACACCCTGAGCGTCAATGTGACCCGGCTGCGGGGGAAGCTGGAGGGGCTGAAGCTGCCGGACTATATCAGGACAAGGCGGGGGCTGGGGTATCAGGTGTGAACGGGATGAAGATTTTCCCGGGGAGGTACGAGTATGACATTGGGCGAATTTCTGTGGGACAGGCTGGGGCGGCTGGTCCTGCTTCTTGCGGCCGGGGCGGGTTCCATCCTCTTTCTGTCCCTTACGGGCACCCAGCCCGGCATCCTGGCGATCCTGGGGCTTGTGTGGGCCATTCTCTTTCTGGCGGTGCAGGCCGTTGACTTCCTGAAATGCAGGGGACGGCTCCTGGAGCTGGAAGCCATCCTGGAGGGTCTGGACCAGAAGCACCTGTTCGCGGAATGCCTCCCCAGGCCGGAGACCGCCCGGGAGCGGGCGCTCTTTGGGCTGATGCGCCGGGCGGGCAAGGGGGCTGTCGAAGCGGTCTCCGATGCCCGGGCGGCCCAGCGGGAGTACCGGGAATATATCGAGAGCTGGGTGCACGAAATCAAGACTCCCATCACGGCGGCGCGGCTGATCTGCCGGGGCGCTGACAGTGTCCTGCGCCGGAAACTGATTGCGGAGCTGTCGCAGATCGAGAACCATGTGGAGCGGGCCCTGTTCTACGCCCGGGCGGAAAGTCCGGAGCAGGATTTCCTCATCCGCCAGACTTCGTTGGAGACAATCGCCGTGGAGGCCATTGAACAGCACCGCTCCCTGCTGATTCAGAGCGGCGTGCGCATCGAGACCCAGGGCCTGGAGCAGACGGTGTATACCGATGGGAAATGGGCGTGTTTTCTGCTGGGACAGCTATTGCAGAATGCCGTCCGCTACCGGAATCCGGAGCCTGTGATTGTTTTGGCCGCAAAGCCCCTGGGCCGCCAGGTGCAGCTCACAGTCAGCGACAATGGACTGGGCATCCCGGCCCAGGAGCTGCCCCGCATCTTTGACAGGGGTTTCACAGGCAGCAACGGACGCGCCCGGGGCGGCTCCACAGGCATGGGCCTGTATCTGTGCCGGAAGCTGGCCGCCATGCTGGAAATCCGCCTGGAGGCCCGGTCCCTGGAAGGGCAGGGCACCTCTGTAATCCTTACCTTTCCCGCCAGGGAGGCGCTGCCCTGACTTTCGCCCGTCTCCTTTTCTTACAAATCTGTAACCTGAATGAATATCTCTTCGATACCATTTTCCCCGGCGGCGGTGTATGATTCTTTTATCAGAAATGACCTAAGAAAGGAGGCTGTAACGTCCCGGGACGTCATACTGGCGAAACGTTTGGGCGTTATCGAAAAAACATATGCTTCAAGTACAGGCAATCGAGAAGTATTACGGAAGCAGGAACAATGTCACCAAAGCCCTGGACCGGGTCAGCTTCGATGTGGCGGAGGGGGATTTCATCGCCATCATGGGGGCTTCCGGCAGCGGCAAGACCACGCTCCTGAACTGCATCTCCACTATTGACACGGTCAGCGCGGGCCATATCCTGCTGAACGGACAGGATATCTCCGAGCTCCCCCAGCAGGAGCTGGCCCGCTTCCGGCGGGAGAAGCTGGGCTTCGTCTTCCAGGATTTCAACCTGCTGGACACCCTGACTTTGGAAGAGAACATCGGCCTGGCCCTGACCATCAACCACATGGACCCCAACCTGGTGAAGGACAGGGTGCAGGATGTGGCCATGCGTCTGGGAATCGACGATATCCTGGAGAAATTCCCCACCCAGGTCTCCGGCGGCCAGAAGCAGCGGGCGGCCTGCGCCAGGGCCATGGTGGCGGGGCAGTCCCTGATACTGGCGGATGAGCCCACGGGCGCCCTGGATTCCAGGGCCTCCAAGAATCTGCTGGAAATCATGGCCAAGATGAACCGTGAGATGAGGGCCACCATCCTCATGGTGACCCATGACGCATACAGCGCCAGCTACGCCTCCCGGGTGCTGTTCCTGAAGGACGGGCGGCTGTTCAACGAGCTGCTTCGCGGGAAGCGGGCAAGGGCCGTGGTCTATCATGAGATCCTGGATGTGCTGGGGCTGCTGGGAGGTGATATCAGTGACGTTATGTAAGCTTTCCCTGCGGAATGCCAGGCGGCAGGCCAGGGACTATTTGGTCTACTTCGTCACGGTCATCCTGTCCGCCGCTTTGATCCACGCTTTCAACGGGCTGGTGTTCTCCCAGGAGCTCCGGGCCCTGTCCTCCTTTATGCGCAGCCTGCCGCTGATCACTGTGCTGGTGAGCGCCGTGGTCATCGCCATCATGGGGTGGCTGATCCGCTATATCATGAACTTCATGCTCTCCAGGCGGAGCAGGGAGCTTGGCACCTATATCCTCATCGGCCTGGAGAACGGGCAGGTGGCACGGCTGTTCTTCCTGGAGAATCTGGCGGCGGGGGCTGCCGCCCTGTTTGCGGGGCTTTTGCTGGGCGGCCTGTTCTTTCAGATATTGCGGGCCATCACCCTTTCCCTGTTCCATATGCCCTATACCTTCCGCCTTACCCTTTCGCCGAAGGCTGTGGCTCTGACATTTGCCTACTTTTCCGTAATCTATCTGCTGGCCCTTGGCAGCTGCCGGAAACGTCTGCGCAGGATGCAGATCTGCGACCTGCTGTCCTACGACAGGCGGGGAGAGGAAGAGGCCATCCAAAGCAGCCGCGGACGACGGCGTGTTTTCACCGTCTCCATCGTCAGCGGCATTCTGGGGACTCTGCTGCTGCTGAGCGGAAGCCTCCCCCTGGGCATCATGGGCGCGGCCCTTGTGATATTTTTCCTGTACGGCTTCTTCTTAAGCTTTTCCTCCGGTGTACCGGCCTATTTCAATGCCAGGCCCGGGAAGAAGTACGGCACCCACACGCTGCTGGTGTTCCGCACCCTTTCTTTCAAGCTGGGCACTATGGGGATGACCATGGCCACGATTTCTCTGCTGTTCACGGGCACTATCGTCAGCGAGGGCGCAGGCATGCTCTTCGGCGTCCTGTTCCAGAGCCGGGTGGAGGGGACTACCTGCTGCGACATCTTCATCGGCACCACGGACGGGGCGCCTGCGGATTTCGGGCCCTATCTGGACTATATTGGGGAAAACATTCCCCTGCGCGATTCCAGGCAATACCGGCTCTATCAGGGAGAGACCCGGCAGATGACGGATTACCTTCTGGAACGCACGGACTATTATGCCTACTACGCTTACGACCCCCTCATGGCCTACAGCGACTATGCCGCCCTCCGGGCCATGCTGGGCTATCCGGAGGCGCCTGCGGAGCCGGGGCGGTATATCATCCATTGCATGGCATATCTGGAGAACGCCCTGGAAGATTATGACACCAGTGTCAGAACAGGCGGGACTACCCTGTCCCCGGGCGCAATCTATACGGAATCCTTCTCCCAGAAGCTGTGGGACGGCAATGGGCGGGGCTTCCTGCTGGTGGTGCCGGACGAATGCCTCTCTTCCCGCCCGGTGAGCCACAGCGTCTATGCGGCCATGACCCTGGAGCCTTTGAGCGAGGCGGATTACGACAGGCTGCGGGACATCCATGACGGTGCGGGGGAGGATTCCGGTCAGGGACATGCGCGGGATTCCTATTTCCTGCTGGCAAAGGACGCTGTGGCCCGGGAATATGCCTCCGTGTCGGCCACCACGATCTTTCCTCTTTTCTATCTGGCGCTGGTGCTGACCCTTGTGTCCGCCACCATCCTCACCGTGCAGCAGCTCAGCCAGTGGCCGCGGTTGGCCCGGCAGTTCGGTCTGCTGGAGAAGCTGGGTATGGACAGGCGGGAGATGGCCCGGACGCTGCGCAGGCAGTTGGCGGTGTACTATGCCATGCCCGCGGTGCCGCCTTTGCTGATCAGCATCCCCCTGCTCGTGGCCATGGGGCATTCCTTTGAGCCGGGGGCCATTAGCGGAGACTGGCAGTTGGCCGGGATACTGGGGGTGACGCTTGGGCTGTTCTTCCTGATCTATCTGATGTATATCCTGACGGCCTACAGCAGCCTGAAGCGCAGCGTGCTGCCGGGTTGAAGTTCTTTTGCCGGGATAATGGCGGGAGGCTGTGGGGGATTCTTCCCAGGACTGCATTGCCCCCCGCATATGGCAAAATCCTGTCTATAGCCGCGAAAGCGATAACCCACTGCATATCCAGTATTTATGCGGGATGCAGTGGTTTAGAGCGCTGGCCGGATGCCATGCCGATGTTATGGGCATTTTTCTCCCTCTGTCTTTGGGGGCAGAGACCAGGATATGGCCGGATGTGGAATATCGGACTCCCATGTAATGTTTGGAGTGCTTTTAATTCCCTCATCCAACAAAAAAGGCTGCTCTTCTATGAGCAACCTTTTTCTGTCGTAATCATGCTGATTTTTCTGTTGTCTGCCAACTTGCCATCCTACCATATATGGCTTTCTTGTGGAGTTTTTCCGTTGCTCCCCAACTTGCCAGCCTTCGTACTGGCTTAACTGTCAGATTATTATGGTGTCAGCACACCAAGATGAGTTCTCTCATCTCTTGTTAGTATTATATAAAGAATCGTTTTTCATGTCAACCTATTTCAGTTTTTTACAAAAAGTTCTTCCTCCCAAGCCTGTGTCGCGCTGCCCTGTCAGCCCTATCAGCAGGAGGCCGCCCAATAGCGGATTATCCCCCGCTATTTGAACACCCGGAACCCGTTCCCCACAATCGTTGTGGATTCCGAATAAATGATGAACGCTTTACCGTCTATCCTCAGTATCTCCTCCTGGAACCGGGGAAGCTCGTTCTCCTTCAGCGCGCACAGCAGCACTTCGTTTTTCTCCATAGTGTACGCGCCCACGGATTCGATAATCGTGACGCCTCTGGGGGAATGCGATACCAGGAATTTCGATATCTCCTCCCCCTTGTCCGTCACCACAAAGGCCAGCTTCGACACATTCAGCTTGCTGATCAGCAGGTTGATGGAGAAGGATGCCACAAAAAGCGCCAGTATGCCGTACAGCGCCAGGTTGATCGTCTTAAAGACGATCAGCGACAGCAGGATTACCAGCGCGTCCACCAGCATCAGAATGCTCCCGATTTTCACATGGGGAAAGGCTTTCTGCACGAGCCTGCTCAGGATGTCCGTGCCGCCGGTGGACGCGCCCTCTATCAGGGCCAGGCCCACGCCCGCCCCGTAGAAAACGGCCCCGAAGATGGAGGCCAGGAAGACATCCGTCGTCAAAGGCGGCAGATAGCTGAACAGCTGCACGAACAGGGAGAGCAGCGCCGCCCCCAGTATGGTATCCTTGACGAAGACGAACCCCAGGAATTTCCAAGCCAGCGCAAGCAACAGGATATTGATGACGGCAAAGGAGAGTCCCGGCTGGACCCCCAGCATGTGATAAAAAATGGTCGAAACACCGGACACCCCTCCGCTGACGATTTTGTTCGGCGTGTAGAACACACTGATTGCAAATGCCACCAGCACCACTCCGAAGACGATTGTAACGTATTTCTGTAAGGTACTTTTCATATTTTCCCGCTGTCTCATTTCATCCTCTCCCTCGTACCCGATGTACTAGTCCTGCCTGTAGCCGTCCAGGAAAGCGCCCATCTTCCCCATGGCGCTGTGCAGCTCCTTTGCCTCAGGCAGCATGACGATCCTGAAATGGTCCGGCTCCGGCCAGTCGAAGCCGCTGCCGGGCACCAAAAGGATATTCGTGGCGTGCAGCAGGTCCCTGGCGAACTTCCTGTCGTCCGTAATGTGGAACTTCTGTATATCCAGCTTGGGGAACAGGTAGAAGGCGGCGTCATTTTTGACGAAGGTCAGGCCGTCTATCTTCTCCAGTTCATCCACCGTGGCCTGCCTCTGCTCATAGATGCGGCCTCCGGGCCTGACCATCGACGACGGGGTCTCCATGTCCTCCAGCGCCGCCGGGATGACCAGCTGCGCCAGGGTGTTGGAGCAGAGGCGCATGGAGGTCAACTGCACGATTCCCTGCCTGTACTCCTCTGTCAGATGCTCCGGCCCGCTGATGACCATCCAGCCGCAGCGGTATCCGCAGAGGCAGTGGGACTTGGAGAGGCCGTTCATGGTCACCACCGGCAGATCCGGGGCCAGGGACGCGAAGGAAGTGTGCTCCAGCCCGTCCATGACCAGCCGGTCATAGATTTCATCGGAAAATACCAGCAGATCGTTCTCCCGCGCGATCTCCGCCACCTGGGTCAGGATCTCCGCCGGGTACAGCACTCCCGTGGGGTTGTTGGGGTTGATCAGCACGATCGCCTTTGTCCTGTCCGTTATTTTGGCGCGGATATCCCCGGCGTCCGGACACCAGTGCGCCTTTTCATCGCATACATAGAAAACGGGCCTGCCCCCCGCCAGGTATACGGAATTGCTCCAGAGGGAATAGTTCGGCGTGGGGACCAGCACTTCGTCCCCCGGGTTCAGCAGCGGCATCAGCGCGAAGGAGACCACCTCACTGACTCCGTTTCCGATGAAGATATCCTCCGGCGTGATGCCCTGGATTCCCTTCTTCTGCTCATATGCGCAGATGGCCTCCCTGGCCTGGGGCATGCCCTTGAAATCACAGTACCCCACTCCCTTTTCCTCCTGCCCCACCAGGGCCTGCGCGATGCTGTCCGGCAGCCCGAACCCAAAGGTCGCCGGGTTCCCGGTATTCAGCCGCAGCACCTCGATTCCCCTGGCCTGCATTTCCATCGCCTCCACAAACAGAGGCCCCCTGATATCCGAATGCACGTTCTGCATTCTGTCTGCACATTTCAACCGATTCATCTTTCCCTCCTGCACGACTCTGCTCAGCAACAGTTTCACCATTTGCCTTATCATACATAATGTCAGCCATATAGTCAAATATATATTACACTATCTATCTATATGCTTTTGGCTATATCGTGTCCCAATGGATTCCCGGCAAGGGCTCCCTGGCAGAGGCAGCGCGGAAAGGCTATTTTTGATAGAAATCCCCGATGGCCCCCAGGTACTTCCCCAGGGAATGGTAATAGCCCGAATAAATCACCGGGTCGAAGGCCGTCAGGTCCACTCCCCAGCCCTCCACATCAATCTTCTCGTCCACCTGCACATCCCTGATCCTGCAGAAAAAGGTGTCCGACTCCCCTGTGGCGACCTGGCTGGCCACCTGGCACTCGCAGACCCAGGGGCTTTCGTCCAGGGTGGGGGCCTCCACGCAGAGGGCCCTGCCCCAGGCATAGGGGAGGGCGTCCTTGAGCCCTTCCTTCCCGGAGGTCTGGCCGAAATAGTCCACCAGGGGGAGCATGCCCGTGGTGGCCAGGTTGACGGTGAGCTGCCCGGTCCGCAGGACATTCTGTTTGGTCTGCTTTGTGCCGTACATGCTGATGACGATCAGGCAGGTGTCGTCCTCCTCACAGGTCTTGCTCACCCAGGTGATGGGGGCGAAATCAGGCGTGCCGTCCTGATTGAAGGTGCCGATGATAAAGGTGGGCTGCACGATCATTTCATGTCTGGCTCCGATGGATTTTCTTTTCATGCTCTTTTCCTCTTTTCGTTTTGTCTGTGTTTGTCTGCTTTCGTTGCCCAGGTCTGTCTGTATGGGTCTGTGATGACAGATTTCCCGGCGCTGCCCGGCCTTCTGTACGGTCTGCCTAATTGATGGAGACAGCCTCCACGTCTAACCGGAAAATCACGAAGAACATATCGTCTTGCCGGATATACTCCTGCCGGATCATGGGATACATCTCCAGCATGGCCTCCTGGACTTCACGGGAAGCCTCCGCCCTCACCCGGCCGCTTATGCGGATCCACTGTCTGGTATAGAGATTGTAGCTTGCAAGCTCCACCAGGGGATTCCCCGTCAGATCCCCATAGACGCTTTTCCGTTTATCCGTCACCAGATACAGGGCCCTGTCATCGGCGTGGATCATTCCCATGGGCCGCAGCCTGGGCCTGCCCTCCGCAGAGGTGGCCAGGAAGAAGTACCCGCATTCCCGGATGAAGCGGGCTGCGCTCTCCGGAGAAATTTCCGGGGGCGTCCTCCTGTCCCCGGCATCCTCCTCCAGATTCTCGTTCAGCAGAAAGTCGATGCTGCATTCCAGGAGCCTGGCCAGTTTAATCAGCTTCTCCGTCTCGGGAAAGGCCACGTCCATCTCCCAGCGGGACACGGACTGGCGGGAGACCTGCAGCAGCTCCGCCAAATGCTCCTGGGTGATGCCTTTCTTTTTCCGCAGCGCTGCCAGTTTTTCACCTGTGGTCATATCTCTACCTCCTCATAGATGTCCCGCACCATGTCTTCCATGTCCATGCCCTCTTCTCTCGCGTATGTCCGCCGGAATTCTTCCATGCTGCCATCGAACAGGACAGTCCCTTTTGCCAGGACGACGATCCTCCTGCATATATAGGCCAGATCTTTCATGTCATGGGATGTCAGTATGGTAGTAGTCCCCTCCTGGCGGTTCCGTTCCACGATGAATTCCCGGATCTGCTGCTTGGCCATCACGTCCAGGCCGATGGTGGGCTCGTCCAGATACAGGATGGGCGGCTCGTGCAGCAGCGCCAGGGCCACCTCCGCTTTCATCCTCTGCCCCAGGCTGAGCTGCCTGACAGGCGTGTCATAAAAGGCCTGCATATGCAGCATCTCCACGAACCGGTCTACGTTCCTCCGGTAGGCCCCGGAGTCGATCCGATAGATTTCCTTATACAGCTCGAAACTGTCCGCCATGGGCAAATCCCAGTTCAGCCGGGAACGCTGGCCGAACACCACGCCGATGTTATGGGCGTTCCTCTCCCTCCGGCGATAGGGGCAGAGGCCGGAGACCAGGATATGGCCGGATGTGGGGAACAGGATCCCCGACATCATCTTCAGGGTGGTGGACTTCCCCGCTCCGTTTTCCCCGATGAATCCCACCAGCTCCCCGGCCTCCACGGTCAGGGACACGTCTGTCACGGCATGGACAATCTTCGTGTCCGGGCGGAAGAGATTGCGCAGCACATTCCCGGCGCCCGGCCTGGTCATGGTCACCTTATAATCCTTGGATACATGGGACAGCTCTATCAATGACATTATATCCTCCTGTGCGCTTATGAGCCACTACTTTTATAACATTTTGCGCTTTTGGTAAAAAACAGGCAGGCAATGGCGAAGAAAGCCAGCGCGGCGGCAGTCGTCCAACAGAACAGATTCCGGAAGGCTCCATGCCCCTCCTTCCCCAGCAGCCCCTCCAGCGGGTAGAAGTTGATGAATCCGTAGGGGACCGCCAGGGTGACGATGACCTGGATGGCCCTGGGGAAGATGGAGATGGGATAATAGGACACCTCCCGGAAGAAGTACATGACCTGGAACAGCAGGCCTGTCCTGGTGACAAGGAAGGCGCTTCCGCCCACGAACAGGAAGAACCCGCTGTAGATCAGGCTTACCATATCACGCTGGTGCCCAGGAGGAAATGGTATAAAAAGTTGATGACCGTCCCCATGGCGGCGGCGAGCAGGTACAGAATCAGGTTGGGATACCGAATCCGTGCGTGGATGCCGAAGAGCAGCATGGCCATCAGCACGGACGGCAGGATCCCGTAGACGGTCTGGAACATGTTCCGGGCCAGGGAGCGGGTGAAGAGGTATTTCTTCAGCCCCACGGGGAGCAGGAGCTCCGAGGAAATGGCGCCGCTGCACACACTGTCGTTGAACTCGCCCATGACAGAGGTCTTTGTGATGCCTCCGGTAAAGCCCGCCAGGACGCTGTAGGCAACCATGTCGCTCAGCAGGACGCCCCTTACCGCTCCGCCGCTGCCCGCGTACACGCCCTTCCATATATATATCTTCAGGATTATGTACAGGAAAGAAAATAAGGTGCCTGCCAGATAGTCGAACCGATATACGGATTTCTCCCGAAAGGAAAGAATGAATATTTTTCTCCACAGCCCCATGGCGTCCTCCCGCTTTTCCATTGGTATACGATTATTGTAATGCGGAAGTGCGCGTATGAGAAGGGATTTGCGGTTGCCGGATGTAACGTTTGGAGTGCGTTTCGGCGGTATGCAGACGTCCGTTCTGCCTGGCTGTTTCCACTAAAAAGGGCTGCTCTGCTACGAGCAACCTTTTTCTAAAAAACAACATCCTTAAAAAGTTTCTTGCAAATCTCTTGATTGTCTATATCATAGTCGTCTACATCCATGCTGCGCTTATAAAAAAGGTAAAAGAAATTATCCCTGTCTCTCTCCTTGGCTTCTATGGCAGATACTATTTTCCCTACAGCCGCAACCTTTTCCCCATCCTTTGTCTGAAAAGCAATATTCGTTGCTGAGAAATCAGGTTTCCCGAAGCCACTGTTAAACTGCGATGCCATCAATATAACAAAATTACAGCTAATCCCTTTTTCGGTTGCATAACCTTCCAGAGAATGGACTACCTTTAAAATCATCTCCTTATTTTCTAATTGAACCTTTTTGGTCTCCGAATCCATATCAGTGGCAAGCAGGGTTTCCTTTTCTTTTTCAAGCTTGCCAATCAATGCATCATCTATTACCCAGGAATCAGTACTTTTGATTAAATATTTCGCCGTGACGCTCATTGCCTGTTCAAACTTCTCCAGCAAACTTCCCCCAGAAGCCATGTCCAACACAAAAGCTTTATACTCGGCCTCTGATTTCCAAACAGGATGCCTTCTTATCCTGCGTTCAAAAAACTCTTCCGATAATTGACTGTAGAAAGGATTTTTCATCAAATAGATGATGTCGTCATCACATAACAGACAAACGGATAAACCATTTCCAAACCGCTGCCCGCTTTTGCTCAATGATTCCAGAGAAAACAATGTTTTATCGCCATCGTCCATTTTCTCGCTGAGGTATCCCATAATGTGTTGGAGTATGTATGCTTCGTATAATACGACTGGATGTGTCTGAATCCATTTTCTTTCTGCATCATGGGCATAAACCACATTCTCGATAACGCTTATAGCGTTTTTGTAATATGCTATTTTATATTTACCTTTATCTTTTGATATTGTAAGCGAAGACAGGAGACGCTCAAAGTCGATATTGACTGTATCAAAACCTGTGATGTAGGCATCCCGAATCAGGTAATCCAGTTTATCAACGTGTATCACCTTGGAGTTGAGCATAGATATAAAGCAGTTCTTTATATTGTTTTCTGTTGTTCCTGCTGAATATTTGTACCCTGTTATACAGCGTGCAAAAAACTCTTTCTGCTCCACGCCGTCAAAAAACTTCCCATATTCTGATATGCCAATTATCGCGCTCATAATCTCATGAGGTGCAGCGGCAGAACTCGAATCTTTCGGAATATCCTTTGCAAAATCCTCATTTCCGATAGTTTCAATCAATTTGTTATGTATTTGTGTATAATCATGGTCTTTTCCAAGATAAAACCCTTCGCCTGTGTGGGAAAAAGGTGCATGTCCTACGTCATGCAACAGACATGCAAGCTTAAACAATTCGCCAATCCTCTGTAAATCAATAGGCGTACCAATCTTTTTCTGCACTTCTTTTATCAGTTGATTGACCGTTAGCTCTCCCAGATGAAAGACCCCCATCGAATGGACAAAACGATTGTGGACTGCCGAGGAATAAAGCGGAGAGTAGCTAGTCTGTATTACACGACGCAGTCTTTGGAATGCGGCTGTATCAACTATGTCCGTCATATAGATGGCAGGAATCTTTATATAGCCATAGATTGGATCTTTCACTCTTTTACAGTCTTTCATGAATATGCTCCCAATACGTTTACGGAACGCTGATTCATAAATGCCAGCAATACATCTAAAGCCAGATATCCTCTAAACTGCTGGATTAAATCTTCCACTTCTTTATCATCCGTTAACTTAATCCCTCTTTTTCCGTTCTGTTCCATTTCTTCAAAAAATTCAGAGTAATTTCTGAAAAGCGCATCCGTGTTTTCCCTTGACAATATAAGAACAGCTTTCTCTCCGTTCTCTCTTAAAATCTGGACTACCTCTGCACCGTACATTTCAATTTCATTGTAAGTAAGGAATCGCCGCCCGTCCTTTTTGAGCATCTCAATCATCGCATTTGCTGCCAAGTCTTCAATTCCAATGTAAAAGCACATCTGCACCACTCCCTCATGTCCATACTAACCTTCATATACTTATACTGCATAACGCTGAATACTGTCTAATGTAATCATGCAATTGAACCAGTCAGCGTTATGCAGTCTGATTTCACGGCAAGTGAAATCGTTAAGCAGTATAAATCATACGCTGCCCCCATCTATTTAGTGTTATCTATTGTATCATTTTTTTATTCACATTTCAATATCAAAAAAACGTACCTATTTTATCCAGAATCCAATCATCTCCATCTCTTTATTATAGCTCACGGTAAATGTGGCAGTCCCCTTTTCGAAGGCAGCCACGATTACGGCCACCGCGCATTCCGCGCCGTCCTTATCCTTCTGGCCCACCACGGAGCTGCTCTTGTACTCCTGAAAGGCTCCCTTCTGCCCGGTGATGGTCTCCATATTGGCGGCCAGGACCTCCGCCGATAGGGCGGCCTGCATTTCTTCGCCCATGAGCGCCACGCATTCCTCGTACTCTCCGGCCGTCAGATGGTCGATGGCCTCATGAGCCGCAGCTTTCACCTTCTCCTCATCGAAGTCGCCGGAAAGCTTCGTGCCGCTGCAGCCCATCAGCAGGAGCATTGTTGCGGCCATGATAAGGGCCATGGAAATGCCTTTCCTCAGGATGCGGCCAAGGTTTTCATTCTTCTTTGCAGTCATGTCTGTCTTTCTGTTTGTCTTCATGTTTGTCCTCCTCCTGTCCGGATTTTCTTTCCCGGACTCTTATTTCATTTATGCCCACGCCTTAAGCGCCCTTTCTCCGGTAGGCGCAGATTCCCGCCGCCAGCGTCAGGCCGCCCAGCGCAGCCGCCCAAAGCTCAATCCCCAGGACGCCCACGCCGAATACAGCCGGCAGTATCACCACCGCAGCGTCCAACACTCCGTGCAATATCACCGCCAGCGCCCAGTACAGGGCGCTCCTGCCCGTCCGCACGCCGTACATGACAAGCAGCGACGCACCCACATGGAAGGCCATGGCAGAGAGCCGCTCCGCTCCGGCCACCAGGACGCTTGCCCCTGTCGCCCCGAGCAGCTCTGCCTGTCCGGCCAGCGCCATCACCACACCGGCAATCATATTGAGGCCCACCAGCAGCATGGCCTCTATGCCGCCGTGGCCCAAGCCAAACGCCAGGCCGTGCTCCATGGTATCTTTCCCCTTCAGAAGATACCTGGCGGCGATCCACCGGGCCGTCTCCTCCGCCAGTCCCGCCGTCAGACCCAGGAACAGGCCGTATCCCCAGGGATATAGCTGCATCACCGCAAACCATCCGAAGTTCGGCAACACCAACTGCAGGACAGGTATGCGAATCAGCAACTGGCTCACCACGAACGCCGCTGCCCCCCAGGCAAAGGCTTTCCCGGTACCCTTGCGCTTTCGCATCAGGAGCACCAGGCCTACGATCGGCACTCCGAAACATATCGCGATCCCCACAATCAAGCTCGCCACCAACATGTACCCACCTCCTGACTCAAAGACCCCGCTGCAAGCAACGGGATATCAAACTTGCAGCCCTGCAGAGCAGTATTTGACCCTCGCGGCAGTCGCCAAATGTCTGCAAGCAGCCACTTGGCTCGTTGCTCGCGGGAACAAACTTCCCCGCTGCGGACATTTCTGACGAAAGCCGCTGCGCGTCCGCCCAGATTCTGTCCGGAATGTCCGTTACCTATGTCATTATTTTAAAGTCCCCACAGCAAAAAAGCAATATGCCTTACCTAAGGTATGGCATATCGCTCCTGAAAGACAGCATCATCTCAAATCGGACGGCGTAAGCGCCTCCGCCGTCAGCATCACCCTGACGGTGAACACCCCGTCTTTCCAGTCCATCTGCATGTCCCCACCGTACTGCTCCACGGTCTGCCGGATGATTTTCAGGCCCAGCCCCTGATGCCCCGCCTGGCGGGAGCGGAATGTGCTGCCTGCCTTTACCGGGGCTGTATCGCAACTGTTCTCCAGGGTGACGGAGAGGAACTGCCGCACCCGGTTCACCCGCAGCCGGACATACTTCTCCCTGCTCTCCGCTGCAGCCGCCACCGCATTGTCCAGCAGATTGGCGAACAAGGCCGTCACGTCCATCTCTCTCATGAAATCCAGGGACAGCTCCCCCACCTTCATGTCCTCTCTGACGTTCAGACGCTGCATTATCTTCGCTTTATCGTTTAAAATGATGTTCAGCAGCTTTTCCGAGGTGTAGTATCTCTGCTGAATGCTATTCAGCATCCGGTGGATGTCCCCGGCGTATTTTTCTGCTATATGGGCGGCTCCATGGGAATCCTCACAGACGACGCTGCGGGCATCACCATGGGAGGCTCCGCGGACAGCGCTGCAGACATCACCACAGGCATCCTCGCGGACAGCGCTGCTGGCATCACCACAGGTATCCTCGCGGACAGCGCTACAGGCATCACCACAGGTATCCCCACGAACGGCGCTGTAGGCACTTCCTCCGGCGGCATCAGGCACATCGCCACAGGCATCCCCTTCGGCGGCGCCGGAAGCCTCCCTCCCCGCATCCCCTCCGATGGCGCCACCGGCATGCTCCCTGGCGTACAGCGCCTCCATGGCCTGGATATGGTTGCGGATGTCGTGAATCAGCTTCCGGGAGGCCTCGTAATTCTCCTCCTCCCGCTCGTAATACTGATGCTGCATCCGGGCCTGGGCCCGGTAGAGATTTCGCTCGTTCTCCAGCCTGTGGTTCTCGCTCATCACATCCACCAGCACACAGAAATAGATGTTCAGCCCAATCAGCAGCAACAGGTTGATCCCCAGCAGAACCAGCATTTCCTTCGTGGGAAAAATCTGTATCAGATACAGCATGCAGTACATATTGAAGACGGAATACAGAGGCAGCAGAACGGAGAGCACCACCTGCCTCGCGGTGATATGCCGCCCGGCCCTGCGCCCCACTGCCATGGATACCAGCAGGATCACCATGAACTCCGCCATCCTGGTGACCACCACCAGCAGGATATACTGGAACTGAGGCGCATTCAGATACAGAGCCCCCTCCGCCATCAGCACCTGAAACGTCAGCACTGCCGCCACATCCGTGAGCCACACCGCCACGGACAGGATGAGATAGTACAGGCAGTAAATCTTCGGCGTCCCATAGGCCCGCCATGCCACCAGAGGGAACAGGAATTGAAAAAACAGGTTCACCCAGGTATTCCCCAGGCTGGAGAACGCCACGCACACCAATATATAGACCGATATGATACCAAGCGTCCGCCCGGGCAGGCCCCGCCGGGGCATACTCTTCCGCCAGGACATTCCCTTCTCTTCGAGCAGGTCCCTTAGCCGCCATATGCCCTTCCGCCGGGGCATCCCCTCCTGCCCGGGCAGGTCCCTTAGCCGCGATATGCCCTTCCGCCGGGACATTCCCTCCTGCCAGGATGCGCCTCTCAGACGCGATATGCCCTTCTGCCGGGGCATCCCCTCCTGCCCGGGCCCGCCTCTCAGCCGCGATATGCCCTTCCGCCGGGACATTCCCTCCTGCCCGGACGCGCCCCTTAGCCGCGATACGCCCTTCCGCCGGGGCATATCCTCCCCCAGAAGCCTGTCCTCCTGCCCGGGCAGGCCTGCATACCCTGACATCCGGTAAGCCCCGTAGAACATGCCCCCCAGGATGAACACGCTTCCCACACAGGGAATCACTATGTAGATCAGGATTTCCACGCCGCCCGCCCCCTCTCTCCCGCCAGATATTCGTTCAATGCCCTGCGGAACCCGGCGGATTTCTTCTGGGACAGAGGGATTATCCTCCCGTCTGTAAGCGTGATTTCATATCCGTGGATTCGCTGTACCGCATATAGGTTCACCACGAAGCTCTTGTGGGGCATGGCGAACCCGTAGCCCTCCATCTCCCGGGCCAGCTCGGTGATCTGGCGCTTCAAATGCCAGACCCGCTCCTCAGTGTACATCAGCACCTGACGGCTCAGATATTCGAAGCACAGAATCCGGGAGGGCACGATGTGGACGATCCCCTCTTTCGCCAGGAACTCCAGCTCCGGCTCCGGTCCCGCCAGCCCATAGGCAAGGGCCTCGTCCAACTGGGCGAAGAGCTCCTCCGCTTTCAGGGGCTTGAGCAGATAGGCGAAAGCATGCACCCCAAAGGCGAAGATGGTGTAGTCGCTGTAATTGGTGACATAAATCAGCTTCACCTCCTTGTCCACCTCCCGGATGCGCCGGGCGGTCTCGATGCCGTTGGGCCCCTCCATGTCGATGTCCAGCAGCAGGATGTCGTATTTCTTTCCCGCCGCCAGAAGGGCCTCCCCGCTGGTGTAGGCATCCGCGGAGAGGGGAAGCTTTTTATAGTGTCGTAACAGCTCCAGGGTCTCCCCCAGAATCTTTTCGTCATCGTCGCAGACCGCTATCTTTATCATGCCGGGCCTCGCCCCTTCCCTGTCTTATGGCTATGAATCTTCAATCGACTATGCATCTGTCTTCATTCTTTCAAAGAAATATTCCGTCTCCGTGGACAATTCCTCCCGGAACGCGTACCCCAGCCTCCTGTACCGCTTGAGCTCCTCAGGTTCCTCTATCTTTTCCTCTGCCAGGAACCGCACCATGTCGCCCCTGGCCATCTTGGCGTAAGTCCCCTTTGTCACCAGCTTTCCGTCCGATTCCTCGCAAAAGGTAATGGTGATGAACCTGTCCTTCTCCGTCAGGTATCTCTCGATGCATTTCGAATATTCTCTGGAGGCAAGGTTTATCAAAAGCCCGCTGCTGTCCCGAACCGCCTCGTACAGCCTGCTGCCCCAGAGTTCATACAGATTCTTATGCCCGTCCACGGCGGCCCTGGCCTGCATCTCCAGCCGATAGGGCACAACGCCGTCCATGGGGCGCAGTACGCCGTAAAAAGCCGACAGGATCCGCAGATGCTCCTGCACATATTCGTACTGTTCCCTCTCAAATACGGCCGGCGCCATATACTGGTAGGCAATCCCTTCGTAGGCCAGCACTGCCGGGGTCAGGTTCTGGCGCAAGTCCATATGTGCAATGCGGTCAAAATTCTCCCTGGCAATGCTGTCGTTGCATTTCCAAAGGCCTTGCAGATCTTCTCCGGACTGCCTCCGCAGCCAGGAAAGAAGGCCGTCAGCCTGCTCCACGAACTGCGGCAGCCCCAAAGGCTCCAGGCTGTCCGTATCCACCTTCATCTTCTTGGCCGGTGACAAAATAATCTTCATCGCGTCTCCCTGTAAGCTTTCCGCGCCCTTGATTTTGCGGGCTTAGAAAATCTTCATTCCGTTCACACTTCGTTCAGCATCTTCTCCGGGTCGTCCGCCGCCTTTACCTTGTCATTGGCCTTGATGATGATGCCCTCCTCGTCAATCAGGTAGGTGGTGCGCACCACGCCCATGGAAACCTTGCCGTAATTCTTCTTCTCCTTCCAGACATCGTAGGCCTCGATGACCTTCCGCTCCGGGTCGGCCAGCAACGTGAACGCCAGGCCGTACTTTTCCTCGAACTTCTTGTGGGATGCCACGGTATCCTTGCTGACTCCCAGCACCACCGCTCCCTTTTCCGTAAACTGGGGATACCGCTCCGAAAAGCCGCAGGCCTGTTTGGTGCATCCCGGGGTGTTGTCCTTGGGGTAGAAATACAGGATTACCTTCTTCCCCGCGTAATCCGACAATTTGTGCATCTCCCCGTTCTGATCCGGCAGCTCGAAATCCGGCGCCTTTGTTCCTGTCTCCAACATACTTTTTTCCTCCATTTATGCTCTGTCATCGCTACATTTTTGTCATTACATATTATTACATTTATCGCTACATCTCTATCAGTCCATGCTTTTTCAGCCTGGCTTTGATGCCGCCTCTGGTCCTGCTGTGCTGCCTGGCCATTTCCGCCATGGTCATTCCTTCCTGGAACTCCTGCTTCAGCCGCTCGTCCTCCTCCGCGCTCCAGGCCGCGCCCGCCCCGTCCGGACGGTTCCTCGCCCGGTTGAACTCCGCTCTGTCGAACTTTGGCTCGGCAGAAGATTTCGATTCCTGTCGCCCGGAAAGCTTGCCATCCCCGTCGCCGTCCGCCTCCTCCTGGGCCTGGATGGCGGTCACCGAATGGGGGTGGGATTCCACAAAAGACTCGATGGCGCTTAAGAACCTGTCCCCGTATTTCTCCTGCTTCCTTTCCCCCACACCGGAGACTTTCAATAAATCTTCTGCGGTTTTCGGCAGTTTTATGCACATGTCAATCAGCGTCTTGTCATTGAAGATGATATACGGCGGCAGCGACTCCTCCCTGGCGATTTCCAGGCGAAGCTTCCGCAATGCCTCGAACAGGTCGTAGCCTGCGGAGGTAAGGGCGTCCGTGCTCCTGCGGGGAGCCTTCTTTTTCTCCGAGTTCCTTCCGTCCAGGCTCCTCTCCGGTTCCTTCTCCTGGTAAATGCGCATCATCACCCGGGTGCTTTCATCCCGCAGAGGGGCGATGTCCCCCATCTTCAGCACGCTGTACTGCTCCTGGGTCTGGTACAGATAGCCCTCCTCCACCATCTGGCTGATCAGGCTCCGCAATTGGGACTCCCTGTAGTCCTTCAGCGCCCCGTATGTCTTATACTCCACGGTGCCCAGCTCCCGCAGCCTTGCCCTGTCCGCCCCCATCAGAGTCCCCAGGACGATGGTGAGCCCATAGCGGCCCTTTGTCTCCGCCACGCAGTTGATGACCTGTTTGGCCTGGGCTGTCATGTCCTGCTCCTGGTATTCCCGGTGGCAGTTGCCGCAGTTGTCGCAGGGCGTGACGGCCTTTTCCCCGAAATAGTTGAGGATGTAGTTGCGCAGGCACCCGGCAGTCCGGCAGTACCCCTCCATGACCTGAAGGCGGCGCATGTCCCGCTGCTTTATCAGCTCCGTCTCCTCCTCGTCCAGGCCGGAGAAGTCCTTTTTCTCCAGCAGGAACCTGTCGATGACCATATCCTGGGCCGAGAAGAGAAGGATGCACTGGGACGGCTCCCCGTCCCGCCCGGCGCGGCCGGCCTCCTGATAGTAGTTCTCCATGCTCTGGGGCATGTTGTAGTGGATGACGTATCTCACGTTGGACTTGTCGATGCCCATGCCGAAAGCGTTGGTGGCTATGATGACAGGGGCGCGGTCATAGATGAAGTCGTCCTGGCTCTTCTTCCTGGCCTCATTGTCCATGCCCGCATGGTATCTGGTGACGGGGACGCCCCTTTTGAACAGGGCCTCGAAAAGCTTGTCCACATTCTTCCGGGTGGCACAGTAGATGATGCCGCTGTCCTCCGGGTGGGCCGCTATGTAGTCTATTACGAATTCGTCTTTCTTCCGGATGCTCTCCACCCGGTAATACAGGTTCTCCCTGTCGAAGCCTGTCACTGTCACATAGGGGTCGATGAGGCTTAAGATGCACAGGATGTCCTCCTTCACCTCCTCCGTGGCTGTGGCGGTAAAGGCGCTGACGATGGGCCTTTTCGGGAGGTTTCGGATGAAGTCCACGATTTTCAGATAGCTGGGGCGGAAGTCCTGTCCCCACTGGGAGATGCAGTGGGCCTCGTCCACGGTCACCATGGAGATTTCCACGTTTCCCGCAAATTCCAGAAAGTCATAGCTTTCCAGCCGCTCCGGGGCTACGTAGACAATCTTGTAGGCGCCCTCCGCCGCAAGGGCCAGCGCACGTCTAATCTGCCCCTCTGTCAGGGAGGAATTGATGAACGCGGCGTGGATGCCCACCTCGTTCAGGGCCTTTACCTGATCCTGCATCAGGGAGATCAGGGGCGATATCACGAGGGTAATGCCGGGCAGCATCAGCGCCGGAACCTGATAGCATATGGACTTGCCCGCGCCTGTGGGCATGATGGCAAGCACGTCACGGCCTGCCGTGATGGACGCTATGATGTCTTCCTGGCCTTTCCGGAAGGAGTCATAGCCGAAGAAATGTTTTAGGGCTTCTCTTGCGGTCATTCTGTCTCTGATTCTCCTCTGTCATTCTGGGATTTTCTGTGGCGCACCGGCCTGGACACCCGGAACCGCTCCGTCCGGACTCCGCGCTGGCCGGGAGCCGCACTGTCTGGGTGGCCGCGCTGGCCAGGAGCTGCACTGTCCGGGTTCCTCAATGATCCGGGCTCAGGTATGTGGAACCGAGCCGATTTCCTGTTCCTGCAGCTCCATTTCCTCATAGTACCCCGGCGCTACCATTTTCGTGAGCCATACGCCGTTCTCTGACAGATAGAACGGGCATCCGGCTCCATACATTTCACCGCTGTGTACCTTTAAGACCACCGGCTCCCCGTGACGTCTCCCCACGGTCAGGGCAGTCTTTCCATCCTTTGACAAGTGCACATAGAGACGGCTCATGGGCTTTATGCCCTCCGCTCTTATGGCTTCCAGGAACACCGCGGCAGTACCGTGGTACAGGAATTCCGGCGGCTCCTGCTCCTTCAGTTCCACGTCCACCGGTATGCTGTGGCCCTGGTTCGCCCGAATCAGGGTCTTATCCTGGTTGAAGCTGTATCTCATCTTCTTGTCCGTGGCAACAATCTCCTCCAGCATTTCCCTGTCGATTTCCCTGCCGGTGCCGGCGACTCCCGCCAGCAGCTCCTCCACGTTGGCCCATCCGTGTTCATCCAGGGTGATGTGAGCCTCCTGGGGCCTGTGGCGCAGAATCATGCTTATGTATATGCTCAGTCTGTCCAATTTTCCCATATGGCATCGCTTCCTTCCAAAGCCCGTCCTTCTTTCGCGCCTGGCCCTATATCTTTTTCACGTAATTATAATGGCTCTTTGTGACGAGGTAATAGCGTTCCCCCGGCTCCTTCCCAAATCTCTCTGCCAGGGCCTTTCGATATTTGGCCTTATTCTTCTTAGGGCCGCTCAGGATAGCCTGGTACAGTTCCTCCGCGTCGTCTGCGGCCCAGCCGTTCCTGTGCGCCAGGAGCCTGACATAATTCACGCCCCTCTCGTGCCTGTCCTCCAGCAACAGCCCTCGCAGCGTCTCCTTGTCTTCTTCGTCCAGATCCCTGAGCCGCCGGTACTCCTCTGCGCCTACCGTCATGCCCTCAAAGGCGGTCAGCGCTCCGTACAGCAGACTATTGTCCATGATGTCCACCGATTTCAATAATACATGGAGGAAATTCTCGTCAGACGCAGCTTTCTCTGGCTCCTCCAGGGGCGCTTCCCTTTCCCCGCAGAACAGCCCTGCCGCAGGAATCGCCTCCCCTGGCTCTTCTGTCCTCTTCGCCATAACTGTCCCCTTTTTGGATACGGTGATTCCCCTTTCCTTCCAATATCTGACTACGCAATTGTAGCCGTTATCCCTGGAGACGATGATATATTCTGCGGCTTCCCCTTTGGAAATCTTCGCCCCAAGCTCGGTGACGAGCTGGAAGTCCAGGGCATTATTTCCCTCAAAACATTTAATCCACTGTACCCTGCCCATGCCGTGCCGCATCAGCTTGTACACGCGCTCGCAGTTTATATGTGTGCTCTTGCCTGTGTAGAATACGAAAATGGCGTCCCGCTGGCCCATGGTGTCCAGAAGGTCTACCCATTCATCGCTGATGTTCTCGCTGTCTATCAGGTATATCCTGTCGTATGCCGTAGGTGCCTCGGAAGGGTTCTCTTCCGTCTCCGGCGCTTCGTCAGCCGAATCAATCGCAGTCTGTGTCATAAGGTTCTCTTCCATAAATCCATTCTCTCCTCAATTATTTTTAAAGGATGCCGGGACGTTTTTCTGCCATAAAAATAGCTTTATTCCATGGAATGCATTTCTTCTATGGAATGCATTTTTTCCATGGAATGCCTCTCTTTTATGGAATGTCCCTCTTCCATCATAAAGCATGGCACAATCTCTCTATTGCACTCTGTCGATTTCAGTTCTCTGGGTACAGGCTGCCGCCTGGCAGAAAATTCGGAACAATGGAATACGCTTCCCGAGCCTTCCATTGCCATGAATTACAGAAACAGCACTACCGCCTTCAGAATGCTTCAGACTTTTATTCCCTGCTTCTATTAGGGTAACATGGCCAGGGCGGAATTGCAAGGGAAAATTTCAGAGAATGCCTGGGAAATATGACGTGCAGTTGTCATATTCAATGTGGTATAGTTTCGGAAGACCTGTTTCGGGAATTTCTGTACGCAGGGGAGTGCGTCGCCGCAGGGATATGCGTGCTGCGCCTCCTGGCATCCGTCCGGCCTGTGGATGAGGCATGAATAGATAAGCTGCTGGGGCCTCTGGGGGAGAGGTTCCTTGCCTTCGGGCCCGGGCAGGCGGCGTCCCAGAAAGGGATTCCCCTCTCCTATCTGCTGATGGCCTTCACGGATATCGACAATGAGACGACCAAGGAGCTTCTTGGGCAGAAAAAGGAATGGCTGGTGCAGCTCCTGAGAAAAGGGTGGATTACCGGACGGCTGTCCAACGGCAAAATCTCCGACGGTGATACCTATAATCTGCTCGGCAAATATATCATCCGAAACGCGGTCTGTATTCTGCCGGAGTATCCTGAGAAGGAAAGGTACAGGATTTATGTGGATGACGCAGAAGGACGATGCTACTGTGATATACCATGGAAGTAGGGAATGCCCGCCTTCCATACTCTGGCTGCTGGAAACCGGAAATCCGGCAGTGCGGCACAGAACCAGGTCAGAGCCGCTTGGCCAGGAGGACGACCCGGGCGAAGCCTTCCGGTGGATTGCCAATCAGTATCCTGGGTGATATGCGCCTTTCTTTTCTGTTGTTCCCTAATCGGATTCTCTCCGGCCTAGATAAGCGCGGCAGCATATTCGCTTATCCCATAACCAAGCAGCTTCATGATTTTCAGTTCGTCTTCCGCATCTGTAACGGCGTTATGTGTCTCGCGGTATCTGTTGTTCCTACTCAGCATTTTCAGGATATCTTCGACGCCATATCCGCGCTTCAGTCTGCCGGTTTTGCAGCACTCCGCGGAAGCCGGTATCGCTTTATTGTACTGCTGGTATGCCGCCAGGCGCATGATGTCGTACCATTGGTAGCTTGCGTATTCCGGCAGATGTTTCTTGTCAAAGGTCGCATTGTAGGCAAAAAGTTTCCGCACCTGGTAAGAGTCCATCCATTGTTTCAGCTCTCCTAATGCCTGTTTTCTGTCTGTGATGCGGGCTTCTTTTTCTGATGACCTCAGTTCATGCGAGAACATTCCTCCCACTCTGTATTCCGGGGTGATTATGTAATATTTTGAGGCGATTTTTTCTTTGGTTGACCCGTCGGCGATTACGATGCCGATTGACATTACCTCGTCATTCCAGTTTGTTTCGGTGTCGATGACTGCGAAATTCTCCACTTTTTCTCCTTTTGCATTCTCATTGCTTATGTACGGTTCGGAGTTGCTTTCTATCATTCCCCTGGCGACTGTCCTTGTGACGGCGCCCGGCAATGCCTTTCTGTCAGGTACTTTTATCTCATGGGATGTATTGCTTCTGGTGTTCCATACCTGGTGTTCCTTAGAATCCCTTTTCCCTGCCGAAAATACTTATTGCGTTTCCTATAGAAAATAGCCTGCAGTGAGTAATCGACTGTCGTCAAGTTCACCACAGGCTTTATTCCACTTTTAAGAAATTTCTTCTAAAAGGTACGGCTGTCGTCGTTTTTTACTACTACAGCATAACTTATTTTCTTTTTTGCGTCAACATATAATTGCCTGCCCTATAGCTTCTTCTTTGGATGGTGTCCTCTGATAGCGGAACTGGCTGGATCCTTGAAGAGTGCGGCAAAATATTTGGCTTGGAGTTGAACAACAGATACCTAAGTCTGTAAATTTTTCCGAAAGAGATGATAAAAGTTACAGAATGGTGTATTATAGATAAAAAATAGAGTAGAGGTGGATAAAAATGCTCTATATAGCGATATGCGAAGATGAGGCTTCTCAGCTTGCAGCCATAAGGGATAAGGTGCAGATATACTTAAAAGAAAATAATATTTTAGCGGAGCTGAAAGCATATGGCCGTAGCGACTTGTTAAAATACGATCTTCAGGAGGGAAAGTATTTTGACATCATATTGAGCGATATTGAGATGCCCGATACAGACGGAATGAAACTTGCGAAAGAAATAAGGGGCTGTCTGCCGGATGCCATTCTGATTTTTGTGACTGCCTACTTAAAATATGCAATCGATGCATATGAACTGGAAGTGTTCAGGTACATTCCCAAAAGCTGTCTGGATGAAAAGCTGCCGGGCGCTTTGGAGATCGCTATAAAAAGGGTACAGTCCCAGGCGGATAAGAGTTATCTGATACAGACTGCGGCAAGGATCGAGAAGATTCTGCTGAAGCAGATTGTGTATATCCAGAAAGACGGCAAAAACGCCATAATCATCTGTACGGACGGCAGTGTGAAAAGCGTGAGAAAGAGCCTTTCTGATGTACATAAAGAACTTAATTCAAAGGATTTCGTTTTCGTGGAACGGGGCAGCATCGTGAATATCGCTCAGATTAAAAGCATTCAGAAAGAAGAGGTTTTGCTGAGCAATGGGGTGCGCATTCATGCCAGCCGCCCCAGGCTGGAAGAAATAAAAGAACGGATGGCAATATATTGGAGCGAGCACATATGATATTCTTATCTGAGTTCATTGAATGGATTGCCTGTCTGACAGAAGTCGGGCTTTTTTACTGGCTGGCAGACAAAACTTTCAGGGAGGAGCGGAAAAACGTAAGGATATACCGGGACTACATCTTATCCGTCATCCTGGCTGTTGTGATATTGGGACTAAACAATATCGTCCTTTATTCCTCATTCACGCTCTTTTTCTGGATGCTTTTTGGCAGTGTGTCAGCAATGGCGCTTTATCGCGTCAGCTACATAAAGCTTTTGTCACTTACAGTGCTTTATACATTGTGTTTCTGCTCCACAGATATGCTGGCATCAAATCTGTATTTGTCTGTCGGAAACCACTTCAATATAAACGGCGATACGATCATGACATTCTCCTTACAGAGAATAGGACTGGTGGTTTGGGCAAAGTCCGTAATGATTGTTTTTGTGGTCTCTTTGAGAAAACTGATCATTCCGCTTATCCGGAGCGAGCATGAAAAGAGGGTATTGCTGATATCCCTGATTGCGTTTCTGCTCTTTTTATATTACAGGAAACCGGCGCAGAGCAGTTTTTCTGTGGAGATATCCATTATATTCGGGCTGTTGGTGCTCCTCTGCAGTCTGGGAATATATGTGGGTTACAAATATCTGGAAAACCAGAACGAGAAAATGCAGAGCAGGATAGCGAAGATACAGAACGAATTATTGCAGGAAAACTATCAGGCTGTAAGTCATTTATATGAGAGCAACGCAAGGCTGTACCATGACCTGAATAATCATTTAGATATCCTGTATCAGCTGCTTGTCTCAAAACGTATGGATGAGGCAAAAGAGTATATCAGCCAGATCGGCGAACCCATGAAAGAAATGGTCCAAAAAAGATTTACGGGAAATGATATTATTGATGTAATCATCAGCTGCAAAAAGCAAAAGGCAGAGCAGCTGGGAATGAAAACAGATATCGATGCGGAATTCCCGGTAAATACAGGCATACAGCCCAGTGATGTATGTACGGTTTTGGGGAATCTGCTGGACAACGCAATAGAGGGAAGCAGAAATATGGACAATGCAGTGATCTGTCTGAAAATACACTGTGTGCATCAGTTCATCTTAATCCAGGTTTCCAATACGACTTCCAGACAGCCCCAAATCGACCCCAAAACCGGCAGATGGATTACCAATAAGACTGACCGGACAAGGCATGGATGGGGGATGCAGAGCGTAAAAAGCATTGTGGAAAAGTATAACGGAACAATGCAGTATCAATTCAGCGGAACGGAATTAAGAATAACAGTAATACTGTTCTTCTGATGTATACTACATAACGCCAGAATCGAATGAGAGGAGCCGCCTTGTCCGGGCGGCTTTTTTTGTTCGCGGACATAAAACGAAAGGTTCACGGACAAGACCGGCAAATCTGTGCCGCATTATTATATAATCTTCAAGAAAAATAAAATAAAAAAGGAGATTTCAGTATTATGAAAGTAAGGAAAAACATGATTGCTATTATGCTCCTGGCGTGTGTGGGATGTATGGGATGCGCAAAGGAACAGCCAAAAACCGATGCCGGGAATGAGAGCAAATCGGAGGATACCCGGAATACCGGGAACGGAACAGAATCAGGAAATACAGGAAGCGCTGCAGACAAACAGGATTTTCCGGAAAAATTTCAGGAGACTGTAAATGGAGTCACTTTCGATACGGTGATTCAGATATCAGAAGAGGCAGAACTTGGGAATCTGCATCAAGTAACGGCAACGCTCCAACAGCCGGATATCGGAAAAGCAAAAGCAATGTTCTCCGAAGGGAAGACTGTCACGGAGGAGAAGAATGAAACCGGCTCAGGCGAGGATGGGATTGAATATCCAAGCTATACTGCCAACTATGAGGATGGCGCCTTTTTGCGCGCGAGTACGGTTCTGGTCTACAGTACCCCGGTATTCGAGAAAGTATATGGGGCCTTCCGTCTGGATAATGATTACAATGCAGACAAGTATTCAAAAGATGCCGTAATGGAAATAGGGGATCCCCGGACGATATTTGATACTGTCCTCAAAAACATCAATGGGGCAGGATATCAGCTGGAAGAGACTGCCTATGACTATTATGCATTGGATCATGAGACCATGGAAAAGGAATACAGGGCATTTGATAAGTCAGGCCAGGAATTAGGCGCGGATACTCTTTCATGGGGAGCGGAAAATGACTGCTATTTCTTTACGGCAGTTCAGCAGCATGAAGGGCTTCCTGTATACTTTGGGAGCCAGGACTTTCCGGAAGACGGGGAAAGCAACAGGCCGATTCAGGTGTTATATTCTGCGGATGGGATAGAAAGGCTGGAAGTTTCACGGCTGTATTCCTTTTCCGAACCGGGAGAGACTGTAAGCTTATTGGATTTTGGCACAATCGCTGAAACCGTATCGAAAAAATACGGGGATGTCATAGGGGCCTCATATACAGTCAAGCGGGCAGAACTGTACAAAATGCCGGTAAAACAGACAGACAGCACTTATGACATAAAGATTGTATGGCTGTTTGAAGTCACGGAATCAGGGGTGGACAGCGATACCGGCAAAGAATATGAATATACGCAGTACATGTTTGTCGATGCGGCAGATGGTACGGAAGTGTTTTTTTAGTGAAGAAGCGGAAGAGATATTTCCAGACAGAAATCAGCCGCCTGTTCCGTAAAAAGGAGCTTTACTTTTCTGTTATGGGAATCGTATTGATTCTATTTTTATCGGCAAATGACGGGATGGGAAATATAGGCGGCTCCGTTTTGTCATCTGTGTTGCTGTCATCTTACGATGCGGGGTTTCTGGTTGCTTTTTCCCTGGCGTCAATTCCGTATGCGGCTGCGTTTACGGATGATCTGGAATATAACTACGCAAAGTATCTGGTGGTTCGCGGGAGCCTGGGAAAGTACGTTTTTTCCAAAATGCTCGTCATTTTCATTTCTTCCATGCTGACAATGGGAATCGGCATAACCTGTTTTTCCATGCTGTGTTCCCTGAGGCTGCCATGGGTGGATGAGGGTATGGCGGAATACATATCGATGTTTGGAGGATACCGTTCTTTTTTAGACCATGGACAGTATTTGCTGTGGTTTTGGTTCTATGGGATGCAGTGGGGGATTTTTGCGGGGATCCTCTCAATGGCGGCAGCGTTTTTTTCACTTTTCTGGCCGAATAAACTGCTGGTATTTTCCGTACCTGTTTTGCTTTACCAGATATTGATCGAATTTGGCGCAGACAGCTTTCGGAAAATAGCAGCGTTTGACCCGCGCGTGGTCTTTGACGCAAGGCATAATATTTGGAACAGCGATTGGAAAATGCTCGCATGGGCATTCCTGCTGGGGGCAGCGGCATGGCTGCTCCTTGGCTTTGCAGGCATGTTACAGTCAAAAAGGAGGATATGAGCATGACGGGGTATTTTCGGTCTTTCCGTCAGATGTTTACAGAAAGGGTGTTCAGCTCCAGGACTTATGTAGTGGCAGTTTTGCAGGGGTTTATGCTGCATCTGTATATGAGGCCCGTGGCGGCGTTTTCAAGAGATATGGGATACGCGGCTGCACCGTGGGCATTCCCATTTATCCTGTCAAATATTTTCTATCTGCTATTATTTATGATCGGGATTATTTACTGTTTTTCAGATGTCCCGTTTATTCAGTATAAAAATATGTATCAGGTAATCCGTACCGGAAGGCGCAGATGGGCTGCAGGCCAGGTCAGCGCGATCCTTGCGCAGTCGTTTTTGATAATGGCGGCAAATGTACTTTTCAGCATGGTCTTGTTAAGCGGGTCATGTGAGCTTACCCTGGATTGGGGGAAACTGTATCATACACTGGCATTGACAGGCAGTCCGGAAGAATACCGGTTTCTGTTTGCCTTTTCCTATGAAACCATGCAGATGTTTTCGCCGTTGGAACTGACTGCATTGACGGTTATCATCGGTACTTTGGGAATCGGTTTTATTGGTCTTTTTATGTTTGCTGTCAGCATCTATATCAACAGGAGTGCAGCGGTTACGGCGGCATTTGTCATGGTGCTCATGATCTACCTGGTCGAGAATATCCATCCGCTGTTAAGAGAGAAGATGGCGATGTTCGTCCCGGTAAACTGGATGAGGGTAACACAAATCGGCGTGAAATTACATGACAGTTTTATCCAGCCGCCGGTTCTTTATATGCTGATAATGTTGGCGGCCGGGATTGCAGTATGTGCTGTCCTGATATTGATAAAGATAAAGAAGATGGAATTTCAATGGTACAAAGAAGAGTAGGGAGGTGCCTGAGTGGAACAGTTTGTGATTGAGGTGAAAAATGTAAGCAAGTCATTTAAGGGTATTCCTGTACTGAATGACATAAATATCACCTGCAGAAGCGGAAAGATATATGGAATCATTGGCTATAACGGCTCCGGAAAAACCGTTTTGTTCAAATGTATCTGCGGCTTTCTTCATGTGGATTCAGGGGAAATATCCGTAAATGGAAGAGTGATGGGAAAGGAGATGGATATGCTTGAACATGCGGGAATCATCATTGAAGAGCCCGGCTATATCCGCAATCTGTCAGGATACCGTAATCTGGAATATCTATACCGCATCACCCATAAAAAAGATCCGGCGGTGATTCATTCCATCATGCTGAAAGTCGGGCTTGACCCGCAGTCCAGGAAAAAAGTGTGCCATTATTCGCTGGGAATGCGCCAGCGGCTGGCAATCGCCCAGGCCACAA